>NZ_JBITGM010000011.1:0-321510 GCF_044457025.1 Streptomyces sp. NPDC050658
CTGCTCGAGCGCAGCCGAGAGCTTGGGGAAGCCGGCAACCGGCGACAACGCCGCAGATCGGCGTGCCAGACCCCGCGGCCCGCGGCATGATCCGCGGGACAGGCCCTAGGCCCTAACGCCCGCTCTCCGCCAGCTCCTCCGGGCAGGCCGTGCCGCGCGGGAGCTGGTAGGGGGCGCCGAGGCGGTAGGTGCCGGGGCCGGGGGCCAGGAGTTCGGTCCACTTGTCGCCGTCGGCGTTCTCCTCCGCCTCGATGAGGCAGCCGTTGCGGTTCTCGAACTCCTTGGGCAGGTCGTCGTCGGACTCGCGCCGCTGCTTGGACTCCTCGGTCTCCTCCGGCCGCTCCACGCCCTTGCCCTCGGCGTCGACGATGCTCAGCCACGGCGAGTACGGGACACGGATCAGGACCCGGCCCGGCTCCTTCACGTCGATCGTCCACTCGCCCTGTTCGGCGCGCTTGACCACGGCGGGCGGATCGGCCAGCGGGGTCGGGTCCTTGACCTCGTACAGCTGCCAGTTGGAGTCCACCCACACCTGCTCGAGATAGGGCAGGCCCTTCTCCACGAGCGCGGCCTCCCGCTTGCCGCCGTCGCCGTCGGGCTCGCCCTTGGGCACCACCACGTAATGCACGGACCAGCGCTGCAGCCACTCGTGGTAGTTGGCCGAGTTGAGGGTGTCGTCGTAGAAGAGCGGGTTGCGCTCCATGTCCGCCTGCCGGTTCCAGCCGCGGGCGAGGTTCACGTACGGGGCGAGGGCGGACGCCTCGCGGTGGCTGCGCGCGGGCACCACCTCGACGCGGCCCTTCTCCGCGCCTACCTCCTGCAACTCGTTGACCAGCGGCGCCAGCTCACGCGTCCAGGACGCGACCGGCCTGGCGTGCACGACGTCGTCCCCGGCCTTGAAGCCGATCCAGCCGACGAACCCGACGATGCCCACCATGATCAGGTACCACTGGCGGGACTTGGGCACGACGTACGGCAGTGCGGCGAGCAGCGCGACGCCCGCGAAGGACATCGCGAGGCGGGTGATGTTCGAGCCGATCTGCGAGTTGATGAGCCAGACGCCGAGCACGAACGCCGCGTAGACCGCCGTCGTGATCCGGACCGTCTTCCACTGCTTCGGTACGAGGAAGAAGACGAACCCGGAGTAGAGCAGCGGCAGAGACGCCGACCCGAACGACATCGGCTGCGTGCCGGAGAACGGGAAGAGCCAGGCGGAGATGCCGACGACGACGGCCGGCGCGAGGCCGAGCGCGTACGCGCCGGGGTAGCGCTTACTGAGGAACAGCGCGACGGCGACCAGGCCCACGAAGAGCCCGGCGACCGGGCTGCCCATCGTGGCGAGCGCCGCGAACGGCGCGGCGACCAGGGCCTTCGCCCACCGCTTGTACCGCCAGCGGTAGGGCCAGCAGAAGACGGCGGCGACCGCCATCAGGGCGAACATCTGGCCGAGTCCGTAGGTCACGCGGCCCGAGATCGCGTTGCAGAGCAGCGCGAAGACGCCCATCAGCGCGGGCCACAGCGGCTGCTTCACCGCGCGGCTGCGGATCAGGATCATCGTGAGGAGCGCCGCCGAGAGCGTCCCGGCGACCATCATCGTCGTCCGCACGCCGAGCACCGACATCAGATACGGCGACACGACGCTGTACGACACCGGGTGCATCCCGCCGTACCAGGCGAGGTTGTACGCGGAGTCCGGGTGCCGTCCGACGAACTCCGCCCAGGCGTCCTGGGCGGCGAGGTCGCCGCCGCCGCTGGCGAAGGCGAAGAACCAGACGAGGTGCAGCACGGCCGCGGAGAGGGTCGCGATGGTCACCGGGTGACGCAGGATCCGCTTGGCCCGAGGGGTCGGCTCGGGGGCTGCGGGCTCGGGGCGGCGCTGCGCGGGCAGCCTTATTCGGGCGCCGGTGCGGGTGCTGCCGCCACCGGTGCCGTCAGGATCGGCGTCGTCGGCTCGCGTCGGCTCCGCTGTGGCCACTGAAGGCTCTCCCCGTGTTGTCCGTGTCTCCGGAGTACCCGGGTCCGAGTCAGTGAGGCGTTCGTCCCGGAACCCCTGTCCTTCACCCCGGCGTACTGCCCCCCGAGCTTGTGACGCTAGCACGCAGGCGTGGAGGGGCGCCCGGAGCAGCCGCCTCCCACGACGCTCGAAGCAGTTGCAGGGTTGCCCACGATTTTCATACCTGATTGATCACGAGTGCACACCAAACATCTCTTTACATTCGGCAAATCAGGATACTTCATCCCATTTCGACCTTGACTGGATATGGCTCGAATTCGGAAAATGATGATCATTATCCGGATCACGTCATCGCTTCGACCGGCGGCAGTCAAAGGGGGCTCTTCAACTACCGCGGATGGTCCACCGATTGGCGGACCGTGGTCCGCTGCATCGCGCGACACCTGCCTCATCAACAGCAAGTGCAGCCCAAGCTGCCCCAGCGCCACCAGGCGCACCTTTGGCGTGCCCGCCCCGAGCTCTGCCGGGCCGGCACGCCACCACACAACGCCTCCACGGGACGACTCGGCGGCATGAGACCGCCTGCCACGACCCGGGCGGCAGGAGGAGACCCATGGCCGACGAGATGGTGAAGCGTGCCCAGAGGTTCGTGAACACGACCTACAACAACGGTGCCACACTCGGCTTATCCAAACTGGCGGAGGACGGGAAAACCGGCTGGCCCACGATGTACGCCCTGACCCGGGCGCTCCAGTACGAGATGGGCATCAAGGCCCTGTCGAACGCCTTCGGGCCGACCACCCTGGCCACGATCGCCGAAAAGTACGGCAAGCTCGACGAGAAGACCATCCCGTCCGCCAATTTCTGCCGCATCATCCAGGCGGCCCTGTACTGCAAGGGCTACGACGGCGGCGACATCGACGGCAAGTACAACGACCGGGTCAAGGCATCCATAGCCAGGCTGCACAAGAACATGGGGGTGGACGGCACCTACCCGGACAGCTCCCTGTGGCCGAAGGTGGTCAAGGGTCTGTTCAACATGGACGCCTACGTCACCATCAGCGGCGGCTCGGACACCATCCGGTCCATTCAGCAGTGGCTGAACGGCAAGTACATCCTGCGCAAGGACTACTACGCCATACCCTGCGACGGTCACCACTCCCGGGACGTCGCCAAGTCGATGCTGCTCGCGATCCAGTACGAGCTGGGCATGGCCGACGGCGTCGCCAACGGCGCCTTCGGCCCTGGCACCCGGTCCGGCCTGAAGTCCCACACGGTCTCGGTCGGCACCACCGGTGTCTGGGCGATGCTGTTCACCGGGGCAATGATCCTCAACAAGCGCAAAGTCCCCTTCGGGAACTTCACCGCCGAGGTGAAGGCCGGCGTGGAGAGCTTCCAGTCCTTCAGCAAGCTCAAGGTCACCGGCCTCGGCGACTTCGAGACCTGGGCCTCGCTGCTCGTCTCATACGGCGATCAGTCCCGCAAGGGAACGGCCTGCGACGGCGTCACCATGATCACTCCGGCCCGCGCGGCGGCGCTGAAGAGCGCCGGGTACAAGTACGTCGGCCGGTACCTGTACAACCCGGACCCCAATCCGAGCGGAGACCTGAAGGAGAAGCAGATCCAGCCCGGCGAGCTGGCCACCATCAAGAAGGCCGGTCTGCGCTGCTTCCCAATCTTCCAGACGTGGAGCCGGTCGGCGGACTACTTCAGCTACAACCAGGGCGCCGGCGACGCGTTCCGCGCGATCGAATGGGCCCGGGTCCACGGGTTCAAGCCGGGCACGATCATCTACTTCGCGGTCGACTACGACGCCATGGACGGCGAGGTCACCGAGTACGTGATTCCGCACTTCCGCGGAGTGATGCGGACGATCGGTGAGAACTCCGGGTACGGCGTGGGCGTCTACGGTCCGCGCAACGTATGCCAACGCGTCGCGGACGCCGGGTACTCCGCGACGAGTTTCGTCTCCGACATGTCCAGCGGTTTCTCCGGCAACCTCGGCTACCCGCTGCCCACCAACTGGGCCTTCGACCAGATCGCCACCATCAGCGTCGGCTCGGGCGACGGCAAGATCGAGATCGACAACAACATCGCGTCCGGCCGCGACGCAGGCCAGGGCGACTTCGACGCCGGGTCCTCGCTCAGCGGCGCGGACAGGGACCTGGACAAGAAGGCCTACCGGGACGCGATGCTGAAGGACGTCCAGAACTACCTGACGTCGATCGGTGTCCCCGAGACCGGCGGAGACGAGTGGAACGACAAGGACTGGGCCACCCTGGGCGGCGTCCCCACCACCAAGGCATTCGACATGGTGCTCAGCGCGGACTGGCTGTTCACCTCGATGGCGCGACAGCTCAAGCTCCGCAAGGCCCTCATCCAGGCGCCGGTGCTGTGGGAGCTGCGGAAGCTGAACCCGGGGGACGCCGCCGCCGACGAACTGGTCAAGAAGGGCGTGAAGGACGACAGCAGCACCGGCTGGGGGCAGATCTTCGCCTGGGTGACGATCGCGGCCCGCAACTACTGCATGCAGCAGAAGATCATCAACGGCACGCCGCTCACCAGTGCCGACACCCGGGCAGTGTGGAAGAAGCTCAACGAGGACGAGACGTACAACATCCGCTCGGTCGCGTACCTGACGATCTACAACGCCCACCAGCTCGGCATCGCCCGGCCGAGCCTGACCACCAGCCTGGCCGACACTCAGGCCCTGCTGGCCCGTTACAACGGGACCGGTGCCGACGCGAAGCAGTACGGCCGTGAACTGGTCGGCCTGTACAAGGTGTTGGAGAACTACAACGCCCTGTCGCGCGGCAAGTGACGACCGTCACGAACGGAGGGTGAGAACGGATGACAAGGCACTGGTCGGCGCCGCTCCTGGTGAACGTGCTGCTCGGCATACCGGCAGTGATACCGATCTGGCTGCTGTGGTACCTCGCGGCGAACTGGCCGCTCGCCGAACTCGGCCTGACCACAAGGGAACCGACGGAGAACGACGGCATGCTGGTCTGGCTGCCGATCGTCGTCCCCGTCGTCGGCCTCTACAGCCTGCTCTGGTGGCTGGCCAACCGGCCCCTCCGGCGCAGGACCACTCTCACCCCGCGCGTGTACTGGTCGCTCAGTGTCCTGGCCACGCTCCTGCCGACGATCGTCCTCATCACCCTCTGAGAAAGGCACAGAAAACATGCAGCACGACATGCGGGACGGCTTATCACGACGGAACGTGATGAAACATGCCGGCGTCATCACGGCCACCGTCGCGGTGGGTTCTCTCGCAACGGGCACGGCCATGGCGTCGCCCGCGCAGAACCGGAAGGCAGCGCCTTCCGAGGCGCCCACGTCCGCGAACGGCTGGCCCTTGGAGAAGGAGGCGAACCACATCTCCACGGTGTGGACCCGCCCCGTCCCCGGTACCGGCCTCGAGGTCGACGTCCGGATCGGCGACGCGGAGATGATCCTGCTCCACGTCATCCGGCGCTTCCACTACGAGGTCGAGCAGCTCCCCCGGATCGACCTGGCCGGCTGGCGCCCGATCGACGGCCTGCACAAGGACCTGCCCGAGTCGAATCTCGCCTCCGGCACCGCGGTGCGCATCCGCCCGGGCGCCGCCGCGAAGGGCGGGCTCTTCCCGCTCCAGGAACTGGTGGTGCGCGACATCCTCGCCGACTGCCAAGGCGTGATCCGCTGGGGCGGCGACAACAATCCGGTCGACGAGTCGCTCTTCTACCTCGACCGCGGCCCGAACGACGAACGGGTGCGCCAGGTCGCCGACAAGCTGCGCACAGGAGAAGCGACCCCGGGCGAGGGGGCCGGCGCGGAGGTGGACGTGGTGGCCGCCTCGCGACGCGAGCAGGCGAACCGGCTGGCCCAACGGCAACGCAAGCGCTGAACCCCACGCCCAGAGGCCACGGCCACCACGACCACGAACAGGACGTGGTGGCCGTGCGGGCCACGACAGCCGGAATGACATCACCGCAGAGGCGACCACATGACCCGACCCGAGATATCACGGCCTGCAGGTGCTGCGCCGGAGGGCTGCAACGGACAGGAGCTGCTGATCGTGCAACTGCTCTACAGCGGCCTCGACGACGCGGCCATTGGCCGGCGGCTGGGGATGAGCCAGCGCACGGTGCAGCGACGCGTCCACACCCTGATGCTCCGTCTGGAAGCGCCCGGGAGAGTTGCGCTGGGCGCCAAGGCCCAACAGCTCGGCTGGCTGGAGCCGCCTCGGGCCCGGCCGCGCCCTAGCGGGACCCTTCGAGTACCTGCTGCGCCTTGCGCACCACGTCAGCAGTCTGCCTCCGCACCGCGTGCAGCGGGACTGACTTCTCCTCGATAAGCCGCTTCTGCCAACGCGTCTCCTGCTCGTACCAGGTCTGATTGACCCGGTGCTTCTCGCGGCAGTCGAGGTCTGTGAGGGCTACCGCGAGCTCCGCATCGCTGATTTCCTGCTCGGCGAAAGCCGCGTCGTCATTGGCATCCATCGGGGTTTGGTAGTCATAGCCCTGCTTCTTCATACAGGCCGACCAGGATTCGAATGCCTTTCGCACGACGGGCTCCCGCTGAGCTCTGCTGTGCGCATCGTTGGCCATCGCCTCGGCCAGCTCCGTGAAGCTCTCGCCGGTGGTGCCCTCGCCCAGCTTCACCGATACTTCCCGCGCGCAGCCGCCGATCCCATGCCCTTCGGCCGGCCCTTCGCTTTTTCCATACAGGGCCGTGCGCTCGGCCTGCGAGAGTTCCTGCGTGAGATCTGTGACCTGTGCCGTGGCTTCCTCATGCGCCTTGAGCCGTTCCGGGTCAGGGTGATATCCCCATCGCTCGACATCGTCACG
Source organism: Streptomyces sp. NPDC050658 (assembly GCF_044457025.1). NCBI lineage: Bacteria > Bacillati > Actinomycetota > Actinomycetes > Kitasatosporales > Streptomycetaceae > Streptomyces > Streptomyces sp. NPDC050658. Next base: position 6,787 of record NZ_JBITGM010000011.1, read on the forward strand.
TTCCCAGATCCCATAGCGCCCGTCAGTCAACGATTGACCGCCGATCTCGGGAAGTTCGGGGGGCTGGTTGTACGAAAACCCCTGCGCTTCCATACAGTCCTTCACCAGCGCAGCACGCGCCTGCGTGATCGCCTGCTCCTCCTTTCTCGTCGGCAGATATGCCTCCACGGGGAGTGCCCACGCACCGTCGGCGGCCCCATCGCCCGCCGGTTTGTCTGATTCGCCGCCGCTCGCACAGCCGGACACCACGGCCACCGTCAGCGCACAGGCCGCCCACCGCACCACAAGGCCACGCGACCTGCCGCTCTTGCCGCCAGTCATGTCCTCAAACCTCCGCTTCCCTGGCCGGGTCAGCTGTGCCACTTGAAGGAAGCGTTCTGGTTGTAGGTGTTGTTCAGATTCCTGGACGTGTTCGGACGGAGAGTGTCGGAAGCACCCTTCCACCAACTGTTGAAATAGACCGTGGCCTTGTAGGTGCCGCTCTTGTTCCGGGCAGAGGCCGCATTGTTCTTGACCGGCTTCCCCGACCCACTCTTGTATGGAGCACGCGTGTCATCGCAATAGCGGAAGGGGCCGAGGTAGCTGGCACCTCGGTCGAAATTCCCCTCGGAGTAACCGAAATACCGGTAAGCACCTTGCTGATTCGATTTGTAGCGCAGGGCGAAATCCCACCCGGCGTCGCATGCCTTCGTGCCTACATTCTTGTCCGTCGCCGATGCCGATGCGCCGACGCCTATCACGAGGCAGGCACCGGAGAGCACCACCGCGACTCTGCGCAGCTTCTTGTTCATCTTCTTCTCCCTCAATTACGAAACAGTCAATTCGTGACCAAACTGATCTACCGGTTTCCAGTTGAACTTTGCAAACCAAACCTGCACTCATGGCGCATTTACGACAACACTCACCAAGCTTTATGCCATATGTCCAAAATATTCACTTCCGAGACGGGTGATTCCGGATAGCTTGAGCCGGAATTGACCCTGTGCCGCACGGCAAGCCGGAGGGAAAGAACCATGACGACCGAGCAAGCGACGACACTGGGCAGGCGGCGCCGTACGGTGGTGATCCTGGTCGCCGGAGCGGTCCTCCTGACCGGCACAGGAGCGGCAGCGGGCCAGCTGATCAAGTCGCCGCAGCAAGCCGCAGCCGAGGCCGGTCCCCCCGAACCGGATGTGCTGACCGCACCGGTGGAACGACGCGTCCTCAAGGACACTGTGGTGACCCGTGGTCTCGTCCGGGCCTCGCACACCCTGGACATCAGCACGGCCGGTCCAGGCGGAAGCGATTCCTCCCGATCCATCGTCACCCGTGTGAAGGTCAAGCCAGACGACAAAGTGTCGCCGGGCCAAGTCCTCGTCGAAGTCTCCGGGCGCCCCGTCTTCGTGCTCCGCGGCAGCCTCCCCGCCTATCGTGACCTGCGGCCCGGTCTGCATGGCGACGATGTTGCCCAGCTGCAAAAGGCCCTGGCCGAAACGGGTTTCGGCACCGAGGGCGATGCCCCGGGACGGTTCGGCACCGGCACCGCGCAAGCCGTCAAACGTCTCTATGAGTCTCTCGGCTATGACCCGTCACGAGGCGGAGAGAAGGCCGAAGGCGCCACCGGCGGATCGTCCATGGTCCCGGTCGTCCCGGTCTCCGAGCTGGTCTACGTACCAACCTTCCCGGCGCGCGTGGAGACCGTGCCCGCACGGGCCGGGCGTGAACCGGGAGAAAAGCTGGTGACACTCAGCACTGGTGACCTGACGGTACGCGGCGTCCTCAGGCCCGACGAGAAGAACCTGGTGCGCACGGGCCAGCAGGTCGAGATCTCTTCCGAGATCACAGGTACGACCGCGAGCGGCACGGTCAGGTCGGTTGCCCGCGAACTGTCCGACGGCAAGCAGGACGGCGCACCCGACTCCCGCGCCGGGTACGCGTTCATCGTCGCCCCCGACAAACCGCTCCACCCCAAGCTGTCCGGCCAGGACGTGCGCCTCACCGTGGAAGCGGCGACATCAGACGGAAAGGTGCTGGTGGTACCCCTCTCGGCGGTCACCTCCGGCGCCGACGACAAGTCGGCTGTCACGGTGTGCACTTCGGACGGTGAGCAGCGACGGGTACCGGTACGCACCGGCATATCCGGTGACGGCTATATCGAAGTCACTCCGACCGGGGGCGGGAAGCTGCGGCAAGGCAACGCCGTCTCCGTCGGTGTCGAGTCCACCGCCCGCAGCAGGCGTGTCCAGTGACCCCACGCATGCCGACCCCTGAGGCCACTACCCCCGTATTGGAAATGCGCGGGGCCGCTCTCACCTACGCCGGCCCGCCCCCCGTGGAGGCGCTGAAGCCCTGCCACATCCGCATCCACCCCGGCGAGTACGTCACCATCACGGGCCCCTCCGGGTCCGGCAAGTCCACGTTCCTCAATATCGCCGGGCTTCTTGATGCGCCGACCCAGGGCACCTGCCTCCTCAACGGCACCGACACCACGACCCTTTCCGAACGAGACCGCACTGCTCTCCGCGGCGGCCGTATCGGCTTCGTCTTCCAGTCCTTCCATCTCGTCCCGCACCGCAGCGCTGTGGAAAACGTCATGCTGGGAATGCTCTACAACCCGGCTGTGGCCCGGCACGAACGCACCGCACTGGCCCGCGACGCCCTGGTGCGGGTAGGCCTCGGCCACCGCCTCAACGCGGTACCCACGCGGCTCTCTGGCGGTGAGTGCCAGCGTGTGGCCATCGCCCGAGCACTGGCAACCGCTCCCTCGCTCCTGCTGTGCGACGAGCCCACTGGAAACCTCGACACAGCGACCGCGGCCGCTGTTCTCGACCTCCTCGACGCCCTGCACCAGGACGGCATGACACTAGTCGTCATCACCCACGCCCCGGAGGTCGCCGACCGCGGCGACCGCAGACTGCACATCCGGGACGGCGAAGTCAGCGACATACGGCGTGGTGGCCCGGACTCCACCCGGGCGACCCATACGGCAGCAGAACCGAACGGAGCGGCACCGTGCGCCTGATCCGCCGGGCGCGGGCCGACCGCACCCGCTCCCACCTCGGCCTTCGGGATCTGCTGAGCGAAGCGCTGGCTGGCGTGTTGCAGCGACCGGGACGGTCCACACTCACCTCACTGGGCACCGTGCTCGGCGTGGGCACTCTGGTCACCGTGCTGGGGCTGACGGCCACAGCCTCGTCGCAGATCGACGCCCGCTTCAACCAGCTCACCGCGACCGAAGTGACGGTCAAGGACACCGGCGGCACGGACTCCGACACCGTCGCCAACTCCTTTCCCGCTGACTCTGACTCCCGGATCGAACAGCTCAACGGCAGTCTCCACGCGGGCGTCTACTGGACCGTGGGACTCGGTCGGAACAATCTGATCGGTGCATCCTCAGCGCCCGGCGCCGAACGGGAGCGCGCTACGACCGTGGCCGCCTCTCCCGGTGTCCTGCGGGCTGCCGGGGCACAGCTGCGCCACGGGCGCGTCTTCGACCGTTTCCACGAGCAGCGCCACGAGCGAGTCGCCGTCATCGGCAGCGCCCTCGCCTCACGCCTCGGCATCACGAGCCTGCGCGGCAACCCGGCGATCTTCATCGACGATGCACCGTTCACCGTCATAGGCATCATCGAGGATGTGGAACGCAAGCCCGACCTGCTGCTGTCCGTCGTGGTACCCCGGAGCACAGCAGAGGTGCTCTGGGGCGGACCCGAACCGGGCGAACGCGCCCGGATGCTCGTCTCCACCCGGCTCGGCGCGGCACAGCAACTGGCCGGAGAGACCGCGATGGCGCTCGACCCCGCTCATCCCGAGCGATTCGCGGCCGTGCCCCCGTCCGACCCACGAACGCTGCGCACCACGGTGACCGGCGACCTGGAGCAGCTCTTTCTGTTGCTGGCTGGGGTGTGCCTGGTTATCGGAGCGGTCGGTATCGCCAACACCACGCTCGTCGCCGTACTGGAAAGGACCGGTGAGATCGGGCTCCGCCGCGCGCTGGGCGCCCGGCGCCGCCACGTCACCCTCCAGTTCCTCACAGAATCCGGCGTCCTGGGCACTCTCGGCGGCCTCGTCGGAGCCGCTGCGGGCACCGTCGCGGTCGTCACCGTCGCCTACCTCCGCGAGTGGACCCCTGTCACTCACCCCGCGGTGCTGGTCGCGGCTCCTGTGACCGGCCTGGTAACCGGGCTGCTCGCCGGCCTCTATCCGGCGTGGCGCGCCAGCCGCGTGCCGCCTGCGGAGGCACTACGCCGGTGAAAGCCTGTGTCCCCTTCCCTCCCGGGAAGGGGACACAAACCCCCGGACCGGGGCGGATGGCCCACCACGGCAGTCCACAGGCATCAAGCCCTTGAGCGTCAGCCCACACGCGTCAGCTTGTCGCCGAAGCCCGGTTCGACGAGGTCGCTCTGCAGGGCCACCGGCACCTCGACCGCGCCGCCCTTGCCGTCGCCGACGCTCAGCACGCCGACCTCGGTTCCCGCCTTCGCCGAGTGCGGGATGGTCTTGCCCTTCCGGTCGTTCAGCTCCAGCTTGACCGTCAGGCCCGACCAGCCGACCGCCGAGACGTCCTTGGTGGCGACGACGGGCGTGGACCCGCCGAGCCCGTCCTCGACCTCTCCCACCACATCGCCCTTCTTCACGATGGTCTTCGCGGTGAGCGCCTCCTGGCCGGCCTCGATGAGCTTGCGGGTGACGGCGGTGACCTCGTCGATGTTGGCCACGCCGTTGTCGCCGTACTGGCCGAGAGCGGCGCCGATGATCGTCTGCTCCTCGCCGTCGATCACCTTCTTCGCGGCGAAGAGGATGTTGCCGCCGGCCGCGGTGGTGGTGCCGGTCTTGATGCCGATCGCGACGGTCGGGACGAGGCCGAAGAAGTTCTTCTGCTTGTCGCCGTTGAGGTCGATGTAGTTGGGCTGCCGGGAGATCTCGTTGAAGACGGGGTTCTTCATCGCGGCCCGGCCGAGCTTCACGAGGTCCTCGGCGGTGGAGACGGTCGTCTTGTCCAGGCCGCTGGGGTCCGTGTAGTGGGTGTTCTTCATGCCCAGCTCCTTGGCCGTCTTGTTCATCTTCGCGACGAACTCGTCCTCGGAGGTGCTCTTGGTGTCCCAGCGGGCCAGGAGCTTGGCGACGTTGTTGGCGGACGGGAGCATGACCGCCTGGAGGGCCTCGTACTCGGTGATCTTCTGGCCCTCGGTGACCTTGACGACCGACTCGTTGGCCGGCTTGCCCGTCTCGTAGTGCTTCTGGGCGGCGGCGTCGACGGGGATCTTCGGACCCTTGTCGCCCTTCTCCAGCGGGTGGTCGCGGAGGATCAGATAGACCGTCATGACCTTCGCGATGCTCGCGATCGGTACGGGCTTCTGGTCGCCGGAGGTGCCGAACGTGCCGATGCCGTTCACGTCCATCGCGGCCTGGCCCTCCCCCGGCCACGGCATGGTCGGCTTACCGCCCTCGAAGCTGACGGAGTCCTGCGCGGTGAGCTTCAGGGTGGGCGTCGGGAGAGGCCGTACTGCCTGTACGACCGCAAAGACGATCACCAGGAGCAGGACCAGCGGCGTCCAGATCTTCACCCGGCGCACGGCGGTGCGGACCGGGGTCTCCGGCGGCGGCGGGGTGTTGGTCAGCTCGGCGAGCAGGTCGAGCGGGGGCTTGGGCGGCAGCGGCTGCTGGGTGGTGCGCTCGGGGCCGACGTTGCCGGGCGCGGGCGGCTGCGCCGGGGCTTCGGCCGTGGCCTTGGCGCCACCCGCGCCGGCCGCCTCGTCGAGCGGCTTGAGCGCGACGAACTTGCTGGTGCGCTCGGCATCACTCTCGGACCTGGGAGCGGCTACATCCTTTGCTCCCGCCTTTGCATCCGCGCCCTTCCCCTTGCCGCCGGGCTTGTGGTCGCCCAACTTGAGCATGGTGGTCGGCTGATCGACAGCCTTGGGCGGCAGCGCACGAAAGACGGCGGTGGCTTGGTCTACCGGGGGCTTGGTGTCGTCGTCAGGATCAGCGTCCGGCTTGGCGCCCGCCGAGGGCTTGGCATCCGCCGAGGGCTTCGCGTCCGCCGAGGGCTTCGCGTCGCTGTCCGACTTCGCGGGCACACCGGCTCCGGGCTTGGAGTCGCTGCCGGGCTTGCTGGACTTGGCGTCGGCGGGAGCGTCGCTCTTGGCCGGGGCGGGAGTGGCGGAGGCGTCCTTGGCGGAGGCGTCCTTGGCGGAGGCGTCGTCCGAGGCCGGAGCGTCGCCGCTCTCGGAGGCGGCACTCGCGGTCGGCGTACCGGCCTTCGCAGCGGCTTCGTCCCCGGCGGGAGCGTCGCCCTTGGCGGAGGCGTCGTCCGTAGCCGGAGACTCGCCACCGCTGGAGACGTCGCTCGCAGCCTGCGCACCGGCCTTCCCAGCGGCCTCAGCCCCGACGGGGGCACCGCTCTTAGCCTTGGCTTCGCCCTTGGCGGGAGCGTCAGCGTCGGCGGAGGCATCGTCCGGGGCCAGGCCTTCATCGCTCCCGGAGACGGCGCTCACGGCCGGGGTACCGCTCTTGGCCGTGGCGGGAGCCCCGTCCTTGGCGGAGGCGTCGTCCGCAGCCGGAGACCCGCCACCGCCGGAGACCTCGCTCGCAGCCTGCGTACCGGCCTTCCCAGCGGCTTCGCCCCCAGCGGGAGCGTCGCTCTTCGCCGGGGCGGGAGCCCCGGCCTTGGCGGAGACGTCGCCCTTGGCCTTGGCCGCTCCCTCGGCGGAATCCGTCGGAGCCTCGCCGCTCGCAGAGGCGGAGCCCACAGCCTGCGTACCGCCCTTCGCGGCGGCTTCGCCCCCAGCGGGAGCGTCGCTCTTCGCCGGGGCGGGAGCCCCGGCCTTGGCAGAGGCGTCGCCCTTGGCCTTGGCCGCTCCCTCGGTCGGGGCAGCGCCCGCCGCAGGGGTCTCGCTCTTGGCCGGGGCAGGAGCCTCGGCGTCCGCGGAGGCGTCGTCCGGGGCCGGGGCTTCGTCGCTCTCGGAGGCGGGGCTCACAGCCGGGGTACCGGCCTTCGCTGAGGCAGCGGCATCAGCCGAGGCGCCACCCTTGGCGGCCACGTCGGCATCGGCAGCCTCGTCCTGGGCAGCCCCCTCGGCCGCGCCCTCGTCCTGGGCATCGCCCCCGGCAGACGCGTCACCCGAAGCCGTGGCACCGTCCTCCGCAGGCTCACCGCCCTCCGAAGCGGCACGGGCAACGGCACCGGCGCCGTCAGCATCCGAAGCCTCAGTCTCGCCCTCCGCGGGCCCGTCCCCCGCGACCCACGCCGCCACCGCGGCCCGCAGCCGCGCGTCGCCGTTCGCCTCGCCGCCGGACGCGGCGGAAGCGCCGGACGCGCCGGGCTGCTCCGGATCCGGTGATCCGGCGGAGCCACCCTCTGTCACCGCCTTCGTCGAGAAGACAGCCGTCGCCTGGTCCTCCCGCACCGCGTCGGTGGACCGCGCCGCCGGCACCTCGCGGGCCACCGCGAGGCGCGGGTCGGTGGTCGGCTCAGCGGTCGGGTTCCCCGACGACTTGCCCGACGACTTCCGCTGCTTCGACCTGTCGGGGGTCTCGCCCGCCACCGATGCCTCCTCGTACGCCATGCCGTTTGCGTTGCCACGCGTTGCCGTTGCGCCAGAACCGGCCGGACCCGTTGTCCGAACCATGTCCCAGTGTCCTGTGTGAGGGCTTAACCCCCGTGGTAGACGAGAACGACATACCTACTGGTTCCCGTACTTACCGGTCACGCACTCTCGACAGACCAATGTGAGAGGGGTCACCCTGTCATTCATCCACGCGGGGAGGCATGGATGGGCAGGAGCCGCAGAACAATTCCGGAGGAGCTTCTGCTGCTCGCTTTGGACCCGGCCACGGGTACCACAGCGCAGCCGCAGTCGCTCGACCTCGGTCTGGCCGGAGCACAGCTAGTGGAGCTGGCGCTGGCCGGACGGATAGCCCCAGACGGGGATCGTATCGCCGTGGTGATGCCACGGCCGACCGGAGATCCGACTCTGGACTCCGCACTGGAACTGCTGCGCAGGCGCGGCAGCCCGGTTCGGGCGGTCCACTGGATTGGCGGGCCCCGACTGGGGCTGCGCCAGATCTACCTCGCGCACCTGGAGCGGTGCGGCATGGTGCATGCCGTATCGGGCCAGATGTGCGGAGTACTGCCGACGACTCGCTACCAGGCGACGGACACGGCGATCAGCCGGGACATCAGGGCCCGGCTGGACAGCGCGATCCGCACCGGCGTACCGCCGGACCCACGGACCGCGGCGCTCGCCGCACTGGCCCACGCGGTCGGTCTCGGCAAGCACCTGTATCCCGGGAACGAGGGGCGTTCATCCCGCTCCAGGCTCCGGGATCTGATCAGGCACGACCCCATGGGCGGCCTCGTGGCACACGCCGTGATGGACGTCCAGAACGGCGTGGCCGCTCAGCCGCGCCGCAGTCCGGCCCCAGCGGGACCGGGCGGGCAGGGCGGTGGCCGGCAGGCGGCCAGGACCGCTCCGGAACCAGGCGTGGTCCCGATGCAGCCGCGCCGCGGATCCATGGCACGCGCCGTGGCCCACTGAGCCCGGCCGGGCGGCAGTCCCGGCCGAGCAGCCAGCAGTGACGTCACGGCACCAAGGGCAACAAGGGCAACAGGCACGACAAGGGCATCAGTCGCACCGCCCAGCAACACCAGCACCGCAACAGCCACGCCGCACCGCAGTCCCCCAGACCCGGTTCGGGAGCCGCTGGGCCGCGCGGGGCACCGGCACCGGGCCGTCCGGACGACGACACCGGTACCACCGCCCCGCGCGGCCGCACACCACGGGCGCCGAGCGATCGGACCGCACCCCTCACACCAGTCCTCGTCACCGTCCGCACACCCGTCTTCACATCGGCTGTTTCCCAGCGGTGCGCGGCGCGTTGGTGGCACTCTGCTGAACAGCAGACACGCAAAGTAGAGGCTTGTTGTAGTCGGAGGTGCACGTCCGTGGCGTCCAATGTCAATCCCACCGTCAGGCGACGCCGGTTGGGCCAGGAGCTGCGTCGGCTCCGTGAGCTCAAGGGCATGACGGCCGAGGAGGTCGCCGAGCGCCTGCTCGTCTCGCAGTCGAAGATCAGCCGTCTCGAGAACGGCCGCAGGTCCATCAGCCAGCGCGACGTACGCGATCTGTGCGGCGTGTACGAGGTCGAGGACCACCGCATCGTCGACTCCCTCATGCAAATGGCCAAGGACTCCCGCCAGCAGGGCTGGTGGCACTCCTTCGGCGACATCCCGTACAGCGTCTACATCGGCCTGGAGACCGATGCCGCGTCCCTGCGCGTCTACGATCCGCAGGTCGTCCCGGGTCTGCTGCAGACGCGGGCGTACGCCGAGGCGCTCATCACCGGCGCGCTGCCGGAGACCACGCCGACGGACATCGAGAAGCGCGTCCAGGTCCGCGTGCGCCGCCAGGAGCGCATCTCGGCCCCGGAGAATCCTTTGCGCTTGTGGACCGTCCTCGACGAGTCCGCGCTGCGCCGCGTCGTCGGCTCCAAGCATCTGATGCGCGATCAGCTGGAGCATCTCGTCGAGCAGTCCCAACTGCCGCACGTGACCGTCCAGGTCATTCCCTTCGAGATGGGCGCACACCCCGGCCTCAATGGCCAGTACGCGATTCTCGAGTTCCCGGACGCGGCGGACTCCAGCGTCGTCTACATCGAAGGCGTCACGAGCGATCTCTATCTGGAGAAGGCCAACGACGTGCAGCAGTACAGCGTCATGTACGAGCATCTGCGTGCCCAGGCGCTGAATGTTGATCAATCGCGCCAACTCATCGCGGACATCGCGAAAGAGTACGCGCGCTGAAGTGATCTGTGAGTTCTGACGGATACGTCGGATATGTGATGCCCCTACGCGGGGAAGGCGCCGCACGGTACACCTTTCCCGCGTCGGGGCGGAAGACCCCGCTGGAATATGCCATCCGGTTGAGTGAACGGTCCCTTCACGTATCGATGTTGGCGAGTAGCGTCATTCACGCCATCAAGCAACAACTGTTGGCGAAGCCGCGCACAGCGGTGACCGCAACTCGACAACTGGGCGAACCGGAGTAACCATGGCAATTCACCAAGGCGCTACGCACACCTGGGTCAAGTCCTCGTATTCCACGGGAAATGGCGCGTGTGTGGAGGTCAAGTCCCCGATTTCCGAGGCGATTTCCGTGCGGGACTCGAAGGTCACCGAGGGCCCTGTCCTCGCCTTCCCCGCCGCCTCTTGGCGCGCGTTCGTCACCGAGGTGGGCCGGGAGACCTCACTCCTCGGCTGATTCGCACCACAGCGCACAAACGCACCTGGGGAACAGTGCGAGATCAACAACCAAATACGCACCACCGATTGAGCCCTCTCGACTGGCCCGCCGTCCCGGCCGAGGGGGCTCGGCTTCTTTACTGGCGCAGCTGATCGACGTACATATCCGTGCCCGGCACCGTGGGGATAAACGGAGCCACCAATTCCACTTGCCCGAGGCCCGATTCCGCCACCGCTTCCGCCCGCCCGGCGAAGTGCTCCTGCCAGCACTCCCGCGGATCGGTCTGCAGGAACCAGAGCAGGGTCAGGCGCGTGTCGACCCCCTCGACCTGCTTCACGTACGTCATCCGGTCGCCCGGCAGCGGAGTCGGCCGGAAGATCGTGACCATCGCGGCGGGTGAGCCGGCCAGGGCGCGCGGCAGGTGCTTGGCCCGCAGCCACTCCAGCAACTCGGCCCGCCGCCCGGCGCCTTCGGCGTCGACGACCTCGACGACCAGGCCCTGGTAGGGATGGTCGAGCGCGTGGAAGTCGCGCGGGCCCGCCGCCCCGTCCCGGTAGACCGTCGCCTCGTGGTCCTGGAAGGCCGTGAAGACGTGGGTACGGTCCTGATAGACGCGGGCGTCCCGGTTGAGCCGCTTGTTGATGCCGACGGTCCACTTCATGTGGTCGCCGTAGCGGCCCTCGGTGACCCAGTACGTGGAGATGTAGCAGCCCGCGGTGACCGGCTGGGCGACCGCCGACTTCTCCGGGTAGCGCAGGAGTTGCAGCTCGCGGGGCGCGACCCAGCGGCGGCCCGCGTACATCCAGGGCATCGCCATCGCGCCGGCGTAGTAGTGGTCGTCCTCGTACCAGCGGTTGTACGCGTACTCATGGCCCGGATGCGGCTCGACCATGGTGATCAGGGCGTGCCCGGGATGCACGCCGTAGGGTCCGACGGCGGCCAGTTCGGCGTACGTGTCGCTGCGGGTGTCCTCGTCGCTGCGGGTGTCGTCCTCGCCCATGCCTCTCCCCTGCCTTCCTCTTCCTTCCTCCGGTGGACGCCCATACTCTGACGCCCCGTCAGCAAAACTGCCATAGCCGGGAGGCGCCCCATGCCGTCGTCGCTCCTCGAAGGAAAGACCGTCGTCGTCTCGGGAGTCGGCGCCGGGCTCGGCCATCAGGTGGCGGCCGCCGTGGTGCGCGACGGCGGCCGTGCCGTCCTCGGGGCGCGCACGGAGGCGAACCTCGCCAAGTCGGCCGCGGAGATCGACCCGGACGGCACGCACACCGCGTACCGCCCGACGGACATCACCGACGAGGCGCAGTGCGAGGCCCTGGCCGCACTCGCCCGTGAGCGGTTCGGCGGGATCGACTCGGTGGTCCATGTGGCCGCCTGGGACAGCTACTTCGGGGGCGTCCAGGACGCGGACTTCGCGACGTGGCAGCAGGTCATCGACGTCAATCTGCTCGGTACGCTGCGGATGACGCGGGCCTGCCTGCCGGCGCTCAAGGAGCGGGGCGGTTCGGTCGTCTTCATCGGTACGCAGTCGGCCGTCGCCGCACCCTCGCAGGTCCGCCAGGCGGCGTACGCGGCGTCGAAGGGGGCACTGACGTCGGCGATGTACTCGCTGGCGCACGAGGTCGGACCCGATCGCATCCGGGTCAACACGGTGCTGCCCGGCTGGATGTGGGGCCCGCCGGTCGAGGCGTACGTCCAGTTCACCGCGCACACCGAGGGCGTACCGGAGGAAGAGGTCCGGGAACGGCTCGCGGCGCGGATGGCGCTGCCGGAGCTGGCCACGGACGGGGACGTCGCGGACGCGGCGGTGTTCCTGGCGTCGGACCGGGCCCGGTCGATCACGGGGCAGTCGCTGCTGGTGAACGCGGGGGAGCTGATGCGCTAGCGGCGGCGCCGCGGAACTCTCCACAGCCGTACGGGACTTGCCTCCCGTACGGCTTTCTCATGCCCCAAGACGCGGAGGCGATGACCGCCGATCGGGTCAAATATGTGAACGGAGGTCAGCAAACAGAACGATTTTACTTGCTCTTGACCTCACGGGCGGTTGTCCGCGGCGCGCGGCCGAACCCACCATGAGCGGGCACTTCCAGGCCAACCACGTCCTGTATGTCACGAAACTGGCGAAGTGCACGGCATGTCAGCGCAGTTCAGCGCAGTTCACAAGGCGGACCCCTGGAGGGGGCACATGAACAGTCTCGACTGGGCCGTGCTCATCGGCTACTTCGGCGTCATGGTCGCGATCGGCATCTGGTCCCACAAGCGCGTGGACAACGTCAGCGACTTCTTCACCGCGGGCGGCAAGATGCCCTGGTGGCTCTCGGGCATCTCGCACCACATGTCCGGGTACAGCGCGGTGATGTTCACCGGGTACGCCGGCATCGCGTACACCTACGGCGTGACGTCCTTCGTCACCTGGTCCTTCCCGATCGCGCTCGGCATCGCGATCGGCGCGCGGCTGTTCGCGCCGCGCATCAACCGGCTGCGGTCACGGCTGCATGTGGCGTCGCCGCTCGAATACCTGAAGAACCGCTACAACCTCCCCACCCAGCAGGCGCTCGCCTGGTCCGGGATGCTCCTGAAGATCGTGGACGTGGGCGCGAAGTGGGCGGCGATCGCGACGCTGCTGTCGGTCTTCACCGGCGTCTCGCTCAACCAGGGCATCCTGATCACCGGCGCGATCACCGCGGTGTACTGCACGATCGGCGGTCTGTGGGCGGACGCGCTCACGGAGTTGGGCCAGTTCATCATCCAACTCTTCGCGGGCATCGCGATGTTCGTGGCCGTCGTCCTCAAACTCGACGAGCACGGGGGCTTCTTCGGCGCCTGGGACCAGCCGGAGCTGGCGGGACACGGAAAGCCGCTGGTCGGCCCGTACGGGACGGTCTTCCTGCTCGCGTTCCTGTTCATCAAGCTCTTCGAGTACAACGGCGGCATGCTGAACCAGGCGCAGCGGTACATGGCGACCGCGAGCCCGAAGGAGGCGGCGCGCTCGGCCCGGCTCTCGGCTGCCCTGTGGCTGGTGTGGCCGGTGGTCCTGTTCTTCCCGATGTGGATGTCGCCGCTGCTGGTCGACGCGAAGAATCCGGACGGGTCCGACGCGTACGGCCTGATGACCGAACAGCTGCTCCCGCACGGCCTGTTGGGCCTGGTCATCGTCGGTTTCTTCTCGCACACGATGGCCATGTGCTCGTCGGACGCGAACGCCATCGCGGCGGTGTTCACGCGGGACGTGGCGCCGGTCCTGAGCAAGAAGGCCCGGCAGTGGAACGAGCGCTCGGGGCTGATCGCGGCGCGGCTGACGACGGTGATCTTCCTGGGCCTGTCCATGGCGGTGGCGACGCAGGTCAACTCCCCCACCTTCAAGGACATCATCACCGTCGTCATCAAGTGGGTGGCGGGCCTGATGGGTCCGATCGCGATCCCGATGATGCTGGGCCTGCTGCGGCCGTTCCGCAGGTCGGGCCCGACGGCGGCGCTGACGAGCTGGTCGATGGGGCTGCTGGCCTTCTGGCTGGTCAACTACCCGATCAACTGGAACGTGGAGGGCGGGGTCCCCCTGGAGTACCAGGTCTCCATCCCCCTCGCCGTCTCGCTGGTCCTGTACGTCCTGATCGGCATGGTGAAGCCGGAGGACACCCCGGAGCGGGACGCGATCATCGAGAAGGTCAACACGGACGGTTCCGCCGGTGCGGCGGCCGTTCCGGCGCCGGCGGACGCGGGGGACGACGCCGTGGGGGCGCCCCCCGCCGGGCGCTAGGCGGTGGCCGGGGTGGCTACGGCGGATACCGCGCCGGCCCTACCGCGGATACCGCGCCAGCCACCCCGGTGACGAGACCGCCGGGCCGTGCAGCGCCGGGCCCTGGGTCATCTCCATCGCGAAATCGTCCGCCAGCTCCAGGATGGTGGGGCGGCCCTCCAGTTCCGTCAGCCAGGACGGGGGGAGGGCCGTCTCTCCGTGCAGGGCTCCCAGCAGGGCCCCGCACAGCGCGCCCGTCGCCGCCGACGCGCCGCTGTGGTTCACGGCGAGGCGCAGGCCGTGGCGGATGTCCTCGCCGACCAGGGCGCAGTACACGGCGGCGCCGAGCGCGCCCTCCGCGGAGCCGTCGCCGAGGAGTTCCTCGACCCTGGCCGGGGTCGGCATGCCTTGGCGGACCGCGCCGAGGGCGTGCTTCAGCGCGTCGGTGACCGGCTGGTGGCCCGGCCTCGTGGCCAGCAGGGCGAGGGCCCGCTGGATCGCCCCGTCCAGGGACTCCCCGCGGGCCAAGCCGTGCACCAGGACGGCATGCGCGCCCGCGGCCAGATGCGCGGTCGGATGACCGTGGGTCTGTACGGCACACTCCACGGCGAGCTGCAGCACCAGCTGTGGCTCCCAGCCCACGAGCAGCCCGAACGGCGCGGACCGGGTGACCGCGCCGCTGCCCTTCGCCTCCGGGTTCTTCGGGGACTCCAGGGTGCCCATCGTCTCGTCCGCGAGCCCCACCAGGCAGGCCCGCGCGGGCGAGCGCCGCGAGTACAGCCACTCCTCGCGGGCGAGCCAGCCGTCCTCCTTGCGCCGCTCGTCGGGCCCCCAGTCGCTCTGGGTGGCGGCCCACCTCCGGTACGCCCGGTGCAGATCGGTCGGCGGATGCCAGGCCCCGGTGTCGCGCCGCACCTGGGCACGGATGAGTCCGTCCACGGTGAAGAGGGTGAGCTGGGTGGCCGCGGTGACCGCGCCGCGCCTGCCGTGCGCGGGGGCGGGTTCGGTGAGTCCGTCGCTGCCGTGCGCCTCCCGGATCCCGGCGAGGCTCAGCCCGTCGACCGGCGCCCCGAGCGCGTCGCCGACGGCGGCTCCGAGCAGCGTGCCGCGCACCCGGCTGCGGAAGTCCTGCTGCTCGGCGCGGCCCCAGACTCCGGTGGCTGCTGCGGTGCTCACCGCACCTCCTCCCCTGCTCTCCCCCTGCGCATCTCCGCAGCACTGTAATCGACCGGGAACGGCCGAATCAGGGTCGATGCGATATCTGAAGAGTCGCCCCGCAGGTCACTTTTGACCGGCGTTCACCAGGCCTTTTCGTATCCCGCCCGTTCTCTTCAGACCTGCGGAACGCTCACCTCCGAGCTGCGGGACACCTGGTCCGCGGCGCCCTCACGCGTACCGCCCCCGCACCTCCTCCATCGCCGCCCGCAGCATCCCCAGGCGGGGCGCGAGACGCGCGCGGTCGACGCCCGGCGCCCGCAGGAGTTCCGCGAGGAGGTCGGCGCCCTCGGCCAGATACCCCCACCCCGGGTCGGACGCGACGAGGCTCCCGAGATGCGCGTCGAGAGCGGCCCAGTCCGATCGGACGGCCGCGACCAGGACCGCGGCTCCCTCGAAGTCCCCCGGATCACCGTCCACCCGGCCCAGCCGGTCGGCCACCCTGTCCCACAGCGGACGCGCCGCCGCCACGCCCCGCTCCCCCGTCTCCGCCATCGCCAGATAGCCGAGCCGGTCCCACTCGTCGCCCATCCGGCGGGCCGCCTCGCGGGCCGCCCCCCAGCGGCCCGTCCTGCGGTACACGTCGGACAGCTCCTCAAGCAGCACCGACTCCTCCGCCCCGCACGCCACCGCCGCGGCGATCTCCGCGAGGGCCGCCTCGGGCCGGCCAAGCCGCAGCTGGCAGCGCGCCGCGTACTCATGCCCCCACGACGAGTCGGAGCTGATCGCGCTGTAGTGCACGGCATCGGCGAGCGCCTGCTCGATCCGGCCGGTGGCCAGGCAGGTCAGCGCGTGCCGCATGGTGAACCACGCCGAGTCGGGCTCCAGCTCCACGGTCCGGTCCAGATCCGCCAGCGCCTCCCGGTAGCGGCCCCGCTCGTGCAGGATCACCGAGCGCTCGCAGCGGGCGAGCGCGAAGTCGGGGTCGGCCTCGACGGCCCGGTCCAGATCCGCGAGCGCCTCGTCGTCCCGGTCCAGGTAGTACAGCGCGTCCGCACGGCAGTACAGGTACCAGGCCTCGCCCGGCTGCAGGGTGTGCGCGCGGTCCGCGTCGGCCAGCGCCCGTTCGTAGTCGTCCAGGTCGCAGTGCGTCCGGCTGCGCTGGCCCAGCGCCCAGGCGTAGTCCGGCTTGAGCTCCAGGGCCCGGTCCAGGTCGGCGAGCGCCGCCTCGTCCTCGTCGAGGAACGAGCGGCTGAGCCCCCGGCCCGCGTACGCGCTCGCGTAGTCCGGCATCAGCTCGATCGCCCTGTCGTACGCGTCGATCGACTCCTGCCAGCGGCCCGCGAGCCGCAGCCCCTCGGCCCGCATGCCGACGACCCACGCCGAGTCGGGCGCGAGATCGACCGCGTGGTCGAGGTCCGCGACGGCCCGTTCGTTGTCGCCCCGGTCGCGCCACACCCCGGCCCGGTGCACGAGCGCCCACGCGTACTCGGGGTCGAGTTCCATCGCCCGGTCCAGGTCTGCGAGCGCCGCGTCGAGCGAGCCGAGGGCCTGCCGGCAGACCCCGCGGTCGGCCCAGGGCATCGGGTCCGAGGGGGACTTCTCGATCGCCAGGTCCAGATCCGCGATCGCCGTCTCGAAGTTCTCCATCAGCCGGTGGGTCTCGCCCCGCAGGGCGAGAATCCCGTCGGCGTCGGGATCAAGGGCGTACGCACGGTCCAGGTCGGCGAGCGCGGCCGGGAAGTCGTTTTGCAGCTTGTGCGTGAACCCCCGGCCGTAGAAGGCCCGCTCCTGCTCCGGATCGAGCTCGATCGCCCGGTCGTACTCGACGAGCGCCCGGTCGTACTCCCCCGCCTCGCGCAGATCACGGCCGCGCAGAGTGCGGCAGAGCGCCTGGCCCCGGTGGTCGAGCCCGGCCCGGTCGACGAGGAGGCCCAGCGCGTCGACCGGTGAGCCCTGCGCGAGGACGGCCAGGAGATCGCGCCCCCACTGGCCCACGCCCTCCGCCTCGGCGTCCTCCCCGGCCTCCGCGAGGAGCTGCGCCCACCGCCGCGCCATGGCCTCGCCCCGGTCGCAGGCGTCCACCGCCGCCCGCAGCGCGCCCGGCAGCGCACCGCGCGGATCGGCGCACAGCAGGTGGTACGTCTGGGAGAGCCGCAGCTCCCACCACGCGTCGTCGCCCCACAAGTCGTCCTCGGTGACGCCCTGTTCGGCCTCCGCGCGCCATGCCGCGTACGTCTGTGCGAGCCGCTCCTGCTGCTGGGCCCAGCCGCGCGGCGAGTGGTGCCGCTGCAGCCGCAGCATCGGCGCGCGCACCACCGCGTGGTACTGCACCCGGTCCCCGCGGCTGTTGACGAACGGCAGCCCGCGCAGCCAGCCGAAGAGCCCCGGCGCCTCATCGTCCGCGCAGTCCACGGCCGCCCGGAAGACATCGCCGTCGAGCCGCCTGGGCAGCGCGCAGGCCAGCGCCGCCGCCCGCCGCACCGGGTCCGCCTCCCACTTCAGGAACCGCTCGACGGCGGTGGCGCTCGGGTCGGTCACGTCGTCGAGGTCTGCGGGGCGGCCCTCGGCGAGCATGGACACCAGGACGGGCAGGCCCCCGGTCAGCCGGAGCACCTCCTCGACGACCGGTTCCGCTTCCACTCCCTTGTTGGCGAGCAGCCAGCGCGCCTCCAGCTCGGTGAACGGGCCGAGCGGCACGTCCGCGATGAAGTCGGCGTGGCCGCCCCAGCGGGCCACGTCGACGGGCCCCCGGCCGGCGGTCACGACGACCACGTTGGGGGGCAGCGCGCCGTACCGCTCGGTCGTCATGACCTCGTGCAGCCAGCCGTCCAGGATCGGCGCGGTGATCTCGTACGTGTCGAAGAAGAGCACGATCCAGGGCGCCGACTCCGCGGCCCCCGCGAGCTCCGTGAGCAGGACAGGCGTGAGGACCCGCTCCGGGGTGAGGACCAGCTGGACGTCCTCCTGGCTGCGGAACCGGGCGCTCAGACCTGCCCTCAACCGGTCGGCCCCCTGGGCGAGTTGGGCCGGGTCGACCGCCCCGGCGAAGGCCCCGACGCCCGGCACCAGACCGAGCCCGACCAGGCTGGCGCGGGCCACGGCCATGCTGCCCGTCGAGGGCGGCGGCTGCACCCCTCCCCCCGCCTCGGAGTCCGGCCCGGCCTGCGGCGGCTCCAGGGCCGTGACCGACGCCGCCTCCGCCTCGTGCCGCCGGTCGCGGTGCGCCGCAAGGAGCCGCTCCAGGTCCTTGAACCTGCGGCCCTGGCGGGCGAACTGCTCGCCGATCACGGCCAGCGCCTCGGGCACACTGCCGGCCACCTCGTCGACGTACGCCGTCAGCGCGCCCCGGTCGCGGGCCAGCTGCTCCAACTCCCGTACCAGGGACGTCTTTCCGACGCCCGCGTTGCCGTGCACATGGAACAGGAAGCGGTGCCGCTCGTCGTCCACCGGCAGGTCGAAGTTCTCCCGGAACGCGGCGAGTTCGTCACGGCGTCCGACGAACCCGGCACGCCTGCGGCGGCGGATCAGCTCCTGCATGGACGGCCGCCGCTCCGAAGACCCGGACGCCATGGGCCGCACCTCCCCCGAATACCCGTGCATCCGCGATGCCCTCTGCCCTGCGCACAGTCTTCCACCGCGACGCCCGCGCGGGGGGCCTGATTCCCGGCCCGCGCCCGATCGCCAACTGCCGCTGTCCGGAGGGTGAACCTGTGGTGCACAACCATTCGCCCGAGGCACTGGTCTCCCTTGTGTCACAGAAGTTTCCCCACAGGAGGATCAGTGCGCCGTTCACTCATCGCCGCCGTCGCGGTCACCGCGATCGCGACGCCGCTCGCCGTCGTGGCGACCAGCGGTTCCGCCGGGGCCGCGCCCGTGCCGCACCGCACGCCGGTGACCGACTTCAACCACGACGGGTACGCCGACCTGGCCGTCGCCGCCCCCGGAGGCACCGTCGACGGCAAGAAGAACGCCGGATACATATCGGTCGTGTACGGATCGGCGGCGGGCGCCGACACCGCCACCGCCAAGCAGATCAGCCGCGCCACCGCCGGAGTGCCGGGCGCCCCCGAGCAGGACGGCGGCTTCGGCTGGCGTACCACCACCGGAGACCTCGACGGCGACGGCTACACCGACCTCGTCGTGAACAACGCCCCCTACGACGTCGTGCTCTGGGGCTCCGCCCACGGCCTCACCGGCGTCTCGCAGCTGCCCGGCGAGTCCGGCTGGGACCTGAAGGCAGGCGACTTCAACGGCGACGGCAAGACCGACCTCCTCGCCAACTCCCGCACCGGCCTGGAGACCAGATTCGGCCCGTTCACCCGCGACGGGAAGCCCGCCTCCAGCAAGAACCTGGAGCAGGGCGACGACGGCCCCGGCGGCATCATCGTGGGCGACATGACCGGCGACGGCATCGACGACCTGGTCACCAGCCACGGTTTCGAGGAGATGCAGTACTCCTCGCGCCTGTGGAAGGGCACCAAGGAAGGCTTCACCGGCGCCTCCACGCCGACCGGCAAGTTCACCGTCGACGGCGTCATCGCCGACGTGGACCAGGACGGGTACGGCGACCTGGTGGCCCGCGAGGTGGACCAGGTCTCCGAGATGCAGGACTACGACGCGGGCGCCGTCCGTGTCGTCTACGGCGCCAAGTCCGGTCTCTCCGACCGCACCAAGAAGATCACCCAGGACACCGCGGGCGTCCCCGGCGTGGGCGAGGAGGGCGACTGGGACCTGAACGACTACGGCGACCAGTTCGGCTACTCGATCTCCGCCGGTGACGTCACGGGCGACGGCTACCCGGACATCGCGGTGGGCGTGCCCGGCGAGGACCTCGGCGACGCCGGCGACACCGGCGCGATCGTCCTCCTCAAGGGCGGCGCGACCGGCCTGACCGGCACCGGAGCCCAGGCGTTCAACCAGTCCACCGCGGGCGTCCCCGGCGTCTCGGAGGGCGACGACGCCTTCGGCACCTCGGTCCAGCTGTCCGACGTGAACAACAACAACCGCGCCGACCTGGCCGTGGGCGCGCCCCGCGAGGACGGCACGCTCAAGGACTCGGGCGCGAGCTGGCTGCTGCGCGGCTCCAAGAACGGTCTGGTGACGACGAACATCACGTCGTTCAGCCCGTCCTCGCTGGGCACCGCCGAAGAGGGCGCCCTCTTCGGCGGCAAGTTCGCCCGCTGAGCCGACGCCCGTAAGAAGCCGGTCAGTCCAGCACCGGCAGCAGCTCCGGGAGGTGGCCGTCCGACGCGGCGGCCGCCTCCTGCCGCTCCAGCGGCACCTCTCCGTACAGCGTCGTCCGCGGCCTCGCGGGCCGGCCTGCCGCCTCCGCGATGGCCACCAGGTCCTTCACCGAGCGGTACGAGCCGTAACTGGAGCCCGCCATCCGGGAGATGGTCTCCTCCATCAGCGTGCCGCCCAGGTCGTTGGCGCCCGAGCGGAGCATCTCCGCGGCGCCCTCCGTGCCGAGCTTCACCCAGCTGGTCTGGATGTTCGGGATGTGCGGGTGCAGCAGGAGCCGGGCCATGGCGACGACCGCGCGGTTGTCGCGGGTGGTCGGGCCGGGGCGGGCGATCCCCGCCAGGTACACCGGCGCGTTGGTGTGGATGAACGGCAGCGTCACGAACTCCGTGAAGCCGCCGGTCTCCTGCTGGATCGCGGCCAGCGTGCGGAAGTGGCCGAGCCAGTGCCGCGGCTGGTCCACATGCCCGTACATCATCGTGGACGACGACCGGATGCCCAGCTCGTGCGCGGTCTTCACCACCTCGATCCACGTCGCCGTCGGCAGCTTGCCCTTGGTCAGGACCCAGCGCACCTCGTCGTCGAGGATCTCCGCCGCCGTGCCCGGAATCGAGTCCAGGCCCGCCTCCTTGGCGGCGGTCAGCCACTCACGGATCGAAAGGCCGGTCCTGGACGCGCCGTTGACGACCTCCATCGGCGAGAACGCGTGCACATGCATGCCCGGCACCCGCTCCTTCACCGCCTTCGCGATGTCGAAGTACGCCGTGCCCGGCAGGTCCGGGTGGATGCCGCCCTGCATGCACACCTCGGTGGCGCCCACCTCCCACGCCTGCTGGGCCCGGTCGGCGACCTGGTCCAGGGAGAGCGTGTACGCGTCCGCGTCCGTCCTGCGCTGGGCGAAGGCGCAGAAGCGGCAGCCGGTGTAGCAGACGTTCGTGAAGTTGATGTTCCGCGTGACGATGTACGTGACGTCGTCCCCGACCACCGACTTGCGTACGTCGTTCGCGATGGAGCACAGCGCGTCGAGCGCGGGCCCGTCCGCGTGCAGCAGGGTCAGCGCCTGCGCGTCGGTCAGCTTCGTCGGGTCGTCGGCGGCCGTCGCGAGGGCCTCGCGGACGTCCCCGTCGATCCGGGACGGCACCATGCCGGGCGCGGCCTGCTCGCGCAGGGCGTCCCAGTCGCCGTACACCTCGTCGAAGTCGTCGCGCCGGTCGGACGTACGACCCGTCGTGTCGATGGTGCGGTGCAGATCCGTCCGCCCGGACGACGAGGCGACGAACCCTTCGTCGGGCTCCTGCCAGGCGTGGCCCTCCACGACCGCGTCCGGCCGCGCGAGCCCCGTCTCGGGGTCGACGAGCGCCCGCACGTGGGGCAGCAGCCTCGGGTCGAGCCACGGCTCACCGCGCTGCACGAACTCCGGGTACACACACAGCCGTTCCTCCAGGCGGAAGCCCGCGGCCGCCGACTTCTCGGCCAGCTCGTCCAGCTGGGGCCAGGGCTTCTCGGGGTTCACGTGGTCGATCGTGACGGGCGAGACGCCGCCCCAGTCGTCGATGCCCGCGCCGATGAGACGGGCGTACTCCCCGTCGACGAGGTTGGGCGGCGCCTGGAGATTGCCGGCGGGGCCCATGATGTGCCGGGCGACGGCGATGGTGGCGACGAGGTCGTCGATCTCCGCGTCCGGCATGCCGCGCATCGCCGTGTCCGGCTTCGCGCGGAAGTTCTGGATGATCAGCTCTTGGATGCCGTGGTACGACCTCGACACGCGGCGCAGCGCGAACAGCGACTCCGCGCGCTCCTCGTAGGTCTCGCCGATCCCGATGAGCAGCCCGCTGGTGAACGGCACGGAGGAGCGGCCCGCGTCCTCCAACACCCGCAGCCGGACGGCCGGTTCCTTGTCGGGCGAGCCGTGGTGCGGCATGCCGGGCTCGGACCAGAGGCGCTCGGCGGTCGTCTCCAGCATCATGCCCATGCTGGGCGCGACCGGCTTGAGCCGCTGGAAGTCCGTCCAGGTCATGACGCCCGGGTTGAGGTGCGGCAGCAGACCCGTCTCCTCCAGGATGCGGATCGAGATGGCACGGACGTACGCGATCGTGTCGTCGTACCCCTCCGCCTCCAGCCACTCCCGCGCCTCCGGCCAGCGGTCCTCGGGCTTGTCGCCGAGGGTGATCAGGGCTTCCTTGCAGCCCAGTTCGGCACCGCGGCGCGCGATGTCCAGGACCTCGTCCGGGGACATGAACATGCCATGGCCGGCGCGGCGCAGCTTGCCGGGGACCGTCGCGAAGGTGCAGTAGTGGCACTTGTCCCGGCACAGGCGGGTGAGCGGTATGAAAACGCTCTTCGAGTACGTGATGACTCCGGGGCGACCCGCCGCCTCCAGGCCCGCGTCGCGCACCCGCGCGGCGGACGCCGCGAGGTCCTCCAGGTCGGCGCCCCGCGCCTGGAGCAGCACGGCGGCTTCCGCGGTGTCGAGCGCGACGCCGTCCCTGGCGCGCTTGAGGGCACGGCGCATGGCGTTGGCAGTGGGTCGGTCCTGCCCGGGGGCCGACTCCTGAGGGCCTGGGTCCTGCGGCGCGCTGTTGGTCATGCCCCCGAGCATACGAGCGAGCACCGGCAGAAACAGCTACAGGTCAATGCCGGTTACAGGTACCGCGCGAATCCGTCGAGGGCCCCGAGCACCTCGCTCTCCCCGCGTGCGGGGAGCTGCACGATGACCTCGTCGACGCCGAGTTCCGCGTAGTGGGCGAGCTTGCCCTCGGTCGGCTCGACCGCCGAGAGGGCGACGTACAGGTCGTCGGGCGCGCGGCCCGCGTCCGCCCAGGCCGCACGGAGCGCGGGGAGCGAGGCGCCCAGGCCCGCGCCGCCGATGGGCAGCCAGCCGTCGGCGTACTCGGCGATGTGCGCGAAGAGCCTGGGGCCCGCGGCGCCGCCGACGAGGGTGCGGGGTCCGTGCAGTGGCCCGTCCTTGCGCTCGCGGGGAGCGCGCCGGGGCTTCGGGAACACGTCGCTGGCCCGCACGCTCGCGAACTCCCCCGCGTACGCGGTGGGTTCCGGCGCCCACAGAGCCCGCATGACGGCCATCCGGTCCCGCACGAGCGCCCGCCGCGTCCGCCAGTCGACGCCGTGGTCGGCGGCCTCCTCGCGGTTCCAGCCGTAGCCGATGCCGAGGGTGAAGCGGCCGCCGGAGAGATGGTCGAGGGTGGCGATCTGCTTGGCGAGGTCGATCGGGTCGTGCTGGCCGACGAGGGTGATGTTGGTGCCGAGGGCGAGGCTCTCCGTGACGGCGGCGGCCTGCGCGAGGGCGACGAAGGGGTTGAGCATCCGGGCGCACTCGGGCGGGAGTTCACCGCCGGGGTAGGGGGTTTCGCGGGGGACGGGAATGTGGGAGTGCTCGGGCAGGTAGAGCCCGCCGAAGCCGCGCTGCTCCAGCTCTCGGGCCAGGCGGGTGGGGGTGATGGTCTCGTCGGTGAGGTAGAGGGTGGCGGCTACGTGCATGGATGGCCTCCGGTTGCTCGGGTGGCTCACTTAGTAACCGCCTGCGCCGGCGGAGTCCATGCCGAGGCCACGGCCAATCCCCGAACCGGCCGCGTCCGCCTCCGGTAATACGCCGCCGTCACCGCGATCAGCAGCGGAGGCCACGCCACCAGAGGCAGATAGCAGGCGACGAGGACCGCCTGCTGGAGCGGGCCGTCGGTGACCCCGGAGCCCAGGCCCGCCACGGCGGCGTACACGAACCAGCCCACCAGGCCCAGCAGTCCGGCCGCCCCCAGTGCCGCCGGGACCACCGCCGCCATCGTCCGCACCCTGCGCCCGCCGAGCAGCGGCACCCAGCGCGGCACCACCTCGCCCCACCCCCGCACCAGGCCAAGGGTCAGCAGCGCCAGGCACTCCGAGACGACGCTGAGCCCCAGGACGTACGGCGTCTGCCAGCCGCCGGGGAACGGCTCCTCGGCCACCGGGAGCCCGAGGACCAGGGCCACGCGCCACAGGGCGGAGGGAAGAGTCACCAGCGGGACGGCGTGCGCCGCCAGTACGGCCCACCGGGGGACATCGGGCAGCGCGCTCAGCTTCATCATGCGGACCATGCTGCTGACGGGGGCGCCCCCGCCACATCGGCGTACGGGCCGATCACGCGCCGTACGCCTCCGCCGCTCGGGGGAGCGGAAAATCCGACCACCTCGTGCGGCCGCCGAACTACGCTGCCCCGCATGAACAGAAGGCGCCGCAAGAAGCTGACGAAACGCCTGGTACTGGCCGCGCTCCTCGGCCTGCCCTCCGAGGTGGAATCGCTGCTGCGCGCGGGCGCCGACCCCCGCACGCCCGACCCCGCCGGTTCGACGCCCCTGTACGTCGCGTCCGTCCAGGGCGAGGCCCGCATCGTGCGGGCGCTGCTCGCGGCAGGCGCCGACCCCGACGCGGAGAGCGGCCACGGCGACCAGGGCACTCCCCTGTGCGGGGCCGCCTGCTGGGGCCACACCGAGGCGGTCGGCGCGCTCCTCGCGGGGGGTGCCGACCCCAACCTCCGGGAGGACCACGGCAAGGGCAACACCCCGCTGTACTGGGCGCTGCACGGCTACCACGACGAGACCGCGGCGCTCCTTGGGCGGGCGGGCGCGCGCGCCTGACCGGACGGGCGTCACCGCCCGTAAATCTGTCAATTGCCTTCCCTTGACCGGAAGTTAGCGGCTGAATACCAGGGTTGCCCTGCAGTCCCTTCCGACACCCTGGGGAGCCGACACATGTGCGAGGACGAACAGCACCGCAGCAGAGCCACCGACACGCCCCTGAACCGGCGCGGACTGCTCGTGACGGGAGCCGCCGCCGCGCTTACGTTGAACAGCGTGAGCTTCGCGAGCGCCGCAGGGCGGGAATCCGGAAGTGCCGACGAGACCAAGGTGGTGCGCGGCACGCTGCCCACCGGGTCGCCCGACTTCGTGTATCTGCCGGTCGAAGTCCCCGACGGCGTACGGGAGATCCACGTCGCGTACAAGTACGAGAAGGCGACGGTCCCGGCGGGCACCCCGAACAACGCGCTCGACATCGGCGTCTTCGACCAGCGCGGCACCGCACTCGGCGGCAAGGGCTTCCGGGGCTGGTCGGGCGGCGCGCGCACGGAGTTCTTCATCCGCGCCGACGACGCGACGCCGGGCTACCTCCCGGGCCCGGTCAAGGCGGGCACCTGGAACATCGCGCTCGGCCCCTACACGGTCGCCCCCGAAGGGCTCCCGTACGAGGTGACGATCACCCTCAAGTACGGGAAGCCCGGCAGCACGCCTCGCCCCGTCTACCCGCCGGACCGCGCGAAGGGCCGGGGCAGGGCCTGGTACCGGGGCGACTGCCACCTGCACTCCTGGTACTCGGACGGCCGGCGCACCCCGGCCGAGATCGCGGCGCTCGCGCGCGCGGCCGGCCTGGACTTCATCAACTCCTCCGAGCACAACACCCACTCCGCGCACGCCCATTGGTCCGACGTGGCGGGCGACGACCTGCTCGTGATGCTCGGCGAGGAGGTCACCACGCGCAACGGCCACGTGGTCGCCCTCGGCACGGACCCCGGCACGTTCGTCGACTGGCGCTACCGGGCCCGCGACAACCGCTTCGGCAAGTACGCCCGCGAGATCCGCGAAGCGGGCGGCCTGGTCGTCCCCGCGCACCCGCACGCCACCTGCGTCGGCTGCAACTGGAAGTTCGGCTTCGGCGAGGCGGACGCGGTGGAGGTGTGGAACGGCGCGTACACCCCGGACGACGAGGTGTCCCTGGCCGACTGGGACAGCACGCTGGTGGCGTCGGTGCGCGGCGGGAAGCCGTGGATCCCGGCGATGGGCAACAGCGACGCCCACCGCGACCCCGACCCGGTGGGCAGCCCGCAGACGGTGGTCCTTGCCGACGACCTGACCCGCGAGGCGGTCCAGGCGGGCATCCGCGCGGGCCACAGCTACGTGGCGGAGTCCAAGAACGTGTCCCTGACGTTCACGGCGACGGGCGGCAGGGGCAGGCAGGCGGGCATCGGCGAGCGCCTCCACGTGGACCGCGACGCCCCGGTGACGGTCCGCCTGGACGCCACGGGCACCCCCGGCTGCACGATCCGCTTCGTGACGGACCAGGGGGTCCTGTTCACCTCCCCGCCCCTGCCGGAATCCGGCTCGGGCACGGCACAGTGGCGCACGACGGCTTCGTACGCCGCCTACGTCCGTGCGGAGATCCGCCGCGCACCGGTGGTGACGGGCCTGCCGGGACCGCTGGCGGCGTTCACGAACCCGATCTTCCTGGGTGACGCCTAGGGCGTCTGGAGCGCCTGAAGCGCCTGGAGCGCACAGAGCAGGGCGGGCACAGCTCCGCCCCCGCTGCAGGGGAGTCAGCGGGGGCGGAGTAGTGCGGTCGGCCTGGGCGTCAGTCCGCGACGACCAGCGCCGGGGTGTCCCGCTTCAGGACCTCGCCCCGGAAGAACGCCGGGCTCTTGCGGCCCATCACCAGCATGAGCACCACGCCGAGCAGCAGCAGGCCCACGCCGATCACGAAGACCGAGCCGACGCCGAAGACCGAGGAGCCGCTGCCGTAGTCCGGGTTCCACATGTCCACGAGGGTCTTGACGAAGACGGCGGTCAGCAGGATGCCGCCGAAGACCGGGAAGAAGCCCTTGAAGGCGAAGTCGCGCACGGACGAGAACAGCTCGCGGCGGAAGTACCAGGCGCAGGCGAAGGCCGTCAGCGCGTAGTAGAAGCAGATCATGAGGCCGAGCGCGTAGATCGTGTCGACCAGGACGTGCTCGGAGACCAGGGTCATGACCGTGTAGAACACGCCGGTCGCGACGCCCGCGACGACCGTGGCGCGGCCGGGGGTCTTGAAGCGGGGGTGCACGCGCGAGTAGGACGCGGGCAGCGCCTCGTACGCCGACATGGCGAGGACGGTGCGGGCCACCGGGATGAACGTCGTCTGCAGGCTCGCGGCGGCCGACGCGAGGACGGCGACGAAGAGCAGGATGCCCAGGCCGTTGCCCATGATGGGTCCTGCGAGCGCGGCGAAGACGTTGTCGGAGGTGTCCGGGTTGGCGAGGCCGAGGCCCTTGTCGCCGGAGCCGACGGCCATCTGGGCGGCGATGCCGGTGGCGAGGTAGGAGCCGATCAGGACGACCATCGAGATGAGCGCGGCCCGGCCGGGGGTCTTCTCGCTGCCGGTGGTCTCCTCATTGGCGGTCAGGCAGGCGTCCCATCCCCAGAACATGAAGATCGACAGCGAGAGACCGGCCGTGAAGGCGCCGAAGGACTGCACGGAGAACGGGTTCAGCCAGGACCAGGAGAAGTCCATGGAACCGGCGATATCGCCGCTCTTGGCCTTGTTCAGGGCCATGACCACGAACAGGGCGAGGACCACGAGCTGGAGTCCCACCAGGAGGTACTGGACGCCCTTGGTGGCCGTCATCCCCCGGTAGCTGATCGCGGTCGCCGCCGCGATCAGGGCCAGGCACGTGACGATGTGGACGGCCTTGTTGTCGTCCAGGGCGGCGATCGAGTCGTTGCTCGTGATCTCGCCCGCCAGGAGCCAGAAGTACGAGGTCGCGACGCCCGCCAGGTTCGACAGGACGATGATCGTCGCGATGACCAGGCCCCAGCCGCACATCCAGCCGATGCGGGGGCCGAAGGCCTTGACGGTCCAGGTGAAGGACGTGCCGCAGTCGGGCATGGCCTTGTTGAGCTCGCGGTAGGCGAAGGCCACCAGGAGCATCGGCAGGAAGCCCGCGAGGAAGACCGCGGGCATCGCCAGGCCGACCTCGCCGGCCGTGGAGCCGAGGGTCGACGTCAGGCAGTAGACGGGGGCGACGGTCGAGATGCCGATGACGGCGCTGCCCATGAGGCCGACGGAGTTCCCGCCCAGGCCCTTGGCGCGTACGCCCCCTTCCGGGGCGCCGCTTACCGTGTCTCCGGCCCGGGGCCGTACGTCCAACTGGCTCATGAACAGGACGTTAAGTCCTGCGGTTTCCATATCCGGAGTAAGGACGTCCGGATCTTGCGGCTTGCAATCCATGGGCGAATCGGGACAGCTACCATTGATTGCATGTTGAACTAAACAGACTGACCACCCATCGCCAGGCAAATCTCAAACCGTCCGGTATGCGGGAACCGCAGCACTGTCCGTTTTGCCCGTTTCAAAATTTTCCCGAGTGACTTCTCACCCCCTGCGCCACGGCCTCACCCCGGCCACACGATCGACTGCAGCTCGCTGTACGCGTGCAGCGCGTACGAGCCCACGTCCCGCCCCACCCCGCTCTTCTTGAAGCCCCCGAACGGCGCCTCCATGTTCCGCGCGATGGTGTTCACGCCGACCCCGCCCGCCCGCAGCCGCCGCGCCACACGGAAGGCGCGGGACACGTCCGCCGACCAGACGTAGTCGATCAGGCCGTAGTCGCTGTCGTTGGCCAGCGCGATGCCTTCCTCCTCCTCGTCGAAGGGCACGACGACCACCACCGGCCCGAAGATCTCCTCCCGGACCACCCGCATGTCGTTCGTGCAGTCGGCGAGGAGCGTCGGGGCGACGTAGAAGCCCTTGTCGAACGCCGGGCGCTCGCCGCCCGCGACCACCCGCGCCCCCTCCTTGCGCCCCAGCTCCACGTACGACTCGATCCGGTCCCGGTGCGCCGCCGAGATCACCGGGCCGACGATCGTCCCCTTCTCCCGCGGGTCGCCGACCTTCATGAAGCCGATGTAGCCCGTCAGCTTCTCGATCAGCGCCTCGTAGACCGACCGGTGCGCGATCACCCGCGTCGGGGCCGTGCAGATCTGGCCGCTGTAGAAGGCGTACGTCGTGCCGATCCCCGCCACCGCCGAGTCCAGGTCCGCGTCCTCCAGGACGAGCGCCGCGCCCTTGCCGCCCAGCTCCATCAGCTGCCGCTTCATGTCACGGCCGCAGACCTCCGCGATCCGCTGCCCCACCGAGGTCGAGCCGGTGAAGCTGACCATGTCGACGTCCGGCGAGTCCACGGCCGCCTCGCCCACCTCCGGGCGGGCACCCGACACCACGTTCACCACACCCGCCGGCGCCCCCGCCTCCGCAAGGGCCGCCGCCATCCCGTACACCGACAGCGGATCCTGCGGCGCGGGCTTCACCACCACCGTGTTCCCCATGGCCAGGGCGGGCGCGACCTTGCCCGCGGGATTGGCCCAGGGATTGTTGTACGAGGTGATGCAGGTGACCACGCCCACCGGCTGACGGACGGCGAGCGCCCCCACGACGCCCGCCCTGCCCATCGGTCCGGCCTCGTTGATCTGCGGAGGGAGAGCCGATTCGGTCGGCTCAAGGGCGCCCTTCGCGTACCGCTTGAAGCGCGCCACCGACACCGCGACCTGCATCCCGCGCGCCGTCCCGGTCGTCGCGCCGGTCTCGGCCTGGGCGAGTTCGGCGTACGACGCGATATCGCGCTGCATGATGTCCGCCGCCCGGTCCAGGACCACGGCCCGCTCCTCGGGCGTCGTCCGCGACCAGGTGGCGAAGGCCTCGCGCGCGGCGGCGGCCGCCTGGTGCACCTGGGCGCGGCTCGCCTCGGGGGCGAGGCCGACGACGCCCTCGGTCGCCGGGTTGATCACCTCGTAGTGGCCGCCGTCGGGCGCGACCCACTCCCCGCCGATGAAGAGCTTCTGCTCCCGTGGATCGGTCACTTCGTGCTCACCGTCCTCGTGTCACGGCCGGACCGCAGCACGGTGCCGGGCGTCGCGCCGGTCACCACGTCCTCGCGGATCGCCTCGACGCCGTTGACCCAGACGGCGTTGATGCCGATGGCCTTCGAGTCGAGGCGGGGGCTGTCGCCGGGCAGGTCGTGCACGAGGGTGGCCTTGCCGGCGTCGATGCGTTCGGGGTCGAAGAGGACGAGGTCGGCGTGGAACCCCTCCTGGACGCGCCCGCGGTCCCGCAGCCCGAAGAGCTGGGCGGGATCGTCGGTCAGCATCTTCACCGCCTCCTCCAGACCGACCAGCTTGCGGCCCCGCAGACAGTCCCCGATGAACCGGGTCGTGTACGGGGCGCCGCACATCCGGTCCAGGTGCGCGCCCGCGTCGGAGCCGCCCAGCATGACGTCCTCGTGCTGCCAGGTCTCCTGGCGCAGGGTCCACGAGTCGGGGTCGTTGTCGGAGGGCATCGGCCACAGGACCGTACGCAGCTCGTCGTTGGCGCAGATCTCGACGAGGCAGGCGAAGGGCTCCTGGCCGCGCTCGGCGGCGATGTCGCCGACGATGCGCCCCGTGAGGCCCTCGTTCTCCTTGGAGTACGTGTCCCCGATGACGTACCGGTCGAAGTGCGCGAGCCGCCGGAAGACCCCGGCCTCCTTGCTGTCGGCGCGCCGCAGCATCTCCGCCCGGACGTCCGGGTCGCGGAGCTTCGCGATGCGCTCGGGGACGGGGAGGCCGAGCACGTCTCCCCATCCGGGGATCAGGTTCAGCGCGCAGAAGGTGCCCAGGGACATGTTCATCGGCGTGAGGATCGGCATGGTGAGCGCGACGATCCGGCCGCCCGCCTTACGGGCGCGCTCGCTGGGGATCAGCTGGCGCGGCACGCGTTCGGGGACGGCTGAGTCGATGGTGAGGACATTCCAGTTGAGGGGCCGCCCGGCGGCGGCGCTCATCTCGACGAAGAGGTCGATCTCGTCGTCGCTGAACTGGTCGAGGCACCCGGCGACGATCGCCTCGAGCTGCGTCCCCTCGTGCTCGGCGACGGCCCGGCTGAGCGCGAGCAGCTCCTCCGGCTCGGCGTGCCGCGAGGCGACGGGCTGCCCGTCGCCGTCGGAGTGGGTGGACGACTGGGTGGTGGAGAGCCCCCAGGCACCGGCGTCCATCGCGTCGTGGAAGAGCCGCAGCATGGCGTCAAGCTGCTCGGGAGTCGGCTGCCCGCCGACGGCGTCGGCGCCCATGACGTACCGCCGCAGCGCGCAATGCCCCACCATGAAGCCCGCGTTCACGGCGACGCGCCCTTCCAGGGCGTCGAGATACTCGCCGAAGGAATTCCACGACCAGGGCGCGCCCTCTTCGAGCGCGACCAGGGACATGCCCTCGACCTTGGACATCATCCGCCGCGTGTAGTCGGCGTCCTCGGGCCGCTCCGGGTTCAACGGGGCAAGGGTGAAGCCGCAGTTGCCCCCGGCGACGGTGGTCACGCCGTGGTTCAGGGAGGGGGTGGCATACGGGTCCCAGAACAGCTGGGCGTCGTAGTGCGTGTGCGGGTCGACGAATCCGGGCGCGAGGACACGGCCGCGGGCGTCTTCGCTGGTCGTGGCCGGCTCGGTGACGGTGCCGGGTTCGGCGATGACGGCTATGCGCCCGTCCCGGATGCCTACGTCGGCGGGGCGGGCGGGGGCGCCGGTTCCGTCGACTACGGTCGCGCCCTTGATGAGGTGGTCGAGCATGACGAGGTCGTCCCCCTTGACGATGGGTCTCGGTACGGAACCAGCCCGGCAGAACGGGTGGCTGGGCGGGAAATATCAAGCCCGTCCGGCGCTTGAGGGCACGCCCGTAGGGCGAAGAGGTTGCCCCGGCCTCCGTCCGGGAGTGGAAGCCGGGGCAGCTGAAGGACCGGCCTCAGGCCCCGGCCGCCTGGCGGAACCGGGTGGTCCGGTGCACAGGGTCCGTATCGATCTTCGGAATCACATGCTCACCGATCAGCTTGATCGTGTTCTTCGTGTCCTCGGGCGAGATCCCGATCGGCAGCCCGAACGACAGCTGATCGGCGCCCGCCTGCTCCCACCGCTTGCACTGCGTCAGCACCTCGTCCGGGTCGCCGCAGATCATCAGCTCCTCGGCGATGAGGAGTTCGATGATCTCCTCGCTGTACTCGGGAAGCAGCTCGGGCCACTCGGGGATGCCCTCGGGCCGCGGGAAGGTGTCGTGGTAGCGGAAGAGCAGCGACTGCAGGTAATTCAGTCCCCCACTCACCGCGATCTCCACGGCCTTCTTGTGCGTCTCCGCGCAGATCGCGGTGGACGTCACCATGACGTTGTCGTTGACGAACCCGCCGACCGGCTGCGCCTCCTTCACGGCCGTCTTGTACGACTCGACGACCCACTCCATGTCGGAGACCTTCTGCACGCTGAAGCCGAGGACCCCGAGCCCCTTCTTTCCGGCCATCGCGTACGAGGACGGGGACCCGGCGGCGTACCACATGGCCGGGTGGGACTTCCCGTACGGCTTGGGGAGCACCTTCCTCGGCGGCAGCGACCAGTGTTTGCCCTGGAAGCCGACGTACTCGTCCTGGAGCCACATCTTGGGGAACTCGGCGATGGTCTCTTCCCAGAGTTCCTTGGTGTGGTTCATGTCGGTGATCCCCGGCATGAACCCCAGTATCTCGTGCGAGCCGGCGCCCCGCCCGGACCCGAACTCGAAGCGCCCTTCCGAGAGATGGTCGAGCATGGCGACTTTCTCGGCGACCTTCACCGGGTGGTTCACCGGGGCGAGCGGGTTGAAGATGCCGGAGCCGAGGTGGATGCGCTCGGTGGCGTGGGCGAGATAGCCGAGGAAGACGTCGTTGGCGGAGAGGTGGGAGTACTCCTCCAGGAAGTGGTGCTCGGACGCCCAGGCGTACTTGAAGCCGGACTTGTCCGCCTGGATGACGTACTCGGTCTCCTCGATCAGCGCCTTGTGCTCGGCTTCGGGGTCGACCTTGGCCCGCTTGGCGGGCACGTATCCCTGTACAAAGAGACCGAATTCCAAGGAGGTTCACCGTCCTCGTGAGGTTCTGACGCCGCTTCCGACATGTTTCTGACGCACCGTCAGATCTTGATGGGACCGACTGTTCCACCGGGTGCCGTGACCGTCAATACCTGATGCACCGTCAGACGATGCTGACGCCCGCCAGCCATCCCCCGTCGATCACGAACGGCTGCCCCGTGATGTACGCCGAGTCCCCGCCGGTGAGGAAGAGGGCGAGGGCGGCCACCTCTTCGGGCTTCCCGATCCGCCCCAGCGGGACGAGCTTCTTGTAGAGCTCGGCGACGGCCTCCCGCGCCTCGGCCGGATCGGCGGTGGGGTCGAGCTGCGCGGGATTGGTCATGGGGGTGTCGACGGCCCCCGGGCACACGGCGTTGACGCGGATGTTCCTGTCGGCCAGCTCCATGGCCGCCACGCGGGTGAGCCCGAGGATGGCGTGCTTGGTCGCGGCGTACGCACCGACGTACGCCATGCCGGTCAGCGCGGTGTAGGAGGCGGTGTTCACGATGGTGCCGCCGCCGGCGGCGGCGATCTCGGGGGCGACGGTACGGATGCCGAGGAAGCAGCCGATCTGATTGACCTGGATGATCTGCCGGAACTCATCGAGTGGGGTACTGACGAGCTCGTTGAACCGAAGAATCCCGGCGTTGCTGACGAGCCCGTCGACCTTCCCGAAGGCGTCCTTGGCGGCGCCGACGGCCGCCTCCCAGTCGTCCTCACGCCCGACGTCGAGATGCACGTACCGCGCGGAGCCCTCACCCAACTCCGCGGCGAGCGCCTCCCCCTGCTCATCGAGCACATCCCCGATGACGACCTTCGCCCCCTCCTCCGCGAAGAGCCGCGCCTCCTGCTCGCCCTGCCCGCGCGCCGCGCCGGTGACGATGACGACGCGCCCGTCAAGCTTTCCCATGCCGGTCTCCTCGGTATGTCGATGGTCGAGCTTTCGGTTGAGATGCGGAGTCGGTCTCAGTTGAGATGCGGGGCGACCTCGGCGGCGAAGGCCGCCATCTGATCGGTCAGTTCACTGCGGCTCCGGGACCGGAACCGCACCTGGATCTGCTGCACGCCCATCGCCCCGTACGCCCGCAGCGACTCGGCGAGGGCGTCCGGTTTCCCGCTGAGGGTGCGCCGCCCCACGGACCAGCTGGGCTCCCCCACGTACAGCGGCTCGGCGATGGCGCCGACCGTGATCGGCTCCCGCACCCCCGCCTCTTCCCTCAGCCGCCTGAGCCGGGCGATCTGCGCGGGCAGCTTGTCGCGCGGGTCGCCCTGCGGCAGCCACCCGTCGGCCCGCTCGGCGGCCCTGCGCACGGCGGCGGGCGAGGAACCGCCGACCCAGATGGGGACGCGGGGCTGCACGGGCCGGGGCTGCTGCCCGAGCCCGCTGAAGTCGAAGCGCTCACCGTGGTGTTCGGGGTATTCGTCGGCCCCAAGGGCGGCCTTCAAGGCATCGATCGTCTCGTCGAGCACGGGCCCCCGCCGCTCGAAGTCGGCGCCCACGGCGGCGAACTCCTCGGGCACGTGCCCGGCCCCGACCCCGAGCACGAGACGCCCGCCACTGAGCCGGTCGAGGGTGGCGTACTGCTTGGCACTGACGAGCGGATGCCGCAGCCCGACGACGGCGACATGACTCATGAGCCGTACGTTCTCGGTGATCCCGGCGAGGAAGGCGAGGGTGGCCACGGGGTCGTACCAGACGGTGCTCATGGAGTCGGCGAGCCGCCGCGGAATGGCCACGTGGTCGCAGCTGGCGACGTACGCGAAACCGGAGCGGTCGGCAACCCGGGCGATCTCGGCGAGATCCTCGACACCGGCATCGGCCTCCCACGCCTCGGCGTAGATGACGCTCTGCGACTGGATCGGGAGCTGCATCCCGTACACGAGTCGCCCTTGCGGAAAGCCCTGCGCCATGGGAACCCCATCTCGAACCTCGACCTGGGCCCTCGGCGGGACCCTTGATCTGACGGAACGTCACATTCGATGTGACGCACACATCGTCGTAGCTGACGCACCGTCAGACAAGGGGTGGGGCAAGAGAAAAGCCCGGGCCCCCGCAAGGCGCCCGGGCTGTCCTGTACCGCTGCCGGCTACCGCGTCACGCCCCCGCCACCCACAACCCCTCAGCCGTGAGTCCGAGGAGTTCGATCGCGTTGCCCCGCACGATTCGGTCGACGACGTCCGGGGACAGATGTCCCATCTGCTGCTCGCCGACCTCCCTGGACTTGGGCCAGGTCGAGTCGGAGTGGGGGTAGTCGGTCTCGTACAAGACGTTGCCGACGCCGATCGCGTCCAGGTTCTTCAGGCCGAAGGCGTCATCGAAGAAGCAGCCGTAGACATGCTCGGCGAACAGTTCGGACGGCGGTCGGTGCACCTTGTCGGCGACGCCGCCCCACCCCCGGTTCTCCTCCCACACCACGTCCGCGCGCTCGAGGATGTACGGGATCCAGCCGATCTGCCCCTCCGCGTACATGATCTTGAGGTTCGGGAAGCGCTCGAACTTGCCGCTCATCAGCCAGTCGACCATCGAGAAGCAGCAGTTGGCGAAGGTGATGGTCGACCCCACGGCGGGCGGCGCGTCCGCCGACGTACTCGGCATCTTGCTGCTCGACCCGATATGCATGGCGATGACGGTGCCGGTCTCGTCGCAGGCCCGCAGGAACGGATCCCACTCGTCGGTGTGGATGGACGGAAGTCCCAGATGCGGCGGTATCTCGGAGAAGGCCACCGCGCGGACGCCGCGCGCGGCGTTGCGGCGCACCTCGGCCGCGGCGAGTTCGGCGTCCCAGAGCGGGATGAGGGTGAGGGGGATCAGCCGGCCGTTGGCCTCCGGGCCGCACCACTCCTCCACCATCCAGTCGTTGTACGCCCGTACGCCGAGCAGCCCGAGTTCGCGGTCCTTGGCCTCGGTGAATGTCTGCCCGCAGAATCGGGGAAACGTGGGGAAACACAGGGCGGACTGGACGTGATTGACGTCCATGTCGGCGAGCCGATCCGGGACGCTGAACGACCCGGGCCGCATCTGCTCGTACGTGATGACTTCGAGCTTGATCTCGTCCCTGTCGTACCCGACGGCGGTGTCGAGACGGGTCAGCGGCCGGTGCAGGTCTTCGTAGACCCACCAGTCACCGATCGGCCCCTCGTCCCCCTTCGCCCCCATGACCGGGGCGAACTTCCCGCCCATAAAGGTCATTTCCTTCAGAGGCGCGCGCACGACACGCGGCCCGCTGTCACGGAACTTCGCCGGAAGCCGGTCCTGCCAGACGTGAGCGGGTTCAACGGTGTGGTCGTCCACCGAGATGATCCTCGGGAACGTCGGCAAGGTCTCAGTGGTGTCCATGCGGTCAACGGTAGCGCCGATCTGACGACCCGTCAGCTATCTGTCAGCTACTTGTACGCCGATGAATCCCCGGCCCGGAGTGGGTGGACCCTGTGAGAGCCGTCTCGCACGGCTGACGTATCCGCCATGAACAAGGCAAACTGGCGGGGAGCAAGAACATGGTCGACATCCATGCGCGCGTGGACGAGATCTGCGCACGAGTGGTCGAGATCCACGCACGAGACCCATGGGCGAGCTCCATGAACGGATAAGCGAGCAACAATCGCGGGTAGGGCAGACCCGCGAAGCACGACCAGGCCCGGCGACGGCCGGGCGCGAAGGGTGGCAGGGGGAGCGATGGACGGTGTACCGCGAGTACCGGAGCAGCGGCGTCCGGCCACGGGGAGCACCCCCGAGGTCGAACGGACGTCGCGGTTCAGCGTGCTCGGGCCAGTACGCGCGTGGCTCGGCGCCGAGCCACTGTCCATGGGCTCGCCCCAGCAGCGCGCACTCCTCGCGGCGCTCCTCATGCGCGAGGGCCGCACGGCAACGGCCTCGGAGCTGATCGACGCGGTCTGGGGCGAGGAGTCCCCGTCCCAGGCCCTGGCGGCCGTCCGTACCTACGCCTCCCGGCTGCGGAAGGTGCTGCCGCCGGGTGTGCTGGTCAGCGAGGCCGGCGGGTACGCGGTCGTCGTGGCGGACGGCGCGCTGGACCTCACGCTCGCCGAGGACCTGTGGGCGGAGGCGGAGAAGGCGCGGGGCGTGGGCGACCTGTGCCAGGCGCGGACGCTGGTGAACAAGGCGCTGAGCCTGTGGGACGGCGAGCCCCTGGCGAACATCCCGGGTCCGTACGCCGAAACCCAGCGCGCCCGCCTGGAGGAGTGGCAGCTCCAACTCCTCGAATCCCGCCTGGACATGGACCTGGAGGTCGGCTGCCACGCGGAGTCGGTCTCGGAACTGACGGCGCTGACGGCCGCGCATCCCCTGCGGGAGCGCCTGCGCGAGCTGCTGATGCTGGCCCTGTACCGCAGCGGCCGCCAGGCGGAAGCGCTGGCCGTGTACGCGGACACCCGGCGGCTCCTCGCGGACGAACTGGGCGTGGACCCGCGCCCCGGTCTGAAGGAGCTGCAGCAGCGGATCCTCCAGGCGGACCCGGCCCTCGCGGAACCGTCGGCGGCGGCTCCGGAGCCGGCGGCGGCGGTGGTGCGCCCGGCGCAGCTCCCGGCGACGGTCCCGGACTTCACGGGCCGCGCGTCATTCGTCGCCGAGCTGAGCGAGATCCTCTCCGCGGCGGAGGGCCGCGTGATGGCGGTCTCGGCGCTGGCGGGCATCGGTGGTGTCGGGAAGACGACGCTGGCGGTACACGTGGCGCACGTGACCCGATCCCACTTCCCCGACGGGCAGCTGTACGTCGACCTCCAGGGCGCGGGATCGCGGGCGGCGGACCCGGAGACGGTCCTCGGCGCGTTCCTGCGGGCCCTCGGCACGGCGGACTCGGCGATACCGGATTCCCTGGAGGAACGGGCGGCGCTGTACCGCTCGGTGCTCGACGGCCGCAGAGTCCTCGTCGTCCTGGACAACGCGCGGGACGCCGCCCAGGTCAGACCACTGCTGCCGGGCATGGAGGGCTGCGCGGCGCTGGTGACGAGCCGTATCCGGATGGTGGATCTGGCGGGCGCGCACCTGGTGGACCTGGACGTGATGTCGCCGGAGGAGGCGCTGCTCCTCTTCACCCGCATCGTCGGCGAGGAGCGGGTCCAGTCGGAGCGCAAGGCGGCGTTGGACGTGGTGGCGGCCTGCGGCTTCCTCCCGCTGGCGATCCGTATCGCGGCGTCCCGCCTGGCGGCCCGCCGCACCTGGACGGTCTCGACGCTGGCCGCCAAGCTGGCGGACGAGCGCCGCCGCCTGGATGAACTCCAGGCGGGCGACCTTGCGGTGAAGGCGACGTTCGAGCTGGGCTACGGCCAGCTGGAGCCGGCCCAGGCGCGAGCGTTCCGCCTCCTGGGCCTGGCGGACGGCCCTGACCTGTCCCTGGCGGCGGCTTCAGCGGTCCTCGACCTCCCGCCGGAGGAAACGGAGGACCTCCTGGAGGCCCTCGTGGACACGTCCCTGATGGAGTCGGCGGCGCCGGGCCGCTACCGGTACCACGACCTGGTCCGGCTCTACGCGCGTGCGTGCGCGGAACGGGACGAACAGCCGCCGAGCCAGCGGGATGCGGCGATGTCCCGGCTGCTGGACTTCTACTTGGCCTCGGCGGCCCGGGTCTATGCGATCGAGCGGCCCGGGGACCGGACCGCGGATCATCTCGAGGTCACCGAGCGGGTCGGCCTGGAGTTCAGTGACGGGGCCAAGGCCTTCGACTGGCTGCACACGGAGGCCGCCTGCATCCTCGCCTGCGTCCAGCAATCGCTGGGCCCCACAGGTCTGCGCCGCGGAGTGGACCTGCTGCTCGCGGCGAAGGACCTTGCCGAGTCCGGTGCCAGTTCGCATCGGTACGAGGCAGCGACGCGCATGGCGTGCGATGCCGCCGCCACGGCGCAGGACGCGCACGCGGAGGGGCGGGCGCGGGTCACCCTCGCCCAGGTGTTCAACAAGGTCGGGCGGTTCGACGACGCGGCCGGGGAGCTGGAGCAGGCAGCCGAACTCGCCCTTGAGTCCGGGGATCCCTGGACCAACGGCAACGCACTCAACGAGCAGGGCATCGTCAACAACTGCATCAACCAGCCGGCAGTCAGCGAGACCCACCTGCTCAAGGCGATCAACGCGTTCCGCGCCGACGGCAACCGCCACAGCGAGGCGAGCGCCCTGTGCAATCTCTCGCGGGCCCTCCTCGCCATGGGACGCACCACCAAGTCGATAGACCTGGCCCGGCAGGGGATGGCCATATACAGCGATCTCGGGGTCACCTTCCGCCTGGCCAACGCCAAGTACACGCTGGGACTCGGCCTCAGCCAGGCGGGGCGGCACTCCGAGGCGCTCGACGAACTGAACGACGCACAGCGGATCTTCGAGGAGAACCGCCAGCGTCTCTGGCAGGGAACAACGCACTACCGCATCGCCGAGGTCTACTTCTCGGACCGGCGCGCGGCACTGGCCGCCCAGCATGCCGAGCAGGCCCTGAGCACCGGTTGCGTCGGCGGTGACTGGATACGCGCCAATGTGCTGACGATCCTCGGCAGGGCTCTCCACAGCATCGGGCAGGTCGACCGCGCACAGGCGTGCTGGCGCGAGGCCCTGACGATCCACGACGCGGCCGGGGCGCCGGAGGCTGCCCAGGTGCGGGATCTCCTCAAGCCGGCCGCTGCCGTCTGACGCCCTCAGAGGGGCGTTCATCGAACGTTTATGAGCGGCTGCCACTCTCATGGGGTCGATCCGTCGCGTCGGGGGGCAGACGGGTCGCACGGGCCCTACGGATATGGTGAGCGGCCCAAACGCCCGTTCGGCGATCCTCGGGGGAGTTGCCGAACGGGCGTATCCAATACCCAGCCCCGTCAATTCCTTAGGAGTTGTCATGAGCGAGACCGCCAAGGACCGCGACATCACCACCATGGGCGAGGGCCACACGCCCGCCCCGCCGAAGGACGGCACCGTGACCACCCAGGGCGAGGGCCACACGCCCGCCCCGCCGAAGGACGGCACCGTGACCACGCAGGGCGAGGGCCACACGCCCGCCCCGCCGAAGGACTGACCCAAGACCCACATCCCGACGGGGGACCGATCGGCCGCGGTGGCGCGGAGGGGGAGCCACCGCGGCCGACGCATGTCCGGGGGGCCGCACCGCCCCATCGGGCTGTCAGTGGCCACCGCTAGCTTTCGGGGCATGGGAAATTCAGGCGGATCGTTGACGACCCGGTCCACGGGGCAGCTGCACCAGCTCATGCAGGCCGCCGGTTTCACCGGCATGGACGACGCGGAGGCCCTGGCGGACGGCTGGCAAGTGGTGGACTTCGCCCATACCCGGCGCGAGCTAGCCCCCGCCCCACCCCGTCCCGCCCCCTGAACGTGGAAGCCCTCTTCCCCGAACTCGCCGCCCGCACCGCTGGAGCCTTCAGTAGCCCCCCACGGCCATGAACCCATGGCAGAAAGGGTGGGGTACTCGTCATTGCCGACGCCCACGCGCCGCTGAAGAATCGAAAGGTCACGACGACGCGGCACCGCTCCGGGAAGGGACCCCCATGCAGATAGCCATCCTCCTCTACGACAACTTCACCGTCCTCGACGCCATCGGCCCCTTCCAGACCCTCTCCTCCCTCCCCGACGCCGAAGTCGTCTTCGTCGCCGAAGAGGCCGGCCCCGTCCTCGACGACACCCGCTCCCTCTCCCTCGTCGCCACGAAGTCCCTCGACGAGGTCAGCAGCCCGGACATCGTCGTCGTACCCGGCAGCCCGGAGCCCCCGCTGACGAACCAGGCGCTGCTCGACTGGCTGCGTCGCGTCGACGCCACCACCACCTGGACGACCTCCGTCTGCACCGGCTCCCTCATCCTCGCCGCCGCCGGCCTGCTGAAGGGGCGGCGCGCCACCTCGCACTGGCTGGCGCTGGAGCAGATCAAGGAGTTCGGGGTCGACGCGACCAGCCGGCGCGTGGTGTTCGACGGGAAGTACGTCACCGGCGCCGGCGTCTCCGCCGGGATCGACATGGGGCTCACCCTCGCCGGAAAGATCGCGGGCGACGAGCACGCCCAGGCCGTCCAGCTGATGATCGAGTACGACCCCCAGCCCCCGTACGACGCGGGCTCCCCGGACAAGGCCCCCGCCGCCCTCGTCGAGAAGTTCCGCGGGGAAGCGGCCGCCGCTCAGGGGTAGTTCGGGGCCGATGGTTTGAAAATCCCACCCTCCCATCCCATTCCCGCAGGTCAGCAACTCACCCTCTGGGATTTTCCGCCCGCCCACCCCCTTCCAACCCGGCCCGCACCCGCCTCACGAACCGTTCCGGCTCCCGGAACACCTCCTCCGCCCCGAAGCGCAGCACCAGCCGCACCTCGGGACAGGACGCCAAGTCGTTGAAGCGGGAGAGGTCCCGGCGGTGGGCCTCGCGGCTGCCGTGGTAGGCGTAGCCCTCGATCTCCACCACCACGCCCTCCGCCCGGAAGAGAAAGTCCGGGCGCAGGAGGCGGCCAACCGGGGTCAGCAACTCCGCCTGGGATTCCGGGTGCAGGCCCGCGTCACGCATCCGGAGGCGCGCCACCGTCTCCGCCGGTGAGCCCGACGCCGGGTCGGCCAGGGTCAGCCAGCGGCGTGCCCTCGCCGCGCCGGGGAACGGAGCCTCCAGCACCTCGGCCAGCGCCTCGGGGCCCGTGATCAGCGGGCCCCTGCGGACGCCCCCGACGATGCGGCGGGACAGCGCCGAGTCGACCGCCACCAGCGCCTCCTCGCGGGGGCCGCCGCGCAGCAGGTCCGCGAGCGTACGGGCCACCGTCGTCACCACGAGGCGGCCCACCACCGTGACCTCGGCGGCAGGCAACGGCAGTCGGTGGACGCGGGCGCC
The DNA here is from genome assembly GCF_044457025.1 of Streptomyces sp. NPDC050658. Taxonomy (NCBI): domain Bacteria; kingdom Bacillati; phylum Actinomycetota; class Actinomycetes; order Kitasatosporales; family Streptomycetaceae; genus Streptomyces; species Streptomyces sp. NPDC050658. Next base: position 48,628 of record NZ_JBITGM010000011.1, read on the forward strand.
CACCCGGCTTCGGGCCGTCTTCGGTGCCGTGAACTCCAGTTCCTCCCGCAGCACTTCGATGCGCCACAGCGCCGCCGCCGACCGGTGGCTCACCACCAGGCCCGGCACCGCCAACTGCCCCGCCCAGAGCCGTGCCCGCAGGTCCACCGCCCGGCCCGGCTCCACCCAGCCGCCGCCCGGGATCCGCGTCCAGCCCTCCCTGGCCAGCTGCCGGAACACCGAGTTCCGCGGCCAGCCCGCCTCCTGCGCCCAGCGGCTGAGCAGCACGCCTCCGACCGACAGCTCGCGCAAGGACGCCCGTGATTCCCCGAATGACTCCCCGAAATCCCCCATGCCCGCCAGGCTCCCGCACTTCGCCGCAGCGTGGATTTGCCTGTGGATAACCCCGGTTAGTCCCCGGACGTCACATCGCCCAGCTGCAGCCGCAGCGACCGCTTCATGTTCGTCACGAACTCGTCCCGCGTCCCCTCGTCCAGCAACTCCAGGGACAGGTAAGGGTTCAGGTCCTCCAGCTCGACCAGGAGCAGCTCGCCGTCCGATGCCCGGCGGCAGGCGTCGACGCGTTGGATGCCGTGGTCGATCGTGTTCCAGTCGACGAAGCGTTGCGCGAAGGCCAGGTCCGGTGGGGTGGGGGTGTATCGCTCCAGGCGCCAGCGGCTTTCCGGGTCGGGGGCGTAGAGCGCGTACTGGAAGGTGCGGTCGATGAAGTAGAACGAGACCTCGTACGTGAAGTCGATACGCGGCTGGATCAGCAGCCCGGCACCGGGTCCGGGCGATGCCCCCGCCAATGCGCCCGCCAATGCCCCAGCCAACCCCTCCCGCGTCACGAACTCCAGGCCTATCGAGTCCGCCCCCTGCTTCGGCTTCACCGCGTACGTCGGTGCGGCGGGGAGGCGGTCCACCTCCCGGGGGTCGTCGATCGTCGGGATCACCGGGTAGCCGGCGGCCGTCAGGTCGAGCAGGTACTGCTTGCCCGCCATGTCCGCCCTGCCGGTCAGCTGGTTGTAGACGCGGGCGCCCCGTTGCCGTGCGCGGGCGACGAAATCCTCGTACGCCGATGCGTAGTTCAGCACCGGGCCGCTATTGCGGATCACCACGGTGTCGAACGCCGCCGTCTCCATCAGGGACGCCGCGTCCAGCGGGTGGCACAGGGCCAGGTCGAAGTCCTCGCGGAGGCGGGAGGTGAGGTAGATGTCCTCGTCCGCGTAACGGCGGCCCTTCGCCTCGTAGGCGAGGTCCGTCACATAGAGGATGCGGGGGCTGATGTGAGGGCTGACGCGGTGGCTGATGCGGGGGTGGGGAGTCCGGTTGGGCATCGGGCCATCCTCGCAGGGGCCGTCGTGGCAGAGTCGGGTGCATGACGATCTCTGACAGTCGTGGCTCCGCCACCCTGATCCGCCGAAGACGCGGCACCGTCGCCGCCGTCGCCGCGCCCCTCCTTGCCGCCGTCTCCGCCTTGGCCCTGACCGGCTGCGGGCAGCTCCGTGCAGGCGACTCCCCCACCCCCAGCTCCCCCAGCACCACCAGCTCCTCCAGCCCCAAAGCCCCCGGCCCCTCCCCCTACGTGGAACCCGGAGTCGTGGACGGCGCCCCCCACAACGGGGACAACAACGCCTACCGGCGCCCCGGCGAGATGACGCCCGCCGGAGAGGAGGCCGCCAAGGCCGAGGCCGCCCGGATGGGGCCGGTACTCAAGCAGTTGCACCGGCAGAAGAAGTGGGACCCCGAGAGCGTGCGCGCCGCGCTCACCGGCAAGCTCGGGTACGAGCTGCGGGAGGTGACCAGTAAGGGCAAGCTGCTCGGCGGCGAGCTCGATGTGCAGGACATGTATCAGCGTTACGAAGGCGATGACTACGTCACGCCCGAAGGCGCCATGATCGCTCTCTACGTACCCGGACACGCCTGCGTCACCGCCTTCGTGCAGCCGACCAACTACGGCGTGAAGACCAACGGGGCGTTCCCGGAGACCGGTTGCATGGAGCCGCCAATCGGCCACTGACGGCTCACCCCGAGGCCTCAGCCCGAAGCCTCCTCAGCCCGACACCTGCCGCAGCCACCCCGCCAACAGCCCGTTCACCTCGTCCGCCCGCTCCTGCTGCACCCAGTGCCCGCACCCCTCCAGGATGTGCGAGGCCACCAGGCCCGGGAGCGTCTCCGGGTACGCCTTGATCGCGTCCGCCAGCCAGGTCGTCGACGCGTCGTGCTCGCCGCCGATGAAGAGCGACGGGCAGCGGATGGGGGCGCCGTCCCACGCCGCCAGGTCCTCCCAGTCGCGGTCCATGTTCCGGTAGCGGTTGAGCGCCCCGGTCAGGCCCGTACGCTCGAACTCGGTGGCGTAGACGTCGAGATCGGTCTCCGTCAGCCAGGCGGGCAGAGGGCTCTCCGCTGCCGGGAAGCCGTCCGCCATACGCCCGCCCCTCCGGACGAAGTACGGGCTCGTCCCGGGGGCCGGCCCCTGCATCGCGTCCCCCGACAGCGCCCCGAAGAACCCCGCCAGCCAGCCCCGCACATCCGCCTCGATCTCCGCCTCCGCCCGCCCCGGCTCCTGGAAGTACGAGACGTAGAACTCCTCGCCGGACTCCCCCGCACTCCCGACCCGCGCGAACGCGTCCGACGGACGGAAGCCGCCGCGCGGCGCGTACGGCACGCTCAGCAGGCCCACCGCCGTGAAGACGTCCGGCCGCAGCAGCGCCGAGTTCGCCGCGATCGTCGACCCCCAGTCGTGCCCCACGACGGTCGCGGTCTCCTCCCCCAGCGCACGCACCACCCCGACGTTGTCCGCCACGTGCGCGAGCATCCCGTAGGCCGCCGCCTCGCGCGGCTTCGACGAGCGCCCGTAGCCGCGTACGTCCACGGCCACCGCGCGGAAGCCCGCTTCGGCGAGCACGGGAAGCTGGTGGCGCCAGGAGTACCAGGACTCGGGGAACCCGTGCACCAGGAGCACCAGCGGGCCCTCGCCCTGCTCGACCAGGTGGATGCGGCCGCCGGGGACGTCGACCAGTCGGTGCTGCGGGGTGGGGTGCGTCATGATTCCTCCCTGATCAGTCCGTACGTACGTGCATCTGCACGTACGTACATCTGTACGTACGTGCGTCCGTACACCGCGATCCTGGACCCGTGCCGCCGTCACCCGCGAGGATCTTTGCCACCCCGGCAAATCACCCCGCCGGCCCGCCCAGGCGGACGGAGAGGCGAAAACCCGTTGGACAGCCCGCCCCCGGCTCCCCGATAGTGCCGCCCATGCCTACACTCGTGCGCCACCTCACGTTCGACTGTTCCGACGCCTACCGGCTGGGCACTTTCTGGGCGGAAGTGCTGGGCGGCAAGCTCTCCGACGAGGACTTCCCCGGGGACCCGGAGGCCCTCGTGGAGGCCGAGGGGATCACCCTGCTGTTCGTCACCGTGCCCGACACCAAGACCGTCAAGAACCGGCTGCACGTCGATCTGCAGCCGCAGGAACGCACCCGCGACGAGGAGGTCGAGCGGCTCATCGGGCTCGGCGCGAAGCTCGAGGGCGACCACCGGAAGCCCGACGGGCGGGGCTGGGTCACGCTGGTCGACATCGAGGGGAACGAGTTCTGCGTGGAACGCAGCGCGGGCGAGCGGGCGGCTGTTGACGAGTAGCGGATGACAGACATCGTCATCTGATATCTGTCACCTGGATATCCGGCAACCAAGGACCCCACCAACTACCCCCGCCCACCCCGCAACTCCCCCTTGACCACCTTCCCGCTCGCATTCCGCGGCAGCTCCGTCACGAACTCGACCTGCCTCGGCACCTTGTAATTGGCCATCTCTCGGCGTGACCAGGCGATCAGGTCGTCCGATGTCAGGACCGCGCCCGGGCGGCGCACCACGTACGCCTTGCCCACCTCGCCCAGGCGTGGGTCCGGGACGCCGATCACCGCTACGTCCGCCACCTGCGGGTGCACGCCTATGAGTTGCTCTATCTCCGCGGGGTACGCGTTGAAGCCGCCGACGATGAACATGTCCTTGATGCGGTCCGTGATGCGGAGGTTGCCCGCCTCGTCCAGCACGCCGACGTCGCCCGTCCGCAGCCAGCCCTCCGGAGTGATCGCCTTCTTCGTCTCCGCCGGGTCCTCGAAGTAGCCCTGCATCACGTTGTGGCCGCGGACCAGGACCTCGCCCGGGTGGCCCGGCGAGAGCGACTCCCCGGCGGGGGACACCACACGTACCTCCGTGTCGGGGATCGCGCGGCCCGAGGTCGTCGCGATGACCCGCGCCGCGTCGCCCTGGCGGCACATCGTGACGATGCCGCTCGCCTCGGACAGGCCGTACGCCGTCAGGACCGTGGCGATGTGGAGTTCGTTGCGGAGGCGTTCGACCAGTTGGAGAGGGACCACCGCCGCGCCCGTCACCACCAGGCGCAGGGCCGACAAGTCGTGCTGGTCGCGGGACGGGTGGTCCAGGAGCGACTGGTGCAGGGTCGGGGGGCCGGGGAGTACGGAAATCCTCTCCGCCGCCACGTTCGCCAGGACCGTGTCCACGTTGAAGACCGGCTGCGGGATCATCGTCGCGCCCCGCATCAGGCAGGCGATGATGCCCGCCTTGTAGCCGAAGGTGTGGAAGAACGGGTTGACGATCAAGTAGCGGTCGCCTTCGCGCAGGCCCGCCAGCTCGCTCCACACGTCGTAGCAGCGCAGCGTCTGCGCGTGCGTGATGACCGCGCCCTTGGGGCGGCCCGTCGTGCCCGAGGTGTAGATGATGTCCGAGGGCTGTGCACCTTCCACCGCGTCCGCGCGTGCCTCTACCTCCTTCGCGCCCACGCCGTCGCCGCTCGCCAGGAAGTCCTTCCACGTACGGAAGTTCTCCGGGGCGTCGTCGGAGAGCACCACCACCTGTTCCAGGTGCGGCAGGCCCGGCAGCGGGCCCTCCCCCCTGCCCTCGGCGGTCGCGCGGCGCAGGGATGCCACGTACGACGTACCCAGGAACGTACCCGTCACGAAGAGCAGTTTCGCGCGGCTGCGCTCCAGGACGTACGCCGCTTCCGTGCCCTTGAAGCGGGTGTTCAGGGGGACCAGGACCGCGCCCGCGGAGACCGCGCCCAGCGCGGAGACGATCCAGTCGAGGGTGTTGGGGGCCCAGACCGCCACTCTGTCACCGGAGTTGACGCCGTTCGCGACGCACGCCGCCGCGGCCCGCTCCACGCGCCGGCCCAGCTCCGCGTACGACAGGCGTGTACGGCCCTCGACGACCGCCTCGCGCTCCCCATACCGCTCGGCCGCCGCCCGGACCAGTCCCGGGATGCTGCCCCACTCCAGGTCGCCGCGCATAGCAGGCCCCTCCGACGCAGTAGCTGACTCGGTAGCTGACACTCCGTCAGATTAGCTGTAGCCTGACGCGCTGTCAGCAGTCGGGACGACGTATGGCGAAGCCCTGGGGCCTCGCCACTCGCGGAGGTGCCGTGCCCATGGCTTCACTCAAAGACGCTACAGCGATAGTCGGGATCGGACAGACCGCGTTCGCGAAACAACTGCCCGAGGACGAGAAGACGTTGGCGTGCCGCGCCATCGTCGCCGCGCTCGACGACGCGGGCATCGCACCGTCCGAGGTCGACGCGTTCGCCTCGTACACGATGGAGGAGACCGACGAGGTCGAGGTCGCCAAGGCCATCGGCGCCGGAGACGTCACCTTCTTCAGCAAGGTGGGTTACGGGGGTGGCGGCTCCTGCGCCACCGTCGCCCATCTCGCCGCCGCCGTCGCCACCGGCCAGGCGAGCGTCGGCATCGCCTGGCGCTCCCGCAAGCGCGGCAGCGGACCGCGCCCCTGGAAGAACACCGCCGTCCAGCTCCCCACCCCCGGCCAGTGGACCCGCCCCTTCGGCCTGCTCCGCCCGGCCGACGAGATCGGCATGCTCGCCCGCCGCTACATGCACGAGTACGGCGCGACCCGCGACCACCTCTTCAACGTCGCCCTCGCGTGCAGGAATCGGGCCAATCAGAATCCCGCCGCGATGATGTACGAACGCCCCCTGACCCGCGAGATGTACATGTCCTCGCGCTGGATCAGCGAACCGCTCTGCCTCTTCGACAACTGCCTTGAGACGGATGGTGCGTTGGCGTGCGTCATCGTCTCCGCCGAGCGGGCGCGGGACTGCCGGCAGAAGCCCGTGTACGTCCATTCGGCCGCCCAGGGTCTGCCCGCGCAGCACCACGGGATGGTCAACTACTGGAACGACGACCCGCTGACCGGGCCCGCCTGGACCGCCGCCCGACACCTGTGGAAGCAGGCGGACTTCGGGCCCCAGGACGTCGACGTGGCGCAGATCTACGACGCGTTCACCCCGCTCATCCCGCTCTCCCTGGAGGGCTACGGCTTCTGCGGGCGCGGCGAGGGCGGCGCCTTCACGGAGGGCGGCGCACTGGAGAGCGGCGGCCGCCTCCCCATCAACACGGGCGGCGGCGGCCTCAGCGAGGCCTACGTCCACGGCTTCAACCTGATCAACGAGGGCGTGAAGCAACTGCGGGGGACCAGCACGGCGCAGGTCCCGGATGCGGCCACTTGTCTGGTGACGGCGGGGGAGGGAGTGCCGACGTCGGCACTCCTGTTGCGCGCCCCGTAGGGGCGCGGGGAACCGCGCGACCGGCCACGAACAGACCCGCACCCACAAAAGGACCTCACATGGCAGACCCGACGACGACCGAGCCCCTGCTGAGCCCCACCATCGACGAAGACGGCGCCCCCTTCTGGGAGTACGCCGCCCGAGGCGAACTCCGCATACAGGCCTGCACCGCCTGCGACGAGCTCCGGTTCCCGCCCAGGCCCTGCTGCCCCCACTGCCAGTCCTTCGACAGCGAGTGGCGCAAGATGTCCGGCCGCGGCCGCATCTGGTCCTACGTCCGCCCGCACCCGCCCCTGCTTCCCGCGTACGCGGAACACGCCCCGTACAACGCGATCATCGTCGAACTGGCCGACGCCCCCCGCATCCGCCTGGTCGGCAATCTCGTCACCTCCCCCGACGCCCCGCTGGACTCCGTCGACCCCGAGCGCCTCCGCATCGGCGCGAAGGTCCAGATCGCCTTCACCGACGTCAACGGGATCGCGATGCCGCGCTGGCTCCTGGAGCGGCCGTGAGCCTGCGGACGAGGACCGACAACGAGACGGGCGTCGCGGTCGTCACCCTCGACCGCCCTGAGCGGCACAACGCGATCGACGTCGAGACGGCGGCCGAACTCAGCGCCACCTGGCGGGAGTTCCGCTTCGACGACACCGTACGGGCGATCGTCCTCACCGGCGCCGGGGAGAAGGCCTTCTGCACCGGAATCGACCGCGACACGGACGTTCGGCAGCCCAACTCCCCCTATTCCATGGACGATCCGCTCCTCACCATCGGCCCCAAGGCCAACGACCTCTGGAAGCCGGTCGTCGCCGCCGTCAACGGGATGGCCTGCGGCGGGGCGTTCTATCTGCTCGGCGAGGCGGAGTTCGTCGTGGCGGCCGAGCACGCGACGTTCTTCGATCCGCACACCACGTACGGCATGGTCAGCGCCTACGAGTCGATCCTCATGGCCCAGCGGATGCCGTACGGGGAGGTCGCCCGGATGTCCCTGACGGGATCGGCGGAACGCCTCTCGGCGCGACGGGCGTACGAAACCGGGCTCGTCTCCGAACTGGCTTCGGCGGACGGCCTGTTGGCCGCCGCCACCCAGGCCGCCGAAGCCATCGCCGCCCAGCCGACCGAGGCCGTCCAGGGTACCGTCCGCGCGCTCTGGTCGGCGCGCGAGGCCGCCCGCGCGCACGCCCTCGCCCAGGCCCCGCACCTCATCGCCCTCGGCAATCTTCCGCCGGAACGCCAGGCGGGACTCTTCACCTCCCGGACAGCCGACTTCCGAACGCGGTGATTTCCGTACGCGGTGATTTCCGTACGCGGTGATTTCCGTACGCGGTGATTTCCGTACGCGGTAATCCTGCCGCAGCGCGGCGTCCGGACGGGATCAGCAGGCCCTGGCCCGCGTCCACCCCGGCCCGCACATTCACCGGATCGAGTCCGGCGATCGCCTCCTTCGCGGCCGCGGCGGATCCGGCCGCGCGCCTGGAGCAGGCCGGGGGCGACCGCGAGGGCGGCATAGTCGGCGGCGGGCTGGACGTACGTACAGCCGCGGGAGGCGCCGCAGCGGGCGCGCAGGCCGAGGTAGGGGGCGGATCCGCCGACGGAGGGGGCCCAGCCGGTGCGTCATGGGACCAGCGTGCCGCTTGTGCGTCACGTGGCGGGGGTGGGCCAGTCGGCGTAGCGTCGGTCGTGGAGAGCAGGTGAGAGGTGCCCGGGCACGGTCCGCACCGCCCTCGGCCCGCCCCTTCGCCCTCCGTGTTGGCGACGGCCGCCGTCTAGCCCCTTCCAACCCTGGTACGACGGCCGTCTCAGGGCATGCGCGGCCCCTCCTCAGGAGCGGGCCGTCCCCGTTCCCCGCTCGGCGTCCAGCGCGTACACGCAGCGGTCCTTGCTGCACGCGTACACGACGCCGTCCCGCACGACCGGCGCCCCGGTGATCTCTCCCCCCGTGGCGAGCTTCCAGCGGAGGCGGCCGTCGTCGGCCTTGAGCGTGTACAGCAGGTGGTCGGTCGAGCCGAAGTGGATGCGCCGGTCGGCGACGACGGGCGTGCCGACGACCTCGCCGCCCGCCTGGAAGCGCCACTTCGGTGTGCCGGTCACGGCGTCCAGCGTGTAGAGGCCCTTGCCGCTGCCCACGTGGACGTGGCCGTCGGCGACGAGCACCGGCTCGATCGACGCGCGGGACTCGGTGGCGATGCGCCAGCGGTCGCGGCCGTCGGTGGCGTCGAGGGCGTACACGGTGCCGAGGTAGTCGGCCAGATACACGCCGCCGCCGGTCACCGCGGGGCCGGGCGCGAACGCCGGCGGGCAGAGGAAGACGGCGGGCGCCTCGAAGTGCCAGCGGACGTGGCCGCCCGCGACGTCGATCGCCAGGACGCGCGTACCGGCCGACACGTATACGTAGCCGTCCTCGGCCTGGGTCAGCCGGACCGGTACGCCGCCGCAGGACGCCGCGTCGCCGATCGGGTACGACCAGCGCTCGTCGCCGGTGCGGGCCTCCAGGGCGCGCAGGCGGGCGTTCTGCCAGACGTAGACGGTGCCGTCGTGGATGACGGGGCCCGCCTCGGGGGTCTCGAAGTCGGTCTGCGCCCCGGTGATCTCCCAGAGCTTCTCGCCGTTCGCGGCCTCCCAGGCCTGTACGCCGCCGCCGCGGGTGCCGGTGACGACGGTGCCCCGGTCGGCGTGCAGGGAGTACACCCAGGCGTCGGTGGGGAGGCGCCACAGGTCCGAGCCGTCGGCGCCGTCGAGCGCGTAGAGGGTGGGGCCGTCGGACGCGTGGATACGTCCGTCGGCGACCGCCATGGACCAGGCGACGTCCCGCGTCTTGAAGCTGCGGCGGCCGGTGCCCACGTCGAGCGCGTGCACCTCGAAGGACGTGACGTAGACGAGGTTCCCGGCGACGGCGGGCGTGCCCCAGACGTCGTTGGACATCCGGAACCGCCAGGGCCGCCAGGCGGCACCGGAGTCCGGCGCGACGGCCGGCGCGGGCACCACGGGGTCGGCGCCGTTCGCGGCGGCCTTGGACCGCGACCAGGACGCGGCGAGCCCCGCCTCGGCGGGCGGCGCGGCCACGGCGGCGGCACGGGCGTCGGCGACGCGGGGGCCGGGACCGATCGGCACCTTCGCCCCGGCGAGCCGCACCGGCCCCGCGTCGGGCGCGCCGCCGAGCTGCGGCGGCTGGGTCGGCGGTACGGGCGGCGCGTGCGGCGGCTGCGGGGCCGCGACGGAGGCGGCGGGGGCGGGGGCAGCGGCGCTCCGGCCGCCGCTCCTGCCGGAGGAGGACGCCGGGACCCGCGCGGGCGGGCGGCCGCCCCTGCGGGCCTCGATGAGGGCGACGGCCCGCTCGGGCAGCCACGCGGAGGCCGTGCCGCTGTCGCCGTCCTCGCTCTCGGAGGCGAAGAGGTGCGGGGCGAGCTGGGCCTGGAGGTCGGCGGGGCTGGGCCGCAGGGCCGCCTCCATCTGCATGCACGTCTCGATCAGCGGACGCAGCTCGTCCGGGAGTCCCTCCAGGTCAGGGCCTTCCCGGAGCAGCATGAAGACGGTCTCGACGGGGTTCGCGCCATGGAAGGGCGCGTGGCCGGTCGCGGCGAAGACGAGCATCGAACCGAGCGAGAAGACATCGCTCGCGCCGGTCACGCTGCGGGAGTCCTTCGCCTGCTCGGGCGACATGTACGCGGGGGTGCCCACGGCCACGTTCGTCATGGTCAGGCGGGTGTTGGAGACGCCGGACGCGATGCCGAAGTCGATGACGCGGGGGCCGTCCTCGACGACGAGTACGTTCGACGGCTTGAGGTCGCGGTGGACCAGACCGGCACCGTGGATGGACTCCAGGGCCTCGGCGACGCCCGCCGCGAGCCAGCGCACGGCCTGGGTGGGCAGCGGCCCGTGCTCATTCACTATTTCTTCGAGGGAGGGCGCGGGCACGTACGCCGTCGCGAGCCACGGCACGGCCGCGCGCGGATCGGCGTCCACGACAGCGGCCGTATAGAAACCGGACACCGCCCGTGCGGCCTCGACCTCGCGCGTGAAGCGGACACGGAACAGCTGGTCCTCGGCGAGCTCGGTCCTGACCGTCTTGATCGCCACACGTCGACCCGACGCGGAGCGCGCGAGGTAGACAAGGCCCATGCCTCCGGCCCCGAGCCGGCCGAGCACCTCGAACGGGCCGATCCGCCTCGGATCGTGCTGCGTCAGCTGATCCACCACTTGCCCTGCCACCTCCCCGTACGCGGGCACCGTATCGAGCGGCCCCGTGCAGCGTCTCACCACCGAGCCGCTACGGCGGCACGCACCCTGATTCTTCCTGTCCGGGGCGACGGTTGCGAACCCGGGGCGGGATCGGGGTGTCTCGGGACAAAGGAGACGTGAGAAGAGTCGGAAGGAGAAGGGGATGCGTCAGAGACGTTCGATTCGAATATGTGATCGATATGAGGGCGGCTTGAAACCGTCTCCGGGGTGGGGGCGCGGAGACGGCGCCCCGAAAGTCCGAAAGGGTGCCGGCACCGCGCGCGAAGCGCCCTCAATACCGCCCGCAACCCCATTTGCACTCGGCCGAATCGCGCTCCGATCACCCCTCGGTAAGCTGACGGCATGACAGGACAGGTACGTACCGTCGACGGCCGCGTGGCCGGTCGGCGCGGTCAGGCGACGCGTCAGAAGCTGCTCGACTGCCTCAGCGAGATGCTCAGCTCCTCGCCCTACCGGGACGTCAAAGTCATCGACGTCGCCCGGAAGGCGGGGACTTCACCCGCGACCTTCTACCAGTACTTCCCGGACGTCGAGGGCGCCGTCCTGGAGATCGCGGAACAAATGGCCACCGAGGGGGCGGAGTTGACCAAGCTCCTCGACGGCCGCTCCTGGGTCGGCAAGGCGGGCTGGCAGACCTCACAGGAGCTGGTCGACGGCTTCCTCGACTTCTGGCGCAGGAACGACGCGATCCTCCGGGTCGTCGATCTGGGCGCCGCCGAGGGCGACAAGCGCTTCTACAAGATCCGCATGAAGATCCTGAACTCGGTCAACAACTCCCTTACGGACACCGTGAAGGAGCTCCAGGCCAAGGGCAAGGTCGACAAGGACGTCAGCCCCGCCGCGATGGCGGGCTCCATCGTCGCGATGCTCGCCGCGGTCGCCTCGCACCAGCGGGGCTTCCAGACGTGGGGCGTCAAGCAGGCCGAACTCAAGCCGAATCTGGCGCTGTTGGTGCACTTGGGTGTGACGGGCAAGAAGCCGGCGAAGTAGCCCCTGCGGGGCTCCCGTCCCTTTTCCTGTCAACCACAGCGGCGGATCACCCGAGTGATCCGCCGCTGTGGTACCCGCGCCTCGGCACTCGGCACCTTCAGTCCCGTTCCTCCAGGCGGAACAGGCGTATCTCCCGGGTCACCCGCGATTGGTACGTGGCGTACGGCGGCCAGAAGGCCAGCACCGCCTGCCATGCCGCCGCCCGCTCCTCCCCCTCCAACAGCCTTGCCCGCACCGGGATGTCCCGGCCCTGCCAGCTGACGTCCGCGTCCGGGTTGGCCAGCAGATTGGCCGTCCACGCGGGGTGTCCGGGACGTCCGAAGTTGGAGCCGATCAGGATCCAGCCGCCGGAGTCCTTCTCGGGCATGCAGGCCAGCGGCGTACGCCTGGGCACTCCGCTCTTCGCGCCGCGTGCCGTGAGGACGACGCCGGGCAGCATCTTCGCGCTGAGCAGCACCTTGCCCTTGGTGAGGCGGTGCACCGTGCGGTCCATCGCCGGGATGAAGTGCGGCGCGAGCTTCGCGAAGGTCCGGGTGGACGACACCTTCTGGATCAGGCGCAGGCCGGGGGGCATCAGACGGCCTCTCCGAGGCGGGGTTCGCCCATGACCTCGCCGCCCTCGAAGAGGCCCGCCCGTTCGGCCGCCCGTGCCCGCAGCCGGTGCGCGGGGCCGAAGAGCAGCTCGTCGCTGGACGCCCGCTTGAAGTACAGCTGCGCCTCTTGCTCCCACGTGAAGCCGATGCCGCCGTGCAGCTGCACCGCCTCCGAGGCGGCGGTCCGCAGCGCCTCCAGGCCCTGCGCGAGCGCGAGCCCGCCCGCCCGTTCGGCGCCCTGTCCGCCGAACCCGGCCGCCTCCGCGCCGGACGCCCACGCCGCGTAGTACGCCGCCGAACGCGCCGCCTGCACCTGCACATAGACACCCGCGAGGCGGTGCTTGACCGCCTGGAAGGAGCCGATCGCCCGCCCGAACTGCTCGCGCTCCTGTACGTATTCGACGGTCCGCTCCAGGACCCGGTCCGCGGCGCCGACCGCCTCGGCGGCGACGACGGTGGCCGCGACGTCCCCCACGGCCGCGAGCGCGCCCGGCACATCGGCCTCGTCGGTCCCCAGCAACTCGGCCTCCACATCGCGCAGTTCGACGCGCGCCTGGGTCCGGGTCTCGTCGAGCGCGGTCTGCCGCGCCCGCACCATGCCGTCCGCGCCTTCCCGTACGAGGAAGAGAAGCGTGCGGGAGCGGGCGAAGCCGCCCGCGTGCGCGGCCACGACAAGCAGACCCGCGCTGTGCCCGTCGAGCACCTGCTCGGCCTGCCCGTACAGCCGCCACGCCCCTTCGGAGAACCGCGCCTGTACGCCGCCGGCGCGACCGCCACCCGACCAGTCCCCGGAGTTGTCGCCGACCAGACCGAGGGCCGTGGCGAGTCCGCTGCCGGGGACGGCGAACGCGGCGGTCCGCTCGCCCGCCGCGATGCCGGGCAGATGCTCGGCGCGCTGCTCGTCGGTACCGAGAGCGAGGAGCAGCGGGGCGGCGAGGACGGCGGTGGCGAGGAGCGGGGTGGGCGCGAGCGCCCGGCCCAATTCCTCGCAGCCAAGAGCGAGTTCCGCGGTGGTGCAGCCGACTCCGCCGTACGCGTCGGGAAGGGCGAGGCCCGGCAGTCCCAGCTGTTCCGCGAGGGCGGACCAGAGCGCGGAGTCATGGCCGGCCGGAGTGCGGACCGCGGCCCTGACCTCGTCGGGACCGCAGCGTTTGGTGATCACTTCGCGAAGGGTGCGGCGCATCTCGTCCTGCTCCGCACTGAAGGCGGCGTCCATCGGCAGGCTCCTCCCCGGGGTCCGGTGCGGGCCGGACTCCGATCTGACGGGCCGTCATGTTAGGACGGTGGGGGTGATATGCACAGAGCGGGGACGCGGGATCCGTCCGGACCGTCCGAAGTGGCGAATCTGATGTACCGTCAGATTCATGCCTGCTGACGCTGCCGCAACTGTCGCCGCTTCCACCGGTAAGAGCGCTGAACGCAAGAGCACCGGACGCAAGAGCACCGGGCGAAAGAACACCGGGCGCAAGGTCGCCGTCGTCGGTGTCGCCCTCTCCGACTGCGGGCGGGTCGACGAGGCCACGCCCTACGCCCTGCACGCCCAGGCCGCCCGCCGCGCGCTCGCCGACTCCGGGCTCGGCCGCGACGTCATCGACGGCATGGCGTCCGCGGGCCTCGGCACGCTGGCGCCCGTCGAGGTCGCCGAGTACCTCGGGCTCAAACCCCGCTGGGTGGACTCCACTTCCGTCGGCGGCTCCACCTGGGAGGTCATGGCCGCACACGCGGCGGAGGCGATAGCCGCCGGGCGGGCGAACGCGGTGCTCCTCGTCTACGGGTCGACCGCCCGCGCGGACATCAAGGCGCGGCGGCGTACGTCGAACCTGTCGTTCGGCGCGCGGGGCCCGCTGCAGTTCGAGGTGCCGTACGGGCATTCCCTGATCTCCAAGTACGCGATGGCCGCGCGCCGCCACATGCACGAGTACGGCACGACGCTGGAGCAGCTCGCCTCGGTGGCGGTACAGGCGCGGGCGAACGCGGCGACGAACCCGGACGCGATGTTCCGGGACCCGATCACGGTGGACGAGGTGCTGAGCGGCCCGATGATCGCGGACCCCTTCACCAAGCTGCACTGCTGCATACGTTCCGACGGCGGCTGCGCGGTGCTGCTCGCCGCGGAGGAGTACGTGGCCGACTGCGCGTCCGCGCCGGTGTGGGTGCTCGGCGCGGGCGAGCACGTCTCCCACACGACGATGTCCGAGTGGGACGACTTCACCGTCTCGCCGGCGGCGGTGAGCGGGCGGCTGGCGTTCGAGCGGGCGGGGGTCTCGCCGGCCGACGTGGACCTCGCGCAGATCTACGACGCGTTCACCTATATGACGCTGGTGACGCTGGAGGACCTCGGCTTCTGCGAGAAGGGGGAAGGGGGTTCCTTCGTGGAGAAGGGCCGCCTGCTCCGCGACGGCGACCTCCCCACCAACACGGACGGCGGCGGCCTCTCCGCCCAACACCCCGGAATGCGCGGCCTGTTCCTCCTGGTGGAGGCGGTACGTCAGCTGCGAGGCGAGGCGGGTGAGGGGCGTCAGGTCCTCCGCCGGGACGGCACGCTGCCGGAGCTGGCGGTGGCTTCGGGGACGGGGGGTTGGTTCTGTTCGTCGGGGACGGTGGTGCTGGGGCGGTGACAGCGCCCCGCAGGGGCGCTGGGAACTGCGCGACCAGCCACGACGCACCCGCGGACAGAAGCGCACAAGAAGGCTTCACGCACTCGTAGCCGCAGGGTACTGAGCCCCCCGCTCCACAGCTACGCTCCCTCGCATGCGGGGCACCCTGCTGAACCGGCGGTACCGACTGCTGGACCCCATAGCCGCCGGAGGCATGGGCGAGGTCTGGCGTGCCCTGGACGAGAGCCTGGGGCGGGAGGTGGCCGTCAAGGTCTTCGCACCCCCGGCCGACATCGACGCCGCCGACCGCGCCGAACTCCTGGCCCGCTTCCGGCGCGAGGCCCGCGCCGCGGCCCGGCTCAGCAGCCCGCACATCGTGACGGTCTTCGATCACGGGGCGGTCGATGAAACCCCGTACCTGGTCATGGAGTTGGTCGGCGGGCGGACCCTGGAGCGGGCCCTGCGCGAGCAGGGGCGGATACCGGTGGACCGCGCCCTCGACTGGGCCGTGCAGATCTGCGCGGGACTCACCACCGCGCACCGCGCCGGCGTCGTGCACCGTGACATCAAGCCCGCGAACCTCATGCTCCGTGACGACGGCGTCGTACAGATCCTCGACTTCGGCATCGCCACCTTCCTCGCGGGCGCGGAAGCCGCGTCACGGCTCACCGGCACCGGACGCATGCCGATCGGCAGCGTGCTCTACATGGCACCGGAACAGTTCCGGCAGGAGCGGGGCGACGGACGCATCGACCTGTACGCACTCGGGTGCGTCCTGTACGAACTCCTCGTCGGGCGAACGCCGTTCACCGGACCGGCGGCGGGCGTCATGTACAACCACCTGCACGACGACCCCCTGCGCCCCTCGCGCGCACGGGCCGAGCTGTCCGCCGACGTGGAGCGCCTCGTCCTCGACCTGATGGCCAAGGACCCGGCGGACCGGCCACCGGACGCGAAGGCCGTCGCCGAGCGGATCACAGCTCTCCGGAACACTCCCTCCGCCCCACCGACGCCAACGCCGCTCCCGCCGTCACCCCAGCCCAAGCCCAAGCCGGACCCCTCGCAACCTCGCCCCGCCCTCAAACCCAAGCCCAAGCCCAAGCCCAAGCCCAAGCCCAAGCCCAAGCCCAAAAGCGTCACCCCACCCAAACCACGCCGCCCAGCACTCCGCCCCCACCGTCCCCACCGCCCCCACCGCCCTCTAAGCAGCCTCGTCGGCCTCGGAGTCGTAGTCGTCCTCGGAGCACTGGGCCTCTCCGCGAACTTCTCCGGCGACGACGCGAGTTCCGGCTCCTCCGGCAGTCCCCGCTCCGAGGGCAGCCGTCCGGACGAGTTCGTCGTCGCCGTCGCCTACAGGGACGACGGAGGCAGCACCGCCAACGACTCCGCCGTCCACCTCGTGGACCGTCTCGTGCGCGGCGGCGGACGCTACCCCCTGCCGGTCAAGGTCGTCGGGGTCGAGATGGACCGGGACAGCGACAGCAACGACGTACTGGATGACCTGGTCGACGAGTACCCCGGCCTCATCGCGGTCATCGGAGAAACCGACGGTCTGACCCTCGCCGTGCATCCGGACATCCCGGCGGTCAGCACCTGCGAGTGGGCCGGGGCCGATTCCGACGCGTCGTACCGCCAGGTCGGCCTCGCCCCCAGCCCGGAGCAGCGGGCAGAGGAAGTGGGCCGGTATCTCTACGACGCCCTGGACAGGCGGAGGTTGCTCGTCCTGGAGGATCCGGAGCTGGGCGCGGACAGCAACAGCGACGAGGGCGAGAACCACGATCTCCGCACCACCTCGCGCGTCATGTCCGAGACGGTGAACGTCGGCGGCCAGGGCAGCCGCGCCGCCGATCTCGTCGTCGACTACGACGCGACCCGCCTCAAGGGGCAGCTCCTGAAGCACCGCCCCGATGCCGTCTTCCTGAACGTTCGGCCGAACGACGCCGCCGACTACGCCAAGGAGCTGGCGGACAAGGGCTTCAGGGGCACCGTCATCACCCGCCCCGACACGGCATGGGGCACCTGCGGCCCGCTGACCGACGCCGAGTTCATGCCCGATCCGCCGCCCGGCACCCTGCGCTACCGCTACCTCTCCGCCGAAGTACGCCGCTCCGACTGCGCGAAGCCGAACGCCGACTGGTGCGACCGGATCACGGACCTGGACCTCTCCCATCTGCCGGGCGCCCTGGAGCTCCACCAGGCCGCCACCGCCGTCGCCGAGGCGCTGGAGGCCGTGACGTCCGACGGTTCCGAGCAGTCGGACGACCCGATGTCCCTGCCCCGCGAGACGTTCTGGGCCGCCCTGCTGGAGGCGCGGGTGGCGGGCCTCGACGGGCCCTTCGACCTGCGGGGGCGGCCCGGTGACAGCCGCGGGCCCGTCTGGATCGAACGGCAGGAGGAGGGGGTCTGGAAGGACCTCGGTACGACCGGCGCCCTCACGAACACCACCTAGACCTCACCGGGCGCCCGCGTTCACCTACATTCGCCGGATGACCGACAACCCAGAGTCCCAGGGCCGCTCTCTCCTGCGCACCCTCAAGGTGTGGGACACCGAACTGCCCGCCTTCGCCCCGGAAGCCGCGCCCGCCGAACCGCTCCCCCTCTTCTGGGAGTGGTTCGTGGAGGTCGCGCGGGCGGGGCAGGTGGAGCCGCACACGATGAGCCTCGCCACGGCCGACGCCGCGGGACGGCCCGACGTACGGACGATCATGCTGCACGACGCCGACGCGGACGGCTGGCACTTCGCCTCGCACGCGGGCAGCGCCAAGGGCCGCCAGCTCGCCGCCCGTCCGGAGGCGGCGCTCGGCTTCTACTGGCCCGCGCAGGGCCGCCAGGTGCGGGTGCGCGGCCGGGTCACGGCGGCGGGCCCCGCCGAGAGCCGCGCCGATCTCGCACGCCGTTCGCCGGGCGCGCTCGCCTCCGCGCTGGTCGGGCGGCAGAGCGAGGTGCTTCCTTCGTACGAGGATCTGGTCGCCGCCAGTGCGGCGGCCTGGCAGCGCGCGCAGGCCGAACCGGACGCGCCGGCGCCGAGCTGGACGCTGTACGTCCTCGACCCGGAGGAGGTCGAGTTCTTCCAGGGCGACGCGCGGCGGCGGCATGTGCGGGTGCTGTACCGCCGGGAGAAGGACGGGAGTTGGGCCAGGGAGCTGCTCTGGCCCTGAGGTCCTGAGGTCCTGAGGTCCTGAGGCCCTGAGCCGTCGGCGCCGTCTTCGTCGGCCCGGGGCTATCCCTTGAAGTCGTACAGCATGAAGTCCCGCACCGGGCGGTAACCGATCCGCTGGTACAGACCGTTGCTCGTGGGGTTGGCGAGGTCCGTGAAGAGCAGCACCTCGTCCGCCCCCGCCGTCAGCGCGGCCCGGCTCACCGCGGCGGTCACCGCGCCCGCGTAGCCGCGTCCGCGCAGGTCGGCGGGGGTGTAGACGGGGGCGACCCGGATCTGTCCCGCGACGCGGCGGGTGTTGCCGGCCATCGCCACCGGGGTGCCGTCGGGGGTTTCCCAGAGGGTGACGCCGCCGTACGCGATGCGGGTGTCGGCCCACTCCTCCGCGCTCATCGCCGAGTGGCCGCCGACGGCCTCGTGGAACTCGCCGTGCCAGCGCACCAGGAGGTCCCGGTCGGCGGCCGTGACGACGCGTGCGGCGCCTTCCGGGGCGGGCTCGGGCGGGGTGAGCGTGCCCAGGCGGTACAGGCGCTGGCGGACGGCGACGGTGGCGGCGGCCCCCGTGCGACGCTGCCAGGCCTGAGCGAACGCGGCCGATGTGGCCTCCTCGGCGCCGACGCCGGCCGGACGGTGTCCCGCGGCGGCGAGGGCCTCGGCCAGTTCGTCGGCCGCGGAGGCGTCGGCGAGCGGGGCGAGCGGGCTCAGGGCGACGACGTGCGGCGGGGTCCACAGGAAGGCGCCGCTGACGGTTCCGTCACCGTCGGCGCGGAAGCCGAAGAGCGGGTCCTCGTCGCCGTACAGATGGAGCCCTCGTGTGTGCAGCATGTCGGTGACGGTGAGCAGGGCGGTGTGCTCGGCGGGCGCGGAGTGCAGGAAGTCCTGGGCGCGGGTGCGGAATTCGTCCAGGTCGGAGGTCAACTGCCAGCGGGCGGGCGGATGCGGCGGATGCGGCGGGTGTGTATGCGTGTCCATGGGCCATGGTCTCCCGCGAGGGTCGGGAGACGGAATCGAATTCCTGCGCCGCGCTGTCCTTCTGCGCCGCGCTGTCGAATTCCTACGGCGCGCTGTCGAATTCCTGCGCCACGCTCCGGAACACCGGCACCATGAACTGCCCCGCCTCCCGGAACGCGACCTCGAGCCGCATCCCGATCCGCAGCTCCTCCGCCGGGCAGTCGACGACCTCCGTCATCATGCGCGGGCCCTCGGCGAGGTCGACGACGGCGGCGGTGTACGGGACGCGGGTGCCGAACGGCGGCAGGTCGTTCCGGTGCACCACCGACCAGGTGTAGAGGGTGGCCCGGCCGCTCGCCGGCTCCCAGGTGACGTCCTCGCTCCAGCAGTGGGGGCAGAACTCGCGCGGATAGTGGTGCGCCTTGCCGCACGGCCCGCAGCGGCGGATCAGGAGGCGGCCGTCGGCGGCCGCGTCCCAGTAGGGGCGGGTGAAGGCGTCGGGCTCGGGGAGGTCGAAGCGGGGGTCCGTGCTCGCCGGGAGTGTCATCAGAACAGTCCGATCGCGTTGTCGATGGACCACGACTGCCAGGACATGGCGAAGAGGGCCACGAGCGAGATCAGCGCCATCATCGCGTTCTGCCCCTGCTCGGCCCAGTCGTGGATCATGAGGACGAGATAGAGGAGGTTCAGGAGCAGGCCGCCGACCAGGGCGATCGGGGTGAGGAAGCCGACGATCAGGCCGAGGCCCAGGGCGAGTTCGGCGTAGACGACGATGTACGCCATCGTCTTGGGGCGGGGCTTGACGACCGTGTCGAAGCCGCTGCGGACCGCGTTCCACTTGTGCTTCGACGCGACGTCCGCCGCCCAGGCGATGCCCGTGCCGCGCTCGAACCAGCCCTTCTTGTCCTTGTGCCGCCAGCTCTCCAGCCACCACAGGCCGAGGCCTATACGGAGCACGGCCAGCCATTCGGCGCCGGTGAGCCAGATCGTGTCCATGCCGTGCCTCTCCACTCCGGACGGGGATGCGCTTCCGGGTCCGTCTCTCCGGATACGTTTCTGACGGTACGTCAGTTCAGCGCATGGGAGTGCCATGCGCAAGATGTGCACCCGACCCGTACACCCGTGATCAATTCGCAACCGGTTTGGGGCTTGGCCGTCCCCCATCTAGTGACCATCTGATTACTCTCAGGTCCATGTCCGACTCCACTCCCCCACTGGCGCCCCACCAAGACCGCCCCGTGTACGTCATCGGCGGCGGACCCGGCGGACTCTCGGTGGCCGCCGCCCTGCGCGCCCGCGGCGTCCGCGCGGTCGTGCTCGAGAAGTCCGACCGGGTCGGCGCCTCCTGGCGCGGGCACTACGACCGCCTCCGGCTGCACACCACACGCCGGCTCTCCGGACTGCCGGGGCTCGCGATACCGCGCGCCTTCGGACGCTGGGTGGCACGTGACAACGTGCTCCGCTACCTGGAGAAATACGCCGAGTTCCACCGCCTGGAGACCGTCACCGGCGTCGAGGTGACCCGCCTGGAGCGGGCGCCCGGCGACGACGGCTGGCTGCTGCACGCCACCGGCGGCCGGCAGCTGACCGGCAGCGCGGTCGTGGTCGCCACCGGCTACAACCACACCCCCCGTACCCCCGACTGGCCCGGCCGCGACACCTACACCGGCGAGTTCCTGCACGCGAGCGCCTACCGCGCACCCGGCCCCTACGCGGGCAAGGACGTCCTGGTCGTGGGCGTCGGCAACACCGGCGCCGAGATCGCCGTCGACCTCGTCGAGGGCGGTGCCGCGCGCGTCCGGCTCGCGGTGCGCACCGTGCCGCACATCGTCCGCCGCTCCACCGCGGGCTGGCCCGCGCAGCTCTCCGGCATCCTGTGCCGCAGGCTGCCGGTGTCCGTCGTGGACCGCATCGCGCGCCCGCTCGCCAAGGTGAGCGTGCCCGACCTGGCCGAGCAGGGGCTGCCGCGGCCGGACACGGGCCTGTACTCGCGGGTCAACGAGGGCGCGATCCCGGTGCAGGACGTCGGCCTGATCGACGCCGTGCGCAAGGGCCGGGTCGAGCCGGTCGCCGCCGTCGAGTCCTTCGAGGACGGCAAGGTCGTCCTCGCCGACGGCACCCGCATCGAACCCGAGGCGGTCATCGCCGCGACGGGCTACCGCCGCGCGCTCGAACCCCTCGTCGGCGAGCTCGGCGTACTCGACGAGCGGGGCCGCCCTCTCGTCCACGGCGCACGGACCTCCCGATTCGCACCGGACCTGTACTTCACCGGCTTCACCAACCCCATCAGCGGCATGCTCCGAGAACTGGCCATGGACGCGGAGAAGATCGCGAAGGCGGTGGCGAGGAGATAGCCCCGCGGGGCAGCGCCCCGATGGCCGATACCACCCACCCCCAATCCGCCGAAACCCCCGGGACGGAATAGCACCCGTGTGAACCGGGGTACCTCTAAAGGGCCGCCCCAACCCTTTCCTGACACAGCGTCAGTTCAGTAATCTGACTGTGCGTCAGTTGAGTTGCTGTCACACGGGAGCGGGGCGGACCGATGCTTGGATCGACATACGGCACCTTCACCACCGACCCCCGCCGCGCGCGTGTTGTGGCCTGCGGCGAAGCACCGGCACCGGCTGTCCACGGGCAGGCCGCCACGGCGGACGACCTGGACGTCAGCGGCCGCCCGCTGCACGTGGACGTACCGGACCTGGACCGGTTCTTCCGGCCCGAGTCGGTCGCCGTCATCGGCGCCTCGGACGCCGAGGGGCGGCCGAACACCGGCATCACGCGCCAGCTCATCGCCTGGGCCGAGCGGGGCGGTGCCCGGCTGCATCCGGTGCACCCCACCCGTCAGTCCGTCTTCGGCATACGCTGCTTCCCTTCGGTCGCCGACCTGCCCGAACAGGTCGATTTGGCCGTACTCCTGGTGAGCGATCCGCTGCCCGTGATCGAGGAACTCGCCGAGTCCAAGGTGAAGTTCGCCGTCGCCTTCGCCTCCGGATTCGCCGAGACCGGGGAGGAGGGCGCCGCCGCCCAGGCCCGGCTCGCCGCCGCCGTCGAGCGCTCCGGGCTCCGGCTGCTCGGGCCGAACACCAACCTCAACGCCTTCGAGAAGTTCCGCGACGACCTGGACGGCCCCGCGATCGCCCTCATCACCCAGTCCGGCCACCAGGGCCGGCCCGTCTTCACCCTCCAGGAACTCGGCATCCGGCTCTCCCACTGGGCGCCCACCGGCAACGAGGCCGACCTGGAGACCGCCGACTTCATCTCCTACTTCGCCGAGCAGCCCGAGGTCGGGGCCATCGCCTGTTACGTCGAGGGCCTCAAGGACGGCCGCTCCTTCCTGCTCGCCGCCGACCGGGCCGCCCGGCACGGCGTGCCCGTCGTCGCCGTGAAAGTCGGGCGCACCGAGACCGGGGCCAAGATGGCCGCCTCACATACCGGCAAGCTCACCGGGGCCGACGCGGTCGTCGACGCGGCGATGCGGCAGTACGGCGTGATCCGCGTGGACGGGCTCGACGAGCTGCAGGACACCTCCGCCCTCCTCGCGCGGGCGCGGGCTCCGCAGGCCGACGGCGTCGTCGTCTATTCGATCTCGGGCGGCACGGGCGCGCACTTCTCGGACCTGGCCACCGAGGCGGGGCTGCGGCTTCCCACGCTCCCGGAGGCCAAGCAGGCCGAACTGCACCAGTGGATTCCGGACTATCTCAACGTCGCCAACCCCGTCGACAACGGCGGGCATCCCGTCGGCGACTGGCGCGGCCGGAAGATCATCGACGCGATCCTGGACGATCCGGAGGTGGGGGTGCTGATCTGTCCCATCACCGGGCCCTTTCCTCCCATGAGCGACAAGCTCGCGCAGGACCTGGTGGACGCGGCGGAGCAGACCGACAAGCTGGTGTGCGTGGTGTGGGGCTCGCCCGTGGGCACGGAGGAGGCCTACCGGACGACGCTGCTCGGCTCGTCGCGCGTCGCCACCTTCCGCACCTTCGCCAACTGCATCACGGCGGTGCGCGCCTATCTGGACCACCACCGCTTCACGTCCGGCTACCGCTCCCCCTTCGCCGACGCGCCCCGCACGGCCTCGCCCTCCTTCCGCAAGGCGCAGGCCCTGATGCGGTCGGGCCAGCAGCTGAGCGAGCACGCGGCGAAGCAGTTGCTGCGCGCGTACGGGATTCGCGTGCCCCGCGAGCAGTTGGTGACCAGCGCGGCGGCCGCGGTGCGCGCCGCGGGGCTCGTCGGCTACCCCGTGGTGATGAAGGCGTCCGGGGCGCGGCTTGCCCACAAGAGCGAACTGGGCCTGGTGAAGGTCGGGTTGACCTCCGCGAGCCAGGTGCGGGACGCCTATCGGGAGCTGACCGACATCGCCCGCTACGAGGGCATCGCGCTGGACGGCGTCCTGGTCTGCCAGATGGTGGAGCGGGGCGTCGAGATGGTGGTGGGCGTGACGCAGGACGAGCTGTTCGGGCCGACGGTGACGGTCGGGCTCGGGGGTGTGCTGGTGGAGGTTCTGCGGGACGTGGCCGTGCGGGTGCCGCCCTTCGGGGAGTCCCAGGCCGCGGCGATGCTCTCCGAGCTGCGGGGGCGTGCGCTGCTCGACGGCGTCCGGGGGGCGCCGCCGGTCGACGTCGACGCGCTGGTCGAGGTCGTGCTGCGGGTGCAGCGGATGGCGCTTGAACTGGGGGACGAGCTGGCGGAGTTGGACATCAATCCGCTGATGGTGCTGCCCAGGGGGCAGGGGGCCGTCGCGCTGGACGCGTTGGCCGTCTGCCGGTGAGCCGTCGTTCCTCAAGCCGCCGCCTCGCGGCGATCTTCTCCCGTCCACCCACCCGATTACCCGGCGACGAAACGGATTGCGTACCCCCATGACTTCCTCCCCCGACACCTCTCCCGACACCTCTCCCGGCACTTCTCCCGATCCCCTCGACTCATTGGTACTGCACGCCACTGACAACGGCGTCTCGTGGATCACTCTCAATCGGCCCGACGCCATGAACGCCGTCACCTGGGACCAGCGGGAACGCGTGATCTCGCTGCTCGGCGAGGCCTCCGCCGACCCCGCCGTGCGTGCCGTCGTCCTCACCGCCACCGGCAAGGGGTTCTGCGCCGGCGCCGACCTGCGGGGAGCGCCCCGGAGCGGCGGGGAGCGGGTGCCCGGTGACGTCGCCCGCACCATCCGGCTCGGCGCGCAGCGTCTCGTCGCGGCCGTCCTCGACTGCGAGAAGCCGGTGATCGCTGCCGTGAACGGGACCGCGGCCGGCATCGGCGCGCACCTCGCGTTCGCCTGCGACCTCGTCATCGCCGCCGAACCCGCCAAGTTCATCGAGGTGTTCGTGCGGCGCGGGCTGGTTCCCGATGGCGGCGGGGCGTACCTCCTGCCCCGTCTCGTCGGGCCTCAGCGGGCGAAGGAGCTGATGTTCTTCGGGGACGCGCTGCCGGCCGCGGACGCGGAACGAATGGGTCTGGTCAATCGCGTCGTACCCGCCGACGAACTGGAGAAGACCGCCCGCGCCTGGGCGGAACGCCTGGCCACGGGGCCGACGCGGGCCATCGCGATGACCAAGCAACTGGTCAACGCCGCCCTGGAGTCGGACCGTGCGACCGCCTTCGCCGCGGAGGCCGCGGCACAGGAGATCAACATGACGACGGCGGACGCGAACGAGGGCGTGGCCAGTTTCGTCGAGCGGCGTTCCCCGACGTACGAAGGGCGTTGACGCCGCCGTGACGGCTCCTATGTTGAGGTCAAAGGTGACCGCCGACCCGACCTAGGAGGGCACATGGCCACCAGCCTGCCCCAGGGCGTCCATCTCTTCCGGAACGACGCCAGCGGTCTGTACATGGAGCTGGTCGACGCCGACGTCGGCCCGAACGTGCCGGTGATCGGCGCCATCGCCAGCAAGGCGCCGAGCCAGCAGTGGGAGGTCGCCGCCTATGCCGGCGACGGCGAGACCGAGCCGGGCGAGAACGAGTGCACGATCAAGAGCACGCTCGGCGAGGCCTACGTGGGCCAGCGCGCGTCCCGCCTCTTCCCGCCCCGCCTCGGCTCACACAACACCCCGACGTCCTGGCTCATCGAGTACGTCGACGAGGGCACGGTCCGCATCCGCAGCCCCCGCTCCGACATCGTGCTCGACCTGCCGGGAGGCGACGAGGCCCCGGAGATCCTCCTGGTCGAGTGGACCGGCTCGAACACCCAGAGGTGGGTCCTGGAGGCGGTGTAGGGGCGAGCGCGGGCGTAGGCCACGTGCGAGTACGGCCCGTCAGCCCTTCAGCCCTTCAGCCCTTCAGCCCTTCAGCCCTTCAGCCCTTCACCAGGATCTCGATCTCCGGAGCATCCGGGTCCCCGGACGTCACATACAGCTCGGGGTCCTCCTCCGTGCCGCCGATCGTCCAGAGTTCCCTGCCCCCGCAGCCGTCGGTCTCTATGGCTACGACGGGGCGGCCGTCGTCCGAGTCGACGTCCTGCGTCCACCTGCCGGTGCTCTCGCAGCGCGCGGGGTCGTCGGCGTCCAGGGCGAGGTCGACACGGCCGTCCGCCCGCAGCCGCAGCACCACCTCGCCGTCGTCCTCGTCCCGCCACTCCCCGGCCAGCTGCCCGGCGCTGAGCCGCGGAGGCTCGTACTCCTTGATGAGGCCCGTCACTGTACCCAGGAAGGCGGCACCCAGGAGTGCCACGCACAGGGCCGCCGACGCGAGCCCCGACCGGACCCAGATCCTGCGCATCCGCACCGGCGCCAGCTGGCCGCCACGCGTGCGTGCCACGCGTCCGCGCCAGTACGCCACGGCCAGCGAGGGCAGCACACCGCTCACCGCCGCCCACAGCGCGACCTCTACGAAGGGACCGCCGACGGCAAGCGAGAAGAGCCCCCACCCCGCGCCCGGCACCAGCTGCGCGCCCAGCATCCAGGCCCACTCCGGGCCGCGCCGCACCCCACGGGCTGCCGCGTGGCCGAGCGAGAGGCCCACAAGTGGCTGCACGCACGCGTGGATCAGGCCGAGGAGCGGGAGCAGCAGCGGCAGGAAGAGGGCGATGCAGGCCAGGCCGAAGGCGCCGCCGTAGCCCGTTCCGTAGCTGTCGTCGTCCAGGGAGAGGACGAAGGCGGTCACGGCCGCCACGGGGAGCTGCCCGGCGCTCGCCGCCGCGGCGGCCGTCACGCTCGCCCGGTCCCAGGATTCCCGTACGTCCCCCCACTTCATGGCGTGAAGATACGCGGCCCCCGGAACCCCCGATGCGGCACCCTCCGCACCCTTCCCATCTGACGGTCCGTCAGCTTCAATGGCTGGTGTGATGGGACACGCTGGGATGGCGGCCACCGCCGTCCGATACCTCAGGTCGGTCGGAGCGCCGACCACCACCGGCCCGGTCGAGGCCCTGCCGCGCCCCGCGCTGCGGGCCGTCGGCGACGACGAGCGGGCACCCCTCGATCCGGGCGAATTCCGGCGCGTGCTCGGGAACTTCGCGACCGGCGTGACCGTTGTCACGGCACCCGCGCAAGAAGGCGAACCGGGCCCGGCCGGATTCGCCTGCCAGTCCTTCTCCTCCCTCTCCCTCGACCCGCCCCTCGTCTCGTTCATGGTCGCGCGCACGTCGACGACATGGCCGCGCATCGCCCGCGCGGGCGTCTTCTGCGTGAACGTCCTGGGCGCGGACCAGGGCGAGCTGTGCCGCGGCTTCGCGGTCAGCGGGGCCGACAAGTTCGCGGGGGTGGCGTACGAGGCGGCGCCGGTCACGGGCTCGCCCCGGCTGGCCGGCGTACCGGCCTGGATCGACTGCACGATCCAGGCCGTGCACACCGGCGGCGACCACCTGATCGTGGTCGGCAGGGTGGACGCCCTCGGGACCAGCGACGAGGGCGAGTCCGGGGGCGATCCCCTGCTGTTCCACCGGGGCAGGTTCGGCCGCTTCACGCAGTGAGCGGCCGAACAGTACGAACGGCGCGGACGGCGCGGACGGCGTGAGCGGCATGAGCGGCATGAACGACCCATCGGCTCAGGCGAAGTAGGAGTTCGCCGACGGCACCGCCAGCAAGACGACGATCAGCAGTGAACCCACCGTCGCCAGCCCGAACCGCACGGCGATCACCGGACGGGTCCAGGCGGGCTGGGTGCGCACCGCGGCATCGACGAAGGCGGCGACATCGATGCTCCGCAGCGCCGGATCATCGGCCTTGCCGAAGGCCGACCTGATGCCCCGGACGAGGAACACCTCGCTGGGCATGATCAGGCACCCGAGCACGAAGACGACCGACTGGACGATCCACGACAGGAGCCGGCCGGTCCCGCTTCCGGACAGGCCGAGCGCCGCGAGCACCATCAGGCACAGCCCGATGGAGACGGCGACGACGACACTGCCGCGCCCGGCCGTGAAGTCGATCCGGCGCGGGTCAGGACCGTGGCGGGGAAGCCCTGCCTGACCCTCACCGGCCTGGAGGCCCAGCTCGCCGCCCGCCCCTGAGCACTCGAAGCAGGCCAGGCGGGCGAACCGGCCCCTAGGCCGGAGCCGCCGGCGTCGCCTCGTCCGCGCCCCTCCGCCGGATCACCAGCGCCATCAGCGCCGCCGCCGCGCACAACGCGCCCGAGGCCACCCACACCACGTCGTACGACCCGAAGTTGTCCCGCGCGACACCGCCCGCGAAGGCCACGACCGCCGCGCCCACCTGGTGCGAGGCGAGGACCCAGCCGAAGACGATCGCGCTGTCGTCCCCGTACTGCTCCCGGCAGAGCGCGAGGGTCGGCGGCACCGTCGCCACCCAGTCAAGGCCGTAGAAGACGATGAAGAAGATCATCGGGGGCTGCACGGTCGCCTGGAGCAGCAGCGGCAGGAAGAGCAGCGAGACACCACGCAGCGCGTAGTACACGGCGAGCAGCCGTCGCGCGTCGAACCGGTCGGTGAACCAGCCGGAGGCGATCGTGCCGACCACGTCGAAGACGCCGATGACCGCGAGCAGCGAGGCGGCGGCCGTGATCGGCATGCCGTGATCGTGCGCGGCGGGCACGAAGTGCGTCTGGATCAGTCCGTTCGTCGAGGCGCCGCAGATCGCGAAGGTCCCGGCGAGCAGCCAGAAGGGCCCGGTGCGGGCGGCCTTGAAGAGCACGGTGACCGCACGCCGCGCGGCACCCGTGACGGGCGGCGGCTTCTCGACGAACTCCTCGGACCCGTACGGCTTCAGCCCCACGTCCGCCGGATGGTCCCGCAGCAGCAGCCACACGAACGGCACCACCGCGAGGGCGGCGAGCGCCACCGTCACGGCGGCGGGCCGCCACTGGTGCGCCTCGACGAGCCAGGAGAGCAGCGGCAGGAAGATCAGCTGCCCTGAGGCGGAGGCGGCAGTGAGGATGCCGGTGACGAGCCCCTTGCGGGTGGTGAACCACCGGTTGGTGACGGTGGCGGCGAAGGCGAGCGCCATCGACCCGGACCCCAGACCGACGAGCAGCCCCCAGCACAGCAGCAGCTGCCAGGCGGACTGCATCCACACGGTGAGGCCGGACCCGAGCGCGATGACGACGAGCGC
This sequence comes from Streptomyces sp. NPDC050658, assembly GCF_044457025.1. Classification (NCBI taxonomy): domain Bacteria; kingdom Bacillati; phylum Actinomycetota; class Actinomycetes; order Kitasatosporales; family Streptomycetaceae; genus Streptomyces; species Streptomyces sp. NPDC050658. Next base: position 77,241 of record NZ_JBITGM010000011.1, read on the forward strand.
GACCGCCACGACCCTGCGGATGCCGAACCGGTCCATCAGCGCGGCGGCGAACGGCGCGGTGAGTCCGTACAGCGCGAGATTGATGGAGACCGCGAGCCCGATCGTGCCGCGCGACCAGCCGAACTCCTGGTGCAGCGGGTCGATGAGCAGCCCCGGAAGCGAGCGGAAGGCGGCGGCGCCGATGATCGTCACGAAGGTGACGGCGGCGACGAACCAGGCACGGTGGATCCGCCGCCGACGCTGACCACGGGGCCGACGGGGCCGGGGCGCCTCCACCACCTGATCCGGAGCCGCCCGATCCGGAGCGGCCCGATCCCGAGCGGCCCGATCCCGAGCAGTCTGATCCGGATCGGCCTCATTCAGGTCGGCTTCATTCAGGTCGGCCTCATGCAGGTCGGCCTTCTTCGAGGCAGTCTCATTCAGGCGGTCTGTCTGGGTCACGTCAATCAGCATCAGGCCACCGTCCGGCCGGATCGAGTGGCCCGAGGGACAGCCTTCGCTAGAATCGGGCCATGGCCTCAGCGACCGCCCCCTCCGGCTCAGCGACCACCGCACCCGACGGATCCGCCGGAACCCGCCCGCACCGGGTCGTCGTCCTGGCCCTGGACGGCGTGATCCCCTTCGAGCTGGGCATCCCGCAACGCATCTTCGGACGGGCGCGCGACAGCGAGGGCACCCACCTCTACGAGGTCGTCACCGCCTCGATCCGTCCGCCGGGTCCGGTCCGCACGGACGCGGACTTCGCGATCGTCGTCGAGAACGGCCCCGAGGTGCTCGCCACGGCGGACACGGTCGTCGTCCCGGCCTCGTACGAACTGGGCCCGGTCTACGAGGAGGGCCGCCTCACCGACGCACTCGCGGCGGCCCTGTCCCACATCAGGCCCGGCACCCGCCTGGTCTCCATCTGCACCGGCGGCTACGTCCTCGCGGCGGCGGGCTACCTCGACGGCCGGCGGGCGACCACCCACTGGGCGTCGGCGGAGCACTTCCAGCGGCTCTTCCCGCAGATCACGGTCGACGCGGACGTCCTGTTCATCGACGACGGCGACGTCCTCACCTCGGCGGGCGTCGCGGCCGGCGTCGACCTCTGCCTCCATGTCGTACGCGCAGACCACGGCTCGGCGGTGGCCAACGAGGTGGCGCGCCGCACGGTGGTGCCGCCGCACCGGGACGGCGGCCAGGCACAGTACATCCAACGCCCGGTCCCCGAGCCCCAGTTGGCGACGACGACAACGGCACGCGGCTGGGCGCTCGCCCACCTCCACGCCCCCATCCAGCTGCGCGACATGGCGGACCAGGAATCCATGTCCGTACGCACCTTCACGCGCCGCTTCCGCGAGGAGGTCGGCATCAGTCCGGGCCAGTGGCTGGCCCAGCAACGGGTGGAACGGGCACGCCATCTGCTCGAGTCGAGCGATCTCTCGGTCGACCAGGTGGCCCGCGAGGCCGGCTTCGGGACGCCGCAGTCGATGCGGCAGCACCTACAGGCGGCTCTCGGAGTCACCCCCACCGCGTACCGGCGCACCTTCCGGGACGTCCGCCTCGGCGCCCGGTGACGGCTTCACCTCGCCGAGCACGCCGATCACCGTCAGTACGAGGGTGAGACCGACACCGGCGAGGATCGCGGTCGACGGCGCGACGACCCCGAGGAGCGCGCCGGCGAGTGAGCCACTGGCGGCGTATCCGGCGCCGACGGCCGCGTACATCACCGAGTACCCGGCGGCGAGGGCGCTCGGCGGCAGGACCTCGCGCAGGGTCAGATTCCGGGTGAGCATGGCCCCGGCCTGCAACACCCCGGCGACGACGAGGCACCCCCCGATGAGCCCGGCGCTGGGCGCCAGAGCGACCAGCACGACGCACCCGGACACGCTGAACATCAACACCATGCTCTGGGTACGCAGCCGCCCCGGCCAGCTGCGCAGCCCGTACACCAGCGACCCGACGGCCGACCCGATCGCAAGCCCGGCGAGCAGCAGCCCGGCCCACCCCACGGCGATCCCGCGCTGCTCCAGGAGCGCGGGCAGCACCAGTTCGGCCAGCGCGAGCAGCGAGAGACTGGCCGCACCCGTCACATAGACCGGCCAGGCCCGGACCATGATCCGCACCATGGACTCACCGCCCCGGTCGCCCTCGTCGGAGCTCCATCCCACGGGCAGCATCCACAGCCCCGCCACTGAGGAGGCCATCAGTACGGCGGCGAGTACCAGGGGGAGCTGCGGCGCGACGCCGAGCGCGAGTCCCGTGACGGCGGCGGGGGAGACGGCCCACACGCTGAACGTGAGGATGGACTCCGCGGACATCGCCTGGGGTACGGCCCGTTCGGGCACGAGGCTGGTGAGCAGGGCGCGGAGGCCGCCGGGCGCGGCGGCGGGGGCGGCACCGGCGAGGAAGGCGATCGGGGCGAGGACGAGGGCGGGCGCGTCCGGGAGCACGCCCAACGCGCCGAAGGCGAGCGCGCCGACCGCGAGCCCCACCGCGAGCTGCGGCCGGGCCCGCTCGGCCCGCATCCGCATCCCCAGCAGCGGCGCCCCGACGATCTCGCCGACCACGTACGCCGCCGCCAGCATCGCCCCGAGGCTGTAGCCGCCCGGCCGCTCCCGCACCAGAAAGACAAGGGCCAACGGCGCCATGGCCACCGGCATCCGGGCGCCGACGGCCACGACCCCCCACGCGGCCACCGCCCGACTGGCCACCTCCCGATAACTCATCCCCCGAACCTAGGCGCCCGGGGCTGCGACCGCCCCCGAATTACCCGGCGGCCGGGCGGACGCGAGCAAGGGGCCTCAGAACACCAACACCCCCCGCGCAACCCTGCCCGCCTCCGCGTCCTCCACCGCCTTGTCGAAGTCCTCCACCGGGTACGTCTCCGTCACCAGCTCGTCAAGGAGCAGGCGCCCCTCCCGGTACAGCTCCGCGTACAGCGCGAAGTCCCGCTGCGGTCGCGCCGAGCCGTAGCGGCAGCCGAGGATCGACTTGTCCAGGAACAGGGAGGAGACGACGAACGACGCCTCGGCGGCAGCCGCCGGGACGCCGAGCAGGATCGCCTGCCCGTGCCGGTCCAGGAGATCGATCGCGGACCGGATCAGCTCGACCCGGCCGACACACTCGAAGGCATGGTCCGCCCCATCCGGCAGGATCTCCCGTACGCCCTCCACCGAGGGCAGGAAGTGCGTGGCCCCGAACTGCCGCGCCACCGCCTCCTTCGCCGGATTCGCGTCCACCGCGACGATCTTCGTCGCCCCCGCGATCCGCGCCCCCTGAAGGACGTTGAGCCCGATCCCGCCGGTCCCGATCACGACGACACTGTCCCCGCGGTCCACCTTGGCGCGGTTCAGCACGGCACCGACCCCGGTGACCACCCCGCACCCGATCAGCGCCGCCGACGTCAGCGGGATCTCCTCGGGGATCTTCACCGCCTGCACGGCCTTGACGACGGTCCGTTCCGCGAAGGCGGAGTTCGCCGCGAACTGGTACACCGGCTTCCCGCCCGAAGAGAACGGCTGCTCCGGCCGCCCGATGGCCCGCCGGCACATCGTCGGCCGCCCCCGGTTGCACTCCGCGCAGGCGCCGCAACTGGCGATGGTGGAGAGCGCCACATGATCCCCGGCGGCAACATGCGTCACCCCTGGGCCCACCGCCTCCACCACCCCCGCGCCCTCATGCCCGAGCACCACCGGCGCCGGAAACGGAATCGTCCCGTCGATCACCGAGAGGTCGCTGTGGCAGAGCCCCGCCGCCGAGATCGCGACCAGCACCTCCCCCGGCCCCGGATCGCGTATCTCCAGGTCGTCGACGACATCGGCCTTGCGCCCGTCGAACACGACACCCCTCATCGAGCCTCCCTCGGCAGACCGAGCATCCGCTCGGCGATGATGTTCCGCTGAATTCCGTCGGAGCCGCCGTAGACCCCACAGCAGTCCACGCCCCTGGCCCGCCTACGCGCCCGGCCGACCCCCCGGCCGCGCGTTCGGCCGCTCCTTGGCCGCCGCCGCCTTCGCCATGGACTCCAACTGCGCCAGCATCGGCATGGGATCGACCCCCACCGTCCCCGGCAGGAAGTCCGCGATCTTCTCGGGCGTCCAGCCGCCCTCGACATACCCGGCCCGCAGCTCCCGCGGCTGTGCCCACACCGCGATCTTCGGCCCCGCGACCGTATAGACCTGCCCGGTGATCTTCTCCTCGCGCGCACGGTCGCTCAGCAGATAGGTGACGAGCGCCGCCACGTCCTCCGGCTCCCCGATCTCCTTCAGCTCCATCGGCACGTTCGCCGACATCCGCGTACGGGCCACGGGGGCAACGGCGTTGGCGGTCACCCCGTACTTGTTGAGCCCGAGCGCCGCACTGCGCACCAGCGAGATGATCCCGCCCTTGGCCGCGCTGTAGTTGGCCTGTGCGACGGACCCCTGGTGGTTGCCGCTGGTGAAGCCGATCAGCGTGCCCGTGCCCTGCTTGCGCATGACCGCCGATGCGGCACGGAAGACGGTGAACGTCCCCTTCAGGTGCGTGGCGACGACCGGATCCCACTCCTCCTCGGACATGTTGAAGAGCATCCGCTCGCGCAGGATCCCGGCCACGCACACGACCCCGTCGATCCGCCCGTACTCGGCGAGCGCGATGTCGACGATCCGCTGACCGCCCGCCATGGTCGAGATGTCGTCGGCGACGGCGACGGCTTCGCCGCCCGCGGCCTGGATCTCCTTGACCACGGCGTCGGCCACCTCGCTGGTCGGCTCACCGCCCTCCATCGAGACGCCGTAGTCGTTCACGACGACCCTCGCGCCCTCGGCCGCGGCGGCGAGCGCGACGGCCCTGCCGATGCCGCGCCCGGCGCCGGTCACGGCCACCACCTTGCCTGCCAAGAAGTTCCCCACGTCCGGCCCCTTCCCGCGGTTTCTGACGGACCGTTAGATTCTATGACCCGTCAGATACCGGAAGACAAGCCCCGGGGAGGACTCATGTCAGACTCAGGCGCGGCACCCTCCGCCCTGCCAGCGGAGTTCCACGACATAGCCAAACGCGTGAACAACTGGGGCCGTTGGGGCTCGGACGACGAGATCGGCACCCTCAACCTGATCACCGACGAGGTCGTCCGCGAGGCCGCCGCCACCGTCCGCACCGGCCGCCGGATCCCCCTCGCGCTGCAGCTCAAGGAGGACGGCGTACAGACCGGCATGATCCGCGGCCGGGTCAACCCGCTGCACGCGATGGTGCAGGTCAATCAGGAGCTGTTCGGCCCCGGCACGGTCGCGACCAGCGACGACGTCGTCACGATGGGCCTGCAGACGGCCACCCACTGGGACGCCCTCACGCACGCCTCGCACTCCGGGAAGATCTACAACGGCCGCCCCGCGCACACCATCGCGCCGCACACCGGAGCGCAGTTCAGCGGCATCGAGAAGGTTCCGTACGTCGTCTCGCGCGGCGTCCTGCTCGACGTCGCCCGCGCGAAAGGCGTCGACCGGCTGCCCGGCGACCACGCGGTCACGCCCGAAGACCTGGCCGAGGCGGCGGAGTTCGGGGGCGTCACGGTCCGCGCCGGCGACATCGTCCTCGTCCGCACCGGGCAGATCCAGACCTATCTGGCGGGCGACAAGCACGCGTACGGCTATCCGTCGCCGGGCCTGTCCGTCCGCACCCCGGAGTGGTTCCACGCGCGCGACGTCGCGGCGGTCGCCAACGACACCCTCACCTTCGAGATCTTCCCGCCGGAGATCGAGAACCTGTGGCTGCCCGTGCACGCGCTCGACCTGGTCGAGATGGGGATGCTGCAGGGCCAGAACTGGGACCTGGAAAAGTTGTCCACAGCCTGTGCAGAAGATTCCCGCTACAGCTTCCTGCTCTCCGCGATGCCCGAGCCGTTCGTCGGCGGCACGGGCACACCCGTGGCGCCGGTGGCCGTGCTGTGAGCGTCGGATGGCGGCGCCCCGGCTCCCGCCCCGAGCGCGTTGCCGCACGCGCCGCCATCCGGCTCCGGCGCACAAGCCCTGTCACTATCGGCCCCGAAGGGACTGACGCCGAATGGCGACCCACATCTCGCCGAGGTCCGGGCCACACACACCACCGTCCCTCGGCGTCCCCTCGCGGCGAATCGCTGCACACAAGCGTGATCAATCGGACACGGTACGTCAACACCCGTCCGGTGATTAATGAATTATGCCGGATTTGCACCGGACGCGCACGGCCGCGCATCGTGGCACGCGACGGCGCATAAGGGAGCCCGGAACGGGCGTCAGGGGCGCAGTCCGCGCGACATGGGGTCGATGGGGGCGACGGGTCCGCAGGGAAAGCCCGGCCCGGCCCGGCGACCCGGAACCCGGAAGCTCAGACGGCCTCGAACGCCACGTCGTCGTAGGACGTCCCGACACAGGTCGCCTCGTCGTAGGACGTCCCGTCGAACGTCACCGCCGCGACCCCCTGGTCGCACCGGTCCACCTCGCACCAGATGCTCTTGCCCGCGCCCTCGGTCTGCCAGCCCCAGCGGTCGGCGAGGCCGTCGACGAGTTCGAGGCCGCGGCCGTTGGTCTCGTCGCCCTCCGCGTGCCGTGGCCGCGGCGGGCGGGCGCTGGCGTCGGCGACCTCGACCCTGACCGTTCCCGACACCTGCCCGGCGGCCTCTTCGGCGACGTCCGGGGCGTCGGGGAGCACCATGCGCAGGACGGCCGGACAGCCGGTGTGCACAACGGCGTTGGTGACCAGCTCCGAGATCAGCAGGATCAGCGTCTCGGCCAGCGGCTCATCGACTCCTATCCCAGAACCGGCGAGCCGCGAACGCGCCCACCTGCGGGCCCTCCCCACCTCCGCAGGGTCGGGCCTGACCTCCAGCTGAACTTGAAGCACCTGCACCGCTCACACCATCCGAACCGGCGGACACATCGCCTCGCGACTCCACAGGGTCACGGAACGTGATCCCCTTGAGAGACAGCATGGTTGACGTTCAGTCACCCCAACAAGCGCTTCGGGCATATTCCAGCGCGAAGGAGTACGCGTGCGGCATACTGTGCGACGCGCGCCGCCGGGGGTCGAACAGGCGGGCGCGATGCGCCTTCCTGCGCTGCGAAGTCCAAGCATCGCCGGGTCCGGAGCCGCCTCAGGGGCAACACCGGGATGGCTCGGCCTCAGAACCATTCGCATCCCACACAAGGTACCGGAGCGGAAGCCCGACTCCATGCCGTGACGAGTCACGCCTAGGACACAACCCGATATCGACGCTCTGTAGCCTCCCCCCACCTGGGGGACTCCACAAGTCGATCACTCTCCGCACTGTGGCCACACCGTTTCACACCAACACACCGCGCCCCACTGACTGCACAGCGTCACAGTGCCGCCGCCAGTTCCTCCTCCGCACTCGCCGCCGACGGCCCCAGCTCGGCCCGCACCCAGGCCCGCTTGAGATGCAGATGCACGTCCGCCTCCCAGGTGAACCCCATCCCGCCGTACACCTGCAGACAGTCCCGGGCGTTGCACACGGCGGCATCGTCGGCGAGCAGCTTGGCCCCCGCGATCTCCAGTACGTCACCGGTGACGGCGGCGGCATACACGGCACCGCGGGCGAGCTCGACCCGCACGAGCATCTGCGCGCACAGGTGCTTCACGGCTTGGAACCCGCCGATGGGCTGCCCGAATTGGGTACGTTCTCTGGCATAACGGACGGCCATCTCAAGGGTGTGGCCGGCGGACCCGACCTGCTCGGCAGCTACGAGCAACGTTGCTTCGGGCAGGCGTCCCGCAGGGCGAGTGGGGCCTCCCCTGCTCGAGCGAAGCCGAGAGTTTGGGGAAGGGTGGGCGAAGCCCCCACTGCCGGGTATGCGATGAAGCGGCGTAAGGGGATCAACGGACCGCAACGGAACAGCACCTTCCACGTCCCCGAGAACAACATCGGCCTCGTCCAGCCATGGGACCAGCGCCCCGAAGACCCCGGTCACCACAACCTCCCCCGAGGCGGCACCCGGCACCTCCCCCGCCGCAAGGAAGGAGCTGACCGCCGGCCCGGGCAGCAACACCCGCCCCGCCTCCTCGAAGACAAGCGCGGCCTCCGGAAGTCCAAGACCGACCCCTCCCTCCGCCTCGGGAAGCATCAGCGAGAAGAACCCGGCAGTCCCCAGCTCCCGCCACAGACCCCGGTCAAGGCCACCGCCGGAGTCCACCGCCGCCCGCAGGGCAAACCGCCCCTCAAGAAGATCCCGCACCCCACCCCGCAACGCGACCTGATCCTCAGTGAGTTGGAAATCCATACGCACCCTCACCGGCCCTTCGGCAGGCCGAGTATCCGCTCGGCCACGATGTTCTGCTGGATCTGCGAGGTCCCGGCGGCGATCGTGTAGGAGAGGGACGAGAGCCGGTCCAGGGTCCACTCGTGGCCCAGGTCCAGGGAGCCCGCCCCGAGCACCTCCCCCGCGGCCTCGTACAGCTCCTGCCGCGCATGCGAGTACCGCAGCTTGAAGACGGACCCGCCGACCCCCGGCACTCCCCCCGACCGCTGCGACTCGCTCACGTTCCACTGGGTGAGGCGCCACAGCGCCGAGAACTCCGCGCTCAGCCTCCCCAGCCGGCGCCGCAGCACCGCGTCGTCCCAGCGCCCGTTCTTCCGCGCCTCACGGGCCAGCTCGCCGAGGACGCGGCGGCAGGCGACGACCTCCCCCACGAAGGCCGTCCCGCGCTCGTAGGAGAGCGTCACCATCGTCACGCGCCAGCCGTCGTTCTCCGCGCCGACCCGGTTGCCGACCGGCACCCGCACCTCGTCGAGGAACATCTCGGCGAACTCCGTGGAGCCCGCGAGCGTACGCAGCGGCCGGACCGTGATCCCCGGGGCGTCCATCGGCATCGCGAGCCAGGAGATGCCCCGGTGCTTCGGGACCTCCTCGCTCACCGGTGTCGTACGCACAAGGAGTTCGCACCAGTCGGCGACCTCCGCGTGCGAGGTCCAGATCTTGGACCCGCTCACCACGTAGTCGTCGCCGTCCCGCCACGCGCGCGTGCGCAGCGACGCGAGGTCCGATCCGGCGTCCGGCTCGCTGAAGCCCTGGCACCACACCTCGTCGCCGCGCAGGACGGGCGGCAGCCAGCGCGCCCGCTGCTCCGGCGTCCCTTCGGAGGCGATGGTCGGTCCCGCGTGCAGCAGACCCACGAAATTCGCGCCTACGTAGGGAGCGCCCGCCTTCTCCGTCTCCTCAAGGAAGATCAGGTGCTGCGTCGGTGTCGCCCCCTGGCCGCCCGCGTCCTCGGGCCAGTGCAGGCCCGCGTATCCGGCGTCGTACAGCCTGCGCTGCCACCCCATGTCGTAGGCGCGGCGCCCCGGCCAGTCCAGCGGGTCGGGGCGCGGCGGCAGTTCGGGGAGCGTCCGGGCGAGCCAAGCGCGCAGCCGTGCCCGGAAGTCCTCCTCTTCCTCCGTGTACGTGAGATCCACGCCGACCCGCCTACTTGTCCAGGTCCAGGCCCAGCATGCGGATCGCGTTGCCCCGCATCAGCTTGTGGATCGTCTCGTCGTCGAGTCCCTTGACGTGGTCGAGGGCGACTTCCCTGGTGTTGGGGAAGGTCGAGTCGACGTGCGGATAGTCCGTCTCGAACGTGGCGTTGTCCCGTCCCACCACGTCCAGCGAGGCGACCCCGTGCTTGTCGCGGAAGAAGCAGCAGAACATCTGGCGGTAGTAGTACGTCGACGGGGGCTCGGGGATCAGGTCGCGGACGCCGCCCCAGGCGCGGTGCTCCTCCCATACATCGTCGGCGCGCTCCAGGGCGTACGGGATCCAGCCCATCTGGCCCTCGGAGTACGCCAGTTTGAGCGTCGGGAACTTCACGAGGACGCCGCTGAAGAGGAAGTCCATCATCGAGGCCATCGCGTTGTTGAAGGACAGCGCGGCCTGCACGGCGGGCGGGGCGTCCGGGGACGCGGCGGGCATCTGGGAGCTGGACCCGATGTGCATGTTGACGACCGTGCCGGTCTCCTGGCAGATCGCGAAGAACGGGTCCCAGTAGCCGGAGTGGATGGAGGGCAGGCCCAGGTAGGTCGGGATCTCGGAGAAGGTGACGGCCCGCACGCCCCGCGCCGCGTTCCGCTTGATCTCGGCGACGGCGAGGTCGATGTCCCACAGCGGGATGATGCAGAGCGGGATGAGTCGACCGCCGCTGTCGCCGCACCACTCCTCGACCATCCAGTCGTTGTACGCCCGTACGCAGGCGAGGGCGACCTCCTTGTCGTGCGCCTCGGCGAAGGTCTGGCCGCAGAAGCGGGGGAAGGTCGGGAAGCAGAGGGACGCCTCGACGTGGTTGAGGTCCATGTCCTTGAGGCGTTCGGCCGGGTCCCAGCAGCCGCGGCGCATCTCGGCGCGCGTGATGCCTTCCAGGGTCATGTCGTCGCGGTCGAAGCCGACGGCGGCGATGTTGCGCTTGTACGGGAACTTCAGGTCCTCGTAGATCCACCAGTCCGTGGGCGGCCCGTCCGGGTCCATCGTGATCTGGTACTTGCCCGCCACGTAGGCGAGTTCGCCGATGCCGGCCGTGAGGGGCTTGGGTCCGCGGTCCCGGTACCGCGCGGGCAGCCAGGTCTCGAAGAGATGCGCGGGCTCGATGACATGGTCGTCGACGCTGACGATCCGAGGAAGTTCGGTCATGGTGTCCGTCCTGCCTTTCAGGGCGCCTGAAGGTCATCCCTCCGGCCACTCCGGGACTATCTGATGACCCGTCAGATAGCAGGCTAGCCCCGCACCCCTGGACCGACAAGGCGCCGAGGCTTACGCTCTCGGCACGATCTGACTGTCCGTCAGTTGTGGCCGTACGGCGTGAGGGGATCGCATGAGGACCAGGACCTCGGAGAACGAGACCGCGTACGCGCTGGGGGCGTCCCGCACCCTCTGGGAGCTGATCGAGCGGCGCGCCGCGCGCACACCCGACGCCCCGGTCCTGATCCAGGCCGCGGCGGACCCCGCCGACGACCGCACGCTCACCTTCGGCGAACTCCGCGACCGCTGCGAGCGCGTGGCCGCCGGCCTGTACGAGATGGGCGTACGCCCTGGCACTGTCGTCGCCTGGCAGCTGCCCACCCGCATCGAGACGGCCCTGCTCTCCTTCGCCCTCGCCCGCGTCGGCGCCGTCCAGTCCCCCGTCATCCCCTTCTACCGCGACCGGGAGGTCGGCTTCGCGCTGCGCGAGTCGAAGGCCGAGTTCTTCGCGGTGCCGGGGGTGTGGCGGGGCTTCGACCACACGGAGATGGCCCACCGGCTCGGCGCGCGGGGCATCTTCGAGGCGTACGCGGACGACGATCTGCCCGACGCCGACCCGTCCGTACTGCCGCCCCCGCCCTCCGACGGCACATCGGTGCGCTGGATCTACTGGACCTCGGGCACCACGTCCGACCCCAAGGGCGTGCTGCACACCGACCGTTCACTGATCGCGGGCGGCTCCTGCCTCGCGCACGCGCTGCATCTGTCGGCGGACGACGTCGGCTCGATGGCGTTCCCCTTCGCGCACATCGCCGGGCCCGACTACACGGTGATGCTGCTGCTGTACGGCTTCCCCGCGGTCATGTTCGAGCAGTTCGCGCTGCCGGACGCGCTCGCCGGCTACCGGCGGCACGGCGTGACGGTGGCGGGCGGGTCGACCGCGTTCTACTCGATGTTCCTCGCCGAGCAGCGCAAGCTCGCGGCCGGCGAGAAGGTCATCCCCGGCCTGCGCCTCCTCGCGGGCGGCGGGGCGCCGAAGCCGCCGGAGATCTACTACTCCGTCGTACGCGAGATGGGCGTACAACTCACCCACGGGTACGGCATGACCGAGGTGCCGATGATCACCATGGGCGCGCCGGACGACACCGCGGAAAACCTGGCCACCACGGAGGGGGCGCCTCCGGAGGGCATGGAGATCCGGGTCACGGACGCCGAGGGCAAGGAGGTGCCCGCCGGTGTCGACGGGGAGGTGCGGCTGCGCGGGGAGGCCGTCTGCCAGGGCTACTTGGACGCCCGGCAGAGCGCGGAGGTCTTCGACGCGGACGGCTTCCTGATCACCGGTGACCTGGGGCACGTGAAGCCGACGGGGCATCTCGTCCTGACCGGCCGCGCGAAGGACATCATCATCCGCAAGGGAGAGAACATCTCCGCCAAGGAGATCGAGGACCTGCTGCACGGGCATCCCGCCGTCAGGGACGCCGCCGTCATCGGGCTGCCGGACGCCGAGCGGGGCGAGCGGGTGTGCGCGGTGCTGGAACTGGCGGATGCAGCCGAGGAGTTGACCCTGGAGTCGATGGTGTCGTATCTCCGCGGGCAAGGCCTCTCCACGTACAAACTGCCGGAGCAGTTCGAGGTGGTGGAGGCCCTGCCCCGCAACGAGACCCTGCGCAAGGTGCTCAAGTACAAGCTGCGGGAGCGGTTTACTCAGGCACCGTGAAATACGCCGCGAACGCCGCCACGATCTCCGACTCCAGGATCTTGCCGTCGCCGTCCGCGTCGAGCGCCGTGCCCGCCGCCGCCGCGATGTCAGCGCGGACGCCGAGCGCCTTCAGGGCGCGCTCGGTCTCCTGGGGGCTGACCGCGCCGTCGCCGTCGCCGTCCGCGACGGCGATCATCGCGTCGAGGAACGGGCGGGCGATCTCGGCGAACCGGGCCGGGTTGTCGGCGAGGCGCTTCACGGCGCCGCCCACGAACTCGTGCTTGGTGATCCGCTGGTCACCGTCGCGGTCGGCGATCCCGGCCATGCCCTGCCAGAAGGCCTCGGCCCCGATGTAGAGGGACTGGCCCTTCTCGGAGCGCGCCGTGGCGCCGAACTCGGCGAGCAGGGCGACAGCCGCCGTGCTGAAGTCCTCACGGGAGATGTAGCCGTTGCCGTCCTGGTCGAAGGTGGCGAAACGGGCCGCGATCTTACGCTCGTACTCGGCACTGTCCATGGTGTTCGGGCCGCCTCACTTCTGCGGTTGGGTGCGTGTGCACAGGGGGTTCCCTGGGTGTCTCTGGCAGCGAGCGTACGTCTTCGGCGACCGCCCGGAGGCCGTAAGCCGACCCTTGTGCCAAGACCGGGACAAGAGAGGTTGTACCAGGATTCCGTTCCTGATGATCACCCGGGAGTCCGGTCGCGGGGAGCGTTACGCGGAGAGCGGTGTCGCCCCGTCGTCGACCGCCGCCGTCACGTCCGGGAAGACCTCGAAGAGACGGCGTACGCCGAGGGCCGCGAGGACCCGGTTCACGTGCGAGCCGTCCTCGGCGCCCTGCGCGGGCAGGATCAGCCGCAGCCTGCCCTGGCAGGAACGGAAGAGGCGGCGGGTCGCGATCAGTACGCCGACGCCGCTGGAGTCGCAGAAGAGGACCTCGGAGAGATCGAGGACCAGGCTGCGGCGGCCGTCGGCCACCGCGTCGTGCACGCGCTGGCGCACGACGGGCGAGGTCACCAGGTCCATCTCGCCGGACACCCGCAGCACGGCCCAGCCGCCCCGCTCGTCCACGGCCACCTTCAGCGTCACACGCACGCCTCTCGCTGCTCGTCGCTCGCCCGCTGAGAACCGGAAGCCGTCCCTACGCTTCCTCTGTCGCGGGTGCCCCGCCTCCCGTCCATGAAACACCAGCAACGCAGGTCCCTATCATCCGAGGCCTGGCACGGGCGCACTTTTGCCGTGCTTGCCGTAAAGGGGAGTGCGTTGTCGGCGGCGGCGACTACATTCGATGGAAGGTTTCGATCGGGACGAGTGGCCGGTGCGCGTTGTCGGGACGCCGCAGCCGGCCCGAGTCGATGACGTCACGCGCAGAGGGGGACGCATGGCGAAGGAAGCGCCGCGCCGCTGGGACCGCCGCATGCAGCAGCGCCTGGCGCACGGGGAAGCCGCCGCGCTCGGGGAGCTCTACGACCGCTTCGCCTCGCTCGTGCACGGCCTCGCCCACCGCGTGCTCGGGGACGAGGCGGCCGCCGACCGCATCACCCGCGAGGTCTTCGCCCACATCTGGGAGAACCCCGACGCCTACGACCCCAAGCAGGGCCCCCTGCGCTCCTGGGTCGCCACGGTCACCCACCAGCGGGCCCTCCAGCGGCTGCGGCAGACCGAGTCCGCCGCCCTCGCCCGCGGCGGCGAGGGCACCCCGGAGGACCTGGAGCGCAAGGTGCGCCGCGCCTCCGCGGCCGCCCGCGCGGACTACATCGTCACGGCCATGCCCGCCCCGCTGCGCGCCGCCCTGGAGCTCGCCTACTTCCAGCGGCGGGACTACCGCCAGACGGCCGCCGACCTGGGCGTCACGGAGGACGAGGCCCGCCGCCGCCTCCGCCTGGGCCTCCAGCTGCTCTCCACGGCCAACGAAGCGGGCGTCCAGACCGACCCGCACCCCTCGCCAGGGTCCCCGCCCGGTTACGGGAGAGCGCTGTGAACGGGCCCGGCCGGCAGGAACCGCACGAGGAGCCGGGCCTCCCCGGTGAGCAGCCCCGCATACCGCTGCCCCGCACCTCCATAGAAGACACCGGACAGCCCTTGCCCGATCCTCCGCTCGCCCTGGACCACCGCGTCCTGAAGTCCCTCCTCGGCGCGTGGGCGCTGGCCGCCTGCTCCCCCGAGGAGGCCATCGCCGTCGAGGAGCACCTCGGCGACTGCGGCCCCTGCGCGGAGGAGGCCCTGCGGCTGCGCGACGCGGTCGGCCTGCTGCACCAGGAGGAGAGCCTCGACCTCGACCCCGGCCTGCGGAGCCGAGTCATCGAGAGCTGCCTCGGCCGGCGCCCGCCGCGCATCCCGGTGCCGGAGTGGGCGATTCCGTACGACGCGGAGACCGCCCGCCTGGACGCGCTGCTGCGGGACATCGGCGACTCGGAGTGGCATGCCCCGGTGCGCCTGCGCTGGTTCGACGAGGACAACCCCGTCAGCCGCAAGACGACCGTGGCGGGCGTGATCGCGCATCTCCTCGCCGTCGACGGCCTGGTCGCCGCGGCCCTCGGCCTCGACGACCCGCTCGGCACGGACGTGGCCGCCAGCGCCGGCCCCGCCCACCGCACGGAGGCGTACTGGCGCGCCTCGTACTTCCCGCCGACCCGCGCGGTGCGCGGCCCCTGGCGCGAGCAGACCCACGAGCTGATCCGCACGGTGTCCTTCACGTCCGGCGGCTCCGGCTCCCGCGCCGGCTCCGGCGCCGGCTCCGGCGGACTCCCCGTGGCCTACGGCCCCGCGGACACCACGGGCCGCCGCCCCGAGCTGCCGCTGCGGGACTCACTGGTGGACCGCGCCTTCGAGTGCTGGATCCACGCGGGCGACATCGCGGAAGCCGTGGACTATCCCTACGAACCGCCGTCCCCACGCCATCTGCACCGCATGATCGACCTCGCCGCGCGGCTGCTCCCCGGCACCCTCGCCGACCGCCGCCGCTCGGGTCTCGCGCCACCGCCCCGCGGACTGGTCGCCGCGGGCACGCCCGGCCGGAGCCTGCGCCTGGAGGTCGAGGGCATGGGCGGTGGCGAGTGGTTCATCCCGCTCGACTCCCCGGCGGCCGAAGCGTCACCGGACCACGAGGTGGCCCACGTGGCCCTCGACGGCGTCGAGTTCTGCCGGCTGGCCGCGGGCCATGTCTCCCCGGAGGAAGCGGCAGCGGGCCAGGTGGGCGACCGCCAGGCGATCAGGGACGTACTGTTCGCGGCGGCTTCACTGAGCAGGATGTGAGCGCGGCCCGCCGCCAGGGCCTGTCCGGCGGACAGGCCCTAGGCGAAGACGACCGTCCGCCGCCCATTGAGCAGAATCCGCCGCTCCGCATGCCACTTCACGGCCCGCGCAAGCGCCTGGCACTCCACGTCACGGCCGATCGCGACCAGCTGGTCCGGCGTCACGTCGTGCCCGACCCGCTCGACCTCCTGCTCGATGATCGGCCCCTCGTCGAGGTCCGCCGTCACATAGTGCGCGGTGGCACCGATCAGCTTCACACCGCGCGCGTGCGCCTGGTGGTACGGCTTCGCGCCCTTGAAGCTCGGCAGGAACGAGTGGTGGATGTTGATGATCCGCCCGCTGAGCTGCTTGCAGAGGTCGTCCGAGAGCACCTGCATATAGCGGGCCAGGACGACCAGCTCGATGTTCTCCGCGCGCACCAGCTCCAGGAGCTGCGCCTCGGCCTGCGGCTTGTTGTCCTTCGTCACCGGGATGTGGTGGAAGGGGATGTCGTACGAGGCGACCAGCTCGGCGAAGTCGGTGTGGTTCGACACGACCGCCGCGATCTCGACGGGCAGCGCGCCGATCCGGGAGCGGAACAGCAGGTCGTTCAGGCAGTGCCCGAACTTGGAGACCAGCAGCACGACCCGCATCTTCTGGTCGGCCCGGTTGATCTGCCAGTCCATCTGGAAGGAGTCACCGATCGCGGCGAAGCTGGCCCGCAGCTTCTCCACGGTCACCGGCGGCTCGGCCGAGAAGTGGACCCGCATGAAGAAGAGCCCGGTGTCGTGATCGCCGAACTGCTGACTGTCCTCGATGTTGCATCCGGTCATGAAGAGATAACTCGACACGGCGTGCACGATGCCCTGCTTGTCGGGGCAGGAGAGCGTGAGGACGTACTGCTCAGCAGGGGCGGGGGCCTTCTCGTTCATGCGCTCAAGGTTCCCACATGCTGTCCCCGCTGTGGGCAGGCGTTCCGCACGGCGGAACGGGTGGGCACAGCCCGCAGCTCCGGGTCCCGATGAATCAGGCGCCCGCACCAGCTCAGGCAGACCGAGTCAGAATCCGCAGCACCTCAAGAGTCCGGGGAAGTTCATCAGGGCTCTCCCCGTCGCTCACCGCAAGCCGCACATGAGCCTCCCGCGCGGCACGCACAGCCTCCGGCCACCCCGGGTGATCCAGGTAAGCGGAGACCAGCGCATCGGGCCCCACCTCATGCATGATCCGCAGCACCCGCAGGACCGCCGCATCGACCAGCGCCGCCTCCTCCGCGTCCCGGAAGATCGTCCCCACGTACTTCTCGGCGGACCAGTTGTCCAGCCACGTGTCCTCGACGAGCCGGTACACGGCGTCCGTCACGTCCCCGTACTCCTCGCGACCCGCGAGCCAGCACTCACGCTGGAACTCCGGGTCGGAGAGCATGTGCAGCGCCGAGCGCACGTTGCTGCGCCAGCGCCACCACGGCATGTCGTTCGTTGGCATGCCGCCCATGGTGCTTGAGCGACGGCCGCGACGGGAAGACTTCTCCGAACCTTGCACGGTCATCGATCGTACGTTCGCCCTCCGGAGCGGCCGAATCGGCCCCTGTCATTCACCTTCTTGTCACCATGCGTTGGCGAAACGTCACTCCTCGGTTGGCACTGCGGCGGAATCGTGCTTGCACATGCCCGTCTCGCGACGCACCTTGCTCACCCGCCCCTCCAAGTCCGCAGCGCTCACCGCGGTCGCCCTGGTGGCGGCGTGTGCGTCCCTGACAACCGGCTGCGGGGTCATCCCTGGCTCCACGGGGGGATCCAGGGAAGACCCCGTCACCGTGATGACCTGGGCCCCCGAGAACACCAAGGCGACCAACAAGCCCGGCATCCCCGCCATGGCCAAGGCCTACGCCCGCTGGGTCAACGCCAACGGCGGACTCGACGGCCGCAAGCTCAAGGTCATCACCTGCAACGACCACAACGACCCGGTCGGCGCCGCGGACTGCGCACGCGAGGCGGTCGACAAGAAGGTCGCCGCCGTCGTCGGCTCCTACAGCCAGCACGGCCGGTCCTTCCTCTCCCCACTCGAAGTCGCCGGAATCCCCTACATCGGGGGATACGGCGTCACCGACGAGGAGTTCAGCAGCCCTCTGTCGTACCCGGTCAACGGCGGCGAACCCGCCCTGATGGCGGGCAACGGACTGCAGCTCGCCGCGCACTGCGAGCGCGTCTCCCTCGTACGCCCCGACACCATCGCCGGCGACGACCTGCCCAAGCTGCTCGACGCCGGCCTCACCCAGGGCCGGCTGCGGCCCGCCGCCGACATCCGGGCCCCCGAGGACGGCACCGACTTCACCGTCCAGGCCGAGCAGGCCCTGACCCGCGCGGGCAGCGGCGGCTGTGTCACGGCGGCGCTCGGCGCCCGCACCGACACGTTCTACGACTCCTACCGCCGCACCGAGGACGCGTACCCGACCGCCAGGATCTCCTCCGTCCTCGGCAGCCTCGACCAGTCCCTCATCGACCGCACCGGTGGCGCCGAAGGACCCTACGAAGGCGCCTACGTCACCGGCTGGTACCCGGCGGCCGGTGATCCGCGCTGGGACGAGATGCGCGGCGCCATCCGCGAGCAGGCGTTCGGCGACAACCGCGTCGACCCCGCGGACGCGGGCGTACAGACCACCTGGATCGCCTACACGGTCCTCAAGCAGGTCGTCGAGTCGCTCGACGGCGGCGAGGTCACCTCGCGATCGCTGCGCCGGGCACTCGACTCGGGCCTCCAGGTCCGCACCGGTCGGCTCACCCCCACCCTGAGCTGGCGCTTCAAGGACATGCTCGCGGCGAGCGACTTCCCGCGCCTGGTCAACGCGGACGTCACCTTCCAGGTCGTACGGGACGGCCGTCTCGTACCGGCGCGGAAGGGGTTCGTGAACGTCACCAAGACCCTGGAGCAGGTGAAGTAAGCCCACCGGAGCGCGCCCGGCCGCTCAGAGCTGCGACTTGTCGCGGGTGGTGAGCCCGTACTTGGTGGCGATGGCGTTCCAGAGCCGGGACGCCTCCGTCTTGGCCGTGGTCGCCTCGCCGCTCGCCTTGTTCGCGGCGATCGTGTGCGAGGTCGTCCGGGCGTGGCCCTTCTTGCAGCCCTTCTTGCCCGCGACCTGTCCCGCCCACGCCGCGTAGTGGTTGTCCGCCGACGCGGACGCCTTCCACGCCTTGTTCAGGGAGGCGGTCAGCTGCGCGTTGGCGGGCAGCTTGTCGACGGAGAGCGTGGAGAGCCGGGTGACCAGGCCGTTGCGCTGCTTGGCCGCGTTGCGCAGATCGGTGGCCGACTGGGCGAGGTTCGCGCACTTGCCGACATTGCGTACGGCGGTGATCACCGAGGCGCGGCTGTTGTTGCTGTCGGCGAGGAGCTTGTCCAGGGCGACGGCCTGCTCCTTGGCGGGGTCGACCGAGGGCGACGGCTTCTCTTCCGCGGGGGCCGACTCCGAGACGGTCTTGGGATCGGCCTCGTCGTCGTCACCGCCTCCGCCGCTGAGCAGGGCACCCGCGCCGACGCCGAGCAGCGCGATGACGACACCGGCGGCGGCGAACAGCGGCACCTTCGAGCCGGTACGGCCGCCACCACGGCCGGCGGGGGCAGCGGCGGCACGGCGCGCGGCACGTCCGCCGCCGTCACCCTGGCCGTGACCGTGGCCGTGGCCGGGGGCGGGCTGCGGGGCCTCGAAGCGGGGCATCTGCTGCGTGGACCCGGCGTCGGACTCCGGCTGCTCCGTGCGGAAGAGGCTGTCGAACTCCGCGGGCGGCTGCCGGTCCCCGGGGGCTCCCGGCCGGATCCCGAAGGGAGCGGTGCCGGGGGCGGCGGGGACGGGGGCGATGTACTGGGTGGCCTCGGCGTCCGGGTTGGGGGCGGCGGGCGCGGCTGCGGGCATCGCGCCCGGAGCGGCCGGTGCTCCCGGTGCTCCCGGACCGGATGCCTCAGGCAGCGGCGCGGAGACCCGGCCGAGGACCTGCGTCCCCTGGTCGGCGGGCGCCTCGGGCGGGAGCGCTCCCGGCGCGACGGGCGGTATGTACTGCGTCGCGTCGGCGTCCCCGGCGGCGGCCTGGGGAAGCGGCGCGGCGGGCGGCAGCGGCGCGGCGGCGGGAGTGCCGGCGGGCAACTGGCCGGGCTCGGCGACCGGGGGGAGCTGGCCGCCGTACGTCGCGTCGGCGGGCGGCTGCTGCGCCGGGGCCGCGGGCTGCTGGTACGCGGGAGCGGCGGGCTGCTGCTGCGAGCCGTAGGGCTGGACGCCGCCCTGCTGGGGCTGCGGCATGCCCTCGGCGGGGAGCGGGGCGCCCGCGCCATGGCTCTGGTGCTGCTGGTGCTGCTGCGGCTGGTCGCCGTAGGGCTGGTGCTGGTGCTGCTGGTCGCCGTAGGGCTGCGGCTGGTGCTGGTGCTGCTGGTGCTGCTGGTCAGGGGCCGTGCCCCAGGCCTGGCCCACGCCCGGCGGGTCCGCGGGGCCGGGACCCCACGGCTGGCCCCAGGGGCTGCCGCCGGTGGGGGCCACGTGCTGGTCACCGGCGGTGCCGGGCATCAGGGGCTCACTTCCGTCGGCAGGCAGCACGATGCCTTCGTGCGCTTGCCGGTCCGCGGAATGCGGATCGGAGGAAGCGGCGCCCTGTCCGCTCTGCTGCGTCACCGGGACTCCTACGAATGGGGGACCTACGGAACCGTCGGGTCACGCTACCGGGTCGCCACAGCCGTCTGCCACGCAGCTCAAACCCCCGCCGTCGCCGCTGTGGCGGGAGTAACAAATCCTCTCCTCGAAACGCTGTTTACGGCACACCGAGGGCTCGATCGCGTACCGGAGTTGACCGTTCACGGTGCGGTAGGGGCAGGGACAGGCGACGTTCACCTGCCCGCGCCGGACCACACAAACCCTTCACGCGGCCCGGATGCCCGTCAGGCGGCCTGGATGTCCACCCGCGCGCCGAACTCCCGTACCACCGGCTCGTCCCGGAACGGTTCGAGCCTGTCCTTGAAGTCCTCCAGATACTCCGCGCCCCGGTTCGACCGCAGCGTGCCGAGGAGTTCCACCGCCTTCAGGCCCGTATGGCACGCCTGCTCGACGTCCCGCCGCTGCACCTGCGCCGTGGCGAGCAGCACCAGGCCGATGGCCCGCCGCCGCGCCCGCGTCTCCGGATGCCCCGCGAGGGACTCCTCCGCGCTGCGCGCCGCCGCGTCCGCCTGCCCCAAGTCCCGGTGGCAGTGCGCCAGTTCGTCGGCGAGATAGGCGTGGTCGAAGTGCCGGATCCACACCGGGTCGTCGCCCGAGTCCGCCGTACCGGTGGCCCGGTCCATCGCCTCGACCGCCCGGCCCGCGACGGCCTGCGTCGACCGCCCGTCCCCGAGCAGCGCGTGCCCCCGCGCCTCGGCGGCGTAGAACATGGCCTCCGCGCGCGGGGTGACCCGCCCGCGCGTCCCCTCCTGGGCCGCCCGCGCCAACTGCGCGATCTCCCGCGGGTTTCCGAGCTGCGCGGCGAGATGGCTCATGGACGCGGCGAGGACGTATCCGCCGTAACCGCGGTCGCCCGCCGCCTGCGCGAGCCGCAGGGCCTGGATGTAGTAGCGCTGGGCTAGGCCCGGCTGACCGGTGTCGACGGCCATGTATCCGGCGAGTTCCGTCAACCGCGCGACGGCGGCGAACAGTTCGCGCCCCACGGCTTCCCGGTACGACCCGGCGAGCAGCCCCGAGACGACACTGTTCAGGTAGTGCACCACCACCGGCCGCACATGCCCGCTGCCGTACTGATGGTCCAGCTGTTTCAGCGCCTCCGTCATGGCCCGCACCGCGGCGACGTCGGAGAGCCCGACCCGCGGGCCCGCCATCCGCCCGACCTGGGCGTCCGGCGACGAGATCAGCCAGTCCCTGCTCGGCTCGACGAGCGCGGACGCGGCGACGGACGACCCGGAGAGGAAGTCCCGCCGCCCCACGTCACTGCGCCACAGCTCACACACCTGCTCGATGGCGCCGAGCACGGTCGGCGAGAACTGGAGCCCCACGCCGGACGCGAGGTTCTTCCCGTTCGCCATGCCGATCTCGTCGATCGTGACCGTACGGCCCAGTTTGCGGCCGAGGGCCTCGGCGATGATGCCGGGCGCACGGCCGCGCGGCTGCTGGCCACGGAGCCAGCGGGCGACGGATGTCTTGTCGTAGCGCAGATCGAGACCGTGCTCCGCGCCGCACATGTTGACCCTGCGGGCCAGGCCCGCGTTCGAGCAACCCGCTTCCTGAATGAGTGCCTGCAGCCTTTCGTTGGGCTGCCGCGCGACGAGCGGCCTTGCGGCCATGGCGTACCCCCTGATGCGCACGTTGGACCATCGGAACGGAGGCCGAAATTCAGCCACCCAGATGATCAATGCCCTAGGAGCAAACGGAAGATGCACCAAAAGGGACCATAAGTCGGTAACTGGTCTTCTGGGGCTTCTTGGGCCTCTTCCGAGTGCCTCAGACCTGGCTACCCGCACATGGAACCCATTCCCCATGCGCGCCCCCGCCCGTGCACCCATGCGCCCCGGATGCAGGATCGATGCTCCGCCCCGGCGCACGGTGGGGCCGTAACCGTAGGTGGCGGGCGGAGTTGAGAACTTCGTGGAAGAGACCTTGGGAGTCACGTCAGCCGCGCACATTCCGAAGCAGCGCGGAGAATCCTTGCTGGACACGGCCGTGCGATACGCGGAAGAGCGCCACTGGGACGTGTTCCCCGGGACGTGGCTCGAATCCGTCGAAGGCGCCGAAGTCTGCTCGTGCGGTGACGGGGCGTGTACGCAGCCCGGATCGCACCCCGCGCGCGAGGACTGGGCGACGCAGGCGACGGGGAGCGCGACGGTGGCACGGCGGCTGTGGTCCAAGCAGCCGAAGTCGTCGATCCTGCTGCCTACGGGGCGTACGTTCGACGCGATCGATGTCCCGGAGACGGCGGGCTTCCTGGCCCTCGCCCGCATGGAGCGGATGGAGCTGACGCTCGGTCCTGTCACCTGCACGCCGGATCGCCGCATGCAGTTCTTCGTACTCCCCGGGGCTGCGGCGAAAGTCCCCGATCTCGTACGCAAGTTGGGCTGGCCGCCGGCTGCGATCGATCTCGACGCGCTGGGTGAGGGGGCGTACGTCGCCGCCCCGCCGACCCGCTTCGGCGCGTCCGGCGCGGTGCAGTGGGCCTGCCGCCCCACAGCAGCCAACCGCTGGCTCCCCGACGCGGAGGAAATCATCTCCCCCTTGGCATACGCCTGCGGCCGCGAGGCCCGCCGCTGACCCGCTGCTCCGCGGAGACCTTTCCCACCCACCCACCCGTTGCTCCGCACTTGCCCACCCAACCCCTCGAACTCGGCGGAGCCGGTGATCTGCGGCCACCGCAAGGCCGGTGGCAGCCGGAAGAGATTCGGGTAGGGGTGGGGTTGGGGAAATAAGACCTCTCGCCGACGTATCGTGCGGAAACGGCGACGAAGGGCGGACAGGGTGAGCGAGGCAGCACCGGCGGCAGTACGAGTGCAAGGGCTGTGGAAGGCGTTCGGGCAGCAAGTTGCCGTTGCCGGGATCGATCTCAGCCTTCCCGCCGGAAAGTTCATCGGCCTCGTCGGCCCCAACGGGGCCGGCAAGACCACCACCCTCTCCATGGTCACCGGACTGCTCCGCCCCGACCAGGGCACGGTCGAGGTCGTCGGGCACGACGTATGGGCCGACCCCGTGCAGGTCAAGGCCCGCATCGGGGTCCTCCCCGAGGGACTGCGGCTCTTCGAGCGGCTCTCCGGGCGCGAACTCCTCGCGTACACCGGGCGATTGCGCGGCCTGCCGGGCGAGGAGGTCGACAAGCGCGCCACCCAACTCCTCGACGTACTCGACCTCTCCGGCGCCCAGCACAAACTCGTCGTCGACTACTCCACCGGGATGCGGAAGAAGATCGGGCTCGCGGCCGCCCTGCTCCACAACCCCGAAGTCCTCTTCCTCGACGAGCCCTTCGAAGGCGTCGACCCCGTCTCCGCCCAGACCATCCGCGGCGTACTGGAGCGCTACACCGCCTCCGGAGCCACCGTCGTCTTCTCCTCGCACGTCATGGAGCTGGTCGAGTCCCTGTGTGACTGGGTCGCCGTCATGGCAGCGGGCCGCATCCGCGCGCACGGCACCCTCGCGGAGGTGCGCGGCGCCGCACCCTCCCTCCAGGAGGCGTTCCTGGAGCTGGTCGGGGCGAACGGCCGCGACCACGGCTCGCACCTCGACTGGCTGGGCGGCGGCACCCGATGAGCACCCCCACAGCCCCCGCCGCCTCCCCGGCCATCACCCCCGTCTTCGTACGCCTCAAGCTCTCCCTCCTCCGCAACGGCCTGCACCAGTCGTCCGGCCGCAAGGCCGCCTACATCGCCTCCGTCGTCATCACGCTCCTCATCGCCGCGCTCCAGCTGCTCGGCCTGATCGCGATGCGCGGCAACGAACACGCCGCCACCGTCTCCGTCCTGCTCACCGCGATCCTCGCGCTCGGCTGGGCGGTGCTCCCGCTGTTCTTCCCCAGCGGCGACGAGACCCTCGACCCGACCCGCCTGGTGATGCTGCCGCTGCGGCCCCGGCCGCTGGTACGCGCGCTGCTCGTGGCGTCCCTCGTGGGCATCGGCCCGCTCTTCACGCTGTGCCTGGCGCTGGGTTCGGTCGTCTCCCTCGCGTACGGCGCCGCGGCGGCCGTCACCGGCGTACTCGCCATCGCCCTCACCGTGCTGATCTGCGTGGCGCTGGCCCGTACCGTCGCCGCCGCCAACATCCGCCTCCTGACCAGCCGCAAGGGCCGCGACCTCGCCGTGCTGAGCGGGCTCGTCATCGCGGTCGGCGCGCAGCTCGTCAACTTCGGGGCGCAACGGCTCGGTTCGTCGGGGCTCTCGCAGCTCGACCCGGCCGCCGACGTCCTGCGCTGGATCCCGCCCGCCTCCGCGATCGGCGCCGTCGACTCGGTGAGCGGCGGGTCGTACGGCGTCGGGATCGCCCAGCTCGCGCTGAGCGCCGCGGCGCTCGTCGGGCTGCTCGCGATGTGGCAGCGCAGCCTGACGCGGCTGATGACGACCCCCGACGGCTCGACGCTCGCGGCGGCCGAGCCGGCCAAGGACCGGTCGACGCGCGGTCTCGGGCGGCTGCTGCCCTCCGACCGCACCGGCACCGTCATGGAACGCAGCCTGCGCTATGTGTGGCGCGACCCGAAGACGAAGGCGGCCTGGGTGACGTCCCTGGCCATCGGCCTGATCGTGCCGCTCTTCAACGCCTTGCAGGGCACGGGCTCGATCTACTTCGCGTGCTTCGCGGCGGGGATGCTCGGCATCCTCATGTACAACCAGTTCGGCCAGGACACCTCGGCGTTCTGGATGGTCGCGATGACGATCTCGTCCACCCATGACGCGTACGTCGAGCTGCGCGGCCGCGCGCTCGCCCTGCTGGTGATCACCCTTCCGTACGCGACGCTGGTCACCGTCATCACGGCGGCCGTGCTCGGCGACTGGAGTGTGCTCGCGGAGGCGCTCGGCCTGTCTCTGGCGCTGCTCGGGGCGATGCTGGCTACGGGCGCCTGGTCCTCGGCCCGCTTCCCGTACTCGATCCCGCAGGAGGGCTACAAGAACGTGGCCCCCGGTCAGGCGGGCCTCGCCTGGATCTCGATCTTCGGCGGAATGGTCGCGGCGGCCCTGCTCTGCGCCCCGGTGCTCGCCTTCACCATCTGGCTGCATGTGTCGGGCGCGGCCGACTGGTCCTGGCTCCTGCTGCCGCTGGGCGGCGCGTACGGCGCACTGATCACCTACGCCGGCCTGCGCCTCGCGGCACCGAGGGTGGCGCGACAGCTGCCGGAGATCCTGCTGGCGGTCAGCAAGGGCTGAGCCCTGCTGGAGGGGAACGCAGACGACCCGCGAGCCGTGGTTCCCGCCGCACGGAGCGGCGGAAAGCCGGCCGGACGTACCGGCGGCTCGCGGGTCGGGTGACTGCTGTGGGATTGGGCCGGCTGCACGCACATCACACGTGCTGGTCCGGCGCCGAAACCGAGTTGCGACGACGGGCCGCTAGCCCGCAGCCACCTCACGCGTCCGGATTGCATACATCTGCCGAACCACCTCCCTTCGTGTGTACGTGCCACCCTAGGAACCGCTTGGTCCGCCGCACAACCGATTTTCAGGGAGCAACGATTTCGCCCAACTTCCGGGAACCACCTGTGGGCTGCGTCACGTTCGAGTTCAATGATCTGACGTGCGGTACACGCGGAACTCGCAGAACATGCAGCTCATGAGGACACGGCCTGCAGGGGGTGCCAGGTGAGTGCTTCCCGGCGTAGTGGGACCACCGACGCGTTGGGGCCCGAGGAGCCCGAACCCGGTGGGGCTGAATTGCTTGCGGCATTGCTGGACGGGATGGACGCCGCGCTGTGCGCGTTCGACGCCGACGGGGTGGTGACCCACTGGAACCGGGAGGCCGAGCGGATTCTCGGGTGGTCGGCGGCGGAGGCCGTCGGGCGGCAGGGGTTCGCGGGGTGGGCGGTGCGGACCGCCGACGCCGAGGAGGTCGAGGCGCGGCTGCTGTCCGCCATGGAGGCTCCGGGGCGGCAGGTGCACGAGTTCGCGCTGCTGACGAAGGACGGCGGGCGGGTGCTCGTGCGGACGCAGTCCGCCGCCGTGCGGGGCGGGGACGGGAAGCCCGCCGGGGTGTACTGCGCCTTCAGCGAGGTGCACGCGCAGATCGATCTGGAGCGGTCCATCGCCCTGAGCGAGGCGTTGTTCGAGAACGCGTCGTGGGGGGTTGTGCTCGTCGACGCGGACCTGCGGCCCGCCGTGGTGAACGAACACGCGGCTCGGGCGCTGGGGATGGGGCGTACGGCGGTGCTCGGGCGGCCGCTCGGTGATCTGCTCGGGCAGGGCGTCGAGGAGTTGGAGAGCGCGCTCTCGCATGTCCTCGCCGAGGGGGCGCCGCCCGCTCCCGCCGAGATGTGGGTCTCCGTACGCGCCTCGGAGAGTGGGGAGCCCGAGCGGCGGTGCTGGCGCAGTGGCTTTCTGCGGCTGGCTTCTCCGCTTGCCGAGGAGCCGGTTCCGCTGGGCGTGGGGTGGCTGTTCCAGGACGTCACCGAGGCCAAGCAGACCGAGCAGGAGGCGGCTCAACTCCGGTTCCGTTCCCAGCAGTTGCACCGGGCCGCGCGGGCCGCCGCCGAGTGCGAGGATCCCACCGAGGCGGCAACGGTCCAGCTGGACTTCGCGCTCGCCGGATTCGCCGACCACGCGTTGGTCGACCTGGTGGCGGGCGACGCGGGCGGCGACGGGGAGCCGGTGCGGCTCGTGCGGGCCGCGGCGACGCCCGCGGGGGCGCCGGGGCCGTGCCTCCCGGTGGCGAAGGCGGGGCTCCCCGTGCGCTATCTGGAGGGGCATCCCGCGCCGCAGTGCGTCGAGCGCGCGGGTTCCGTGCGCGCCAGTGCCGGCGCGGCGGCTCCCGAGCGGGCCCGCGAGTGGGCGGCGGCCAGGCAGTGGCCCCAGGACACGGTGCACGCGCTGTGTGCGGTGCTGCGCAGCAGGGGGCGGACGTTGGGGGTCGTGACGTTTTTGCGGGGCGCCAGTCGTACGCAGTTCGAGCGGGCGGACGCGACGTACGCCGAGAGCGTGGCGGCGAGGGTCGCGGCCTCGCTGGATCTGGCCCGCGTTCTGGAGGGCTGACGGCTCTGCGGGGTGACCGGGCGGTCGTCCGGTGGGCCGAGCCGCGGGGTGACCGGACTCCCGCCCGGTCACCCCGCCCCCCTCACGCCGCGTGCAGCGCCAGCGTCGGTGACAGGCGCGCCGCCCGGACCGCCGGGTACAGGCCCGCCACCGTCCCGATCACCAGCGTCGCCCCGAAGCCCGACGTCACCGCCCACAGCGGGACCACCCAGGGCAGACCGCCGGACGCCGCGTACGCCGCCGTCGCCGCCGCGCCCAGGGCGATGCCCGCCAGGCCGCCGAGCCCCGAGAGCAGCAGGGACTCCGTCACGAACTGGATCCGGATCTGCCCCTTCGTCGCGCCCATCGAGCGGCGCAGGCCGATCTCGTACCGCCGCTCCAGAACCGAAATGATCATGGTGTTGGCGACTCCGACACCCCCCACCAGCAGGGCGATCGAGCCGAGACCGAGCAGCAGCGTGGAGAACGCGCCCTCCGTCGCCGCCTTCGCCTGCAGCGCCGACGACGGGTCGGTGACCTGGACGTTGCGCGGGTTCTCCGGGTCTATCGACGCGGCAAGCAGTTCGCGTACGTCCCGCACGGTGTCGTCCGTCGAGCGCTCGTACACCGAGGTGGGCCGCCCGTCGAAGCCGAGTTCGCTCTTCGCCGCGTCCCAGCCCACCAGCGCCGAGCGTTCGACGTCGGGGGCCAGCGGCAGCGGGTCCAGGATGCCGATGACGGTGAAGTACCGGTCGTCCAGCCACACTTGGGCACCTGGCTGGGTGACGCCGAGGCGCTGCGCGGCGACATGGCCGAGCACGAGCGACGGATAGCGGCCGGTGGCCCCGTTGAACCAGGTGCCCCGCGCCATCTCCCCGCGCAGCACCTTCAGCAGCCCCTCGGTCGACGCCCTGACGGCGATGCCGCCGGTCTCGTCCTCGGGGATCTTCTCGCTGCGCCGCACGCTGCGGTCGAGGTCGCCGGTCGCGCCCACACTCTGTACGCCGTCGATGCGCGAGACCCGGCCGGCCGCGTCCTTCGGCAGCACCACCTGCTCGCCCGAGAACAGCGCCTCACCGGGCGAGGCGACGAGCATGTTCGTACCCAACGCGTCGAGTTCCCGCATGAGTTGGGCCTTGCTGGAGGAGGAGACGCCGACCACCGCGATCATCGTCGCTATGCCGATCGCGATGCCCAGCGCGGACAGGACCACCCGCACCGGCCGGCTCCGCAGCCCCGCCGAGCCGACGTGCAGGACGTCGCGGGGGCCGAGCCGCGCCGCCTTCAACCGGACACGCGCGCGGCGGTCCCTCTTCGTACGGATCACGGGGCGAGCACCTCCGCACCGGACCGCTCGTCCGCCACCACCCGCCCGTCCCTGATCCGCACCTGCCGCGGCAGCCGTCCCGCGATCTCCGTGTCATGGGTGATGACGGCGATCGTCGCGCCCTCCGCGCTGAGGTCGTGCAGCAGCTCCATGACCGCCTCGCCGGACGCCGAGTCCAGCGCGCCGGTCGGTTCGTCGGCGAGCAGCAGATCGGGGGCGCCGACCACGGCCCGCGCGATGGCGACCCGCTGCTTCTGGCCGCCGGACAGTTCGTGCGGGCGGTGCTTCATGCGGTCCGCGAGGCCCACCCGCTCCAGGGCATCGGCCGCCCGGCGGCGGCGTTCGGCGCGCGAGAGCCCCGAGTACAGCAGGCCCTCCGCGACGTTGTCCCGCGCGCTGATGCCCGGCACCAGATGGAACGCCTGGAAGACGAAGCCGATGTGCCGCGCGCGCAGCGCGGAGAGGCTGCGGTCGGTGAGGGCCGCCACCTCGTGGCCCGCGATGGACACCGAGCCCCGCGTCGGCCGGTCGAGGGTGCCGACGATGTGCAGCAGCGTCGACTTGCCGGACCCGGACGGGCCGACGATGGCGAGGAGTTCACCCTCCTCCACCGTCAGATCCACGCCCCGCAGCGCCGCGACGCCGCCGGGATACTCCTTGGTGACCCCCGCCAACTCCACTACGGCGCTCATATCTTGGGCACCCCGACCTTCATTCCGGCACGCAGCCCGCCGCCGCTGACCTCGACGCGCCCCTGCCCGAACATGCCGAGCCCGACCTTCACCTGACGGGCGCGCCCGTGCTCGACGACCTGGACTCCGTAGCCGCCGCCGGGCAGCGCGAGGAGCGCGTTGACGGGGACGGAGAGCACGTCCTTGCGTGTCTCTCCGGTGAGGTTGACGGTCACCGGGGACTGGTCGAAGCCATCGACCTTCTCCGGGTCGGCGAAGGACACCGTCACCGGGATCTTTGGGGTCTTGTCCGCCGGGTCGTCGCCCGGCTTGGCCGTCTTGCCGACGGACGCCACGCTGCCCTTGACGGTCGAGCCGTCCGGCAGGTCCACGGTGACCTTGGTGCCCACCTCGGCGAGCTTCCCGTCGGAGACGTCCAGCTGGAAACGTACGACCCGCTCGGAGCCGGTCGTGCCGAGCACCGGCTTGCCCGGAGCGACCTGGTCGCCGACGGCCGACTCGGCGGACTTCACTCGGACGCCGCCCGGCGAGAAGGCGATGGCGTCGGGCCCGACCCGGCCCGTCTGCTTCCGGTCGTGCGCCTTCTGCCACTTCTTGACGGCGGCGGCCGTGGCCGACGTGTACGTGTCGTCGACGGCGAGCCCCGCCCCGTACCCGAGAGCCCGGAGATTCTCCTCCAGCTGTCGTACGTCGTTGCCCTCGTCGCCGGTCCTCAGCGTGCGGTACATGGGCTCGGTGCCGTACATGAGTCGTACGGGGACGCCGTTGACCTCGTACAGACGCCCGTCGCGCCCGACCTTCGAGCCCGTGCCCGCGGCCCAGGTGAGGATGCCGGTGGTGCCCGCGTTGACCTTGCGTTCCTTGGCGTAGCCGAGGGTGCCGTCGGTCTGGGTGCCGCTGCTGAGGTCGCCGCGCTCGACGGGGGCGGTGGCGGGCGGCAGTCCGGCGTCCCGCCGCGCGGCCGGGTTCTTGCCGTTGTCGGCGATGGCGGTGACGGCGACCGTGCCACCGGTGACGGCGAGCAGGGCCACGACGGCGGAGACGACGGCGGTGCGGCGCCTCACGCGACGATGTCCTTGCACGCCTTCGCCGCCTTCTCCATCTTCTTCATCTCGGCACCCTTGGGCGCGGGCATGGCCTCCATGGCGCCGCCGTCGAACTTGGGGTCCGGCATGTTGTAGCCGTTCTCGCGCATGCAGCGGGCGTACTTGAGCATCTTGTCCTTGTCGGCCTGCGAGACCGAACCGCCGCCCGCGCCACCGCTCTTGCCGGTGCACTTCTCCATCGCGGCCTGCATCTTCTCCTTGCTCAGGTCGCCGCCGATGGTGATGCCCCGGCTGTCCTCGCCGGCCTTCGGCTCGGGCACCTTCAGGCCGTGCCTGCGCAGACACTCCCGCTCCTTGAACGCGGCGTCGGCCTGCTTGCCCTTCCCACCGTCGGCCCTGCTGTCGCCGCTGCCGCCGCCGTCTCCGTTTCCGTTTCCGTTTCCGGACGAGCAGGCCCCGGTGAACAGGGCGAGGGCGGCGACGGCTGACGCGACGGCCACCGACCGCGTCCTCGTGGTCCGCATGGTCCTCGTGGTCCTCATGGCTGTCCCCTCACTGGTCGCGTGATCGCGTTGTCGACGCGCACAGACTGGCGGGGACCGGGGTTTCGTTTCTCTCAACGGAGACGCTTACATCGGCGAAAGGTCCACTTCGGGTACACAGGCCGGATGCGCGTACTGCTGGTGGAGGACGAGGAATTCCTGGCCGAGATGATCGCCGACGGCCTGCGCCGCGACGCCCTCGCGGTCGACGTGGCCTGCGACGGCCTGACCGCGCTGCGCAAGCTCCAGCTCGGCGAGTACGACGTGGTCGTCCTCGACCGTGACCTGCCGGGCCTGCACGGCGACGAGGTGTGCCGCCGGGTCGTCCGGCAGCGGCTGCTGACCCGCGTCCTGATACTGACGGCGTCGGGCACGGTGCGGGACCGGGTCGAGGGGCTCGGCCTCGGCGCCGACGACTACCTGACCAAGCCCTTCGCGTACGACGAACTGCTGGCCCGCGTCCTCGCCCTCGGCCGCCGCACCCGCCCCGCGCTGCCGCCGGTCATCGAACGCGCGGGCCTCGTCCTGGACACCGCACGGCGCCAGGCCAGCCGCGACGGGCGGCACCTCGCCCTCTCCCGCAAGGAGTTCGCGGTCCTGGAGGCGCTGCTGCGGGCGGAGGGCGCGGTGGTCAGCGGCGAGGACCTGATCGAACAGGTCTGGGAGGAGGACACCAGCTACCGCACCAACGCGGTCCGGGTCACGCTGTCCAAACTCCGTACGAAGCTGGGCGATCCGCCGGTGGTGGAGACGGTGCCGGGCGCGGGCTACCGCATCACGGGGTGGTCGCCGTGAGCCGCACCGGAACCGGACGCGTCGGCGCCATGAGCAGCGAGCGCGGCCGGCTCACCGCCGTCTACGGCGGCATGCTCGTCCTTGCCGGAGTGCTGCTCACCGGCCTCGTCTACCTGCTCGTACAGCAGGGCCTGTACTCCTCGATCAGCACCGCCGTCACCACCGCCGTCCCCGCCCGCACCCTCGACCCGCCCTGGCGGCTGCCGAGCCCGGCCGCCTCGGCCGCCCCCGCGACACCCCTGCCCACCGGGATCGCCCAGGGCCTCGCCGTCACGAAGATCAGCGACGTCGCCGAGCAGGCCGCCCTCAGCCGGCTCCTCACGGTCTCCGTGCTCGTCCTGTTCGTGTACGCCGCGCTGTCCATCCTGCTCGCCTGGTGGATGGCGGGCCGGGTGCTGCGCCCCGTCGCCGTCATCACCGGGACCGCGCGGCGGCTCTCCGGCGAGAACCTGCACGAGCGGATCGCCCTCGACGCCCCGCCGGGCGAGCTGAAGCGCCTCGCCGACACCTTCGACGAGATGCTCGGCCGGATAGAGCAGCTGGTGGGCGCCCAGCAGCGGTTCGCGGCCAACGCGGCGCACGAGCTGCGCACCCCGCTCGCGGTGCAGCGGGCGGCCGCCGAGATCGGCCTCGCGGGCGCGCCGGACGCGGAACAGGTCGCGCGGATCCGTACGAAGCTGATCTCCGTGGCCGACGACAGCGAGCACCTCATCGAGGGCCTGCTGCTGCTCGCCACGTCGGAGCGGGGCCTTGACCGCCGGGAGCCGGTCGCCCTGGACGTGATCGCCGAAGCGGTGGCGGAGGGCCTCGCGGACCGGGCGGCCGAGCGCGACGTGACGGTGTCCCTGGCCGCCGAGCCGCTGACGGTGGAGGGCGACGGGGTGCTCCTGGACCGCCTCGTGCACAACCTGGTGGCGAACGCGGTGCACTACAACGTGAAGGGCGGCCGGGTCGCCGTACGCACGGGCCGTGCGGGCGTCGAGGTGACCAACACGGGCCCTGAGATCCCACCGGAAACCGTCCCGCACCTCTTCGAGCCCTTCCGCCGGCTGCGGGAACGTACGCATACGAAGGGAGAGGGCGCGGGCCTCGGCCTCTCGATCGTGACGTCGATCGCGAGGGCGCACGGGGCGGAGGTGACGGCGGAGGCGAACGGGAAGGGCGGAGGGCTGACGGTGCGGGTGCGATTCCCGACCCCGTGAATCCGATTCCCGGCCCCTTGAGTCCGGTTTCCGGCCCCGTGAATCCGGTTTCCGGCCCCGTAAGGGGCGCCGCTCACCGCCGATAGAAGATCCGGTCCCCGTACTCCTCGAAAACCCTGCCGTTCCACTCATGGCCCCCGTCCACATTCCCGGACCGAAGCACCGGCGGCTCGACCCCGCGCCCGGCCAGAGCCTCCACGGCGGTGGCCATCATGGCCTGCATGATGGCGTTCGTGACGACGCTGGACGCGGGCCCGAACGGCGCGCCCACCGCCTCAAGGCTCAGCTCCGCGTCACCGAGAGCGATCTTCGAGTCGATCACGACGTCACAGTGGTCCTTGAGGAAGGTCCCGGACGTGTGCCGGGACTTCGTCTCCTCGGCGTATGCCACCGACGTCACTCCGATGACCTTCAGGCCGAGCGCGCGGGCGTTCATGGCCATCTCCACGGGCAGCGCGTTGCGCCCGGAGAGCGAGATGATCACGAGTACGTCGCCGGGGCGGGCCGGGGACGAGTCCAGGACGGCGCCCGCGAGGCCGTCCACGCGCTCCAGGGCGGAGCCGAGCGTGGCCGGCATGACGTCGACGCCGACGACGCCGGGGACGGCGAGGAGGTTCATCAGGGCGAGGCCGCCCGCGCGGTAGACGACGTCCTGCGCGGCGAGCGACGAGTGCCCGGCGCCGAAGGCGAAGAGCCTGCCGCCCGCCTCGACGGCGTCGGCGAGCAGCACGCCCGCCGACTCGACGTTCCCGCTCTCCTCGTCGCGGACCCGGCCGAGCAGGCCGATCGCGGCGTCGATGTACTGACCGGCCAGCTTGCTCTCGCTCTTGGATCCCATGCGCCGAGGAACCTTTCCGGGTACGAATGACTTGTACGTATCTCCTGCGTGCCGCGGATCACGTTGCGGTCTGGACCAGTGCCCTGTCAACCGGCCCGGACACCCCGTCAAGACCTCCTGTACTGGGTTTTCCCCTGGCGCAACCCGGTTGTCAGCGGTATGCGTCAGAATTGAGGGCAGGGCCGGCCGCACGAGCGAGATCTGAGGGGCACCCATGTCGGGGCTTATTGACACCACTGAGATGTATTTGCGCACCATCCTCGAGCTGGAGGAGGAAGGTGTGGTCCCCATGCGCGCCCGGATCGCCGAGCGGCTCGACCAGAGCGGGCCGACGGTGAGCCAGACGGTCGCGCGCATGGAGCGCGACGGCCTGGTGGCCGTGGCCAGCGACCGTCACCTGGAGCTGACCGAGGAGGGCCGCAGGCTCGCGACCCGCGTGATGCGCAAGCACCGGCTCGCCGAGTGCCTGCTCGTCGACGTGATCGGCCTGGAGTGGGAGCAGGTCCACGCCGAGGCGTGCCGCTGGGAGCACGTGATGAGCGAGGCGGTGGAGCGCCGCGTCCTGGAGCTCCTGCGCCACCCCACCGAGTCTCCGTACGGCAACCCGATCCCGGGCCTGGAGGAGCTGGGCGAGAAGGACGGGGCCGACCCGTTCCTCGACGAGGGCATGGTCTCGCTGGTCGATCTCGACCCGGGCGCCGAGGGCAAGACGGTCGTGGTCCGCCGGATCGGTGAGCCGATCCAGACGGATGCGCAGTTGATGTACACACTGCGGCGGGCGGGCGTCCAGCCCGGCTCCGTGGTGAGCGTGACGGAGTCGGCGGGCGGGGTCCTGGTGGGCAGCAGCGGCGAGGCCGCCGAGCTGGCCGCCGAGGTCGCGTCGCACGTGTTCGTCGCCAAGCGCTGAGGCGCCTGACGCGGGCCGTCGACTATCGGCCATCGGCCGCCGGCGGTCGGCCGCCTGCGGAATCCGTCTCCCACTCGGGGAAACACGCGTCAACTACCGGTAAGTATTGGCCAGTTGTGAAGACTCTCGGACCGTACGAGGTCCAAGATTCAGTGTGCGGAATCGCAGCGCCCGGACGTTTCGCGTGCGAGGCTGTCGCGAGAGGCATATGACCTGAGGGCTCTTGACCGTGTCGGCACCGGGTCTGGCCGTCACGGGCGTGGGAGGGGGCAGAAGGATGTGCCCATCTGGTGAGCACGAGCGCGGGCGCGAGCACATCGGCTCGCGGCGCGCTCCCGCACGTCACGGACACGCGTCGCCGCGACGGCGGCGCGTGCCGCCGCGGCACGGACAAGCCGAGGGCCCCGGCGCCCTTGGGCGCCGGGGCCTGTCCTCCCCTGTTCTGACCCGGAGCCCCGAGCTCCCAGGGTCATCCCCTTCGGACCGATTTCCCCGAGCGGTCCGCCTCCCGCTGAAGATCTCCCCTCGGCTGCGGCGGCCAATCCTTGAGCCCGGTCACTCGAACGAGGGGTGTTGCCGGCGATCCCGCCGTTTTCGAATGGGGGTTCGATAACGTGCGGGGGTGCGTGACAGAACCAGGCGTTCAGCCCGAGTGGATTCAAGGGGGGTGCCAGGAATCATGGTGCGGCGCATCGAAGTGACAGGCGCGGGTGGCTTGCGCCTCGCCGCCTGGGAATTCGCCGATCCTCCCAAGTCCAGGGAGAGCGACGGACCGCCCGGCGGCGTGCTGTTACTCCACGGCCTGATGGGCCGTGCCTCCCACTGGGCGGGCACCGCCCGCTGGCTCTCCGAGCGGCATCGCGCGGTCGCACTCGACCAGCGCGCGCACGGACAGAGCGACAAGCCCTCCGAGGGCCCCTTCACCCGCGAGGCCTACGTGGAGGACGCCGAGGCCGCGCTCGTCCAGCTCGGCCTCGCCCCCGCCGTCCTCATCGGCCACTCCATGGGAGCGCTCACCGCCTGGCAGCTCGCCGCGAAGCGCCCCGATCTCGTCCGGGCCCTGATCATCTGCGACATGCGGGCGTCCGCGCTCGGCGCCGCGTCGCAGCGCGAGTGGGAGGACTGGTTCAAGGCCTGGCCCGTGCCCTTCGCGACCCTCGCCGACGTACGGAAATGGTTCGGCGAGGACGATCCCTGGGTGGAGCGGCCGAACCCCTCGCGGGGCGAGTTCTTCGCCGAGGTGATGGCCGAGGGCCCGGACGGCTGGCGCCCCGTCTTCGACCGCGACCAGATGCTGAAGTCCCGCGAGACCTGGGTGCACGACGCCCACTGGGAGGACCTCACGCAGGTCCAGTGCCCCGCCCTGGTCGTCCGCGGCCTGGACGGCGAACTGGGCCGCGCCGAGTCCCAGGAGATGGTCCGCGTGCTGCCCCGCGGGGCGTACGCGGAGGTGTCGGACGCGGGCCACCTCGTCCACTACGACCAGCCGGAGGCGTGGCGCGAGGCGATCGAGCCGTTTCTGGACGGGGTCCTGACGGGCTAGGGGCGTCACGGGCTGAGGCGCTCCACACTCCACCCCGAGGCCGCGTCCGCCGGGCCGGCCGCGGACCGGACGTACCGCAGTCGGTCGTGCAGCCGGTTCGCCCTGCCCTGCCAGAACTCCACCGTCTCCGGTACGACGCGGAAGCCGCCCCAGTGCGGCGGCGCGGGGACCTGTTCGCCCTCCGGATAGCGCGCCGCCAGGTCGGCGTACGCGCGGTCCAGCTCGTCGCGGCCCGCGATGACCGACGACTGGGCGCTGGCCCAGGCGCCGAGCTGGGAGCCGTGCGGGCGGCTGCGGAAGTAGCTGACGGTCTCCTCGCGGCCGACGCGCTCGGCCGTGCCCGTGACGATGACCTGGCGGGCCATCGGGTGCCAGGGGAAGAGCAGGGCGGCGTGCGGGTTCTCGGTGAGCTCGCGGGCCTTGCGGGACTCGTAGTTGGTGAAGAACACGAAGCCGCGCCGGTCGTAGCCCTTCATCAGGACCGTGCGCGAGCTGGGCCGGCCCTCGGCGTCCGCCGTCGAGACGACCATGGCGTTCGGCTCGTGCAGCGCGCCCGCCTCGGCCGCGGCGAGCGCCTGCGTGAACCAGATCGCGAACTGCTCAAGGGGCGTACCGGGCAGCTGCGTCTCCAGGAGGCCCTCGGCGCCGTAATGGGCGCGCAGGGCGGCGGGATCGGCCGAGGGCGGCACGAGGGGCGGGACTGCGGGCGAGACAGGGGACGCGGCGGCGGCTCGATCGGTCACGCGGTCATCTTGCCGTACTTGCCGTATACAAAGGGTCAGCCGGCGGGCCGCCGTTCACCACGTAGAGGTGACGTGTGGCACTGAGTGCCGCTTTCCATCGCCAAGAGTGCCACCAAGGGATATCGTTCCGCTGCCGTATCGGTTGGGTGACCACCGGCCGCACGGGGCATCACCGGGGTGACCGACCCGGACCGCGAGTCGACGGCGACCGCGTAACCGGGCCGGAAACAGACCGGAAGCACCACTCTTTCTGACACATGGTCACGAGCTGTCTGTCACGAGCTGTCTGTCACAAGCCGCCTGTCACCACCATCTGCCGTACACATACGAGGAGCCGCCTGATGTCCGACTTCGTACCCGGACTTGAGGGAGTCATCGCGTTCGAGACGGAGATCGCCGAACCGGACAAGGAGGGAGGCGCACTCCGCTACCGGGGCGTCGACATCGAGGACCTGGTCGGCCACGTCTCCTTCGGGAACGTCTGGGGTCTGCTCGTCGACGGTGCCTTCAACCCCGGGCTGCCGCCCGCCGAGCCGTTCCCGATCCCCGTGCACTCCGGCGACATCCGGGTGGACGTCCAGTCGGCCCTGGCGATGCTCGCCCCCGTGTGGGGTCTGGGGCCGCTCCTGGACATCAGCGAGCAGCAGGCCCGCGACGACCTGGCGCGGGCCGCCGTCATGGCCCTCTCGTACGTCGCGCAGTCCGCGCGCGGGCAGGGCCTGCCGATGGTGCCGCAGCGGGAGATCGACAAGGCGGACACGGTCGTCGAGCGCTTCATGAAGCGGTGGCGCGGCGAGCCCGACCCCAAGCATGTGCAGGCCGTCGAC
This sequence comes from Streptomyces sp. NPDC050658, assembly GCF_044457025.1. Lineage (NCBI taxonomy): Bacteria > Bacillati > Actinomycetota > Actinomycetes > Kitasatosporales > Streptomycetaceae > Streptomyces > Streptomyces sp. NPDC050658. The sequence continues at coordinate 114,932 of NZ_JBITGM010000011.1, forward strand.
GCGTACTGGACGTCGGCCGCCGAGCACGGGATGAACGCGTCGACGTTCACGGCGCGGGTCATCGCGTCGACCGGCGCGGATGTGGCGGCGGCGCTGAGCGGGGCGGTGGGGGCGATGTCCGGTCCCCTGCACGGAGGCGCGCCCTCCCGTGTCCTCGGCATGATCGAGGACATCGAGCGGTCGGGCGACGCGGTCGCGTACGTGAAGCAGGCGCTGGACAAGGGCGAGCGGCTGATGGGCTTCGGGCACCGGGTGTACCGGGCCGAGGACCCGCGGGCGCGGGTCCTCCGTCGTACGGCGCGTGAGCTGGGCGCGCCTCGCTTCGAGGTGGCGGAGGCGCTGGAGAAAGCGGCGCTGGACGAGCTGCACGCGCGCCGCCCCGACCGCGTCCTGGCCACGAACGTCGAGTTCTGGGCGGCGATCGTCCTGGACTTCGCCGAGGTCCCGGCGCACATGTTCACGTCGATGTTCACGTGCGCGAGGACGGCGGGCTGGTCGGCCCACATCCTCGAACAGAAGCGAACGGGCCGCTTGGTCCGCCCCTCGGCCCGCTACGTGGGCCCGGGTTCCCGCAACCCGCGCGAGATCGAGGGGTACGAGGACATCGCGCACTGAGACCGGCCGGCCAGGGGTGGGTGGGCGACCACGGAGCGGCTCCGCAGGGCCCGCTCACCCCAGCGCGGCGTCCAGCAGTCGTGCCCACTCCCGCACCACCCGGTCCCGCCGCGCCCCGTCGTCCGTGAGGAGGTTCGCGAGGCCCAGGCCTCGGGCCATGTCCAGGAGGCCCTGGACGGTCTCGCGGACGCCGGGGCGGGACTCGTCCGCGCCCAGTAGTTCCACCGCGATGCGATGCGTCTCGCGGCCCACCCGGGACTCCAGTTCCGTCACGCGCGAACCCAGCTGCGGCTCGTTCGACGCCGCCACCCACAGGTGCAGTGCGGCCCGGAACAGCGGGCCGGTGTAGAGGTCGACCAGGGCCGCCACCACCGAGGCACGGTCCTGCGCGGGCAGGGCCCGCAGAGCCGTGGACCGCTGCTCGGCGACGTACTCAACCGCCGCCGTGAACAGGTCCTCCCGCGTGGGGAAATGGTGCTGCGCGGCGCCCCGCGAGACACCCGCCCGCTCGGCCACCACCGACACCGTGGACCCCGTCCACCCCCGCTCGGCCAGACAGGACACCGCGGCCTCGAGCAGTCGCTGCCGCGTCGCCCGGCTGCGGTCCTGCTTGGGCGAGCGGTCCGCCGCGGTCACAACACCCATGGGCGCTCCCGTCGTTCGAGGAACGCCGCCATCCCCTCCCGCGCCTCGGCGGAGCCGAAGAGCCGCGCGGACAGGGCGATGACGGCGTCCGAGTGGTGGTCGAATGCGTCGAGCACCCTAGCCGTGAGCAGCTTCTTCGTCTCGGCCAGGGCCTGCGGAGCCGACTTCCGGAGCCCGTCCAGGATCGGCGCGAGCTCCACGTCCACGTCCTCGCCCGCCGCCGTCACCAGACCGATCCGCGCCGCCTGAGCCCCGCCGAACCGCTCCCCGGTCAGGAAGTAACGCGACGCCGCACTCGGATCGAGGCGCGCGAGAAGCGGCATGGAGATCACCGCGGGCGCCACCCCGATCCGTACCTCCGTGAGCGCGAAGGAGGCCCCCGCGCCCGCCACTCCCATGTCGCACACCCCGAGCAGCCCGAGCCCACCGGCCCGCACATGCCCGTCCACCCGCGCCACCACCGGCTTCGGCAGCTCCACGATCTGCCGCAGCAGCCCCACGAAGGCGGCCGGGTCCGGCGGCTCCCGCAGATCGGCGCCCGAGCAGAACGTCGACCCGGTGTGGGTCAGGACGACCGCGCGTACCTCAGGGTCCTTGCCGCAGCCGTCGAGGGCCTGGGCCAGTCCCGCCACCAGGCCCGCCGACAGCGCGTTGCGGTTGGCCGGCGCGTCCAGGGTGAGCGTGGCGATGCCGCGCTCCGGACGAACGTACTCAACACTCATGACAGCTCCGGGAGTTGGCGGACACAGTGCGCGGATCAGTACGACTTCGGGAGACCCAGAGTCTGGTGGGAGACGTAGTTAAGGATCATCTCCCTGCTCACCGGTGCGATCCGCGCCACCCGCGACGCCACGATCAGCGAGGCGATCCCGAACTCCTTCGTCAGTCCGTTGCCGCCCAGTGTGTGCACCGCCTGGTCGACGGTCTTCACACAGGCGTCGGCCGCCGCCAGCTTGGCCATGTTGGCGGCCTCGCCGGCGCCCATGTCATCGCCCTCGTCGTACAGCCGCGCGGCCTTCTGCATCATCAGACGGGCCAGCTCGATGTCGATGTGGGACTGGGCCAGCGGATGCGCGATCGCCTGGTGCGCGCCGATCGGCGTCTTCCACACGCTGCGTTCCTTGGCGTACTCGACGGCCCGGGCCAGCGCGTACCGCGCCATGCCGATCGAGAACGCAGCCGTCATGATCCGCTCCGGATTGAGCCCGGCGAAGAGCTGGAGGAGCCCCGCGTCCTCGTCGCCGACCAGCGCGTCGGCCGGCAGCCGCACATCGTCAAGGACCAGCTCGAACTGCTTCTCCGGAGCCTGGAGTTCCATCTCGATCTGCCGCCGCTCGAACCCCGGCGTCTCGCGCGGGACGATGAACAGGCAGGGCTTGAGGCTGCCGGTCTTCGCGTCCTCCGTACGGCCCACGATCAGCGTCGCGTCGGCGATGTCGACGCCGGACACGAACACCTTGCGGCCGGTGAGCAGCCAGTCGCCGGTCGCGCCGTCGCGGCGCGCGGTCGTGGTGATGCGGTGCGAGTTGGATCCCGCGTCGGGCTCGGTGATGCCGAACGCCATGGTGCGGCTGCCGTCGGCGAGCCCCGGCAGCCAGGCCCGCTTCTGCTCCTCGGTGCCGAACCGGGCGATGACGGTGCCGCAGATCGCGGGAGACACCACCATCATCAGGAGCGGGCTGCCCGCCGCTCCCAACTCCTCCAGCACAATGGACAGTTCGGCTATGCCGCCGCCACCGCCCCCGTACTCCTCCGGCAGGTTCACGCCCAGATAGCCGAGCTTCGCGGCGTCCGCCCACAGCGCGTCGGGGTGCGCCCCGTCCCGCACGATGCCGGTCATGTAGTCGCGGCCGTACCGCTTGCCGAGCGCGGCGACGGCGGCGCGCAGGTCCTTGTGCTCTTCGGTCTCGAGGACGGTGCTCATACGGGTTGCTCCTCCTGTACGACGTCTACGTCTACGACTGCGAGCAGCGCGCCGACCTCGACCTGGCGGCCGGGCTCGGCGTGCAGGGCGGTGAGCGTGCCGGGGGCGGGAGCGGTGATGCGGTGCTCCATCTTCATGGCCTCCAGCCAGATGAGGGGCTGCCCGGCGGTCACCGTCACCCCCTCGGCGAGCCCTTCGGCCAGGCGCACGACGGTGCCGGGCATCGGGGCGAGCAGGGATCCGGGTTCCTGGCGGGCGGTGGGCTCGGGGAGCAGCGGTAGCGGAGTGAGGGCGACCCCACCGACGTACACGCGGTCGGTGCCGTCGTACCGCGCGACCGTGAACTGCCGCCGCACACCGTCCACTTCGAGTACGACGAGATCGCGCGCCACGGACACGACCCGCACCCCGTCGGCGGTGAGCCCGTCCCGCGTGTGGCGGTAGCGCACCTCGCGCTCGGTGCCGTCCGGTTCGCTGCGGAAGCGTTTGACCTGGGGCTGCGAGGCGAGGTTGCGCCAGCCGCCGAAGCGCGAGCGGCCGTGCGAGTCGGCGAGCGCGGCGGCCAGCGGGGCGTGCTGATCCGGGGCGGGGGCGGCGAGTCCAGTGACGTACCGGTCGTAGAAGCCGGTGTCCATGCGGGCCTCGGTGAACTCCGGGTGCCGCAGCGACCGGACCAGCAACTCCCGGTTGGTGACCGGCCCGTGGAGCGTCGCGCGCTCCAGGGCTCCCGCCAGCTTCCGTACGGCCTGGGCCCGCGTAGGGGCGTACGCGACGGCCTTGGCCAGCATCGCGTCGTAGTGCACCCCGATCGTGTCGCCGTCCGCGTACCCGGTGTCGAGCCGGACGCCCGGCACGTCGATGCGGTGCAGGGTGCCGGTCTGCGGGGCCCATGCGGCGGCCGGGTCCTCGGCGTAGAGCCGGGCCTCGACGGCGTGCCCGCGCGCGGCGGGCGGCTCGGTGTCCAGCGCCTCGCCCTCGGCGACCCGGATCTGCAGCGCGACGAGATCGAGCCCGAACACGGCCTCGGTGACGGGGTGTTCGACCTGGAGCCGGGTGTTCATCTCCAGGAAGTGCGCGTGGTCGCCGTCGACGAGGAACTCGACCGTGCCCGCCCCGCGATAGCCGGTCACGCGGGCCGCCCGCACGGCCTGTTCGCGCAGCGTCGCGACGAGTTCCGCCGCGAGGCCGGGCGCCGGGGACTCCTCGATGACCTTCTGGTGCCTGCGCTGGAGCGTGCAGTCGCGGGTGCCGAGGGCCCAGACGGTGTCGTGCGCGTCGGCCATGATCTGCACCTCGACGTGCCGCCCGCCCTCCACGTACGGCTCGACGAAGACCTCACCGTCGCCGAAGGCACTGGCGGCTTCGGCACGGGCGGCCGCCAACTCACCTTCCAGTTCGGCGAGTTCACGTACGACACGCATGCCACGCCCGCCACCACCGGCCGCGGCCTTCACCAGCACCGGCAGATCGTCCTCGGTGACGGCGTCGAGCGACGCGATGCCCATCAGCTCCTTGGCCCGCGTCTTGGACGCCATGGCCTCGATGGACTCGGGGGGCGGTCCGATCCACACGAGCCCCGCGTCCAGCACGGCCCGCGCGAAGTCCGCGTTCTCGGAGAGGAAGCCGTAGCCGGGGTGGACGGCGTCCGCGCCGGCGGCCTGCGCGGCCTTCACGATCAGTTCGCCGCGCAGATAGGTCTCGGCGGGCGCCGCGCCCGGCAGCCGTACGGCGGAGTCGGCCTCGCGGACGTGCAGGGCGTCCGCGTCGGCGTCGGAGTAGACGGCGACGGTGGCGATGCCCAGGTCGCGGCAGGTCCGGAAGACGCGGCAGGCGATCTCGCCGCGGTTGGCCACCAACAGGGAAGTAATCATGGTGAGTTCCTCAGCACAGTGGTCATTCGGCACAGTGGTCATGGGGATCACATCCGGAAGACGCCGAAGCCGCCGCGCGCGCCCTCGTAGGGCGCGGTGTGGATCGCGGACAGACACAGGCCGAGGACCGTGCGGGTGTCGCGGGGATCGATGACCCCGTCGTCGTAGAGCCGCCCGGAGAGGAACATCGGCAGGGACTCCGCCTCGATCTGCTGCTCCACCATGGCGCGCAGACCGGCGTCGGCCTCGTCGTCGTACGGCTGCCCCTTGGCGGCGGCGGAGGCGCGGGCCACGATCGACAGGACACCGGCGAGCTGCTGCGGGCCCATGACGGCGGACTTGGCGCTGGGCCAGGCGAAGAGGAAGCGCGGGTCGTAGGCGCGCCCGCACATGCCGTAGTGCCCGGCGCCGTAGGAGGCGCCCATGAGGACGGAGAGGTGCGGGACGCGCGAATTGGAGACGGCGTTGATCATCATCGCGCCGTGCTTGATGATGCCGCCCTGCTCGTACTCCTTGCCGACCATGTAGCCGGTGGTGTTGTGCAGGAAGAGCAGCGGAATGTCCCGCTGGTTCGCCAACTGGATGAACTGGGCGGCCTTTTGGGACTCCTCGCTGAAGAGCACGCCCTGCGCGTTGGCGAGGATGCCGATGGGGTAGCCGTGCAGTTCGGCCCATCCGGTGGCGAGACTGGCCCCGTACAGCGGCTTGAACTCGTCGAAGTCGGAGCCGTCGACGATGCGGGCGATGACCTCGCGCGGATCGAAGGGCACCTTCAGGTCGCCGGGCACGATGCCGAGCAGCTCGTCCTCGGAGTACTTCGGCGGCTCGGCGATGCCTGCCGGATCGGGGTACGCCTTGCGCCAGTTGAGCCGCTTGACGACCCGCCGCGCCTGCCGCAGTGCGTCCTGCTCGTCCTCGGCGAGATAGTCCGCGAGCCCGGAGGTGCGGGCATGCATCTCGGCGCCGCCGAGCGACTCGTCGTCGCTCTCCTCGCCCGTGGCCATCTTGACCAGGGGCGGCCCGCCGAGGAAGACCTTGGCGCGCTCCTTGACCATGATGACGTGATCGCTCATGCCGGGCACGTAGGCGCCGCCCGCGGTCGAATTCCCGAACACGACGGCCACGGTGGGGATTCCGGCGGCGGAGGACTGGGTGAGGTGCTTGAAGAGCGCACCGCCCGGAATGAAGATCTCCTTCTGGGAGGGCAGATCGGCGCCCCCCGACTCGACGAGATGGATGGACGGCAGCCGGTTGGCGTGCCCGATCTCATGCGAGCGGAAGGCCTTCTTCAGGGTCCAGGGATTGCTGGCGCCGCCCCGCACGGTCGGATCATTGGCGGTGATCAGGCACTCGACGCCCTCCACGACGCCGATCCCGGTGACCATGGAGGCGCCGACGGGGTAGTCGCTCCCCCAGGCGGCGAGCGGCGACAGCTCCAGGAAGGGCGTGTCGGGATCGAGGAGCAGCTCGATCCGCTCCCTCGCCAGCAGCTTCCCCCGCTTGCGGTGCCGTTGGACGTACTTCTCGCCGCCGCCCTCCAGGGCCTTGGCCGTTTCGACGCCGAGTTCGTCGAGCTTGGCGAGCATCGCCTCGCGGTGCGCGGCGTACTCGGGTCCTGCGGTGTCGAGCGCGGACGCGAGGACGGTCACTGTGGTGCCTCCGGGGGGTCGAGGGGGGTGGCCGGGGCGTCGAGGGGTGCGGCAGGTGCGCCGGGTGGTGCGGCCGGGGCGTCGAGGAGCGTGGCCGGGATGTCCACATGCCTGGCCCGCAGCCACTCCCCCAGCCCCTTGGCCTGCGGATCGAAGCGGGCCTGGGCGGCGACTCCCTCGCCGAGGATTCCGGTGACGACGAAGTTCAGGGCGCGCAGATTCGGCAGGACATGGCGTACGACGGTCAAGTCGCGGGCTTCCGGAACGAGTTCGCGGAATCTCCGCTCGGTCAGCTCGTGGGCGAGCCACCGCCAGGCCTCGTCCGTCCGCGCCCATACGCCGACGTTGGCATCACCCCCCTTGTCCCCGCTGCGGGCTCCGGCGACGAGGCCGAGGGGGGCGCGGCGGGTGGGGGTGCCGGCGGGGAGGGGGTCGGGCAGCGGCGCGGGCTCGACGTCCTCCGGTACGTGGGTCTCCACGGCACCTTTCGCGACGGGGACCCGCTCCCCGCCCGGCAGCACCGCCACATGCTCCACGCCGCCCCGCTCGACGTACGCGGCCTCGAAGACTCCATAGGGCGCGCCCTGGCCGGGGGGCGCCGTCACGTGGAATCCGGGGTAGCTGCCGAGGGCGAGTTCGATGGCGGCGCCGCTCAGGGTGCGGCCGACGGGTTCCGGCCGCGGGTCGCGCACGACGAGCCGCAGCAGGGCGCTGGCGGTCTCCTCGGTCGTGGCGTCGGGCCGGTCGGTGCGCACGAGCTCCCAACGCACTTCATCGGGCGGCGACTTGGACCGCCCGAGGGCGTCCTCGATCTGGGCGCGTACGAGGGCGGCCTTGTCCTCGATGCCGAGCCCGGTGAGGACGAAGACGACCTCGTTCCGGAAGCCGCCGAGCCGGTTGAGCCCCACCTTGAGGGTGGGCGGCGGAGCCTCGCCGCGCACACCGGACATGCGGACGCGGTCGGGTCCTTCTTGCGCGAGGGTGACGGTGTCGAGCCGGGCGGTGACATCGGGCCCGGCGTACCGGGGACCAGCGGTCTCGTACAACAACTGCGCGGTGACCGTCCCGACATCGACGAACCCGCCCGTACCGTCATGCTTGCCGATGACGCTGGACCCGTCCTCATGGATCTCGGCGAGCGGGAATCCGGGCCGGCGCAGCTGCTCGATCCGTCCGTCGCCGAAGAAGGCGTAGTTGCCGCCGGTGGCCTGGGTCCCGCACTCCAGGACGTGTCCGGCGACGACGGCTCCCGCGAGCCGGTCGTAGTCGTCGGGCGCCCACCCGAAGTGCGCGGCGGCGGGCCCGGTGACGAGGGCGGCGTCGGTGACGCGCCCGGTGACGACGACATCGGCGCCGGCACGCAGACACTCGGCGATACCGGCGCCGCCGAGGTAGGCGTTGGCGGTGAGGGCGTCGGGGAAGTCCGTGCCGAGATCGCCCCCGTCGACGTACGCGATACGGCTGTCGACACCGAGCCGCGCGGCCAACTCCCCTACGGCATCGGCAAGTCCACCGGGATTGAGGCCGCCCGCATTGGCGACGATCTTGACCCCCCGCTCCTTGGCGAGCCCCAGACACTCCTCCAGCTGCCGCAGGAAGGTCTTCGCGTACCCCCGGGAGGGGTCCTTCAGCCGGTCGCGCCCGAGGATCAGCATGGTCAGCTCGGCGAGATAGTCGCCGGTGAGTACGTCGAGGGGCCCGCCGGTGAGCATCTCGCGCATGGCGTCGAAGCGGTCGCCGTAGAAGCCGGAGGCGTTGCCGATGCGCAGGACGGGGCGTGCCGGGCTGCTCTCCGGGAAGGTCATCGGCCCGCCCCCTTGGCGGCGCGCCCCGGCCCGGCGGGCCCGGCGAAGGCCTGCGCGATGCCGAGCCACCGCTCGGCGTCGGCGCCTTGGGCGCGTACGGAGAGATCATCGCGATGCGCACGCTGGGTGACGAGAAGACAGAAGTCGAGGGCGGGCCCGGTGACACGCTGGGAGGCATCCTCGGGCCCTTGCGCCCACAAGGCACCGGAGGGAAGCAGGAGCTCGACCCGGAAGGGCTCGGCGGGAGCGGGAAGCCCATGCACGCCGAAGGCGAAGTCCCGTGCCCGCACACCGATATGGGCCACGTGCCGCAGCCGGTCGGTCGGAACCCGTACGACACCGAGGGCGTCGGCGACGTCCTGCCCGTGGGCCCAGGTCTCCATCAGCCGGGCGGTGGCCATGGAGGTGGCGGACATGGGCGGCCCGTACCAGGGGAACCGGGTGCCGCGGGGCGCGGCGCGCAGGGCGTCGAGCAGGCCGTCGCGCCCGGCACGCCACCGGGCGAGCAGCTCACCGGGCGGCAGCGCGGCGCCCTCCTCGGCCCCGTCGTCGACAAACGAATCGGGCGCGGCGAGGGCCTCCTCGACCAGCTTCCCGAAGGCGTCGGGGTCGGTGACGGCGAGCAGCGCGGCGCGGTCCGTCCAGGCGAGATGGGCGATCTGATGGGCGACGGTCCACCGGGCGGCGGGCGTGGGCAAGGCCCAGCGTTCCTCGGCCAACTCCCCTACGAGCCGGTCGAGTTCCTCACTCTCACTGCGCAAATCGTCGAGTACGGGCACAGCTTCGGACACGGAGCGCTCCCCTCGGGGCACGACGGTGTGCCCCGGAGCATGGCAGCGTCCAAAGAAACAAGCAAGCGTGCTTGCATTACTTTGCGGAGGGTTCGGGGAGGGTTTCGGGGAGGGGGCTTTCCGCGGGGCCTTCGAGCGGGCCGGGGTCGCGGCGCTCTTCGGGGACACCACCCGCGACGACATCCGCACCGTCCGACCGGGACCGACGCCCGACCTGCGTACGCACGGCTCCCATGCTGGCGGCGATGACGAGGGAGATGGCCAGGGCCTCGTTGACGGAGAGGGCCTGGTTGAGGACGAGGAAGCCGGCGATGGCGGCGATGGCCGGTTCCAGACTCATCATGATGGCGAAGGTGGAGGCGGGAAGGCGGCGCAGGGCGAGCAGTTCGAGGGTGTAGGGCAGCACGGACGACATGACGGCGACGGCGGCGCCGAGCCCGAGCACCTCGGGCTGGACGAGCTTGTCGCCGGACTCGATGAAGCCGAGCGGCATGAAGAGCACTGCGGCGACGACCATCGCGAGGGCGAGCCCGTCGGCCTGCGGGAAGCGTCGCCCCGTACGGGCGCTGAAGACGATGTAGGTGGCCCACATGGCACCGGCGCCGAGCGCGTACGCGACACCGGCGGGATCAAGCCCGCTGAACCCACCGCCGCCGCCCAGCAGGAAGACTCCCCCGAGGGCGAGCCCGGCCCAGACGAGATTGACGGCGCGCCGGGAGGCGAAGACGGAGAGGGCGAGCGGCCCGAGGACCTCGAGGGTGACGGCGGGCCCCATGGGAATCCGGGCGACGGACTGGTAGAAGAGCCCGTTCATTCCGGCCATGGCGACACCGAAGGCGACGACGGTTCCCCAGTCGGCGCGGGAGTGCCCGCGGAGCCGGGGTCGGCAGACGATGAGCAGCACGAGCGCGGCGAAGGCGAGCCGCAGGGTCACGATGCCGAGGGCGCCCGCCTTGGGCATCACGCTCACGGCGATGGCGCCACCGAACTGGACGGAGACCCCACCGGCGAGCACGAGCCCGACGGGCCCAAGGGCCCCCCACCGCCCGCTGGAGGCCACCTCCTGCCCCTCCTGGGCACTGCGCGTCGCGTCCACAGTTCAACCTTCCACTCTCTGCCGGTACAGCCCAGCCGAGGTCAGGCCAGACCAAACCAGTCCACCAGTAAGTCCACTGCTCTGAACTACCACGTCCAAGATAGTAGACCACGTAAGGATTGTGGAGCCTTTTTACTGCTGTACGCAAATGGCGTCCACATTCCGAGGTGAACGATCATCCGAGGTGAACGATCAAGAGGCGGCGAGGGCCGCTCGCCAGGCGGGGCTGTCGACGTAGTGGTTGTCGTACTGCTCGGAGGACTCCGCGATCCTCTTCGGGTCGACCTCGCCGCGCATCACGCCGCCGAGCAGGCGCAGGTAGTCGAAGCGGGCCATGCCGGGCGTGAAGGTGAACAGGACGTCGGCCGTGCAGCCGGGTGCGGCGGCGAAGGCGTGCGGGGTGTGCGGGGGCACGGCGAGGAAGTCACCGGCGTTCAGGACGGTGATCTCCTCGCCGACCAGGACCTGAAGGGACCCACTGATCACGAAGAACAGCTCGGTGGCCTTGGTGTGGAAGTGCGCGGGGGCACCGACGGCACCCTCGGCGAACGTGGAACGGTACGAGGTGAACCCGCCGCCCGGCCCGTCGGTGTCGGCCAGCAGCGTCATCACGCTGCTGGGATCAGCGGAGGTCTCGGCCTGCGAGGCACGGGTGAGGAGGGCGACGAAGTCGGCGTTCTTGCTGCTCATGGTGGTGTCCCTTCGGCTCTGCGGCGGCGTGCCCGCTGCGTTGTGATCACCACTCTATGAAGCGGAAAGACCTTCGATGGAGTGCAATTCAGCGCCGGAAACGGGGATCAATTTCGGAGCGGTCCCCCAACCCCTCCGCCAACCCCTCCGCCAACACCTCCGCCAGATGCCTCCCCCGTACCCCCTCCCCCAGCTGTCCCAGCTGTGTCCTGCAAGAGAAGCCGTCCGCCAGGACCGATGCCGTGGGTGGGGCCGAGCGCACCGCCGGGAGCAGTGCCTCCTCCGCGCACGCCGTCGACACCTCGTAATGTCCCGCCTCGAAGCCGAAGTTGCCCGCCAGGCCGCAGCAGCCGCCGGTCAAGTCGCCCTCCAGTCCCGCCTTCTCGCGCAGGCGGCGGTCCGCCGCGTCGCCCAGTACCGCGTGCTGGTGGCAGTGCGTCTGGCCCACCACCGGGCGGTTCAGGCGCGGCGGTCGCCAGTCGGGGGCCCGTTCCTCCAGGACCTCGGCGAACGTTCGGACGGAGGAGGCCAGGCGCCGGGCGTCCTCGTCGTCGCCCAGCAGCTCCACCAGGTCCGACTTCAGCGCGGCGGCGCAGCTCGGCTCCAGGACGACCACCGGCACGCCCCCCTCCACCAGCGGCGCCATCTTCGCCACCGTCCGCTTCAACACCGCACGGGCGCGGTCGAGTTGGCCCGTGGAGATGTACGTCAGGCCGCAGCACACCCCGCCCCCCGGCACGAACGGCAGCAGCCCCGCGTCCTCCAGGACCCGCACCGCCGACCGGCCCACCTCCGGGGAGAGGTGGTTCGTGAACGTGTCCGGCCAGAGCACGACGAAGCGGTCACGGCTGGCGAGCCGCGTCCCCTTGCCCCGCTGATGCTCCCGCAGCCACCACCGCCAAAACGACTGCCGCGCCAGTTCCGGGATCTGCCGCTCCGGAGCGATTCCGCCGATGCGCTTCGCCAGACTCGCCAACACGCCCACCCGTGCAAGGGAGTTGGCGAGGGCCGCCGTACGCGTACGGTCCGCAAGGCGCAGCCACACCGGCAGCCAGCCCATCGCGTAGTGCGCCGCCGGCCTGCGGCGGCCCTCGTAGTGGTGGTGCAGGAACTCCGCCTTGTACGTGGCCATGTCCACGCCCACCGGACAGTCCGAGCGGCAGCCCTTGCAGGACAGGCACAGGTCGAGCGCGTCCCGCACCTCCTCCGAGCGCCAGCCGTCCGTGACGACCTCCCCCGTGAGCATCTCGTGCAGCAGCCTGGCCCGGCCCCGCGTCGAGTGCTCCTCCTCGCCCGTCGCCCGGAAGGAGGGGCACATCACCGATGAGCTTCCCGAAACAGTCGACGTAGTACGGCACTTGGCCACCCCCACGCACCTCCGCACTGCCGCCGAGAAGTCACCGCCGTCCTGCGGGTAGCCGAAGACCACGTCCACCGGCTGTCGCGGGAGTCCCTCGAAGCGCAGGTTCGCGTCCAGCGGGGCCGGTCGCACCAGCATCCCGGGATTCAGCAGGTCCGCCGGGTCCCACACCCCCTTCACCCGCTCGAAGAGGGCGACGAGTTCACCGCCGTACATCTTGGGGAGCAGTTCCGCCCGCGCCTGGCCGTCGCCGTGCTCGCCCGACAGCGAGCCGCCGTGCGCGACGACCACCTCCGCCAGCTCCTCCGAGAAGCGCCGGAAGCGGCGCACGCCCTCCTCGCTCATCAGGTCGAAGTCGATGCGTACGTGGATGCAGCCGTCCCCGAAGTGCCCGTACGGCGTGCCGCGCAGCCCGTGCTGCGACAGCAGCGCCCGGAAGTCGCGCAGGTAGGCGCCCAGCCGTGGCGGCGGCACCGCGCAGTCCTCCCAGCCGGGCCAGGCCTCGCTGCCGTCCGGCATCCGGGTCGCCGTACCGCTGGCGTCCTCGCGCACCCGCCACAGCGCGCGCTGTCCCGCCGGGTCGGTCACCACCACGGAGTCCACGGCGCCGTCACCCGCCGCCGCCCGCGCGATCGCCTCCGCACGCGCGCGTGCCTCGCCCTCGCTGCCGCCGCCGGTCTCCACGAAGAGCCAGGCGCCGCCCCTGGGCAGCCCCTCCGCGTCGCGCACCAGGTCGGCCGCCATGCCCTCCACCGTCAGCGGGCCGTGCTGCAGCAGGGCGGCGGCCGCTTCCGCGGCCGCGGACTCGTCGGCGTACCCGAGAACGGCGAGGGCGCGGGCACGGGGCGCGTCGACGAGCCGTACCGTCGCCTCCGTGAGGACCCCGAGCGTGCCTTCCGAGCCGCAGTACGCGCGGGCCAGGTCCACGCCCCGCTCGGGGAGCAGGGCGTCCAGGGCATAGCCGGAGATACGGCGGGGCAGCTCGGGGAAGCCGGTGCGCAGGAGCTTCAACTCGGCGTCCACCAGCGGGCGCAGACCCTCGGGGGCGCCGCCGTCCCAGCCCTGGGCGAGGGCGAACCTGTCACCTCCGGAGGTGATGACGTCCAGGCGGTGGACGTTGTCGGCGGTCGTGCCCCAGGCGACCGAGTGCGATCCGCAGGAGTTGTTGCCGATCATGCCGCCGAGGGTGCAGCGGCTGTGGGTGGAGGGGTCCGGGCCGAAGGTCAGCCCGTGTGCGCCTGCCGCGCCGCGCAGGTCGTCCAGGATCACGCCCGGCTGGACGGTGGCCGTGCGCGCCTCCGCGTCCAGGGCGACGATCCGGTTCATGTGGCGGGTGAAGTCGAGTACGAGGCCGGTGCCGGTTGCCTGGCCTGCGATGGAGGTGCCGGCGCCGCGGGCCACTACGGGGGTGCCGTGCTCTCGGCAGACCGCCAGGGCCGCCGCCACGTCGTCCGCGTCGCGCGGGGCGAGGACGCCGTGCGGCACTCGGCGGTAGTTGGAGGCGTCCATCGTGTTCAGGGCTCTGGCGGTGACGGAGAAGTCGACTTCCCCGCGGACGGCGTTTCGTAGGGCGTGCTCCAGGTCTCCGTCTCCGTGAACGTTCATGCGGTTCTCCTTCCCCAACCCCACCCCTTCCCGAATCTTTCCGGCCGCCGCCGGGGCGGGTGGACAGTCTCAGCCGCCGGACGGCTCAAGGCGCCCACGCCGGAAGCCGCTAGGCTCCTCCCGTGGCTGAGATCCAGATTCCCGCTGACATCAAGCCCGCCGACGGACGTTTCGGCGCGGGCCCCTCCAAGGTGCGCACGGAGGCGCTGGACGCCCTCGCCGCCACCGGTACCTCCCTGCTCGGCACCTCCCACCGCCAGGCCCCGGTCAAGAACCTGGTCGGCCGCGTGCGTGACGGCGTCAAGGACCTCTTCTCCCTCCCCGAGGGCTACGAGGTGATCCTGGGCAACGGCGGCTCCACCGCCTTCTGGGACGTCGCGACGCACGGCCTGATCGAGAACAAGTCGCAGCACCTCAGCTTCGGCGAGTTCTCCTCCAAGTTCGCCAAGGCCGCCAAGGCCGCCCCGTGGCTGGCCGAGCCCACCGTGATCGCGAGTGACCCCGGTACCCACCCGGAGCCGCAGGCCGAGGCGGGCGTCGACGTCTACGCATACACGCACAACGAGACGTCGACCGGTGTCGCCGCCCCCATCAAGCGGGTGGCCGGCGCGGACGCGGGCTCCCTCGTCCTGGTGGACGCCACCTCCGGCGCCGGCGGCCTCCCCGTCGACATCGCCGAGACGGACGTCTACTACTTCGCCCCGCAGAAGTCCTTCGCCTCGGACGGCGGCCTCTGGGTCGCCGCGTTCTCCCCGGCGGCGATCGAGCGCGCCGAGCGGATCCACGCGTCCGGCCGCCACGTCCCGGAGTTCTTCAGCCTCCCGACGGCGATCGACAACTCCCGCAAGAACCAGACGTACAACACCCCGGCCCTCGCCACGCTCTTCCTGCTCGGCGAGCAGCTGGAGTGGATGAACGGCCAGGGCGGGCTTGAGTTCACCACCGGCCGCACGGCCGCCTCCTCGCAGGCGCTCTACGGCTGGGCCGAGGAGTCCAAGTACGCGACGCCGTTCGTGACGGACCCGGCCAAGCGCTCGCAGGTCATCGGCACGATCGACTTCGCGGACGAGATCGACGCCGCGGCCGTCGCCAAGGCGCTGCGCGCCAACGGCATCGTCGACACCGAGCCCTACCGCAAGCTCGGCCGCAACCAGCTGCGCATCGCCATGTTCCCGGCGATCGACCCGGCGGACGTCGAGGCGCTCACGAAGTGCATCGACTACGTCATCGACAAGCTGTAGATCTTTCGCGTACGACGACGGGGGCGTACGGCACTCACCCAGTGCCGGACGCCCCCGTTCGCGTACGAAGAAGGAGCAGGACTCAGCTGCTAGCTGCTCAGCGGCTCAGCTGCCTGAACTTCCGTACCGCCAGCGGCAGGAACAGCAGCGACACCACCACCGGCCACACCACGGACATCAGCAGCGCGTTCTGCTCGACCCAGCTGCCCCCGCCCGCGCCGGGGTTTCCGAACAGCTCACGCACGGCCGTACCCGTGGAGGACACCGGATTCCACGCGGCGATCGGGCCCAGCCAGTCCGGCATGAGGGACGGCGCCACGAAGATGCTGGAGATCATCGTGAGCGGGAAGGCGACGGCGTAGAGCCCGCCCGCGGCCTCCGGTGACGGCACGACGAGCCCGAGGTAGACGCCCACCCAGATCAGGCTGAACCGCAGGAAGAGCAGCAGCGCGAAGGCCGCGAGGGTCTCCGGGAACCCCGCGCTGGAGCGCCAGCCGATGGCCAGTGCCGTCAGCGCGAGGATGGTCAGCTCGGCGCAGGCCACGATCAGGTCCGCGAGGCCGCGCCCCGCCGCCACCGCGGACGGCGCCATCGGCATCGAGCGGAAGCGGTCGATGACGCCCTTGGTCGAGTCCGTGGCGACGCCCATCGCGGTGTTCATGAAACCGAAGGCCATGGTCATCACGAACATGCCGGGCATCAGGAACTGCTTGTAGTCGCCGTCGTCCCCGCCGCCCGGCACCTTCATCGCCTCGCCGAAGACGAAGCCGTACAGCAGGACCGAGATGATCGGGAAGCCCAGCTGCCAGGCGATGTTGACGGGGCGGCGCTGGTAGTGGGTGAGGTAGCGGCGGGTGATGTTCCAGGTGTCGGCGACCGCCCAGTAGAGGCGCCCGTGCGAGGCCTGTGCGGTCTGTGAGGTCTGTGCCGTGTCCGCGGTCTCCGCGGTCAGTGTGCCGCTCATGCCGCCACTCCGTTCGTTGCCTCGTCGGTACGGGACATCTCATCCGCCGCCGGCTCCGACGCCGCCTCGGCCCGATGCCCCGTCAGCCGCAGGAACACGTCGTCCAGGCTGGGCCTGCGCAGCCCGATGTCCTCGACCGCGATGCCCTCGTCCCGCAGCGTCCGCGCCACGTCGGTCAGCGCGCCGACCCGGTCCGTGACGGCGGCGTGGATGCGGCGCTCCAGGGCGACCGTCTCCGGTACGCCGTCGGCCACGCGGGAGACGACGGTCCACGCCGCCGACAGATCGGCGGCGTCGCCCACGACGACCTCGAGGGTGCTGCCGCCGACCGTGGACTTCAGCCCGTCGGGGGTGTCGTCGGCGATGGCGCGGCCCTGGTCGATGACGGTGATCCGGGAGGCCAGCTTGTCGGCCTCTTCGAGGTACTGGGTGGTGAGCAGCACCGTCGTGCCGTCGGCGACCAGTTTCCGTACGGTGTCCCAGACCTCGATGCGGCTGCGCGGGTCGAGCCCGGTGGTCGGCTCGTCCAGGAACAGGACGGCGGGCGCGAGGATCATCGAGGCGGCGAGGTCGAGCCTGCGCCGCATGCCGCCGCTGTACTCCTCCGCGCTCTTGTCGGCCGCCTCGACGAGGTCGAACTGCTCCAGGAGTTCCTGGGCGCGGCGGGCGGCGCGGGCGCCGCCCAGGTGGAAGAGGCGGCCGAACATCTCCAGGTTCTGCCGCCCGCTGAGCACCTGGTCGACGGCCGCGTACTGCCCGGTCAGGCCGATGCGGGCGCGTACGGCGTCGGGGTCGCGGGCGACGTCGGCGCCGGCGACCTCGGCGCGTCCGCCGTCGAGGCGGACCAGCGTCGAGAGGATGCGGACGGCGGTCGTCTTGCCCGCGCCGTTCGGTCCGAGCAGTCCGTGCACGGTTCCGCGCTCGACCCGCAGGTCGAAGCCGTCCAGGGCGCGCTTGTCGCCGTATCGCTTCTCCAGCCCCTCGGCCCGTACGGCGAAATCGCCCGCTGCCGTGAAGTCACCTCCCGCTGCGGCATCCCGCCGTCCCGCGAAGTCGTTCCCGTTCATCGCCTGCCCCTCCGGTCAGTCCCGCCGAGCCTTGATGGGTACACCGTACTCAATTGAGAGTACACCGTACCCAGTTTTTGCGGGTACACCGTACCCAATTAGTGGACGGAGCATTAGGCTGAGCCCATGACGAGCACGAACGGCAGCGACGTCGAGCGCACCGGCAGCGACATCACGCGCAGCCTCCAACTCCTCTGGGGCGGCGCCGAGCGCCCGGCGCGCGGCCCCAAGCCGGGGCTCACGCTGGACCGGATCGTCACCGAAGGGGTGCGCCTCGCGGACGCCGAGGGCCTCGCCGCGGTCTCGATGCGCCGCCTCTCCACGGAGCTCGGCACCGGCACGATGTCCCTGTACCGCTACGTCCCCGGCAAGGGCGAGCTGCTCGACCTGATGCTGGACCGCGTCTTCACGCCCCCCGAGGACGAGGAGCCCTGGACCGGCGGCTGGCGCGAGGGTGTCGAGACGTACGCCCGCGAGACCCTCGTCCTCTACCGCCGCCACCCCTGGCTGCTCCAGGTCAACCAGGCCCGCCCGGTGCTCGGCCCCGGCGCCGTCGGCGGCCTCGACCGGACCCTGAGCCGGATCAAGTCGATGGGCCTGACCGACCCCGAGCTGATCGGGGTGATCATCATGACCGAGGGGTACGTCACCGGGGTCGCCCGCATGCATGTGCAGGAGATGGAGGCGGCCCGCAAGGGCGGCATGACCGTCGAGGAGTTCTGGGAGGCCCAGGTCCCGGTCCTCGACCGGATCATGCGCAGCGGCCACTACCCGTCGCTCGCGCACCTGTCGGAGGACGCGTTCGGCTCGGAGTTCGACCACTTCGAGTTCGGGCTGCAGCGTCTGCTCGACGGTCTTGACGTACTCGTCGCCGGGCGCCGGACGGCGTGACAGAAGCCGCGATCGGTGCCTCTATGGATGCATGACGTCGAAACCAGAGCATCCAGCGGGCTCCACGAGTCCCGCTCTCGCCCCATTCGTCAAGCAGTACGCCGTCCTGCTCACCAGCCACAAGAAGGACGGCACCGGTGTAGGCACCCCCGTCAGCATCGTCGTCGAGGGCGACCACGCGTACGTCCGCACCTACGCCGGGTCCTGGAAGGCCAAGCGGATGCGGCGCAACCCCGAGGTCGAGATCGCCCCGTCGACGCCGGGCGGCAAGCAGGTCGGCCCGGAGATCAAGGCGCGGGTCCGGCTGCTCGACCAGGGCAGCGCGGAGAACAAGCACGCGGCGAAGCTCCTCACCCGCAAGTACCCGGTGATGCACGGCCTGATGGTCCCGCTCGCGCACAAGGTCAAGCGGGACACGACGCTGCACTACGAGGTAAGGGTGCTGGGCGACTAGCTCCGCCTCCCCGTGCGCTCAGCGGCGCCGCAGCAACCGCTTCAGCCCCAGGAATCCGGCGAGCACCACGGCGAGGGCGAGCGCGCCCACCTTGAAGTCGCCGTCGATACCGGCGCCCCCGCCCCCGTCGCCCGGACTGCCGCTGCCGGACCCCGAGTCGCCGCCCCCGCCGGCCCCCTCCACCTCGACCGGCTCGACGTCGGACTGCTCGCCCTCGGTGCCGTACATGAGGGTCGTGCCGTCCGGCGTGTACGTCACCGACTCGCCCTGCCGCTGGAGCGGCACGCTCAGCCGGCCCTCGCGCTCCGGCTTGTTCCCCTCGCCCTTCCAGGTGTACGAGACGCCGCCCAGGTATCCGCGCAGGGCGAGCTGCCTTCCGTCGGGCGAGAAGGCGCCGTCCGTGGTCCACAGGCCGGTGGTGCCGAGCCGCTTGAAGACGTTCACCCCGGAGGCCGACATCCGCGCCGGCCCTTCGTACAGGGCGCCGCCCTCCTCCTTCTTGTCGGCGATGTAGATCCGGCCGGTCTTGGGGTGGACCATCATCGCCTCGGCGTCGCGCGCCCCGTCCTCGTACTTCACCGTGAACTGGGTGGCGCGCACGGTCTGGTCGCGCAGCTGCTTCGGCTCGGGCAGCTTGTAGATCCAGACATGGGACCAGGTGCCGCCGAGGTTGTCGCCGATGTCGCCCACGTAGATGTTGCCGTCGCCGCCGACGGAGACCGCCTCGACGTCACGCGGCTTGCCGACCCCGGTCATGGTGAGCGTGGCGACCGTCTCGCCGGTCCTGCCGTCCACGGCGTACAGCAGGGCCCCGTTCTTGTCCTGGTCGTTGTGCGTCCAGTAGACGCCCGGGTGGGCGCGGGACGCGGCGAGACCGCTGGACTCGATGATGCGCGGGTCCTTCATGGTGAACCCGTCGTGGCTGTCACCGGCGGCGGCGGGCGCGACGGCCCCGAACAGGACCAGACAGCCGGCGGCGGCCGTGGCCCCGACGACCCGCGGCGGAGTACGCAGTGAACGCATGCACCAAGCCTGCCAGGTGTTCAGCCTCACATCGCAGGTCGGGCCGGAGATCCGCGATGATGAGCGGATGCTCAGGTTCATGTTCGTCGGCGACTCGATGACGATCGGCAGCGCGGGGGAACACACCTGGCGCCACCGGATGTGGCAGCACCTGCGCTCGTCGCCGGGCGACGAGCGCCACACGATCGTGGGACCCCGCCGGGCGCTGCACGACAAGGAGTCCGGCGAACCGACCTCGCACGCGTACGCCGCCGACGTCGAACCGGCGTTCCCGCGCAACCATCTCGCGGGCTGGGGCGAGGGCTGGCTGCACATGGCGCCGCAGATAGCCGACGCGGTGACCCGCGAGCGCGCGGACGTACTGCTGATCTCCCTCGGCCTGATCGACCTGGGCTTCTACACGAACGCGGAGCAGACGGCGGAGAACATGCGCGCCTTCGTCGGCGAGGCCCGCTCGGCGAACCCGCACATCCGCATGGTCCTGCTCCCGGTGATCCCGAACGTCCGGGCCCGCACGGACGCCCCGTTCGCGGCGGAGGTCGCCCGTTTCAACACGCTCCTCGCGAAGGCGGTCGCGGACCTGGACACGGGGACCTCGCCGCTGCTCCTGGCCTCGACCCCGTCGGCGTACGACATCGACGCGGACACCTACGACGGGACGCACCCCAACGCGAGCGGCGAGCACCGGCTCGCGGGGGCCTTCGCCGACGCGATGCACCAGGCGTGGGGGGTGGGCGCGCCGTACGCACGGACGCCGGCGCACCCGACCCCCGCGAACTGAGCCTCGCGAACCGGCCCTCGCGAACTGACCCGCTACCGGCTGAAGTTGGCCTTCAGGGCCTTGAGCCCGGCGATGTCCCACTTGGTGTACTGACCCGCGTACTTGTTCACGCGGGCCTCGCTGCCGCCCTTGGCCCTGCCGTGCCCGCCGTTGGGGGAGCACATGACCGGCGTGTCCTTGCTGCTGTTGCTGACGCACTCGAAGGGGTCGACGGTCCTGTCCGCGTCGGAGCCGTCCGCGTTGGCGTGGTCGAGCCCGATGGCGTGCCCGATCTCGTGGCTCATCATGTTCGAGACGCGGGCCTCGCCGATCGCGTAGTCGCCCGGAATCCAGTACTCGCTGTCGACCCATATCCAGCCGCCCCACGCGCTCTTGTTGCCGCTGGCCGAGCAGGGGTGCGCCTGGGAGTAGCCCGGCTTGTTGCCCGGGGTGAAGGGACGGTACTTCAGTCCTACGGTGATGACGTGCCGCTCGGCGGTGTTACAGGCGTTCTGCTCCTTGTGGTACCCGCTCGCCAGCGTGAACTTGGTGCCGGTGATGGCGGTCAGCTGCGCCGCGGTCTTCTTCAGCTGCGCCCGCAGCTCGGCCTCCGCGGCCTTGGTCCGGGTGGCGTTGAGCCTGGTCTCGGAAGCCTTGGGCTTCACGATGTGGATCACATACGGGTCCGGGCTCAGCGACTGGATCCCCCGGTCGGACAGAATCCGCCACCCGGTGCCCTTGTACACGTCCCCCGCTGCGTAGGCCGGGTTGCCGAGAGCGACGAGCCCCGCGGCCGCGGCGAGGACGCCGACCGTGCGGGTGATCTTCTTGATGGTCATGGCTGGAATCCTCGCCCAGCCCTCCAACAACACCCCAACGCGGGGGCACCAGCGGTCACTTGTCCGCAACAGCCCGTCCGGGCCGGGGCACTTGGCGGGGCGTGCGGGATAACGTTGCGGGTATGGGGGAGAACCGTGTCTCCGGCGGACGTCAGGACAGCGTCGTCCAGGCGGAGTCGATCCAGCAGGTGAACATCACCACCCAGGCGGCGGCCGCGGCGGCGGCGGCCGATGAGCCGCTGCCGCGCTATCTGCTCACTCCCGAGCGCTGGCCGCGCATCCGCGACTGGGACGCGCTCGCCGCCGGCGCGCACCGGGCCCGGCCCGGCGCGGACGGGAGCAAGCTGCCGCCGTACGTCGGACGTGACGTGGACCGGGAGTTGCGCGAGCGGGTGCGGGAGGCGGCCGAGCGCGGCGGGCTCGTGCTGATCGTGGGCGACTCGACCGCGGGCAAGACACGGGCCGCCTTCGAGGCCGTACGCGAGGTGCTGCCGGACCGGCGGGTCCTGGTGCCCCCGGCGGGGAGCGGCCTCGGCGCGGCGCCCGGCGTCGTGGAGCGCGCCGATGTGCGGTGCGTGCTGTGGCTGGACGATCTGGAGGGGTATCTCGGGCCGGACGGGCTCGAACCCGAAGTACTCGCGGATTTCGCGCAGTTGAGGGTGCCGGTCGTGGCGACGATGCGGCTGAAGCCGTACGAGACGTTCGCGGCGGGCACGGACGGCGACGGGGTCGGGGCGCAGGTGCTGCGGGCCGCGGAGGTCGTCGACCTGGACCGGGTGTGGAGCGGCGACGAGCTGTCCCGCGCCGCGGACTGCGACGACTCCCGGATCGTGGACGCGCTCACCCATCACGGGACCTTCGGGGTGGCGGAGTATCTGGCCGCCGGTCAGGCGCTGTTGCTGGAGTGGCGCAGGGCGGTGCGGTCGGCGCGGGGGCATGCGCGGGGTGCGGCGCTGGTCGCGGCGGCGGTGGACCTCACCCGGAGCGGGCTGCGCGGGCCGTACGGCCGTGAACTCCTTGTCGAGGTGCACGAGGAGTACCTCGCGGAGGCGGGCGGCGAGGTGCTGCGGCCGGAGCCGCTGGAGGAGGCGTTCGCCTGGGCCGTTCGGGTGCGGCTCGGGGTGACGAGTCTGCTGCTGCCCGGCGGGTCGGACTGCTGGGCGGCGTTCGACTATCTGGTGGACCACGCGGGCGGGGAGGTGCCGACCCGGCTGTGGGACCGGGTGCTCGAGCATGCCGGTGACGTGGACCGCCTCGCCATCGGCATGAACGCCTACCGCGCGGCGGCCTTGGACACCGCCGAGAAGGCCTGGCGTCCGCTGGCGGCCAAGAACGTCGGTGCGGCCGCCAACAACCTCGCCGTCCTGCTGGCCGAGACCGGCCGCAACGAAGAGGCCGAGGACTTCTACCGGCAGGCGCACGCCAACGGCCGCCCCAAGGCCGCGTACAACCTCGCGATCCTCCTTGCCAAGACCGACCGCGTCGAAGAGGCCAAGGACCTGTACCGGCAGGCGCACGCCAACGGCCACCCCAGCGCGGCGAACAACCTCGCGATCCTGCTCGCCAAGGACGGCAAGACCGCCGAGGCCGAGGGCTTCTACCGCCGGGCGCTGGCCAACGGCGACCCCAAGGCGGCGTACAACCTCGCCAATCTGCTGGCCGACATCGGCCGCACCGCCGAAGCCGAGGAGCTCTACCGCCGGGCCCACGCCGAGGGCAATCTCAGCGCGGCGAACAACCTCGCCATCATGCTGGCCAAGCACGACCGCACCGAAGACGCCGAGCACTTCTACCGCGAGGCCCACGCCATCGGCCACCCCAACGCGGCCAACAGCCTCGCCATCCTGCTGGCCAAGCACGGCCGTACCGAAGACGCCGAGGACCTGTACCGGCAGGCACACGCGGGCGGCCACCCGCACGCCGCCAACAACCTCGCCATCCTGCTGGCGGAGAGCGGCCGCGCCGAAGAGGCCGAGCACTTCTACCGGCAGGCGCTGGCCGGCGGCCACCGCAACGCCGCGTACAACCTCGCCAATCTGCTGGCCGACGTCGGCCGCACCGCCGAAGCCGAGGAGCTCTACCGGCAGGCCCATGCCGACGGTCACCGCAACGCCGCGTACAACCTCGCCAATCTGCTGGCCAAGCAGGAACGGGTCGAGGACGCCGAGCACTTCTACCGGGAGGCCCACGCCATGGGCCACTCCAGTGCCGCGTACAACCTCGCCATCATGCTGGCCAACCACGGCCGCACCGCGGATGCCGAAGGCTTCTACCGGCGGGCGCACGCCGACGGCCACTTCAGCGCCGCGTACAACCTGGCGATCCTGCTGGCCAAGCACGAACGCATCGCCGAGGCCGAGGAGTTCTACCGGCAGGCCCACGCGATCGGCAACCCCAGCGCCGCGTACAACCTCGCGATCCTGCTGGCCAAGCACGAACGCGTCGAAGAGGCCGAGCACTTCTACCGGGAGGCCCACGCCATCGGGCACCCCAACGCCGCCCGCAACCTCGCCAACCTGCTGGCCAAGCAGGGCCGCGCCGCCGAAGCCGAGGCCCTCCGCCGTGAGGCGGACGGCGGCGGCAACAACGACGCGGACCGCGCCTGACCGCACCAGTTGCCGTGCGCGCTCAGGCCCTTGCAGTACGCCTTGAACCTGGTCGTACGACGCCGGGCGCCCCCGTAACGCCCGGCAGGAAGAACGCTAGGGAGTCCCGCCAACACACTGCCAACAGCCGCCCCCGGACTTTGGTCGACCGGACCGCGCGCAGCCGTATCCCTTGGTCGGTGGCCGTTGGCCGGAAGGCCGATGCCCCGGTGCCCGCCGCGTTTCTAGCGTCGGATCATGACGGTCGAGACCAAGGACACAGGCACCGGCACCAGCCCCCGCACCACACCCCGCCGGGCGGGCGTGCTGCCGGCCGAGCGGGCCCTCGCGCCCGACCTCGCACGCGGGCTGATGCTGCTGTTCATCGTGCTGTCCAACACCGCGTTCCATCTCACGGCGGCCCGGCACGGGCCTTCGGGGTGGCAGCCGGTCGACGGCGGCTGGGCGGACCACGCGGTGCAGTTCACCATGATCACCGTCCTCGACCTGCGGATCTATCCGCTCTTCGCGTTCCTCTTCGGGTACGGGATGATGCGGCTCTTCCTGCGGCAGACGGTGGCGGGGACGTCGGAGCGGGACGCGGTGCGGCTGCTGCGGCGGCGCAGTCTCTGCCTGCTCGTGATCGGGCTGCTGCACTCCACGCTCCTGATGGCCGGGGACATCATCGGCTTCTACGGGCTGCTCAGCCTCGCGCTCGGCCTGCTGTTCCTGCGCCGGAGCGACCGCGCCCTGAAGTGGTGGATCTGGGCGGCGACGGCGCAGTTGCTGCTGCTCGCGGCCCAGCCGGTCGTATCCGCCGCGCTGCACGGCGAGTTGGGCTCGCTCGGGGACGCTGGCGCCGAGCCCGGCGCGGCGGCCTACGCGGCCGATGAGTCCAACTGGCTTGCCGCGGCGGGCACTCGCTTCTCCACCGGCCTCTTCGTCACGTTCGCCGCCGCGCCGCTCTCCCTCGTCGGCGGTGCGTACGTCATCTTCCTGCTCGGCTTCTGGGCCGCGCGCAAGGGGGTGCTCGAAGAGCCGGGCCGCCACCTTCCGTTGCTCCGCAAGGCCGCCGTGGCCGGCATCGCGGTGGGGTGGCTGGGCGCGCTGCCCGCCGCGCTCGCCCACGTCAGGGCGCTCGACGTGCCGGACGACGCGCAGAGCGAGGGCGGCGTGCTGACGCTGCTGCGGGACATCACCGGGAACGCGGCGGGGCTCGGCTATGTGGCGGCCGTGGCGCTGTTCGCCCACTGGTGGTCGCGGCGCGGGTCCCGCCGGGGGGCGCGGGCGGTGGCGGCCGTCTCCGCCGTGGGCAAGCGGTCCCTCTCCTGCTACCTCACGCACTCCCTCCTCTTCGCCCCGGTCCTCGCGGCGTGGGGCCTCGGTCTGGGCGCGCACCTGTCGAGCGCCACGATGGCCCTGTTCGCCACCGGGGTGTGGCTGGTGACGGTGGCGGGGGCGTACGCGCTGGAGCGGGCCGGGCGGCGCGGCCCTGCGGAGGCGGTGCTGCGGCGGGTGATGTACCGGTCCAAGGACCGGTCCTGAGCCGGGACCGGTGCCGCCCGCCCGTCGCCGTGCGGCAGGATCGGGGCCATGAACTACCAGGAGCGCAGGCTGCAGCGCGTCATATGGACCTATACCGGCTTCACGATCCTCGGCATCGGCGTCGGCGCGGGCATCAGCTACCCGCTGGGCTTCGGGGTCACGGCCCGCTCCCTCACGGTGGCCGTCTGCGCGATCGCCGGGGTGGGCGGCGCGGTGTGGTACTTGCTGCGGTCGGAGGACTGAGGCGGGCAGCATCGCCTGAGACCCCTCAGGTGGCCCGCGTCAGCCGGTTGGCGAGCGTCGACATCGTGTACGTACCGATGCCGAAGACGACTTCGAGTGCGTTGCGCCGCGTATAGCCGTGCGACAGGAAGGCGCTGACCTGCTCGTCGTCGACGCCGCCCGCCGTCGCGAGGACGGTGAGCGTGAACTGCCGTATCGCCTCCAGCCGTTCGTCGTCCAGAGCCTCCCCCTTCCGCAGGGCGGCGATCAGCTCCGTGCCCGCTCCCAGCTTGCGCAGCTTGCCGGTGTGCATGGTGACGCAGACATGGCAGTCGTTGCGTACGGCGACGGTCATGATGACGACTTCGCGGGCCACGGGGTCGAGCGTCGCCCCCTCGAACGCGGCGCTCAACTCCAGGAAGCCGTTGAGGAGTTCGGGCGATTCGGCGAGGCGGGCCACGGCGTTCGGCAGCTGCCCGAAGGCGGCGGCCGTGCGCTCCATCGCCGCGCGCGACTCGGCCGGTGCGGTCTCCACGGTGTGTTCGGCGAACAAGAGGCACCCCATTAGGATGGACAACATGGTTGACGAAAAAAAGGTAAACCAGGTTGTCGAAAAGGGCAAGGGGGATGAGCCGCGCGGCGAGGCGCACGCGACCGGCAGGGGCTATGAACTCCCCCTCCTCCTCTTCGCCGGCTTCCGTACGCTCATCGACCGCGTGCACGCCGAGCTGGCCCGCCAGGGCCACCCCGACGCCCGCCCGGCCCACGGCTTCGCCATGCAGGCGATCGGCGTCGAGGGCGCGACCGCCAGCGAGATCGGCCGCCGCCTGGGCGTCTCCAAGCAGGCGGCGGGCAAGACCGTCGACCGCCTGATCGACCTCGCCTACGCCGAACGCGCCGCCGACCCCTCCGACGCCCGCCGCAAGACCATCCGCCTCACCCCGCGCGGCCTGGACATGCTGGCCCGCTCGGCGGCGATCTTCGACGAACTGCACGCGGAGTGGGCGACCCGCCTCGGCACGGCACACCTCCGGGAACTGGAGGACGGCCTGCGGGCGGTCGTCCCCCCGGAGGCGTTCCGGCTCGACGCGGCGGGGTGGCTGGGCGGCTCGTGACCGCGCAGGTCTCACCGTGGCCCTTTCACCGTGCGTATCGTTGTACTGCGCGGCTGCCCGCCTCCGACGGGAGGCCGGGGAGGAGCGCCGCGATGACCGCCGTAGAGATCGGCAGGATCGACATGGCCGAGAGCAACGACGCGCGCACGCTGGACATGATGTTCGAGTGGCTCGACAAGACGCCCGTCCCCGAGGGAATCAAGACCGAGATCGTCGGGGGGCACATCTTCATGTCGCCCCAGCGGGACACTCACTGGGAGCTTCGCCACCGATGTGACCCTCGTGTCCGAAGCCGCCGAGAAGGACGACAAGGGCCTTTGGCTCCACCAGGACGTCAGGTTCGTCGCCGAGGTCATCTCCCGGGGCACCGCCAAGAACGACTACGGCCCGAAGAAGGCCGCGTACGCCGAAGCCGACGTCCCCGTCTATCTGATCGCCGACCCGTACCTCGGCCGAGTCACCGTCTGCACCAACCCCAAGGGCGGCGAGTACGCGACCGAGTCGAAGTACGCCTTCGGTGACACGGTCGACCTCACCGACACCGTGGTCGGCCTCACCCTGACCACCGACGAGTTTCCCCGCGACTGACCCACCCGTCCCCTTGCGTCGAGTGCGCTCCAAGTCGTTGGCTGGGCAACCATGGAGTACACGCAGCTGGGACGCACAGGGCTCAAGGTCAGCCGGCTCACGCTCGGGACCATGAACTTCGGGCCGCACACCAACGAGGCCGACAGTCACGCGATCATGGACGCCGCGCTCGGCGCGGGCATCAACTGCTTCGACACCGCCAACGTCTACGGCCAGGGCGCGGGCAAGGGACGTACGGAAGAGATCATCGGCACCTGGTTCGCCGAGGGCGGCGAGCGGCGGGAGAAGGTCGTGCTCGCCACGAAGGTGTACGGCAGCATGGCCGCCCCCGGGGAGTCGGCGTGGCCCAACCACGACCGGGTCTCAGCGCTGAACATCCGGCGCTCCGTCGAGGCGTCGCTGCGGCGGCTGCAGACGGACTACATCGACATCTACCAGTTTCACCACATCGACCGGCAGACGCCCTTCGAGGAGATCTGGCAGGCGGTGGACGTGCTGGTACGGCAGGGGAAGATCCTGTACGCCGGTTCCTCCAACTACCCCGGCTACAAGATCGCCCAGGCCAACGAGACCGCGCGACGGCTCGGCGGCTTCGGGCTCGTCAGCGAGCAGTGCCTCTACAACCTCGCCCAGCGCAGCGCCGAGATGGAGGTCATCCCTGCCGCGCGGGACTACGGCGTCGGGATCATCCCCTGGTCGCCGCTGCACGGCGGGCTGCTCGGCGGCGTACTGAAGAAGGAGGGCGAGGGCGCTCGGCGCACCGGCGGGCGGGCCGCGGCGGAGCTCGCCAAGCCGGAGGTGCGGGCGCGGGTCCAGGCGTACGAGGAGCTGCTCGACAAGCACGGCCTGGAGCCGGGCGAGGTCGCGCTGGCCTGGCTGCTCACGCGGCCCGGCGTGACCGCGCCGATCGTCGGTCCGCGTACGGCGGAGCAGCTCGCGTCCGCGCTGCGGGCGGTGGAGCTGGAGCTGTCGGCGGAGGTGCTCGGGTCCCTGGACGAGATCTTCCCCGGGCCTGGGCCGTCGCCGGAGTCCTTCGCCTGGTGAGGCCGTTCGGGGCGTGCGGGGCGGCCCGCGTCGGCCAGGGCAGGGCCTAGGGTCTAGGGCCTGTCCGCCGGACAGGCCCTAACCGCCGAACGCGGCCGCCACCGCCACCACGACGAACATCAACACGAGCACACCGGCCATGATCCGGTTTCTGGTCTTCGGGTCCACGTAGTCGAGGTTAACCGGCGCCGCCGAGCGGCCAGCGCCCGACCACCTCGTAACGGGGGCGTTCGCCCGGCACCCCGCTCTTGGGCAGGTTGCTGCGTACGAGGGTCAGCTCGTCCACGGTCCACGGCTCGCCCTCGAAATCGGCGAGGGCGTCGGCGTACGGGGCGACGGACCGCTCGCCCCTGCCGCGGGCCAGCGTGAGGTGGGGGCGGTAGTGGCGGTGCTCCTCCATCGTGATGCCGGCCTTGCGGGCGGCGGCGTCCGCCCGCTGGGCGAGCAGGCGGAGGGCGCCGATGTCCCCCGCGGCACCGGTCCACAGCGCTCGGTCACCGAAGTGCCCGCCGCCGCGCAGGGCGAGCGGGAAGGCCTCCGTACGCTGCGCCGCGCGACCGAGCCGCTCGGAGAGGGAGGGCAGGGTCTCCTCGCCCACCTCCGCCATGAAGGCCAGCGTGAAATGCCAGCCTTCCGGCTCGGTCCAGCGGAGGTCGTCGGCGCCGGGGAGTTTCTTCAACTCCTGCACGGCGTGGACAAGTTCATCTGCGGCGGGCCCGGGCGGCAGCACTGCCGCGAAAAGTCTCATGCGGCTGAGTGTCGCCTGCCACGGGCCCGTTTCCCCAGTCCGGCGGCGCGTTACGCCGCCGTCGCCAGCTGCTCCCGCGGCACGAACTGCACATGCTGCCGTCCCCGGCGAAGATCCACCTTCAGCCGCAGGTTCGCCGCGCGCGCCAGCATCAGGCCGACGCCCACCGCCGCCAGCGCACAGACCAGGCCGCCGACCGCCATGCTGATCCGGACGCCGTACGCGTCCGCGAGCCAGCCGAAGAGGGGGCCGCCCAGCGGCGTACCGCCGGTGAAGACCATCATGAACAGGGACATCACACGGCCCCGCATCTCGGGGTCCGTGGCCATCTGGACCGAGGAGTTGGCGGTCACGTTCACCGTCAGGCCCAGGATGCCGATCGGGATGATCAGGGCGACGAACATCCAGAGGTCCGGCGCGAAGGCGGCCACCATCTGCAGGGCGCCGAAGGCGATCGCCGCCCCCGCGAGCAGCCGCAGGCGCGATGTGCCGCGCCGCGCGGCGAGCAGCGCGCCCGCCAGCGAGCCCACCGCCATCAGCGTGTTGAACAGCCCGTACATCCCCACGCCGCCGTGGAAGATGTCGTCCGCGAAGGCGCTCATCCAGATCGGGAAGTTGAACCCGAAGGTGCCGATGAAGCCGACGAGGACGATCGGCCAGATCAGCTCGGGGTGCTTCGAGACGTAGTTCAGGCCCTCCCGCAGCTGTCCCTTGCCGCGCGGCTTGCGCGGGGTCGGGTGCAGTTCGCTCGTACGCATCAGCATCAGGCCGGTGAGCGGCGCGAGGAAGGACAGGCCGTTGGCCAGGAACGCCCAGCCGGGGCCGACGGCCGCGGTCAGTCCGCTCGCGACGGCGGGGCCGACCAGACGGGCGGACTGGAAGTTCGCGGAGTTCAGCGAGACGGCGTTGCGGACCTGGTCCGGGCCCACCATCTCGGAGACGAAGGACTGCCGGGTCGGGTTGTCGACGACCGTGACGAGGCCGGTGAAGAAGGCCGCGAAGTAGACGTGCCAGACCTGGACGTGCCCGCTCAGCGTGAGCGCGGCGAGGAAGAGCCCGCTCAGGCTCATCGCGCCCTGGGTGAAGAAGAGCAGCTTGCGCTTGGCGAAACGGTCGGCGATGACGCCGCCGTACAGGCCGAAGAGCAGCATCGGCAGGAACTGCATGGCGGTGGTGATGCCCACCGCCGCGGAGGAGCCGGTGAGGCTCAGGACCAGCCAGTCCTGGGTGATGCGGGCCATCCAGGTGCCGGTGTTCGAGACGACGGCGCCGGAGGCGAACAGCCGGTAGTTGCGGATCTTCAGCGAGCTGAACATCGACGACTTGGCCGGGGTCTTGTCGAGGGTGATCGGTGCGGGGGCGGAGTCTGCTCCGGATCCCGTACTCAAAGTGGGTTCGCCTCCTTGGCGTACGTACGCGTCGTGCGTCCTCGGGTCGGGTGCGATCAGAGGTGTGGGTCGATCAGAGGTGTGCCAGCTTCTCCAGGACCGGCGCCGCCGCACGCAGCTTCGCCCATTCGTCCTCGTCGAGATGCTCGGCGATCCCCGCAAGCCAGGCGTTCCGCTTGCGGCGGCTCTCCTCGAGCATCGCCTCGGCCGTCTCCGTCTGGGTCACCACCTTCTGGCGGCGGTCCTCGGGATGCGGCTCGAGCCGGACCAGACCCTTGGCTTCGAGCAGCGCGACGATGCGGGTCATCGACGGCGGCTGCACATGTTCCTTGCGGGCCAGCTCACCGGGGGTGGCGTGGCCGCAGCGGGCGAGGGTGCCGAGCACCGACATCTCGGTGGGGCTCAGCGACTCGTCGACCCGCTGGTGCTTGAGTCGACGGGACAGGCGCATCACGGCGGAGCGCAGTGAGTTCACGGCGGCGGCGTCGTCGCCATGGGTGAGGTCCGGCATGTTCGTTAGAGTAACTCATTACTCTGCCTAAAGACCACCCGGTTTCCCGCGGCGAGTCGAACAGAACCCTTTCGTCACCCATATGAGTGAGGCGGCTTCGGAAAGTGAGACATCCCCCGCCGGGCGGCGGCGACCCTGTCACGCATGGGATCGACAGTGCTCAGCCTGCGGATAGACGGTGAGCTGCTCGACCGGCTCAAGCAGCACGCCGCCAAAAGGGGAATGAGCGTCCAGGACTATGTGGTCCGGACGCTCATTCGTGATGACTTCGACGAACGTTTCGCTACGTCCGTCGAGGAGACAGAGAAGTTCTACGGGGCGGCCTGACGGCCACCCCGCCAAGGGTCACGTGAGACCCAGCGCCGGCATCAGGTAGTAGAACCCGAACACCGCCGACACCACGTACATCGCGACCGGCACCTCGCGGCCACGGCCCGCGGCCAGCCTCAGCACGGTGAAGCTGATGAAGCCGACGCCGATGCCGTTCGTGATCGAGTACGTGAACGGCATCATCATCATCGTCAGGAACGCCGGGATCGCGATGGTGAAGTCGCTCCAGTCGATCTGCCCGATCGAGCCGGACAGGATCAGGAAGCCGACCGCGAGCAGCGCGGGAGTCGCCGCCTGGGACGGCACCATCGTGGCGATGGGCGTGAGGAACAGCGCGACGGTGAAGAGACCGCCGGTGACGATGTTGGCGAAGCCCGTACGGGCGCCCTCGCCGACGCCCGCCGTGGACTCCACGAAGCAGGTGGTCGCCGAGGAGGACGAGGCGCCGCCGGCCGCGACGGCGATGCCGTCCACGAACAGGATCTTGTTCATGCCGGGCACATTGCCCTTGGAGTCGGTCAGCTTGGCCTCGTCGCTGACGCCCATGATCGTGCCCATGGCGTCGAAGAAGCACGACAGCAGGACGGTGAAGACGAAGAGGACGCCGGTGAGCAGGCCGACCTTGTCGAAGCCGCCGAACAGGCTGATCTGACCGACGAGGCCGAAGTCCGGCGAGGCGACCGGGTTACCGGGCCACTCGGGCGTCGTCAGGCCCCAGGAGGGGACGTCCGCGACCGCGTTGATGATCACGGCCGCGACCGTCATGACGACGATGCTGATGAGGATCGCGCCCGGCACCTTGCGCACGAGCAGCGAGAGCGTCAGGAGCGTACCGAGGACGAAGACCAGGACGGGCCAGCCGGTGAGGTGCCCGTCGCCGCCGAGCTGCAGCGGGACCGTGGTGTGCGCGGCGTCCGGGATGCGCGAGACGAAGCCGGAGTCGACGAGGCCGATCAGCATGATGAAGAGGCCGATGCCGATCGCGATGCCCTTGCGCAGGCCCAGCGGCACGGCGCTCATGACGCGCTCGCGCAGACCGGTCGCGACGAGCAGCATCACGACGAAGCCCGCGAGGACGACCATGCCCATCGCGTCGGGCCAGGACATGCGGGGCGCGAGCTGGAGGGCGACGACGGTGTTCACGCCGAGGCCCGCGGCAAGCGCGATCGGGACGTTGCCGATGACGCCCATGAGCAGCGTGGTGAAGGCGGCGACCAGGGCGGTCGCGGTGACCAGCTGGCCGTTGTCGAGCTGGTGCCCGTACATGTCCTTCGCGCTGCCGAGGATGATCGGGTTCAGCACGATGATGTAGGCCATGGCGAAGAACGTGGCGAAGCCGCCGCGGACTTCCCTCGCCAGGGTCGAGCCCCGCTCAGTGATCTTGAAGTAGCCGTCGAGGCCACCCTGCGGGGGCTTCGGCGGCTCATTGCTGGCGTCGACCGGGGCGGTGGCCGAGGAAGGCATGCGGGACCTCGTGAACTCAGGAACTCAGAGAAGAAGGGGGAGATCGTTTAGCGGCGAATGCTGATCGAGTTGTTAATTCCTACGAATGCAATCGGCCATTAACGAACCGTTTCAGTATGAATACATGAGACCGAAATCGCTATCTCCGCGCGTAGACCCCTGTGCGGCAAGGGCCGGGCAGCCCCACGTCCAAGATCCCGGAGCCAGGCTTAAGCTGTGCACATGGCGAAGTGGACCCCACAGCACGAGGCGCCGGAGCCCCTGGAGGGCCCCGTCGTCGCCACCATCACGGGCGGCACGATCCTCTGGTTCGTCCTCTTCCTGGTCCAGCTCCCGTTCTACGGCTGGTTCGACGACCGCGACGCCACCTGGTGGGTGTGGACCTGCCTGGCCGGCGCCGGTCTCGGCCTGATCGGCATCTGGTACGTCCGCGGACGCGACGCCGCGCTGAAGCGGCACGCGGCGGCGCTCGCAAAGGCCCCGGGGGCCTCCGGGGGCAAGACTTCCGAGTAGCGCGTACGACCACGGGACGGTTCACGTCCTACCGTGGTCGGATCTTTCCGGCACTCAAGGGGTGAACGACCCTTCCCGCGCTTACCGTCGAGTGCATGACGCATATCGACGCGGGCGCCGAGCTCGACCCCGTCCACCCGGTGGCACCGCCCACCGGACGCGCCACCGGTCTCACGGCCGCGGAGGTCGCCGAGCGGTTCGCACGCGGCGAGGTCAACGACGTACCCGTCCGCAGTTCCCGATCACTCGGTGAGATCGTCCGGGCGAACGTCTTCACCCGCTTCAACGCGATCATCGGCGTCCTCTGGGTGATCATGCTCTTCGTGGCGCCGATCCAGGACAGCCTCTTCGGCTTCGTGATCGTCGCCAACACCGGCATCGGCATCATCCAGGAGTGGCGCGCCAAGAAGACCCTGGACTCCCTCGCCGTCATCGGCGAGGCCAAGCCGACGGTGCGCCGCGACGGAGTGGCCGCCGAGATCTCCACCTCCCAGATCGTGCTCGGCGATCTCGTGGAGCTGGGCCCCGGCGACAAGATCGTGGTGGACGGCGAGGCCGTCGAGACCGACAGCCTCGAAGTCGACGAGTCCCTCCTGACCGGTGAGGCCGACCCCGTCATCAAGAAGCCCGGCGACAAGATGATGTCCGGCTCCTTCGTGGTCGCGGGCGGCGGCGCCTTCACCGCGACGAAGGTCGGCCGCGAGGCGTACGCGGCGCAGCTCGCCGAGGAGGCCTCGCGCTTCACGCTCGTCCACTCCGAGCTGCGCTCCGGCATCTCCACGATCCTCAAGTACGTGACCTGGCTGATGGTCCCGACCTCCATCGGCCTGGTGATCTCCCAGCTCGTCGTCAAAGACGACAACTTCAAGGAGTCCATCGCCTACACGGTCGGCGGCATCGTCCCGATGATCCCGGAGGGCCTCGTCCTCCTCACCTCGGTCGCCTTCGCGATCGGCGTCATCCGGCTCGGCCGCAAGCAGTGCCTGGTGCAGGAGCTGCCCGCCATCGAGGGCCTGGCCCGCGTCGACACGGTCTGCCTCGACAAGACCGGCACCCTCACCGAGGGCGGCATGGACGTCACCGAGCTGCGCCCCCTGGGCGGCTCGGACGAGGCGTACGTACGTAAGGTCCTCGGCGCCCTCGGCGAATCCGACCCGCGCCCCAACGCCTCGCTCCAGGCGATCATCGACGCCTACCCCGACGCGGAGGACTGGCGCTGCACCGAGTCGCTGCCCTTCTCCTCGGCCCGCAAGTACAGCGGCGCCTCCTTCAGCGAAGGCGACGGCGACAGCTCGACGTGGCTGCTCGGCGCCCCCGACGTCCTGCTCCCGGCCGACGACCCCTCGCTCGACGAGATCGAGGGGCTCAACCAGCAGGGCCTGCGGGTGCTGCTGCTCGCCCGCGCGGCCGGCGAACTGGACGACCCCGATGTCGCCGCCGGTGCCCGCGCCACCGCCCTCGTCGTCCTGGAGCAGCGGCTGCGCCCGGACGCCGCCGACACCCTGCGCTACTTCGAGGAGCAGGACGTCGCGGCCAAGGTCATCTCCGGCGACAACGCGGTCTCGGTGAGCGCGGTCGCCGGGAAGCTGGGCCTGCCCGGCGCGGAGAACACGGTGGACGCCCGACGGCTGCCCACCGATCAGGGCGAGATGGCCGAGGCCCTGGACGCCAACTCCGTCTTCGGCCGGGTCACCCCGCAGCAGAAGCGCGACATGGTGGGCGCCCTCCAGTCACGCGGTCACACGGTCGCGATGACCGGCGACGGCGTCAACGACGTACTCGCCCTGAAGGACGCCGACATCGGCGTCTCGATGGGCTCCGGCTCGGAGGCGACGCGGGCGGTCGCCCAGATCGTGCTGCTCAACAACAGCTTCGCCACGCTGCCCTCGGTGGTCGCCGAGGGCCGTCGGGTCATCGGCAACATCACCCGCGTCGCCACGCTGTTCCTGGTCAAGACCGTCTACTCGGTGATCATCGCGCTGCTGGTGGTCTGCACGCAGGTGGAGTACCTCTTCCTGCCCCGCCACCTGACGCTGCTCTCGACCCTGACCATCGGCGTCCCGGCCTTCTTCCTCGCGCTCGCCCCCAACAAGGAGCGCGCGCGACCGCACTTCGTCCGCAGGGTCATGCGGTACGCGATCCCCGGCGGTGTCGTCGCGGGCGTCGCCACCTTCGCGACGTACCTCGTGGCCCGGCACCACTACGAAGGCGCGGGCGCACGGGAAGCCGAGACCAGCGCGGCCACGCTGGCGCTGTTCCTGATCGCCATGTGGGTCCTCGCGATCATCGCCCGCCCCTACACGTGGTGGCGGCTCGGCCTGATCGGCGCGATGGGTCTCGGCTTCCTGCTGGTGCTCACCGTCCCCTGGCTCCAGGACTTCTTCCAACTGAAGCTGGTGGGTACGACGATGCCGTGGGCGGCGGTCGCCATCGCGGCCGTGGCCTCACTGATCATCGAGGTCGCGTTCCGCTGGGTGGACCGCCGCGTTCCGGCTTAGCCGGGTATTAGTTGACGTCCACGAAGTCGCTGGTCGACGTGACCGCCGGGGTCGTGGACGTACCGGCGAAGACGTAGCGGTAGTAGCCGTCCGCGGAGGCCGTCACGGTCGTCTTCAGGGCGCCGCTGGTGCCGGACGTGATCGTCTTCAGGGTGGTGTAGGAGGTCGCGCCCTTCTTCTTGTACTGGAGCTTCACCGACTGCTTGGTGTAGCCCGCGTACTTGGAGGTCTCCCAGTTGGCGCGGGTCAGCGCGCCGGTGACCGTGAGGGTCTTGCCCTTCTTGACCGGCTCCGGGGACGCGTTGGTGGTGAGGCGGGCGTTGCGCTGGAGGTTGGCGTCGGAGGCCAGCGTGTCCTTGGTGACGGAGTCGCCGTCGTTGCCGGACGCCATGGCCCAGACCTTCCACTTGCCGGCCAGCACATTGCTGTACAGGTCGACCTGCGGGTCGGCGTAGATGGTGGTCGTGCAGGTCGAGGTGGTCGCGTTCACGACCGTGCAGCTGGCCTCGATGTCGTCCGGGATGAGCGAGCCGTCGATGCCGGTGTCGCTGTTGAAGTCGGTGCCGTGCCACAGGAAGGCGCTGGCACCGGCTATGCCCTCGGGGTCCGTCGCCGTCAGGGCGATGGTGAACTTCTTCTTCTCGGTGGTGCCGACCACGATGTTCTTGCCGCCGTTGACGGTGACCTTCGTGATCTGGGTGTCGCCGACGACCTCGTCCGCGGGGGCGTTGGCGGCGAAGGGCGCGAGCTTCGGGGCGTTCGGCTCTTCGGCCGCGTTGGCGACGGGAACGACGAGAGCGGACAGAGCCAGGGTGCCGGTCAGTGCGGCCACGGTGGCACGGATGCGCATGTTGTTTCCCCAGGTGGAGAAGGGGGCTCCGCGGTGCGTAGCGCTGTCACGCGGAGCCCGAGTGATCTAGGAGTCTGTTGACTCGGAAGATCAGACCTTCCAGGGGGGACGGGGGTTGTACCGGGAGTGAAGAAATTGTGACTGTCTTCTTCTGCGGGTGCGTCGTGGTTGCTCGCGCGGTTCCCCGCGCCCCTTCGGGGCGCGTCCCCGCCCTCAGTCGAACCAGCGGTCCCTCGCCAGCTCCGCCGTCCGCGACGGGTCCTCCAGCAGGGCCGCCACCTCGAAGCGCCTCGGCCACTGCCCCGCCGCCCAGGCGAGCCCGGCCGCCACGCCCTCCAGCGTCGCCGCGTGGATGGTGCCGTCCGGCATCCTGCGCCAGTCCAGTTCCACGCCCCCCGCGATCAGTTCCTCATGCTCGACGTACGTCTGCGGAGTCGCCGCCCCCAACAGGA
This sequence comes from Streptomyces sp. NPDC050658, assembly GCF_044457025.1. Classification (NCBI taxonomy): domain Bacteria; kingdom Bacillati; phylum Actinomycetota; class Actinomycetes; order Kitasatosporales; family Streptomycetaceae; genus Streptomyces; species Streptomyces sp. NPDC050658. Next base: position 152,075 of record NZ_JBITGM010000011.1, read on the forward strand.
TCCGGACGGACTCCGGCACCGGATGTTCCGTGCCCTCGCCGGCCGGCGTCACCGCCGCCGTCTCGCTCAGGCGGCGTACCTGGAACAGCTCGGCCAGATCCGCCGCCTTGCGGGGCTCCACCGGCAGCAGGGCCACTCCTTCGGCCACCGGCAGCAGATCGGGGGCGTCGGCGACCACCGCGTCCGCCACGTCCACCACGACGACCTCGCCGTCGAGTACGGCCCGCACCTCGTCCGGCAGCGTGACCTGCTCGGGGTCCAGATCGGCCAGCGCCCCGTACAGGGCGTGCAGTTGGGACGCCGAAACGGTCCGCTCCGGGTCCGCGAGCCGGTCCAGGAGTTCGGCCGCGCCGCCCGGCTCCTCCAGGAGGGCGGCGACCGAGGTGCGGACGCCGAGGGCGCGAAGCACCTGCTCGTCGTCGAAGCCGGAGGCGTCCGCCGCGTCGTAGAGGCCTTCGAGCAGCGGGTCGCCGCCGGAGGCGCGGAGCCCGGCGGGGCGTCGGCCGCCGAGGACGGGATTCCCGCGCAGCCACCACGCCGTGTACGAGCGGACGGTCTCCGTCGTGCCGTCCGGGAGCAGGATCCGCAGCGGCTGGGTCAGGGCGTCCCGCAGCGGCGGCCGGGAGAGCAGGGCGAGCGCCTGCGGCCAGCAGTCGTCGTCGACCAGGTCGAGGTCCCGTACGGCGACGATCTCGGTGGCGACGGGCGGCACCGGCGTCTCGGGCAGCCGGTCGAGTACGTCCTCGCACCAGACGTCGACGGCGTCGAGCAGCCCGGCGTCGTCCGGCTCGGCGAAGTCGCCCTCGCGGGGCTCCAGTTCGTCCGGGTCGAGGACGACGTCGGCGGCGCGGACGAGGGCGAACGTGGCGAGCACCCCGCAGGCGGCGAGCGGCTGCTCGCCCCAGCGGTCGGCCAACTCGGCGTCGACCGTCGCGAGTTCGTCCTCGCGCATGATCCGGGCGAAGGGGCTGCCGGGGAGCACGAGTTCACCGGCGGGGGCCGGTTCGCCGTCCTCGTCGGGCAGGGCGAGCGCGCCGAGCCACGGTTCGTCGCCGGGCGCGAGGTTCGCATCGCGGACGAGGCCGAGCACGAGGTCGGCGAGCTCCTCCGCGTCCAGGGCGTCCTCGTCCCAGGTGTCGTCGTCGAGCGACGCGGCGACGGCGGCGCGCACCTGGGGGGTGGTCAGGACGGCGCGGGGCGTGGCGGGCAGCGCGCCGAGCTTCTCCAGGAGGGGGTGCACGGCGTCGGGGTGCGCGACCTTGAGGCCGAGGCGGGCGAGGGCGGCGGGGTCGGTGCCGTCGCCGGTGTCGGCTCCCGGGAGGAGCACCTGGCGGGGGCCGATCGTCGTCCGCCCGTCGGCGAGCGGCACCGGAAGGCCGGTCAGCCGGTCGGGGTCGACCCCGGCGAGGGCGTCGTACAGCCGCCGCCACCAGACCGGCTCCCGCTCCAGGCCGGCGAGGCGGTCGATCGCCTCGGTCAGCGGGACCCGTGCGACTCCGAGCGTGCGCAGCTCGGGGCGGCGTTCGAGCCCCGCGGGCAGCAGGCTCGGCAGGACGTCGGCGAGGACGCGTACGGTGTCGGCGCCCGCGCCCTCCACGACCTCCGCGTCACGGGGCCGCAGCGCGACGGGAATCTCCCAGTCGGGCACGTCGGACTCGTCGCCCTGCGGCGCGGCCGGTTCCAGGGCGGGCGGCAGGAAGGCGGTGCGGGGCAGCCGGTCGAGGATGGCTCCCCTGAGGGCGCCGTCGAGTTCACTCTTGCCCAGCGGTCCGGGCACCAGCCCGATGATCTCCTCCGTCACGGGCCGCCAGTCGGCGAGGAGTTCGGCGTACGCGTCGGCGGCGCACCGTACGAGGAAGTCGGTGAGGGGGCCGGGCGCGGCGTGCCGCCGGGTCGTGTCGAGCGGGAAGGAGGCGATGAACAGCGCGGGCACGCCGAGCGGTTCGTCGCTGGGGGTCGGCGCGTGCAGGACGGGGGCGATGCGGGGCGGCCGCGGGGCGCCTTCGCGGTCGGTGGGGACGGCCCAGGTGACGGACCAGTGGGGGCGGAGCCGCTCCTCCACGGGGCGGTCCGCGAGCAGCTCGGGGTCCAGGGGGCCCTGGCGGCTGACGGTGCGCCAGCGGGTCGTACCGCCACGGCTGTCGGATACGTCGACGCCACCGCCACCGGGTGCGGGGGTGCGGCGCAGGACGCGGGGCTCGGCGTCGCCGACCTGCACGACGACTTCCTCGAGTCCGGGCAGGGCGAGCAGCAGCGCGTCGTCGATCCCGTCGAGGAGCCGGGAGACGAGGTCCTGTGCCGCCGCGTCCCGCAGCGGCAGGATGACGACGGTGTCGTATCCCTCCGGGGCGGTGCCTTCGGCGGTGAGGGGCAGCCTGAGCAGCGGGACATGTCCGTCGCGGCGGCGGATCTCGTCGCCGAGGCCGGGGCTGAAGCGGGCGGTGTCCGCGGCGAGTTCGCGCGCCTCGCCCAGGGACCAGCGGACGCCGCCGGTACGGCCGACGAGTGCGGGTTCGTCGGAGACGGCGAGGACTGCGGCGAAGCCGACGCCGAACCGGCCGACGGCGCTCGCCTCGTGCCCCTCGCGCTTCGCTGAGGCGCGGAGGGTGGAGAGCGACTCGACGCCGGTGGCGTCGAGGGGGGAGCCGTTGTTGGCGGCGGCGAGTACGCCGTCCCGGAGGGTGAGGGAGAGCCGTCCGGGCGTACCGGCCCTGGCGGCGGCGTCCGCGGCGTTCTGCGCCAGCTCGACGACGAGCCGGTCCCGGTATCCGCCGAGGGCGAGGTCCTCCTCGGCGTTGGCGTCCTCCCGGAACCTCGCCGGGCTGGCCACCCAGGCATCGAGGACTCCCCGCCGGAGCCGAGCCGTGCCGAACGGATCAGTCCCCTCGGCCGCCGGCCGCACGGTCTTGCTCACGCTGTCGTCTCCCTACGGTTGCTTCGCGGGGCGAACGGTATCGCGTGGCCCGGCGGCCTCGGACCGCGCGGCTCCGGTGAACCCCCGGGTGGGGGTGGCCCGGCCTTATCGGGAGCTAGGGCCTGTCCGGCGGATCTTGCCTGGGACGCGGCGGCCCGGCACAGACAAGGCACCGCCCACAGCAGCCGGCCAGATCCGCCGGACAGGCCCTAGGAGTGACCGAGGTCCTCGCTCGGACCCTCCGGCAGGACCGACCCCGAGTCGGGGGACGGGCGGAGCGGCAGGACGTCGACGCGGGTCTCGTCGAGGACCGGCTCGGCAGGGCGCGAGGGGCGCGGCACGACAGCCGCCTCCGAATGGCCGCCACAGCCGTACGAGAGCGACACGACCTGGCCGTCCGCAGGACCGAACTCGTTCGCGCACACCCCGAACGCCTGGCCGAGCGATCCGCCGATCGGGCACAGGAAGCCACAGCTGACGCACGTCGCCGGCGCCGCCTGCGCCATCGCGGTCTTCGCGCCGTGCGACTCCTCCCAGCGGTCGGCCGCGGCATGCAGCCCGTACCGGGAAAGGACCCGGGCCCGGCGCATGCCGAGTTCGTCGGCGACCGCGGCGATGGAGCCGCGCGCGGGCGCCAGCGGCAGCTCGGCCGGCGGCCCCGCCGTCACCTCGGCGTCCTCCGCCTCGACCAGCTCCGCCATCTCGTGGGACACCGCGGAATTCGGCGGCGGCTCCTCCTCGCCGGAGAAGCCGGGCTCCAGGCGCAGATCCTCGGCGTCGGTGGGGAGCAGGTCGCCGGGGCCCATGTCGCCGGGGCGGAGCCGCTCGCTCCACGGCACCCACTCGGGGGCGAGGAGCGCGTCCGGGCCCGGCAGCAGCACCGTCTCGTCGAGCGTGACGACCTTGGCGCGCGAGGCGCGGGCCACCGTCACGGCCCAGCGCCAGCCCCGGTAGCCGAATTCCTTGCACTCGAACAGGTGCGTGACGACGCGGTCGCCCTCGACCACGACCTCGACGTGCTCACCGACCACACCCGGCGCGGCGGCCTCCTCGGCCGCCTCACGGGCCAGGCCCACCGCCTCGGCGCACAGGCGGTCGGGAGTACGCGGGGTACGCGGGGTACGGCTTCGCGTTGTCGCTGCGCTCACAGGTATCGCTTCTCTCCTACGCCGTCTCACGAGTGCGCCACCCATACGCGGGAGTGCGGACGGAGCGGACCAAAGGGCCGCGTCGACGTCCGCGCCCGAACGTCCTCGGGCGCACCTACGTCATCCATTCTGCGGGATGACCGAGAGGCGCGCGGCCAAGAACTACCGCCGCAGGCGCGCTACGCACGCTACCTTCTCCCGGCCCCTGGGCCTACACCGGCGTGCTGCCCCGGCCCCGCGGCCTCGGCGGACGGACAAGACTTTCCTGCCCACCCACCCGTTTACCCGGCACTAGTGCGGCTCATAAGAGGGCACTATGACGAGGTGGCCGCCGCAAGGTCGTCGTACAGAGGCCGCGGGCCGGGACCGGTGCTGAACCGGGCCGCCCGCTCGGTCGGCCGCGCCCTGCACCTGCCGTTCACCGGGACCGCGCGGGGCATCAGGAAGGCCACGCACGCGCACGGTGCGGGCGAGTCGGGCCTCGGCAAGCTGATCGAGCTGCACGCCGTGAACGGCGCGGGCGACGTCATGATCACCGTCGCCCTCGCCTCGACCGTGTTCTTCTCCGTGCCCACGGACGAGGCCCGCGGCCGTGTCGCCCTCTATCTCGCCATCACCATGGCGCCCTTCACCCTCCTCGCCCCCGTCATCGGCCCCCTCCTCGACCGCCTCCCGCACGGCCGCCGCTATGCGATGGCCGCCGCGATGCTGGCCCGCGCGCTCCTTGCCCTGCTGCTCTCGGAGGCCGTGATCACGGGCAGCCTGGAGCTGTATCCGGCCGCGCTCGGCGTCCTGGTCGCGTCGAAGGCGTACGGAGTGGTCCGCAGTGCCGTCGTGCCCAGACTGCTGCCCACCGGGTTCTCCCTGGTCAAGGCGAATTCCAGGGTCACTCTCGGCGGGCTGCTCGCCACCGGGATCGCCGCGCCCATCGGGGCGGGGCTCCAGGCGCTTGGACCGCGCTGGCCGCTCTACGGCGCCTTTGTGATCTTCATTGTCGGGATGTTCCTCTCGCTCTCCCTGCCGCCCAAGGTCGACTCGGCGAAGGGCGAGCACAAGGCGCTGCTCGCCGCCGACGAGGAGCACCTGCATCTGCACGCCCGCACCGAGGCCGCCTCGGACACGGCCAAGAAGCGGCGCCTGGGGCTGCGTACGGTCGGGCCCGCCGTCACCCACGCGCTCGCCGCCAACGCCGCGCTGCGCTGCCTCTCCGGGTTCCTCATCTTCTTCCTCGCCTTCCTGCTGCGCGAGCATCCGCTCGCCGGGCAGAGCGCGGCGGTGTCGCTGGGGATAGTGGGCGTCGCGGCGGGGGTGGGGAACGCGCTGGGCACGGCCGTCGGCGCCGGTCTGAAGTCGCGCGCGCCGGAGATCATCATCGTGACCGTCGTCGGTGTCGTGCTCGGCGTGGCGATCACCTCGGCGGTGTTCTTCGGGGCGGTGGGCGTCGCCTGTCTGGGCGCGGTCGCGGGCTTCGCGCAGGCCATGTCGAAGCTGTCCCTGGACGCGCTGATCCAGCGGGACGTACCGGAACAGGTCCGCACCTCGGCCTTCGCCCGCTCCGAGACGACCCTCCAGGTCGCCTGGGTGCTCGGCGGCGGCATCGGCATGGCGCTGCCGCTGAACGGGTCACTGGGTCTTTCGGCCGCCGCCGCGATCGTCGCCGTGGGCTGGCTTTCGACCGCGCGGGGGCTGCTCGCGGCGGCCCGGCACGGCGGCCCGCGGCGGCGCCGGGTGGCGTGAGCCCGTCGAACGGGACGGGCGGCACGCCGCGACCCCCACGTGGCGGTGCGGCACGGGGTGCCCGATAGCCTTCGCCCATGACCTCCCTGCTCCGCGGCGGAGCCGCACACGTTCTCGGCTCGGCGCGTCGCCGCCGTTCCGTGGCTGCCATTGGCGCTGTCTCCGCCGGACTCCTCGTCCTGTCCGCCTGCGACAAGCCCACGCCGCTCGCCACCATCACCGTCGGCGGCAACTCGGTGAACTCCGAGGCCTCCTGCTACAACGACGGCGATGAGCTCAAGCAGTCCCAGATCCAGGGCTGCCTGAAGGACAAGGACATCAAGTCCATCAAGGTCGATCCCGACGAGAAGGTCCGCTTCGGCGTCGACCCGGAGATCGCCGAGAAGGGCTGGACGCTGCTGATGAACGGTCAGCCGCTGACCGAGTCCAGCGACAAGACGTACGTCGTCATCCCCGGCAGCGTCTTCTTCAACCAGCAGTACGGCGGCGGCACCAACGCCACCACCGTCAGCCTGCTGGAGGGCGGCAAGGGCTCCGAGTCCAAGGCGACGGGCCTGTGGTCGTTCAAGCTCGAGAAGGACTCCTGATCGCGTCCTCCTCCGTACGTGTTCTTGTCGCCACCGCTGTCCCGGCCGAACGGGACGCGGTGGCCAAGGGCCTTCCTGCTGAGTACGGCGATGTGGTCGCCGTCGGCGTAGGCCCCGCGGCAGCGGCCGCACACACTGCCGCCGCGCTGGCCCGCGCCCCGTACGACCTGGTGATCTCGGCAGGCATCGGCGGCGGCTTCCAGCCCGAGGCTCCCGTCGGCTCCCTCGTCCTCGCCGACGAGATCACCGCGGCCGATCTGGGCGCCGAGACGCCGGAGGGCTTCCTGCCGGTGACCGAGCTCGGCTTCGGCGCCATCACGCACGTCCCGCCGCGTCCTCTCGTACGGGAGCTGGCCGCGGCGACCGGCTGCCGTGCGGGTGCTGTTCTCACCGTCTCCACCGTGACCGGCTCCGCCGGGCGGGCCGCCGAGCTGCGGCGGCGCCATCCCGGCGCGCTCGCCGAGGCGATGGAGGGGTTCGGGGTCGCGGAGGCGGCCGCCGCGTACGGGCTGCCGGTCCTGGAGATCCGCGCGGTGTCCAACGCCGTGGGGCCGCGCGACCGTGCCGCCTGGCGGATCGGCGAGGCGCTTGCCGCACTGGGCGACGCGTTCGGGAAGTTCGCGCCGGTACTGGAGAGTTGGAAGAAGCATGACTGAGCCTCAGCTGGACCGCCCGCTGCAGATCGCGTACTCGCCCTGCCCCAACGACACGTTCGTCTTCGATGCCTGGGCGCACGGCCGGGTGCCGGGCGCGCCCGGGCTCGACGTGACGTTCGCGGACATCGACATCACCAACGGCATGGCCGAGCGGGGCGAGTTCGACGTACTGAAGGTGTCGTACGCCGTGCTGCCCTACGTCCTCGACGAGTACGCGCTGCTGCCGTGCGGCGGGGCGCTGGGCCGCGGCTGCGGGCCCCTGGTGCTCACCCGTGAGCCGGGCGTCGACCTGACCGGCAAGACGGTCGCCGTGCCGAGCGAGAAGTCGACGGCGTACCTGCTGTTCCGCCTCTGGGCGGCGGACACGCTGTCCTCCGGCGGGGTCGGCGAGATCGTCGTCCTCCCCTTCGACCAGATCATGCCGGCGGTGCGGGACGGGAAGGTCGACGCGGGCCTGGTCATCCATGAGGCGCGCTTCACGTACCAGAACTACGGGCTGCACTGCCTGGCCGACATGGGCGAGCACTGGGAGAACACCACGGGCCTCCCGATCCCGCTGGGCGCGATCATCGCCAAGCGGTCGCTGGGCGAGGCCCGCCTGCGTCAGCTCGCGGACGCGGCCCGCACATCGGTCCGCATGGCCTGGGACGACCCCGAGGCCTCCCGCCCCTACGTCCTGGAACACGCCCAGGAAATGGACCCGGCGGTCGCCGACCAGCACATCGGCCTGTACGTGAACGAGTTCACGGCGGACCTGGGCGAGAACGGCTACGCGGCGATCCGCGGCCTCCTGACGCGGGCGGCAGCGGAGGGTCTGGTACCACCGCTGGCGCCCGACGCCCTGAAGTTCTGACCGCTAGACGTCCAGCTGGTCCGCCACCGCGCGGAGCAGGCCCGCGATCTTGGCGCCCGAGGCCTTGTCGGGGTAGCGGCCCTTCTCCAGCATCGGGGTGATGTTCTCCAGCAGCGTCGTCAAGTCCTGGACGATCGATGCCAGTTCGTCCGGCTTGCGGCGCTGCGCAGCCGCGACGGACGGCGTCGGGTCGAGGATCGTGACCGAGAGAGCCTGATCGCCGCGCTGCCCCGCGACCACGCCGAACTCGACGCGCTGTCCGGGCTTGAGTGTGTCGACGCCGGCGGGCAGTACTGAGGAGTGCACGAAGACGTCGCCGCCGTCGTCGCGGGAGAGAAAGCCGAAGCCCTTCTCGCTGTTGAACCACTTGACCTTGCCGGTAGGCACGTGAAGTCCTCGTCCTCGTACTTGTCGTCGTACGTCGTCGTACGCGTCTATGCCGCGGAAAACGGCTCTGGATAGCACTACAGCGGGTCGCCCGACCCGCCAGCACCAAGACTATTGGTCCGGGAGCCGGTGACAAGACGTCCCCGGATTTCTCCTACGCGCTGGGAACTACCCTGGTGGGGTGCGTGACAAAACCCAAGCGAATTCCGCCGGACCGGGCGACGGCCTCGTCCGTGCCGGAGCGATCGTCTTCTTCGTCGGAGCCGTGGCCACTCTGGTCACGGTGGCCCCGCTGTTCCTCGGCACGGACCCCTTCCCGTCCCTCGCGTACGCGGTATGCATGCTGATGGGCGTCGGATTCCTCATCGCCGCCGCGGGCGTGCTCCGCGGTATCGCCGTCCAGCGCCGCCAGGCGAAGGCGAGCGCTACTTAACGGCGCCCCCGGCGACGTACGCGTCGAGCCAGGCGGGAAACTCCGTCAGGTCGCCGAGCACGGTGTCAGCGCCCGCCGCGCGCAGTTCCGCTGCGTCGCACGGCCCGGTCGCCACCGCGACGGACAGCGCGCCCGCCGTACGCGCACCGCGTACATCGCCGGTGTGGTCCCCGACGTACACCGCCGCGTCGTGCTCGCGCAGCGCCTCCGCCTTCGCCTCCGCCCAGAGCCAGCCGATCACCGCGTCCGCCTCGATGCCGAGGTGCGTCAGATGCAGCTTGGCGTTGGGCTCGTGTTTGGCGGTCACCACGATCGCCCGGCCGCCGTGCGCGCGCACCGCCGCGACGGCCTCGCGGGCGCCGGGCATCGCGAGCGTGGGGGCGATGGCGTATGTGGGATAGATCTCACGGTAGCGGTCGCCCAGCTCCTGGATCCGCTCCTCGGGGAACCAGTGCCGCAGCTCCTCCTCCAGCGGCGGGCCGAGGCGGGAGGTGACCAGATCGACGTCTATGTACGTGCCCGTCTCCGCGGAGAGCGCCTCGTAGGCCGCCCTGATGCCGGGCCGGGAGTCGATCAGGGTCATGTCGAGGTCGAATCCGACCGTGAGTGCGCGTGAGGTCATGGGGCCATTGTGCCGAGCGCCCACGGCCCGCAGACGGCGACTGGGGTCCCCCTTACACTTAGCCAAGCCTTACCTCCGCTTTACCTCGGCCTGGCCGATTCCGTCCCTCCGACCCTCGACCCTCGAAACGAGCTCAGCCGATGCGTGTGCCAGCCAGACGCGTTGTCGCGATGACGGCGGCCGTGCTGGCCCTGCTGGTCGCGGTTCTGCTCAGTCTCTCCGTCGGCGCCCGCGCGATCGCGCCGTCCGCCGTCCTCGACGCCCTGCTGCACGGCGGGCACAGCGACGCCGCCGAGGTCATCCGCGAGATGCGGGTGCCGCGTACGGTGATCGGCCTGATGGTCGGCGCCGCGCTCGCCCTCGCCGGCACCGTCCTCCAGGGCATCACCCGCAACCCCATCGCCGACCCCGGCATCCTCGGCATCAGCCAGGGCGCCTCGGTGGGTGTGGTGACGGCGATCGCCTTCGCGGGCGTCCACACCTTGACCGGATACGTCTGGTACGCCTTCGTCGGCGCCGGACTCGCCTCGGTCGCCGTCTACGCGATCGCGTCCAGCGGACGCGGCGGCGCGACCCCGGTGAAACTCGCGCTCGGCGGCGCCGCGATCAACGCGCTGCTCGTCTCGCTCACCACCGCCGTACTCACCACCAAGGCGTCCGCGCTCGACGAGTTCCGCTTCTGGCAGGTGGGGTCGCTGTCCGGGCGTGACGCGGAGATCGTCGGGCAGATCTGGCCGTTCCTGCTGGTGGGTCTGGTGCTGGTGCTGTCCGTGGCGCGCGGGCTCGACGCGCTCGCCCTCGGCGAGGACGTGGCGAAGGGGCTCGGGCAGAAGGTCGCGACGGTACGGATCGTCGGCGGCCTTGGGGCGACCGTGCTCACCGGCGCGGGCGTCGCCGCCGCCGGGCCCATCGCCTTCACCGGCCTCGCCGTCCCGCACATCGCCCGCGCGATCGTGGGCAGCGATCATCGCTGGGTGCTGCCGATGGCGGCCGTACTCGGCCCGGTGATGCTGCTGGTCTCCGACACCGTCGGGCGGATCATCTTCCCGCCGAGCGAGGTGCCTGCCGGGGTGATGACCTCGCTCATCGGGGTGCCGTTCCTTGTGGTCCTGGTGCGCCGGAAGGCGGTTGCCGCCTGATGTCCGTTGCCTCCGCCTCCTCCGCCTCCCGTGTCCGCCCTGCCGGGTACTCGGTCGTCCGGTTCAAGAAGGCCGCCTTCCTGCTGCACCGCCGCGCAGCGGCGGTCGCCCTCGCTCTCGGCGTCCTGCTCGCGGCAGCCTGCCTCGCGTACCTCTGCATGGGCGAGTCCTTCGTCCAGCCCGTCGAAGCCCTGAAGGTCGTCTTCGGACAGCCGTCGCCCGACGAGCTGGTCGTCGGCACGCTGCGCGAACCCCGCATGGTCGTCGGCCTCCTCGTCGGCGCCGCGTTCGGCGTGGCCGGCGGGCTCATCCAGACCGTCGCCCGCAACCCCCTCGCCAGCCCCGACATCATCGGCATCAGCCAGGGCGCGAGCGCCGTGACGGTCGGCGCGATGACCCTCGGCGTCACCTCGTACACCGTGCTGCCGTACCTCTCGGTGCTCGGCGGCATCGCCGCCGCAGCCCTCGTGTACGTCTTCGCCTGGCGAGGCGGCCTGCACGCCACCCGCTTCGTGCTGATCGGCATCGGCTTCGCCATCGCCCTCAGGTCCATCACCACGCTCTTCATGACGAAGGGCGACTACCTCGTCGCCCAGCAGGCGCAGATCTGGATGACGGGCTCGCTCAACGGCCGCGGCTGGGCGGAGGCGCAGCCCCTCGGGCTCACCCTCCTCGTCCTCCTGCCGTTCGTCGCGTGGGCCGCCCGCGCCCAGCGCTCCGTGACCATGGACGACGACACGGCGACGGCACTCGGGGTGCGCCTGGGCCACGTACGCCTCGGTCTCGTCCTGCTCGGCGTCGTCCTCGCCTCCGTGGCGACCGGCGCCGCGGGTCCCGTCGACTTCGTGGCGCTGCTCGCCCCGCAGATCGCCCGCAGGCTGACCCGCACCGCGCAGATCCCGCTGCTCAGTTCGGCGCTGCTCGGGGCGCTCGTCGTGGTCCTCGCGGACCTGCTGGCCCGGAAGCTCTTCTCGCCGACCGAGCTGCCGGTCGGCGTGCTCACGGCGGCCGTCGGAGCGCCGTACCTGATCTGGCTGATCGTCCGCAGCCGTTCCGTCCGCAATGGAGGCACCTCGTGACCGCCGCCCGTCTGAGCGCCCGCGAGCTGACCCTCGCCTACGAGGACCGCGAGGTCGTGCACGAGCTCGACCTGGCGGTCCCGGACGGCAAGGTGACCGTCATCGTCGGCCCCAACGCCTGCGGGAAGTCGACGACCCTGCGCGCGCTCGGCCGGCTCCTCAAGCCGAAGAGCGGCGCGGTGCTGCTCGACGGCGAGGCGCTCGCCAAGCTGCCGACCAAGAAGATCGCCCAGCAGATCGGCCTGCTCCCGCAGACGCCCGTCGCGCCCGAGGCGATCACCGTCGGCGACCTCGTGGCACGCGGCCGCCAGCCGCACCAGCACTGGTGGCAGCAGTGGTCCGAGGAGGACGAGAAGGCGGTGACGGAGGCGATGGAACGTACCGACGTGTCCGCGCTCGCCGAACGGTCCGTCGACGAACTCTCCGGCGGCCAGCGCCAGCGCGTCTGGATCGCGATGGCGCTCGCCCAGGACACCGATCTGCTGCTCCTGGACGAGCCGACGACGTATCTCGACATCTCGCACCAGGTGGAGGTCCTCGACCTCGTACGGCAGCTGAACCACGACCGCGGCCGCACCGTGGTCGTCGTCCTGCACGACCTCAACCAGGCCGCCCGGTACGCCGACCACCTCGTCGCCATGAAGGCGGGCCGGATCGTCGCGGAGGGCGCCCCGGCCGATGTCGTCACCGAGGACCTCGTGCGCGAGGTGTTCGGCCTGGAGTGTGTCGTCGTACCGGATCCGGTGACCGGATCCCCGCTGGTCGTGCCCGGAGCCCCCTGGGCCGCCGACTCCCCGCAGACGCCCCCCGCACCCTCCGCACCCTCCTCAACCGCTCGAAAGGTGGCCCAGCAGCCATGACCGCCCTGCCCAGTTCCCCGAACCGCCGTCGCGCCCTCGCCGCGGGCGCCCTCGCCCTCAGCGGTGCGCTCGCCCTGTCGGCCTGCGGGTCCTCGGACTCCGGCAAGGACTCCGCCGGCTCCGGCAAGACTCACACCGTCAAGACGGTCATGGGTGACGTGAAGGTGCCCGTCAACCCCAAGCGGGTGGTCGTCCTCGACACCGCCGAACTGGACTCCGCGATCACGCTGGGCGTGAAGCCGGTCGGCGCCACGCACGTCGAGGCGGAGTCGGGCTTCCTTGGCTATCTGCCCAAGGACGAGGTCAGCGGCATCAAGGACGTCGGCGAGATGCTGAACCCGAACATGGAGGCCATCGCGGCCCTCGACCCGGACGTCATCCTGACCTCGAAGATCCGGCACGGCGCCAAATACGACCAGCTCAAGAAGATCGCGCCGACCGTCATGACGGAGACGACGGGCTACCCCTGGAAGGAGAACTTCCAGGTGCACGCCGACGCGATGGGCAAGAAGGCCGAGGCGAAGAAGGTCGTCTCCGACTACGAGGCGCACGCGAAGAAGGTCACCGAGGCGATCGGCGGCCCCGAGAAGGCCAAGGCGACGAAGGTCAACGTCATCCGCTTCATGGAGGGCGCCGACATCCGCCTCTACGGCGAGCAGAGCTACATCGCCACGCTGCTCAAGGACGTCGGTCTCGGCCGCTCGGCGGTCTCCGCGAAGGCCAAGGACGGCTTCTCGTACGACCTGTCGCCCGAGAAGATCGACCTCGCCGACACGGACGTCATCTTCCAGTCGACGTACGGCGATCCGAAGAAGGCCAAGGAGACGCAGACCGTCGGCAGCAGCCTCTGGAAGAACATGAAGGCGGTGAAGTCGGGCAACGTCCACACCGTCGAGGACGAGCTGTGGATCCAGGGCATCGGCTACACCGCGGCGGAGAAGATCCTGGACGAGATGCAGGCGGACCTGACGAAGAAGAAGTAACTCACCCGCGCCTCACGGCCGTTGCCGCTGCGATCTCCACAACAGGAAGAGCGCGGAGGCGACGGCCGCGCCGCGCAGCACCCAGGGCCAGGTGTCGGACATCGCGTCGTTCATGTGGCCGTCCCGGATGGGCTCGCCCCAGCGCCCGTCGCTCCGGCCCCACAGCCAGGTGATCCCGGCGGCGAGGGCGAGTCCGGGCAGCCCGAAGACGGCCCACTTCGCCTCGGCGGGGCTGAGCCTGCGCGAGACGTAGGCGAGGAGCCAGCCGCCGCCGAGGGCGGGCAGATTGCCGAGGATGGCGCCGACGGTGAGGAGCGCGGCGGCGAGGAGGAGCAGGGGGTTGCTGAGGCCGGTGCCGCCACCGGTCCTGCGGCCGCCGGTCTTGCCGCCACCGGTCTTCCCGCCGCCGGTTTTCGCGGGCCGGAGCCGGAAGCGCCGCCGGGGCGCGGCCTCGACGCCTTCGTCGTCGTCCTCCTCGCCCTCTTCCTCGTCCCATTCCTCTTCCCCGTCGGCCTCTTCGGGCTCGTCGTCGGGGCGCTTCTTGGGCGGCGGCTTGAGTATTTCGGGGATCTCCACGCCGCCGGTGAAGCCCGGCACGCTGTCGGCGAGGCCGAACGGCCCGGTCTCGCCGGGTTCGACGCGCCACCAGTCGGGCTCGGAGCCGCTGGGTCCCAGCTCGTCGGTGCCCGCGAGGTGCGGCGGCGAGGGCCGGAAGTCGTCCTGGGCCGGCTCGGGTTCGTCGGCGGCGGGCCGGGGGCGGGGCACGATGCGGCGCAGGCGCTTGGGCTTCTGCGCCGGTTCGTCGGAGGTGCGCTGGGTGGGGACGGCGGGACGGGGGAAGTCCTTCTTGGCCTGCGGCTTCCTGGACTGAGGATTCCTGGACTGAGGATTCCTGGACTGAGGATTTCCGGCCGGCGGTTCCTCGACGTCGTCCGCGCGGTACGACCCTCCCCCGGCAGCCGCGTCGACAAGATCCTCCGGGGTGCCGAGGCGGTCCAGGATGCGGCGTATCGCGACCGGGGTGTCCGCGGCCTTCGCGCGGCTGCGGTCGATCTCGTTCCGCAGCTCCGTGACCAGGCGCATGCGGGTGCCGGACGGCAGTTGGCGCTGCTGGGCCAGGTCACCGACGCGGCTCAGATAGTCGAAGACGAGCTGATCGCTCTCGATCCCCACGAAGTCCCCTCCGGGGCGGCCTCGTTGACGCCCGCCCGTTGTACCCGGTCGCCCGACGGTACCGCGTCCGCCGGGGCGCCGGGCCAGGCACCCGGCAGCGGGAACGCCCTGGGGCCCGCCCCGACCCGCTACCGTGAGCCGGATGAGCACCGACGAGCAGCCCCAGCGCCCAGCGGACACGCCCCGGTCCCTCGCCGAGGCCCTCCGCGCCCGCGGCGACGAGTCCCTCGGCGCGCTGCTCCATGCCCGCCCCGACCTGCTCAACCCGGTCCCCACCGACCTCACCCAGCTGGCCACCCGCGCCGCGACCCGCGCCTCCGTGGTGCGCGCGCTCGAACGGCTCGACCGGTTCGCGCAGCAGGTCGCCGAGGCGCTGGCGGTGGCGCCGGATCCGGCGACGTACGCGGAACTGCACGCGCTGATCGCGGGGGACGAAGGGGGCGACGCCACGCTGGACGAGGCCCTGGCCCGTGCCCTCGCCACGCTGCGGGAGCAGGCGTTGGTGTGGGGCACCGACGATCGCGTACGTCTGGTGCGCACCGCGCGGGAGCTGCTGGCGCCGGCGCCGCAGTACCCCTCGCCCACGGGTCTGGGCCCGACGGTCGCCGAGGCCACCGCGGGCATGTCGCCGAACCGCATCCAGGACATCGTGACGGCGGCGGGGCTGCCGTCCACGCACGACGCGGTCTCGGCGGTGGGCTCGCTCACCGGGCTGTTCACGGACCGCACGCGGATGTCGGCGCTCCTGGACGAGGCGCCCGCCGAGTCGGTGGAGGTGCTGTCGCGCCTGGTCTGGGGCCCGCCCTACGGCCAGGTGACGGCGGACCCGGCACGCCACCTGCGCTGGCTCCTGGACCGCGGCCTGCTCCTGCCCACGTCGCCCGGCACGGTGGTGCTCCCCCGCGAGGCGGCGCTGCACCTGCGGGCGGGCCACGCGCACCGCGCCCTCGAACCCGTCGCACCGCCCCTGGAGCCGCTGCGCGAACACCGTCCACAGGTTGTGGACGCGACGGCGGCGGGCCAGTCGTACACGGCGCTCGCCACGGTCGAGGAGCTCCTGAAGGACTGGGACGAGGGCGGCCCTGCGGTGCTCCGGGCGGGCGGGCTGAGCGTCCGCGACCTGAAGCGCACGGCGGTGGCCCTGGACCTCCCCGAGCCGACGGCGGCGTTCTGGGTCGAACTGGCCTACGCGGCAGGCCTGCTGGCGTCGGACGGCGAGGCGGACGAGCGGTACGCGGCGACTCCGGCGTACGACGACTGGCTGGAGCTGCCCGCCGCCGAGCGCTGGTCGGTCCTCGCCACGGCCTGGCTGACGGCGACCCGCACGGCGGGCCTGATCGGCGGCCGTGACGGCAAGGACCGCACACTGTCGGCGCTGGGCCCGCACCTGGACCGCTCGTCGGCGCCGGAGGTACGCCACCGGGTCCTGACCCTCCTCACGACCCTCCCGGAGGGCACGAGCCCGACCCCCGACTCGCTCCTGACCCGCCTGCGCTGGGAGCACCCGCCGCGCGGCGGGGCCACGGAGTCCGCACCACCGGACCTCCGCTCCCGCGTCACCCAATGGACGCTGAACGAGGCGGAGTTGCTGGGCGTGACGGGCCGCGGGGCGCTGTCGTCACATGGCAGGGCGCTGCTGGGCGCGGGGGAATCCGGCTCCTCCCCGCTACCGGCATCGGCGGCAACGGCCTCCCGCCTCCTCACCCCCCTCCTCCCCACTCCCCTGGACCACGTACTCCTCCAGGCGGACCTGACGGCGGTGGCCCCGGGCCCGTTGGAGCGCCCCCTGGCGGAGACCCTCGCGGTCCTGGCGGACGTGGAGTCAAAGGGCGGGGCGACGGTGTACCGCTTCACTCCGGGCTCCGTGCGCCGAGCCCTGGACGCGGGAAAGTCGGCGTCCGACCTGCACGCGTTCCTCTCGGCCCACTCCCGCACACCCGTCCCGCAACCCCTCGCGTACCTGATCGACGACGTGGCCCGAAAGCACGGCCACCTCCGGATCGGCGCGGCGTCGGCGTACGTCCGCTGCGACGACGAGGCCCTGCTGAACGAGATCCTGGCCGACAAGCGCTCCCAGTCCCTGCGCCTGCGCCGCCTGGCGCCGACGGTCCTGGCGGCCCAGGCCGATCCGGCCGCACTCCTGGACGGCCTCCGGTCGATGGGCTTCGCCCCGGCCGCGGAGAGCGCGGAGGGCGACGTCCTGATCACCCGGGCCCACGCCCACCGCACCCCGCCCCGCACCCCTCCGGAGCCGGTCCACGACGGCCCGCCGCTGCCGGACGAGACGATGATCGGCGCGGCGGTCCGCGCGATCAGGGCAGGCGACCTGGCCTCGACGACCCCGCGCAAGGACACCCCGTCGACCCCGGGCGCGCTCCCCCGCACCACGGCGGCGGAGACCCTCGCCACGATGCAGGCGGCGGTCCTGACGGGCGAGGCGGTCTGGATCGGCTACGTCAACGCGGAGGGCTCGGCAAGCCAGCGGGTGATCGCCCCGATCCGGGTGGAGGGCGGCTTTGTCACTGCGTTCGACCACACGGCGGACGAGGTGCGGACGTATCCGTTGCATCGGGTTACGGGGGTGGCGGAGTTGGCCGAGTAGCGGCGGGCTCCCGCCGCGCCGGACCACACACAACCGCCCCTGTATCCCACGTCACCCCGCTCCCCCGCCCCGATACGGCACACTGGACGTTTGGCCTATCGGAAAGGCGGGCGCGTGAACGGTCCCCTCATCGTCCAGTCGGACAAGACTCTGCTGCTCGAGGTCGACCACGAGCAGGCCGAGGCCTGCCGGCGGGCCATCGCGCCGTTCGCGGAGCTGGAGCGTGCTCCCGAGCACATCCATACCTACCGCGTCACCCCGCTCGGGCTGTGGAACGCCCGTGCCGCCGGGCATGACGCCGAGCAGGTCGTCGACGCGCTCGTGGAGTTCTCCCGGTATCCCGTGCCGCACGCGCTGCTCGTGGACGTCGCCGAGACCATGGCCCGGTACGGGCGGCTGACGCTGTCCAAGCACCCCACGCACGGGCTTGTGCTGACCACCACCGACCGGCCCGTCCTCGAAGAGATCCTGCGGTCCAAGAAGATCCAGCCGCTCGTCGGGGAGCGGGTCGACGCCGACACCGTCGTCGTCCATCCCTCCGAGCGGGGCCAGATCAAGCAGACGCTGCTCAAGCTGGGGTGGCCCGCCGAGGATCTTGCCGGGTACGTCGACGGGGAAGCCCATCGGATCGACCTCGCCGAGGACGGGTGGGCGCTGCGGCCCTATCAGAAGCAGGCCGTCGAGGGGTTCTGGCACGGCGGCAGTGGTGTTGTCGTGCTGCCCTGTGGGGCGGGGAAGACGCTTGTCGGTGCCGGGGCCATGGCCGAGGCCAAGGCGACCACCCTCATCCTCGTCACCAACACCGTTTCCGCCCGGCAGTGGAAGCACGAGCTGGTGAAGCGGACCTCCCTGACGGAGGACGAGATCGGGGAGTACAGCGGGACGCGGAAGGAGATCCGGCCCGTCACCATTGCCACCTATCAGGTGCTGACCACCAAGCGGAAAGGTGTCTATCCGCACCTTGAGCTCTTCGATTCCCGCGACTGGGGACTCATCGTCTATGACGAGGTGCATCTGCTGCCCGCGCCCGTCTTCAAGTTCACCGCCGACCTGCAGGCCCGGCGGCGGCTCGGGCTCACCGCCACCCTGGTCAGGGAAGACGGGCGGGAGTCCGATGTCTTCTCCTTGATCGGGCCCAAGCGGTTCGATGCTCCCTGGAAGGAGATCGAGGCCCAGGGGTACATCGCGCCCGCCGACTGTGTCGAGGTCCGGGTCAATCTGACCGACAGCGAGCGGCTCGCCTACGCCACCGCCGAAGCCGAGGAGAAGTACCGGTTCTGCGCCACCACCGCCACCAAGCGGAAGGTGACGGAGGCGCTCGTCAAGAAGCATGCCGGGGAGCAGACCCTCGTCATCGGGCAGTACATCGACCAGCTCGACGAGCTGGGCGAGCATCTCGACGCCCCCGTCATCAAGGGCGAGACCACCAACGCCCAGCGCGAGAAGCTCTTCGACGCCTTCCGGGAGGGCGAGATCTCGGTTCTCGTCGTGTCCAAGGTCGCCAACTTCTCCATCGACCTGCCCGAGGCCACCGTCGCCATCCAGGTGTCGGGGACGTTCGGGTCACGGCAGGAGGAGGCGCAGCGGCTCGGGCGGGTTCTGCGCCCGAAGGCCGACGGGCACGAGGCGCGCTTCTACTCCGTCGTCGCCCGCGACACCATCGACCAGGACTTCGCCGCGCACCGGCAGCGGTTCCTCGCCGAGCAGGGGTACGCGTACCGGATCGTCGACGCGGACGAGCTGCTGACCGGGGGCTGAGCGAACGGGACCTCGGACGCGGGGGTGGCTCGGTACGCTGAAGTGCGAGCCACCACTGACCGAAGGATCACACCGTGCAGCCCCGTCACACGTACCGTGTCCAGTGGACCGAGGAAGCAGCCCGGGTCCGCGACTCCATCGACGCCGAACGCAAGCGGTACCTGCTCGAAGGCGTGGAGATACTCGCGGCGGATCCGTTCCATGAGCAGTCGCGCCCCATGAACGCGTCAGGGACGCTGCGCAAAGCGATCCTCACGGACGGCATCCTCGCCGAGTACGACGTCATCGCCGAGGTCGCGGTCATCATCTTCATCGAGCTGTTCGACAGCATGACGGCACTGCGGCCCGCCGACCCGGCCTAGCCACACGAGCAACACCACCCCCAACAACCCGTACGGCGAAGCCAACGGCTGCTGCCACCAGGGCAGTTGAAGGTCCAGGTCCCCCTCGTGCGGGACCAGCCAGAGCGTACGCGCCGTGAAGAGGGCCGCCACCGCCGCCGCGAGGCGGAGGCGGCCCTCCGCCATGAGCAGCGCAAGCAGCGGTACGCACCACACCCAGTGGTGGGACCAGCTGATCGGGGAGATCAGGAGTGCCGTGGCCGCCGTGATGAGGATGCCCTGGGAGTCTCTCTTGACCCGGGCCGCCAGCCATAGGCCCGCGGCTCCCGTCAGCGCCGCCGGGATCACCCATGCCGGGCCGGGGGTCGGATCGTGCAGCGCCCTGGCGATCAGGCCCTGCAGCGACTGGTTGTCGACGATCCACGCCTTGCCGACGCGGCCCGTCTCGAAGACGCGGCGCGTCCAGAAGTCGACGCTGGCGGCGGGGAGGGCGAGTGCGCCGAGCAGCACGGTGGTCGCGAAGCCCGCCACAGCAGTGGCCCCCTCTCGTACGCGTCCTCTCACGAAGAGGTACGCGATGAAGATCGCCGGAGTGAGCTTGATGCCGGCCGCGATGCCCAGCGCGAGGCCCGCCCCTGGGGCGCCGGGCCGGCGGGTGAGGTCCCAGAGGATCAGACAGGCGAGGGCCAGGTTGATCTGGCCGAACACGATCGTCTGGAAGACCGGCTCCAGCCAGAGCGCCGCCGCCGTGGCCGCGAGGAGCGGCGCGGGGCGGGGGCGGGTTCCTGCCAGGCGGGCCGAGAGGTGGACGAGGAGGGCGAGGAGGGCGATGTTGCCGAGGACGAAGGTGAGCTTGAGGGCGGGGAGGGGGAGCCAGGTCGTCGGTACGAAGAGGATCGCGGCGAAGGGCGGGTACGTGGCGGGCAGCTTCCACTGGGTGACGGTGAACCCGTAGAGGTCCGTCCCGTTGGCCACGGCGGCCCCCTCGGCGCGGTAGACCAGCGTGTCGGCCATGGGGATGCGTTGCGCCAGACAGAGGGCGCCGAAGGCCAGCAGCGAGGTGGCGAGGAGGGCGACCGCGGCCGGGATCACAGCTCTGCGTGACCGCGATGTCACCTTGGGTTCCGTCACGGCGGTGACCCTAGCCGGTGCGGGGTGGGCCACGGCGTACCCCGCAGACAGCAGCGTTCCGCCCCCGGAGAGAAATTCATTGGCCCCGCCACGCACCCCCGCATAAAATGCCCGGTCTGCCCGCGGGAAGCGCACCCCCGCCGTCGCCCGGACGGAAACCGGTCGGCCCCTGTCGCACAAGCCACCCGCACCGCACGGAGAGCCCCATGCCGCCCGCAGCGTCCGACCCGACCGACCCGACCGGCCCGACCTCCTCCGCTTCCCCCTCTGCCCCTTCCGGCCCTTCCGGCCCTTCTGGCCCCTCCGGCCCCTCCGACCCGCTGTCCCGCGAACGAACCCACCTCACCGCCTCCCGCGCCGCGCTCCGCGCCATGCGCGAGGACGCCGAGGCCCTCGACATCCGCGACGTCACCGCGAACTGGGTGAACGCCGCCGTCCTGCAGAGCCAGATCGACGAGCGGATCAAGTCGCTCGCCGATCTGTCGCACACCCCGCTGTTCTTCGGGCGGCTCGACTACCTGCACGCACCCGGCGCCGAGCAGGCCGAAGGCGCCGAGGGCGAGCAGTTCTACATCGGGCGGCGGCATGTGCACGACGGCGACGGCGACCCCATGGTCATCGACTGGCGCGCGCCCGTCTCGCAGCCTTTCTACCGGGCCTCGAAGAAGGCGCCGATGGACATCGGGCTGCGGCGGCGGTTCGGGTACACGGGCGGCGAGCTCACGGCGTACGAGGACGAACACCTCAGCGACCAGGACGAGGCCGAGCAGACCAGCCGGCTGCTCCAGGAGGAGATCGAGCGGCCGCGCGTCGGGCCGATGCGGGACATCGTCGCCACCATCCAGCCCGAGCAGGACGAGATCGTACGCAGCGGGCTCGGCGGGAGTGTCTGCGTTCAGGGTGGACCCGGGACCGGGAAGACCGCCGTCGGGCTGCACCGGGTCGCCTATCTGCTGTACGCGCATCGCGAGCGGCTCGCCCGCACCGGGACCCTCGTCATCGGGCCCAACGCCTCCTTCCTGCACTACATCGAGCAAGTACTGCCCGCGCTGGGCGAGTTGGAGGTCAGGCAGGCCACCGTCGACGATCTCGTCGCGCATGTGGAGGTGCGGGGCGCCGACGAAGCCGGCACCGCCGTCGTCAAGGGTGACGCCCGCATGGCCGACGTGCTGCGGCGCGCCGTGCGGTCGCATGTCACACCGCCCACCGACGCCCTGGTCGTCGTGCGCGGGTCGCGGCGGTGGCGCATTCCCGCGTACGAACTCGAGGAGATCGTCGGGGAGTTGCTCGACCGGGACATCCGGTACGGGGCTGCTCGTGACGCCCTTCCGCAGCGTATCGCCCACGCCGTACTCGTCCGGATGGAGCAGGCCGGGGAGGCCCCGGACGACCGCGTGCAGGACGCCGTCGCCCGCAACGCGGCGGTGAAGGCCGCCGTCAAGGCGATCTGGCCGGTCGTCGACCCGGCGAAGCTGGTGCTGCGGCTGCTCTCGGACGCGGAGTTCCTCGCGGCGCACGCGGACGGGATCCTCACGGAGGACGAGCAGAAGGCGCTGCTGTGGGCCAAGCCCGCGCGGAGCGTGAAGAGCGCCAAGTGGTCGGCCGCGGACGCGGTGTTGATCGACGAGGTGAGCGATCTCGTGTCGCGGACCCATTCGCTCGGGCATGTCGTGCTCGACGAAGCGCAGGATCTGTCCCCCATGCAGTACCGCGCCGTAGGACGGCGTTGCACCACCGGCTCGGCGACCGTGCTCGGGGATCTGGCGCAGGGCACCACGCCCTGGGCGACGCGGAGTTGGGCCGACGCCCTCGCCCACCTGGGCAAGGGAGATGCCGTGGTGGAGGAGCTGACGGCCGGTTTCCGTGTGCCGCGCGACGTCATCGCGTACGCGTCCCGGCTGCTGCCCGACATCGCGCCCGGGCTCGCGGCGGTCGACTCGGTGCGGGAGTCGCCGGGATCGCTCGCCGTGCGGTACGTCGAGGGTGCCGAGGGTGCCGAGGGCCTGGATGCCGCGTGCCTTGAGGCTTGTGCCGATTCGCTGCGGCACGAGGGGTCCACCGGGCTGATCGCCGCGGACGCCCGCATCCCCGCGCTCGCCGACGCCCTGGCGGCGGCCGGGATCTCGTACCTCTCTCCCGGTCAGGAGACCACGGCCGACGCCCGGCTCACGCTCGTGCCCGCGTCGCTGGCCAAGGGTCTTGAGTACGACTACGTGGTCCTCGACGAGCCCGCCGCCGTGGTGGACGGGGAGCCGGACGAACGGACGGGTCTGCGTCGGCTGTACGTGGCACTGACCCGTGCGGTGTCCGGCCTGATCGTCGTGCACTCGGCGGAGCTGCCCGCGCAGCTCGCCTAAGGGCGCTGCGCAGCTCACCTAGGGCACTGCGCAGCTCACCGAGGGCTGCCGCCCCGGCCTACGAGGCGGCGGCCTCCTTGGACGGCAGGTGCGTGACGATCAGCGCGATGCCGGTGATCGTCACGATGCGCGTGGCCGCGTCCAGGCCGTTCCAGTTCTCCGACTGCCACATGGCGAACCACTCGCCGCCGATCCCGATGAAGCCCACTCCGAACAGCAGGAGGAGCATCAACAGGCCGATGGTGCCCGCGCGTCGGGCGCGGCGCAGGCCTTCGGGGCGGCGCAGTCCTCTGGCCCACAGGACCGTCGCCGTGCCGAGGACGAGCGCGGCCAGCGTCTCCCAGGCGATGATCGCCACGTACGCCGTGTCCTGCAGCGCGGTGGACTCCACCGCGCGCCACATCAGGTCGTCGTCCTTGAACGTGGTGTCCATCGCCAGGACATGGCGTACGAACTGCTGGTTGGAGTCGAAGTCGGTGATGTTCCCGAACGCGACGAGCGCGATGTAGAGCGCGAGCGTCCCGGTGAACAGCATCGCGGTGACGTGCAGCGTCCCGGCCGCGAGCATGCGTTCCGCGGGGCGCGTTTTCTCAGCTGGTCTCGTCATGAAGTCCCCTCCGTTTCAACACCAGTTGTATCGCGCCCCGCGGGGGAACCTCGATCCCGTTGTACCGCGCCCCGCCGGGGGAACCATCAGGCGTCGACGGCGGCCCTCCACTGGGCGACGGCCGCCGCGGAGACCGGAGCCGACCAGCCGTCCGGACGCGACGCGCCGCCGATGTGGAACGCGTCGATGCCGGCCGCCTTGAGGCGGGGCAGGTGGTCGAGGCGGAGGCCGCCGCCGACCAGGATCTGCTGCTCGTAGCCGGGTTCACCGAACTCACGGGACTCACGGGACTCACGGGACCCACGGGACCCACGGGACCCACGGGTGCGTGCCGCCTCGGTGAGCAGGGTGGGGAGGCCCTCGTCCACGCCTGCCGCCGAACCCGCCGTGAGGTAGGTGTCCAGGCCCGGCAGGTCGGCGAGCTGCTTGCGCAGGGCGTCGCGGTCGGCGGCCCGGTCGATGGCCCGGTGGAACGTCCAGCGGCAGCCGTCGAGCGCGCCCACCACGGCCTCGACCGCCGCCAGGTCGGGGCCGCCCGCCTCGTCGAGGAAGCCGAGGACGAATTCGTCGGCGCCTTCGGAGCGCAGCTCGCGGGCACGGCGTACCAGCGTGTCGAGCTCTCGGGGGTCTCCGGCCGCGAATCCGTCCGCGAGGCGCAGCATCACGCGCAGGGAGATGTCCACGGCCGCGCGGATCTCGGCAAAGGTCTCGCGGGACGGGGTCAGGCCGTCCGCGGCCATGTCGGTCACCAGCTCGAGGCGGTCGGCGCCTCCGGCCCGGGCCGCGATCGCGTCCCCGGCATCGAGGGCGATCACCTCCAGGACTGCACGCTTGCTCATGGATGTCTTCCTTCTGGTCCGGCGCCTCGGGGGCGGAGAGGAACATAGAACATAGGTCTAGTCCAATTCCCCCAGCCTACGCGCAGATCGCCCCGGCGCGACCCAAGCGCACCGGGGCGATCGTAATGGCGTGTACACGCCGTCCTCGTCGTGAGTTCAGCTCAGCGGCTTGAACCCCCGCAACCGGAGGCTGTTGCCGACCACGAAGACCGAGGAGAAGGCCATCGCGGCGCCCGCGATCATCGGGTTCAGGAGGCCCGACGCCGCCAGCGGCAGCGCGCCCACGTTGTAGGCGAAGGCCCAGAACAGGTTGGACTTGATCGTGCCCAGGGTGCGCCGCGAGAGGCGGATGGCGTCGGCCGCCGCGCGCAGGTCACCTCGTACGAGCGTCAGGTCGCCCGCCTCGATCGCGGCGTCCGTTCCCGTGCCCATCGCCAGACCGAGGTCGGCCTGGGCCAGCGCCGCCGCGTCGTTGACGCCGTCGCCGACCATCGCGACGCTGCGGCCCTCGCCCTGGAGGCGCTTGACGACGTCCACCTTGTCCTGCGGCATGACCTCCGCGATGACGTGCTCGGCGTCGATGCCGACCTCGGCGGCCACGGACTCGGCCACCGCCTTGTTGTCGCCGGTGAGGAGGATGGGGGTGAGGCCGAGGGCGCGCAGCCGCTTGATCGCCTCGGGGCTGCTGTCCTTGACCGCGTCCGCGACCTCCAGGACCGCCCGCGCCTCGCCGTCCCAGGCGACCGCGATGGCCGTACGCCCCGCGGCCTCGGCCTCGGCCTTGGCCCGCTCCAGGTCCACCGGCAGCTGGATCGCCCACTCGGCGAGCAGCTGCGTACGGCCGACCAGGACCGCGTGCCCCTCGACGATGCCCTGGACACCGAGACCCGCGACGTTCGCGAAGTCCTCGGGGGTGGGCAGCGTGCCGACCTCGGCCGCCGCGCCGGTGGCCACCGCCTGGGCGATGGGGTGCTCCGAGGAGTGCTCCAACGCGCCTGCCAGACGCAGGACTTCGGCCTTGTCGGTGCCGGGGGCGGTGTGCGTGGCGAGCAGCGTCATCTTGCCGGTGGTGACGGTGCCGGTCTTGTCCAGGACGATGGTGTCGACCTTGCGGGTGGTCTCCAGGACCTCGGGGCCCTTGATCAGGATGCCGAGCTGGGCGCCGCGGCCGGTGCCGACCATGAGGGCGGTCGGAGTGGCGAGCCCCAGGGCGCAGGGGCAGGCGATGATCAGTACGGCGACGGCGGCGGTGAAGGCGGCCGTCAGGCCGGACCCGTTGCCGAGCCAGAACCCGAGGGTCGCGACGGCCAGGGCGATGACGACCGGCACGAAGACCGCGGAGATCTTGTCGGCGAGGCGCTGGGCGGCGGCCTTGCCGTTCTGCGCGTCCTCCACCAGCTTTGCCATCCGGGCGAGCTGGGTGTCGGCGCCGACGCGGGTGGCCTCGACGACGAGGCGTCCGCCGACGTTGAGGGTGGCGCCGGTGACGGAGTCCCCGGTGGCGACCTCCACGGGCACGGACTCGCCGGTGAGCATGGAGGCGTCCACGGCCGACGCGCCCTCGACGACCCTGCCGTCGGTGGCGATCTTCTCGCCGGGCCGGACGAGGAAGCGGTCCCCGACCTTCAACTCACTTACCGGGATGGTCTCTTCACGCCCGCCGTCACGAATGACGGTGACGTCCTTGGCACCGAGCTGGAGCAGCGCCTTGAGCGCGGCCCCGGCCTTCCGCTTCGACCGGGCCTCGAAGTACCGCCCGGCGAGGATGAAGGCGGTGACGCCGGCGGCGGCCTCCAGGTAGATGTTCCCGGCGCCGTCGCTGCGGGCGATGGTCAGCTCGAAGGGGTGGGTCATTCCGGGCTCGCCCGCCGTACCGAAGAACAGAGCCCACAGCGACCAGAGGAAGGCCGCCGACGTACCGACCGAGATCAGCGTGTCCATGGTGGCGGCGCCGTGCCGGGCGTTGGTGAAGGCCGCCTTGTGGAAGGACCAGGCGGCGTACGTCACGACCGGCGCCGCGAGGGTGAGCGAGAGCCACTGCCAGTACTCGAACTGCAGGGCAGGGACCATCGCCATCGCGATGACGGGGACGGAGAGCAGGACGGCGGCGGTCAACCGCTGGCGCAGGGGCGCCAGTTCGGCATCGGCGGCGGCCTGCTCGTCGTCCGGGGTGCTGTCGGCCTCGGCCTGCGGGGGCGTGGGCTCCTTGGCGGTGTATCCGGTCGCCTCGACGGTGGCGATCAGATCCTGTACGGCGATGTCCTCGCCCCGGTAGCTGACCTTGGCCTTCTCGGTGGCGTAGTTGACGGTCGCCTCGACGCCGTCCATGCGGTTGAGCTTCTTCTCGATCCGGGCCGCGCACGAGGCGCAGGTCATGCCACCGATGGCGAGTTCTACTTCTGCCACCTCGGTGGTGCCGGGTGTGGTGGACATGGCTGCGGGCTCCTCGTGACGTGGACGGTCTGCGGTCTGCGAGCTGCGGGCTGCGGGCTTATGGGGGGGCGCCGCGGGCTCCCTGGACCAGGCGATCAGGCGGTCAGGCGATCAGGCGGTCAGGCGGTCAGACGCGGCCGACGTAGTCGTACCCGGCGTCCTCGACGGTCTCCGCGATACGCGCGTCGTCGGGCTCGGCGGTGCTGGTGACCGTGACGTGCCCGGTGCCGTCGGCCGGGATGTGCACGGCGGTGACGCCGTCGACCTTGCCGAGCACATCGCTGACGACGCCCCTGCAGTGCGCGCTGTGCACGCCGTCGACCTTGTACGTGGTGGTGTACGCGGACATGGGGGCCTCCTGTGACCTTGCTGGGCCGCGGTACCCGGGGTGGGTACCTGCTGACGAGATCCATTTATACCCCTGGGGGGTATCGAACGCAAGGGGCACTCGGACTTGACTTCATACCCCTAGGGGGTATCTTCGTAGATATCGGGGGCGGCTGGGCCCAGGCGGAAGCTGAGGCGGCTGTCCCGCCACTTTCATCTGCACCCGCATCTGCACCCGCATCTCCACCTCTCCCTCCTCTGTCTCTCTGGAGTCGTCATGAACACCGGACTGAAGATCACCGCGTTCGCCGCTGCCGTCGCCGCGACGTTCGGCACCGCGTACGCGGTGGGCAACGGCGTCGACCCCGTGACCTCGGAGAAGAAGCCCGAGGCCGGGCATGGAGGCGGCCACGGCGGCGGAAAGGAGCCAGCGACGGGCGAGCGGCAGGACGGGGGCGGCGGCGCGGGCGGGGGCGCGGAGACTGCGGCCGGTGGCCTGCAGATCTCCGAGCGCGGCTACACGCTCGACCTGACCACAGCCCGCATCGGCGCCGACAAGCGCGAGGAGCTGCGGTTCGCGGTGGTCAAGGACGGCACCGGCAAGAACGTAACGGCGTACCAGAAGGAGCACGGCAAGGAGCTGCACCTCATCGTCGCCTCACGCGACCTGACGACGTACCGCCATCTGCACCCGGCCCGCGCGGCGGACGGCACCTGGTCGACCCCGGTCGAGCTGCCCGAGGCGGGCGGCTACCGCGTCTTCGCCGACTTCAAGCCGGCGGGCGCGGAGGAGGGCCTGACGCTGGGGGCGGACCTCGCGGTGTCGGGCAAGTCGGCCCCGAAGCCGCTGCCGGAGCACAACACGAAGGCGGTGGTTGAGGACGGGTACGAGGTGAGCCTGAAGGGCGACTTGAAGGCGGGGAAGTCGAGCGACCTGACCCTGAACGTGGAGAAGAACGGCAAGCCCGTCACCGACCTCCAGCCCTACCTCGGCTCGTACGGCCATCTGGTCGCCCTGCGCTCGGGCGACCTCGCGTACCTGCACGTCCACCCGAACGGCGAGCCCGGCGACGGCAAGACGAAGCCGGGCCCGGGCGTCTCCTTCGCGGCAACGGCCCCGAGCAAGGGGGCGTACCGCTTGTTCCTGGACTTCAAGCATGACGGGGAGGTACGGACGGCGGCGTTCACGGTGCATGTCGGCTCGGCGGCGGCGGGCGGGGGCGAGGACGAGGGCGGGAGCAAGGGTGCCGAGGAATCCGGCGACTCGGGGCACTCGCACTGAGCGGGGGGGGCGGATTCCCTGCCGTGCCCCCGAAGGCTTACCGGCCTTCGGGGGCGCCTGAGGCAGAACTGCCGCCCCTGGCAAGGGCAGACCGCCCCACTGAGGCCCACCTTGTCCCCACCCGCCCACCCGCTCCCACCCCACGTGAATTGCCGTCACCAGCTGGCATGGATGTCAGGCAAGGCTGCGGAGGCCAGACGATCCGCTTCACTCCGTGCGGCACCGGTCGTCCTGCCGGGTGCGGACTGGTGCTTCCGGAGCGGCCGCCAGGCAACGGGTGCCCGTCGGCGGCGGAGTCGCTCCGGTGGCAGTGACGGGCGGTCCTGCCGTCTACCGACCGGCCCATTCGGGGCTCGGTCAGGGGGTGGGGCTGGGGTCAGGGCGGCTGCTTGGGGTGGGCCGGTGTCTTCGATGGTGGCCGGTGCCGCCCGGTTCTCCGGAGTGTGGCGGTTCCGGTGTGCCTGTAAAGGGCGCTCCCTTCGGTCGCGTCGGCTTCGCCGATTCCGCTTACGCTCCACCCTTGACAGGCCCACCTCCACCGCGGAGACCGAAGGCCCCTCAGTCGAAGATCGGCAGTTCTGATTCCCTTGCGCCCGCAAGCTCGTACCTCGTTCCCGCCAGCGGGCGTCCCGTGTACAGGCGGATCAGGGTCGGGGCGTCGCCGATGTAGCGGGCCGGGGAGCGCTTGCCGTCGGGGGTGCCCAGGGTCAGGGGCTCGTCGACTCCGTCCACGTCCGCGTGCAGCGGCACCGACTCCGTCTTCCTGCTGTACTCGCCCAGCAGCGCCAACGCATCGGGGAGCCCCGCGCCGCCATACGCACCCGGCAGGCCCCAGGCCTCGCGTACGTCCCCCGCGTGCACCCACTCCCCCAGCGCCACGCCGTCCAACCGCCCCTTGAACTCGGCGATGACCGCGCCCGCCTCCGTCATGCCGCGCTCCAGCTCGTCCACGACACGGGAGTTGGACCAGTCGGCCCGCTCGGCGATGTCGCGGTCGTTGCTCTCCGGGCTGTAGACGCCCTCCTCGAAACGGCGCTCTACGACACGGGTCAGCGCAGAGCCGCAGTGGGCCAGCACATGCCGCACGGTCCAGCCCGGACAGCAGGTCCTGACCTCGTACGCGGAGTCGTCGGCATCTCTCAACAGCGGGATCAGCAAGTCGCGTTCGGTACGGAGCAGACGTCCGGGACGCTCGGGGTCACGGGTCTCGTCGTGGTGCGTCGTGGTGGTCATGTGGGCCACCCAATCGCGTACGCCGGAATACGGCAACGGATCTCCCCATTACCCCACCCTGTACGCCCGCAAGAACGTCCGTACCCCCTCCACAATCAGTGGCCGGATGCGGTCGTCCTCCGCCGCGTTCGCCGAACCGAACCTGTCCAGCGCGACCCCGAAAGTCAGCGCGATGAACTGGTCGGCCGCCAGTCGCGCGTCCGGCACATGCAGCAGCCCCGCTTCGCCGAAGGCTGCGAACCGCTCGGCCACCGCCTCGTCGGGCGTGTCGGCCATGGGGTTCTCGTCCCGGCCCGGCTCACGGCCGGACCGCACCCTGACCAGCCGCCGCAGCGTCGTGTACTCCGCCGAGTCGAGCATGTCGGTCGCGATCCGCAGCGCGAACGTGACCAGTACGTCCTCGAGTTCGGCCGCATCGGTGCGGTCGGTGAGGGTCTCGTCGAGGATGCGCCGGATCGTGGTGATCAGCGACTGGCCGACGGAGTCGACGACCGCGCGCAGCAGCGTCTGCTTGTCGCCGAAGTAGTCGTAGACCGTCCGCTTGGAGACCCCCGCCCGTGCCGCGACCGCGTCGACGCTGGACCGGTCGAAGCCTTCGGCGAGGAACAGTTCCCTGGCCGCGGCGAGGATCGCGGCCCGCTTCTGCGCGGACCCCTCCCGCAGCGCCTTCGCGGCCGTCCCCCTCGTCGCCGTCCCCCTCGTGGCCGCTGGCTTCGTCGTCGGTGTCTTCGTCGTCGGCATGGGCGCATCCTAACTCGACTGCACTACACCGTGTAGTGTAGTAACCGTGGCTACCAAGTGACCTTGCCCGCACAGCAGTTGTGCCCACTCGGAGAAGGACGCCCATGACCACCGGAAGCACAGCAAGCGCAGGAAGCACAGCAAGCGCGGAAACCGCGTCAACGACCACATCAACAACACCCCCACCCCCCATCCGCAAAGCCGCCACCTGGGCCCTCGCCCTCCTCGCCGCCGCCACCGGAACCCTGGAGTCGGTGGTGACCCCGACCCTCCCCCTCTTACAACGCGAACTCTCCATGAGCCCCGCCCAAGGCGCCCTGCTCAGCGTCGCGATGCTCATCACCGGCGCCCTGGTCGCACCCGTCGCCGGCGGGCTCGGTGATCGCTACGGCGGGAAGCGGGTCATGCTCCGGCTGATGGCCGTCGTCGCGGCCGGCGGCCTGGTGTCCTCGCTCGCGCCCAACCTGCCGGTGCTGCTCCTCGGGCAGGTACTCGAAGGCGCGATGGTCGGCGCGATGCCGCTCTCGTTCATCCTCGTACGCAAGCACCTGCCCTCCGGGCAGTCCCAGGTGGCCATCGGGATGGTCAGCGGCTTCTTCGTGGGCGGCGGCATGCTCGGCACGCTGATCGCCGGGCCGATCGCGGAAGGGCTGTCCCGGCACTGGATGTTCGCGATACCGACGCTCGCGATCGTCGGGGCGACCCTGCTCGTCCACCGGCTGATGCCGGACGATCCACCGGCCCGTTCCAACGCCAGGATCGACTGGCCCGGCCTCGTACTCCTCAGCGGCATCCTGCTGACGCTCATGGTCGGGCTCTCGGCGGCTCCCGAGCTCGGCGGCCGGCCCCTCATCCTCTGCCTGCTCGCCGTGCTTCTGGCCGCCCTCGTACGCGGCTGGATCGTCGTCGAACGCCGGTCGTCCTCTCCCATGGTCGATCTGCGGCTCGTCGCCAAACCCGCCATCTGGCGTTCGTACGTCATCACCTTCGCGGTCTGCGTCGGCACCGCCGTGTCGATGTTCCTCGTCCCGCAACTCCTCGACTCCGAGGCCGACTACGGCTTCGGGGCCAGCTCCACCGACATCGGGACGTACCTGCTGCCAAGTGCCGTCGCCGCCGCCCTCAGCGGGCCGCTCGGCGGGATCGCCGCCCGGCGCTTCGGCTCAACTGCCGTAGTCGCCGCGGGAATCGGCGTCATGACGGCCACGCTGCTCGCCCTGGGGTTCGTCCACGGCGAGGTCTGGCACCTCGTCGTCGGCAAGGCGCTGATCGCCCTGGCCAGCGGTGCCTGCATCACGGCGATGGTCGTCAAGACGGCCACCTCCGTCGATCACGGCAGCACCGGCACCGCCACCAGCCTGGTCCTGGTCACACGCGTGCTCGGCTTCGCCGCCGGGGCGCAGGTCAGCGGCGCCTTCCTGACCGCCGGGACCGGCCCCGGCACGGACGACCCGGCCGAATCGGCCTTCACCACCGGCTTCGTCGTCGCCGGCGTCGTCACGGCACTGTCCCTGCTCGCCGTCCGCACCATGCACAAAAAGGGAGCCCAGGAATGACCATCACCGACGAGTCGACCGTCCGTCGTACGACATCGAAGCGGAAAGTCCTGATTTCCGGCGCCGGCATCGCAGGCCCCGCCCTCGCCTTCTGGCTCAACCGTCACGGATACGCCGTCACCGTGGTGGAGAAGGCCGGCGCGCCCCGCAACGGCGGTTACCCCATCGACGTACGCGGCACCGCGCTTGAAGTCGTCCGCAGGATGGGGATCCTGCCCCGGCTCAGGGACGCGCACATCGACACACGCCGGTTCACCTTCCTCGACGAGGGCGGCGGCACGGTGGCCTCGGTCGAGCCGCGAGCCGCCAACGGCGGGGGGCCGCCGTCCGCCGCCAACGGCGGGGACCTGGAAGTGCGGCGCGGCGAGCTCGTCGACGCGCTGTACGGCGCGGTCCGTGACGACGTGGAGTTCGTGTTCGACGACTCCATCGACACTTTCGACCAGTCCGGCACTCTTGGCCAGCCCGGCACCCCCGACCAGTCGTCCGGGCGCGGGGTCGACGTCCGCTTTCGCGGGGGCGGCGAGCGTACGTACGACATGGTCTTCGGCGCGGACGGGCTGCACTCGCGTACGCGGGAGGCGCTGTTCGGGCCCGAGGAGCGGTTTCACCACTATCTCGGGTACTGCTTCGCCGGGTTCACCGTGCCCAACACCTTCGGCCTCTCCCACGAGATCATGATGTGGAACACGCCCGGCAGAGCCGCCGCCCTCTACGCCGTGCGGGACGACGACAGGGTGCACGTCCTCCTGAACTTCGCCCGCCCTGACCCGCGCTTCGGCGCGCTCCGCGACCCGGCGGCCCAACTGGACCTGGTTGCCTCGGTGTTCGGCGACGCGGGGTGGGAGGTGCCGGGGCTGGTCGCCGCGATGCGCGGCGCGGACGATCTGTTCGTCGACGTGGTCAGCCAGATCCGGATGCCGCGCTGGTCGAGCGGCAGGGTCGCGCTGGTGGGCGACGCGGCGTACGCGCCCTCGTTCCTCACGGGGCAGGGCACGAGCCTCGCACTCGTCGGGGCGTACATGCTGGCCGGTTCGCTGGCGGGCCGGGGCGCCGCCGAGGGATTCGCCGCGTATGAGCACGGCACGCGTGAATTCGTCGGCCTGAACCAGGCGTTGGTCGGCGAGGGGGGCGCCGCGCTCTTCCCGACCACGGCGCGGGCGCTGGAGCGGCGCAACGCCATGCTGCGCGGCCTCGGCACGATGCCGGTACCGGAGGGCCGACCGGCCCATACGGCCCTCGCGCTGCCCGAGTTCACTCCAGTGGGGTGAACTCGGGCGAGTAGGCGCGGGGGCCGTACCAAGCCGCACCAAGCCGTACGGGACGGCCGGGACGGCCGGGACGGCCGGGACGGCCGGGACGGTCGGGGACATTCCGGCGCGCTCTGCGGCCACCGCGCTACGCGTTCACCTTCTCCTCCGAAGCAGCCGACTCCTTCCGCATCACCAGGAGCGTGATCGCACCGCCGAGGGCCGCGATGACGGCCGCGCCCGTGAACGCCGCGCCGAAGCCGTCCGTCAGCGCCGGCAGGTTGCCGAGCTCGCCCGCTCCCTGCGAGGTCGCGAGGGCGGTCAGTGCCGCGAGGCCGAGCGCGGAGCCCACCTGGTAGGTGGTGTTGACGATGCCGGAGGCCAGGCCCGCCTGCTCCTGCGGGGCGCCGGACATCGCGGCCATCATCGCCGGGATGTAGGCGAGGGACATGCCGAGCGCCGCGACCAGCGAGGCGGGCAGCACGTCGATCACGAAGGAGCCCGTGGGACCGAGCTGCGCCAGCCAGAGCAGGCCGAGCGCGAGGACGATCAGCCCGCCGCCGATCAGGGGCTTGGCACCGAAGCGGCCGAGCAGGCGGGCCGTGATCGCCGTCATGAAGATCATGAGCAGGCCCGTCATCGGCAGCAGCGCCGCGCCGGACGCGAACGCCCCGTACCCCATGACCTGCTGGAGGTAGAGGTTGAGGAAGTACCACATCGGGATCCAGGCGGCGCCGAGCAGCGCCATCGCCAGGTTCGCCGAGCCGAGCCGCGGGATCCGCCACACGTCGAGCGGCATCAGGGGTTCGCGGATCGACTTCTGTACGACGATGAAGAGGGCCAGGAGCGCTGCCGCGCCGACCAGTTGGAGGATCGTGGAGGTCGAACCCCAGCCCTCTTCCGGCGCCCGTACGACCGCGAAGACGGTGAGCGCGAGGCCGGCCGTGACGGAGACCGCGCCGAGGATGTCGACCGAGCCGCGCTTGCCCTCGACGGCGGGCAGCAGCCGGGTCGCGGCGAGTGTGGCGATGCCGATCGGGACGTAGATGACGAACACCCAGGGCCAGCTCAGCCACTCGGTGAAGACGCCGCCGAGGAAGACTCCGGCGGTGCCGCCCGCGGGGGCCGCCGCTCCGTAGAGGGCCATCGCCTTGCCGAGCTCCTTCGGGTCGTGCCCGAAGAGCATCATCAGGAGGGTCATGGCCGCGGGCGCGATCAGTGCGCCGCCGACACCCTGCACGGCACGGCCGACGACCTCGACGGTCGCGGTCTGCGCGGCCGCTGCGAGCACCGAGCCCGCGATGAGGACGACCCAGCCGGAGACGAAGACCTTGCGGGCCCCGAGCAAGTCGGAGAGGCGTCCGCCGAGCAGCAGCAGGCCGCCGAAGGCAATGACGTACGCGTTGAAGACCCACTGCAGCTCGCCCTGGGAGAAGCCCAGGTCACGCTGCATCTCGGGGAGGGCGACCCCGATGATCGAGGTGTCCATGATCACCATGAACTGGGCGGTGGCGAGCACGAAGAGCGCCCACCAGCGCTTGGGATTGACGGTTGACATGACGGTCCCCTCCACAGAGCGTCGAAATACCCCTGAGGGGTATCTGGCGCTGGGAAATTAACATACCCCCCAGGGGTACTCAAGGGTTAGGGTCGCCCCATGGCCGACGACGAGACCCACGAGCTGCGCGGACGCTGGCTCACGACACTGCTGCGGGCGCGGGACACCGACAGCTGCGTCTACGACCCGTACAAGTACGCCGACAACCTGCTCGCCCGCTGGGCCGAGCCGCAGCGGCGGTACCACACCACCGCCCACCTCACGGCGGTCCTCGACCACATCGACGTACTCGAAGAGCACGCGGACGACCCCGATCTGGTGCGGCTCGCGGCCTGGTTCCACGACGCGGTGTATCTCCCCGACCGCTCGACCAACGAGGAGCGCAGCGCCCGTCTCGCCGAACGCGCCCTGCCCGAGGCCGGGTTGACCGAGCAGAAGACCGCCGAGGTGGCCCGCCTCGTCCGGCTCACCGTCACCCACGACCCGGCCGACGGCGACCGCAACGGCGAGGCGCTGTGCGACGCCGACCTGGCGATCCTCGCCTCGCCCGCGGACACGTACGCCGCCTACGCCGCCGCCGTGCGCGAGGAGTACTCCTTCGTGCCGGACGAGGCGTTCCGCGCGGGCCGGGCGGGGGTGCTGCGCCAACTCCTCGCGCTGCCACGGCTGTTCCGCACGGAGCACGGAACGTCGCACTGGGAGGCCCCGGCGCGCGCGAATCTGGCGACGGAGCTGGATCTGCTGGACTCCTGAGGACCGGACTCCCGAGGACCGGACTCCCGCGACCATCCGAACTCCCGAGGTCGGAAAGCCGCGACCTGTCCGACACCTCACGTACCCGAAATATTCGATCTGCCGGACGCCTTCCCTCCCGTACTCTCTGCCCCATGCTTTCCATGGGCGGGGATCAGGTGGACGAGGCCGTCGCGTACGCGGCGCGGGTGCTGCGTACGGCGGTGGGACGGGACTGGAGCGTCACGGCCGGCGATCTGGAGTGGAGCTGTCTCACCACGGCCGAGCACATGGCGGGCTGTCTCGTCGCGTACGCGGGGCAGTTGACGGGACGCGCGACCGATACGTGGGTGCCGTTCGAGATCGCCCTGGACGAGGGGTCGGGCCCCGAGGACGCGATCCGCGTCCTCGAGTCGGCCGGCGGGCTCGTCTCGGCGGTGATCCGGACCACGCCGCCGGGCGTGCGGGCCTTCCACCCCTACCCGCACGGCAGCGCGGACGCGACCGGCTTCGCGGCGATGAGCGTCGCGGAGGCCCTGCTCCACACGTACGACATCGCGCAGGCGCTCGGCGTCGACGCGGAGCCGCCCGCCGAGCTGTGCGAGTCGCTGCTCGCCTGGATCTTCCCGCACGTCACGCCCGCGCGGGGCCCCGAGGAGCAGTGGGCGACGCTGCTCTGGGCGACGGGGCGCGGCACGTTGCCAGGGCGGTCCCGGCTCGACGGGTGGCGCTGGCACAACTCCCTGGCGATTCCGGCCGGGCGGATCGTCCTGCGGGAGGTCTCACCGGCCGCCGCGGCGGATCTCGCCCTGGGCGGCACGGGCGGTCTGAACTGGATCGAGAGCGGCCCCTTCGAGGGGACGCGGACGGCCGCGGAGATGGTGAGCAAGGCGTACGCGTCCGGGGTGCACCGCCCCGAGTGGGGGATGTTCGCGCTGGTGCGCGCGGCGGACGAGGTCGCCGTCGGCGGAATGGGCTTCCACGG
Organism: Streptomyces sp. NPDC050658; assembly: GCF_044457025.1. Classification (NCBI taxonomy): domain Bacteria; kingdom Bacillati; phylum Actinomycetota; class Actinomycetes; order Kitasatosporales; family Streptomycetaceae; genus Streptomyces; species Streptomyces sp. NPDC050658. The sequence goes on from NZ_JBITGM010000011.1 coordinate 188,378, forward strand.
GCCGCCGGACGAGGAGGGCATCGCGGAGGTCGGCTACGACCTGGCGCCCGGCGCGCGCGGCCACGGATACGCCGCCGAGGCCTTGACCGCCCTGTCCGCCTGGGCCCTGTCCCGCACGGATGTCAGCGCCCTGCTGGCGGTCATCGAACACGACAACGCGGCTTCCCAGGCGGTGGCGACGAGGGCGGGCTATGTCCGCGCGTCGGACCGCGAGAACGCGCGGGCGTACCTGCGGCGGGCCTGAAGGTCCTGCCCTTGAATGTCCTGACCTTGAAGGTCCTGCCCCTGAACGTCCTGCCCCTGAAGATCCTGACCCTGAACGTCCTGCCCCTGAACGTCCTGACTAGGCGGGCCGCCCCTTCGGCCTCCGCAGCCCCGCCTCCGTGAGCCTGCGCACCAGTTCCTTCGAGCCGATCTCCACCGCGCCCGCCGACACCGCGTCCGCGTAACGGTGCGACGGCACGTCGTAGTGGTCCCGTTCGAAGGCGCGCGGCGGGCAGCCGATGCCTGCCGCGAACGTGTGCAGTTCCTCGTACGAGACGTCGCTGACCAGGTGGGACCACATGCGGCCATGGCCCGGCCAGGTCGGTGGATCTATGTAGACGGCCACGTCAGATACGTCCCGTCAGGCCGCCCACCGGGGCGACGACCACGCCCGCCTTGCCGCACACCCAGTGCGGATCGGGGCCCAGCTCCGGCTCGACGTCCAGCGCGTGCGGATCGCCCGAGCCGCAGACCGGGCAGAGCGGCCAGCGGCCGTACCGCTCCAGGAGCGAGTCCTGGACGTCCTGGGCGACGAGCCCGGCCACGTACTCGATGCCGTCGGGCCACTGCTCGACCCACCAGCGGCGGTGCGCGACCGCCTCCTCGACCATCGAGACGACCTCCGCCTCGGCGACCTCACGGGCCACGAGGTCGGCGAGAACAAGTGCGCGGGCGGCGTGCAGCGCCTGCTCCAGAGGGTCGATCGCGTCCATGCAGCCATTGTCCACCTCTCGCGCAACCCCCATCGCTCGCGAACGACCGCCGAAAGTCCCGCCCGCCCCGTGGCCCACTCGGGACCTCGGGACCAAAGGGGTCTTGACCCCGCCCGCCCCCGAAAATATCTTTCAAGTGTGACCAATGATGTGAAGGAAATTTTCTCGGGCGCCGCGCCCCCCGCCCCGGCCGCCCTCGCGGCCAAGGTGCGGACCCTCGCGCCGTCCATGACCCGCTCCATGCAGCGCGTCGCCGAAGCCGTCGCCGGCGACCCCGCGGGATGCGCCGCCCTCACGGTCACCGGCCTCGCCGAACTCACCGGCACCAGCGAGGCGACGGTGGTCCGCACGGCCCGCCTGCTCGGCTACCCCGGCTACCGTGACCTGCGCCTCGCCCTCGCCGGACTCGCCGCCCAGCAGCAGTCCGGCCGCGCGCCCGCCGTCACCGCCGACATCGCGGTCGACGACCCGATCGCGGACGTCGTGGCCAAGCTCGCCTACGACGAGCAGCAGACCCTCGCGGACACCGCGGCCGGACTCGACACCGTCCAGCTCGGCGCCGCCGTCACCGCGCTCGCCAACGCGCCCCGCGCCGAGATCTACGGCGTCGCCGCCTCCGGCCTGGTCGCCCAGGACCTGGCCCAGAAGCTGCTGCGCATCGGCCACATCGCCCACGCGCACTCCGACCCGCACCTGGCGGTCACCAACGCCGTCACGCTGCGGGCCAAGGACGTGGCCATCGCGATCACGCACTCCGGATCGACCGGCGACGTCATCGAGCCGCTGCGGGTCGCCTTCGAGCGCGGCGCCACCACCATCGCGATCACCGGGCGCCCCGGCAGCCCCGTATCCCAGTACGCGGATCACATACTGACCACCTCCACGGCCCGCGAGAGCGAGCTGCGGCCCGCCGCGATGTCGTCCCGCACAAGTCAACTCCTCGTCGTGGACTGCCTGTTCGTGGGCGTCGCCCAGCGGACGTACGAGACGGCGGCCCCCGCACTCGCCGCCTCCTACGAAGCACTCGCGCACCGCCACAGCCCACGCGGCGGCAACAGCCGCTGAGCCCGCGCACCGCCGCCCGCCCGCGCACCGCACCCGCACCCCCCACCCGCACACGAAAGAGCCGCCCCTCATGACCTCGACCACCGACGCCACCGCCGCCCCCGGCCCCGGTGACCCCTACGGCGAACTCCGTGCCCAGCTGGACACGCTCACCACCGAGGCGTTCCGGCCCGAGCTCTCCGAGATCGACCGGCTGCCCACGCCCGAGATCGCGAAGATCATGAACGGCGAGGACGCCACCGTGCCCGCGGCCGTCGCCGAGCAGCTCCCCCGGATCGCCGCCGCCATCGACGGCACCGCCGAGCGGATGGCGCGCGGCGGACGGCTCGTCTACGCGGGCGCGGGCACGGCCGGCCGGCTCGGCGTCCTCGACGCCTCCGAGTGCCCGCCGACCTTCAACACCGCGCCCAGTGAGGTCGTCGGCCTCATCGCGGGCGGCCCGAGCGCCATGGTCACGGCGGTCGAGGGCGCGGAGGACAGCAAGGAGCTGGCGGCGGACGACCTGGACTCCCTGAACCTGACCGCGGACGACGTGGTCGTCGGCATCTCCGCGTCGGGCCGCACGCCGTACGCGATCGGCGCGGTCGAGCACGCGCGCACCCGTTACGGCGCGCTCACCATCGGCCTCTCCTGCAACGCGGACAGCGCGCTCGCGGCAGCCGCCGACCACGGCATCGAGGTCGTCGTCGGCCCCGAACTGCTCACCGGCTCCACCCGGTTGAAGGCGGGCACTGCACAGAAGCTCGTGCTCAACATGCTGTCGACGATCACGATGATCCGCCTCGGCAAGACCTACGGAAACCTGATGGTCGACGTACGGGCGTCGAACGAGAAGCTGCGGGCCCGCTCCCGCCGCATCGTCGAGCTGGCGACCGGCGCGGGCGACGAGGAGATCGAGGCCGCCCTCGCCGCGACGGACGGGGAGGTGAAGAACGCCATCCTGACGATCCTCGGCGGGGTCGACGGCCCCACCGCCGCCGAACTGCTCGCCGCGTCCGACGGCCACCTCCGCGCGGCCCTCGACAACTCCCGTACGAACTAGCCCCTCCGGCAGCGTCCAGCGCCACCCGCACAGCAAGGCACCGCACCATGGCACCTGAGAACAAGAACCGCGCCACAGCCGCCGCGATCCTCCCCCTCGTCGGCGGCGCGCAGAACGTCACGTCCGTGGCCCACTGCATGACCCGGCTCCGCCTGGGCCTCGCCGACCGCTCCCTGGTCGACGACGAGGCCCTGAAGGCGCTGCCCGCCGTGCTGGGCGTGGTCGAGGACGACACGTACCAGATCGTGCTCGGCCCGGGCACGGTCGCGCGCGTGACGCCGGAGTTCGAGGCGCTGCTGGCGGAGAGCAGCACGGAACACGGGGTCACCGCCGAGGAGTTGGCGGCGCAGGGCGCGGCGCTGAAGGAGGCCCGCAAGGCGAGGAACGCGACGCCCTTCAAGCTCTTCCTGCGCCGCATCGCGAACATCTTCGTGCCGCTGATCCCGGCCCTGATCGGCTGCGGCATCATCGCCGGCATCAACGGCCTGCTGATCAACCTGGAGTGGCTGCCCGCGATCACCCCGGCGCTCGCGGCGATCGCGTCCGGTTTCATGGCGCTCATCGCCGTCTTCGTCGGCTTCAACACGGCGAAGGAGTTCGGCGGTACGCCGATCCTGGGCGGCGCGGTGGCGGCGATCATCGTCTACGCGGGCGTGGCGAACATCGAGGCGTTCGGCCAGAAGCTGTCGCCGGGCCAGGGCGGCGTCCTCGGCGCACTCGGCGCCGCGGTCCTGGCGACGTACGTCGAGAAGTGGTGCAGGAGGTGGGTCCCGGAGGCCCTGGACGTCCTCGTCACCCCCACCATCACGGTCCTGCTCTCCGGCCTGGTCACGATCTTCGGCCTGATGTTCCTGGCCGGCGAGGTGTCGACGGGCATCGGCACGGCGGCGAACTGGCTCCTGGACAACACGGGCGCGTTCGCGGGCCTGGTCCTGGGCGGCCTGTTCCTCCCCCTCGTCATGCTGGGCCTGCACCAGGCCCTGATCCCCATCCACACCACCCTCATCGAGCAGCAGGGCTACACCGTCCTGCTCCCCATCCTGGCGATGGCGGGTGCGGGCCAGGTCGGCTGCGCGATCGCGGTGTTCAAGCGACTGAAGCACAACAAGTCGATCCGTACGACCATCAAGTCGGCGCTCCCGGCGGGCTTCCTGGGCGTGGGCGAGCCCCTCATCTACGGCGTCTCGCTCCCCCTCGGCCGCCCCTTCATCACGGCGTGCGTGGGCGGCGCGGCGGGCGGCGCCTTCATCGGATTCTTCTCGATGATCGGCGACAAGGTCGGCTCGACGGCCATCGGCCCGTCCGGCTGGGCGCTCTTCCCGCTCCTCGACGGCAACCAGGGCCTGGGCCTGACGGTCGCGATCTACGGCGGCGGTCTCCTTGTCGGCTACCTGGTGGGCTTCTTCGCGACGTACTTCTTCGGCTTCAGCAAGGAGATGCTGGTGGAGCTGAACGCGGAGCCGACGGAGGCGTCGTCTCCGGTGGCCGCGGGGGCGCCTGCCGCGCCGACCGCTCCGGAGACGGAACCGGCCAGGGCCTAGAAGGGCATTCGGTCAGAGCAAGCACGCGATGAGTTCCTCCCGGCTGCTCACGCCCGTCTTCCGGTAGACCGCCTTGAAGTGGTCGTTCACCGTGTGCGGCGACAGCTCCAGACGGCGGGCGATCTGCTTGACCGCCTGTCCCTGAAGCGCCTGCTCGACGACCGCCCGCTCCCTCCCGGAGATTCCGTACCACTGGGAGAGAGCGGGCAACAGGTCGGCGGCCGGGGCCGGTTGGAGCGTGACCACGACGTCGCCCGCCGTCGCCCCGTCGAGTGGCTGCGCGTGCAGGGAGAACCAGCCCAGCGGCGTCGGGGCGCGCGTGATCGCGGGGCCGGCCGTGCGCCGCGCGGTGTACGTGATGTGCCAGATGAAGCTGAACAGCTCCTGGTCGCTGGTGGGGTAGACGCCCGGCAGGATGCCGCGCAGGGCGTCGCGTCCCGCCGAAGTCACTCCCGCGATCCGGTCGTCGGCGCTGATGACGACGACGCCGGGCGGGAAGTGCACCAGCCGGGGACGCAGCGGCTTTCCCGTCACATACCGCTGCACGGCCAGCGCGAGCGGCTCCGCGAGCTCGGCGGCGCGCACGGTCTCGGTCGGCGAGAACGGCCTGGAGCCCCGCTCGCGCAGCAGCACCATCACACCCCAGGTGACGCCGCGCCGGGTCAGGGCGATGCACATCTCGCTGCCGTAGGCGTCGGCGGCCATGATGGCGTGCAGTCCGCGCACCGCGGGACGCTCGTCCCGCGCGCCCGCGCCGAGCACGACGACCGGGCAGGGTCCTTCGATGAGTTCGGCGACGGGACTCCGGGTCCGGCCGAGGGCGTCCGCCCGGTCCATGCGGCGGCGCGCTTCCGTCCCGTACCCGTTCTCACAGGCCAGGAAGCACCGTGCGCCGCTGACGGGGTCGAACCCCGAGAGCAGATATCCGTCGTGCGGCACGGCACGGCTCAGCTGACGCGACAGCTCGCCGCCCAGCTCCGCCACGGTGCCGGCCCGCGCTCCCACTTCCGGCGCCGCGCGACCCACCGGGCCCACCGCGGCCATCCCCGAGACCATGCACCGAGCGTGGCACATCTCGCCCGCCAACTCCCCTGATTTCCGGGCGACTTCACGCCTTTCGGGTCAGCGGGACGGGTGCAGTCGCCCGCCCCCGCCATCCCTGAATCTCGGGATACCGGGCCCCTCCCCCCGCCTCGTAACTTGCGGTGAGAAGCAGGTCGGGCAAGGAGAGGAAAGGGCGTCTCATGTTCGTGAGTACGATCGCCGCCGCGAGGTTCGGCATGTCGATGACGACAGGCCGGCCCTTCCGCCGCCGGTCCCTGGACCGTCTGCTCGACGGAATGCGGGCGGCGCAGGAGGAGTTCGGCGGCATCACCGACGGGGACGGCGACGACCTGCTCGGCGGCGCCGCGCTCGACGCCGGGACACGGCAGCTGGTCCAGGGGCGGCGCCTTCGCACACAGGCCGTGCGGGCCGCGCAGGACACCGACTTCTACGCGGAGGTGTTCGGGCGGCTCGGCATCGACCCGGCGGGGATCGGTCATGACTCCGTCGCCTCGATCCCGGTCACGTCCAAGCAGGCGCTGCGGGACGCCCCGTCCTCCTTCATCAGCAGGAGCGCGCAGGCCGTCCACTGCTGCTCGACGACGGGGACGACCGGCCGGGCCACGACGATCTGGCTCTCCGACGACGAGCTGCATCTCATCTCCACGCTCGCCACACTGGCGCAGTTCCAGTCGCGGACGTTCCGGCCCGACGACCAGATCCTGATCGGGGTCAGCCCCCGCAACCGGATCGCCGTCCACGCCACGGCCTTCGCCGCCGCGACGGTGGGGGCGGCGGTCCGCGTCGGCGGCATGACCGGCCCCGAGCAGATGCTCGCGACGCTGGCCGAACACCATCCGGTCCCCGGCCACAAGTCCCGGATCAGCGTGCTGACCGCCCACCCCTCCTACCTGGCCCTGCTCGTGCAGACCGCGCGCCGCCTCGGCTACGGGCCCGCCGACTTCGGGCTCGAACGGGTCCTGGTGGGCGGCGAGATCCTGACGCGCGGCCTGCGCAGGCGGGCCCAGGAGGTCTTCGGGGAGCTGGAGTTCGACGAGAACTACGCGCTGACCGAGCTGGCGCCGTTCGGCGGCGGCCGCTGCGAGCAGGGGCACCTCCACTACGAGCCCGCCACCTGCCTCGTCGAGGTCCTCGACCTCGACGGGCGGCACCGTCCGGTCGCCGACGGCGAACCCGGCGTGCTGGTCGGCACCCCGCTCCCGCCGTTCCGCGACACCACCCTGCTCCTGCGCTACGACACCGAGGACGTCGTCCAGTCCCTCGCCGGACCGCCCGACTGCCGCATGAGCCGCCTCCCCGCGCTCGCCCAACTCCTCGGCAAACGCGCCCAGGCCGTCCGCCACGACGCCGGCTGGACCTTCGTCCGGCCCGTCGTGGAGGCGCTGGAGTCGGTGCCCGGTGTGCCGCTGCCCGCCCGGTACGGGTTCTGGGGAGCGGCGGGCGGTGTCGTCGTCGAGGTGGTGGCCCCGGAGTCCCCGGCGTCCCCCGGGCTCAGGCTGGAGATCGGCCTCGCGCTCGAACGGCGGGGCGTGCCCCTCACCGAACTCAGGATCGTGGACAGCCCCCACGAACTGCGCCGCTCGGTGCCGCTCCGCTGCGACCTGCGGGAGGGCGACATGTCGCCGGCCCCGCTGGTCGCGGCCGCCGCCCGAAGGGGACAGCCGTGATCGTCTCGATCCTCGTCGTGTACGGCTTCGCCCTCGTCGCGGCCTTCGGGAGCTGGTGGTACTTCCGGCGGCAGCGCATCAACCGGCCCCCGTTCGGCGTCGTCAACCTGGGCGACGTGACGATGGCGATGACGGGCCTCGTCCTCATCCCCCTCCTCTACATGGCGCTGCCCCTGGCGGTCGTGGTCGTGCTGCTCGCGTTCCTCACCCTCGGCGCCTTGCAGGTGACACTGGAACCGGTCATCGGGCGTCGCCTGCTCTGGCCCGTGGTCCTCACCCTCATCGCGGCCGACGTGGTCCTGGGCCTCACCGTGGGCGTACGGAGCGACGCGTTCCTCCTGATCAACAACACGATCATGCTGATCGTCGTGATCGGCGTGGCCAACCTGTGGGCGCAGAGCGGCCTGAAGGCGGCGCACGCGGCGGTGTTCGCCGCGGTGTTCACCTTCTACGACGCCCTCGCGACCTGGCAGTTCAACGTGATGTTCGAGCTCATCGTCAAGCTCACCAAGCTGCCGCTCTTCCCCTTGGTGGGCTGGGGGCTCACCGAGGTGCGCGACAGCTTCCTGATCGGCCTCGGGGACCTGCTCCTCGTCTCCCTCTTCCCGCTCGTGATGCGCAAGGCGTACGGGCGGAAGGCGGCCCTGTGCGCACTGCTCACGGGCCTCGCCACCACGGCACTCGTCCTCGTCCTCATCGCCGAGGACACCATCGGGCACACCATCCCCGTCATGGTCTTCCTCGGCCCCGTGATCGTCGCCCAGTACCTCTACTGGCGACTGACCCGCGGCGTCGAACGGCCGACCCGGCAGTACCTGCGGGCCGAGCCGCTCACACCGCGGACCCTCGACCGAGTCACCGGAGGAGGTGAACAAGGATGAAGGCAAATCTCAGCTATCTCCGCTACGCCCTGTCGACGCTGGCGGCGGTGGGCTTCAACGCGCACGGCGCCACCTGATCCGCCTGATCCATCGGCGCGGTTCAGTCGTAAAGGGGAACGCCGGTCGCCGCACGCGGGTGCGGGGACCGGCGTTCTGCCGCGCCCGGGGCCGTCCCGCCGCGTGCGCTGGATGCGCAGGATGTGTGCGCTGATTGCTGAAGACCCGGCGGGGCGGGGCGGGCCACAGTGGGGCCCGGCCATGCGGCTGGGGCAGCCGGAGGGGAGTCGCCTCAGCGGCATGGCGCTGCACGAACAGCACATGGCATCACCTGACTCCGTCTGCGCACCGTGAAGAAGGGAACCCCCCTATGCGTCTTGCACGAACCATGGTCACTGCCTCGATGGCACTGGCCGCCGCACTCGGCACCGCCCCGGCCGCCCTGGCGGCACCCGCCGCCCCGCCCGCGCCCGCCGCGTACAACTGCTCCAACGGCTACTTCTGCATCTACAGCGGCTGGAACGGCACCGGCGAGCGCTGCGCCTGGGCCAGCACCCAGCGGCCCAACACCGCCGACAGCTGCGGCTTCATCCAGCGGGGCCTGAACGTCCTGTCCGTGGCCAACAGCACCAGCCAGAGGAAGCAGTACTACAAGGGCACGAACTACCACGACCGCGTGGGCTCCACCACGGCCGGAGATGCCGGGAATCTCCAGGGCAACTACCAGATCCGCTCGTTCAAGCCGCAGTAGCCGGCCGACGTGATTGTCCGCGATCTGTAACGGAAGCGGTCCCGATGTATCCCCTTGGCGTCCAGGCCCGTCCTGCCATGTGGTCACAAGTGACCAGAGAGCGGCGAGGGACTGGACGCTAAGGGGCGGGCATGGCACGGCACAGCGGTGGGCGGGGCTGGTACAGCAAGTTGCTCGGGGCGGCGCTCGGGGTGACGATGCTCGCCACGGGTGCGGGGGTGTGGAGCGCGCAGGCCGGTACGGCGGAGGACCCGCCACCGGCGGCGAAGGCGCCGGGCAGCGTCGTCAAGCCGGTCTCGGCGACCATCGCGCACGCCTCCGATGCGGGCGAGCGCGGCGTCAACATCACCATCGACGACGGCCCCGACCCCAAGTGGACCCCCCAAATGCTCGACCTGCTGCGGGAGTACGACGTGAAGGCCACGTTCTGCATGGTCGGCACCCAGGCGCAGGCCCACCCCGACCTCGTGAAGAAGGTCGTCGCGGACGGGCACCGCCTCTGCGACCACTCGGTGTCCCACGACACCGGCATGGACAAGAAGTCCGAGGCCTACCAGTCGCAGCAGATACTCGACGCCGAACGCATGATCACCAAGGCGTCCGGCGGCGTACGCCCGATGTACTACCGGGCCCCTGGCGGTGCGTTCACCCCCGCGAGCCGCAAGCTCGCCGCCTCCCGTGGCATGCGCCCCCTGGGCTGGAACGTGGACTCCAAGGACTTCGAGCGCCCCGGCACGGACGCCATCGTCGCCACGGTCCAGCGGGAGCTGCCGAACGGCCCCACCGTCCTCTTCCACGACGCGGGCGGCGACCGCGCCCAGACGGTCGAGGCCCTGCGCCGACTGCTCCCCTGGCTCAAGCAGCAGGGCTACACCACCGGCTTCCCGGTCCGCTGAGGGCGGCGGCCTCCCTCACGGCAAGCAGCTCTCCCTGTTGAGCCGCCGCACCCGCTCCCGCTGCACCTCCTCCGGCCCCGCCTCACCGACCGACTCCGGCGGGCAGTCCCACTCCCGCCCGCCGCCGAGCGGCCTGAGCTGCACGAGGCCGCCCTCGTGCCCCATGACCTCACCGACCCGCCCGTCCCGCGCGTCGACGGCGTACTCGCTCACTGCCTCACCTCGTGCAGTACGACGGCGAGGCGCAGCGCCGTGTCCAGGTTGCAGCACCCCAGATCGACGAGGGGGTACGCGGTGCCGTCCCCCGCCGCCGACACGGGGTCGACCCGAAGCGAGGGCAACTCGACGCTCAAGGCGTCCAGTTCCGCGCGCAGTTGAGCGACGACTTCCTCTACGGCCCGTAGCCGCTGGGCGTTTCGTACTACCGCCATGACCTGCACTCCTTACACCGAGTGTTGCTGATTCCTCACCCAGCGTGGCCGGGCGCCGCTAGCCTGAGAAGTGACGGCGCCTCAACAACCCCTCGTGTACGACCGGGAGTTGCCATGCCAGGACCAAAGGACCTCGACCCCTCATCGTCCCCACGCGCCCTGCTCGGCGCGGAGCTGCGGCACGCGCGCGAGAAGGCGGGCTTAAGCCAGGAGGAGCTGGGCACGCCGCTGTTCGTCAGCGGGTCGTTCATCGGCCAACTGGAGTCGGGGACGCGGCGGATGCATCTCGATTACGCCGCCCAGATAGACGAGATTCTGGGGACGGATGGGTTCTTCGCGCGTAACTGCAGGGCTCTCGCCAAGTCCAAGTACCCCGATCACTTCGCGGAGGCTGCGGAGGCGGAGGCAGTCGCGACGATGATCAGCCAGTACGCGACGGTGCTGATCCCTGGCCTGCTCCAGACGAAGGCGTACGCGGAAGAGGTGTTCCGCGCGTACCACCCGACGGCGACGGACGACGCGATCGACGCCCTGGTGGAGGTGCGCCTCGAACGCGCCCACCTTCTCAACCATCCAACAACCCCGCTGTTGTGGGCCGTGATTGACGAGGCGGCCCTCAGACGAGAGGTCGGCGGCGGCGCGGTGATGACGGAGGCTCTGCGTCACATGGCAGGCCTTGCGCGCAAGCGTCGCATCATCGTGCAGGTACTGCCGTTCGGGGCGGGGGCGCACGCCGCAATGGAGGGCAACTTGAAGCTGATGGAGTTCGAGGACGCTCCCCCGCTCTCCTTCGTGGAAGGCCCGAACATGGGGAAGCTCCTCGACGACCCCGCCACAGTCGCCCGACACACCCTGCTGTTCAACCTGCTCCAGGCGGCAGCACTCTCGCCTCGGGATTCCCTGGCCCTGGTGGATTCGGTGGCGCAGGATTACGAGCATGGAGAACAACACCCGTGAGTACGAGTACGAACTGACCGCAGCTGTCTGGCACAAGTCCAGCTACAGCGGCGGCAGCGGCGGCGACTGCCTCGAAGTCGCCACCGGGCACCCGGGCATCGTCCCCGTACGGGACTCCAAGAACCCCACCGGCCCGAAGCTCATGTTCCGGGCCGGAAGCTGGTCCACTTTCATCGTGAACCTGAAGGCCAACTAACCCCGAGGCTCAAGCCACGAGCCCCAAGCCCCCTTTTCAAGGAACGGGAGGCGGGCCTCAACCCGCCCTCCCTCCCTGCGAGTTGGCCAACTCGATCACTTTCGGAACTTGACGTGCCACGCAGCGTGACGAAACTCTAGCGTGCCCGCATAACGAACAACCCCCGCCCGGTGCTGGAACACCTGCGGGGGTTTGACCAACAAGATCGAAAGAGACTCGATCCCATGGCTGACGCCAAGCTTAGTGCTGCCTTCCGTCCCACGCACGCGGACCCGCAGGCGGACTCCCACCCCATGGCCAACCCGGGCTACGGAAAACGCTCCGCCCCAGATCAACAACCCCGCACGGCAGCCGACTTCACCCACCTCCCGCCCCGCGAGGCAGCCGTCGCCGCGTACCTGGACCGCCTCCCCGACGGCACGGACATCTCCGTAAAGACCCTGGCCAAGCACCTCCCGTACGGCCAATGCGCCCTCCGCACGGCCCTCAACAGGCTTCAGGCGGCAGGCCACTTGAGGCGGGGACGCGAACACGTACGCGGCACCGGCAGCGCCCGCTGGATCACCCGAACGTGGTTCTCGCGGACGGCGCGGGACAACGACTGGTGGGCGACGTTCACGCGAGGGGACGTACCGGAATCAGAGGAACGCACCCGGCAACGCCCCACCCGAAGCCGAGCCTTCATCCTCCTCGCGGCCCTCGGCAGGACGGCCCCCGCCCTAACACCCGAGGGCGGGCACGCGTCACCAGTACCCGTGCCGCCCTGCCCATGCTCTTCGGCTGCTTCCGCTTCTGCATGGACGCTTCAACGATCATGATCCCCGCGGTCACCTTCGCGACATACTTCGCCCGCCCCGGTCGGCGGAAGCTGACCGAGTTGCGCACTGGCGCGGGCGCCGCCCCCGTCCGGTCCCGCCGCGCTGCCGCTGGAGGCGTCGGCCGCGGCCGTCCCCGATCACGTACCGCACAAGGGAAAACAGCCAACGCGCCGCTGTCCGAAAGGATTTGGGCCCCCGCATGAGTGCTACCTGACGTAGCCAAGATGGCACCGAACGTCATCGAAGCGGCACAACCGGAGGGGACCCTTCATGACCGGACCGAACCAGCCCAACGAGCCCACCGCACCCACCGAAGCCGACGAGCAGCAGATCGTCGAGGCCTGGCGGTCCGCCGCCCACATCACCCTCGCCCCGGGCCCCCGGGAGGTCTACGAGGCCGCGCCCGAGCCGGACCAGGAGTGGACGCTGCCCGGCGGTACGGCGTGGGTGTATCTCGCCGATCCCGAGCAGGGGCTGCGGCGTCCGGTGATTCTCGCCGACGGGTTCAACACGGGGCCGACCGATCCCGACTTCCTCTGGGAGGGTCTGGAGCGGGGCGAGTTCCCGTTCATCAGCCAGTTGCGGGCCCGCGACAGGGACGTCGTCATCCTCGGCTTCGAGGAGCGCAGTGCGTCGATCCTCGACAACGCCGCCGTCGCCCGCGCCGCGATCCTGGAGGCGCTCGCCCGGCGCAACGGCAGCCACCCGCTCACTGTGGGCGGCTTCAGCATGGGCGGCCTCGTCACGCGCTATGCGCTCGCCAAGATGGAGCACGAGGAGGAGGACCACGGCACCGGGCTCTACTTCTCGTACGACAGCCCGCACCGCGGCGCCTGGGTCCCCATCGCGCTGCAGGCCTTCGCCCACTACATCCGGCCCCTGAACGCCGCGTTCTCGGAGCAGATGAACAGCCCGGCGGCCCGCCAGCTCCTGTGGCAGCACATCGCCGAGTGGAAGGACTCCCCCGAGACGGACAAGGAACGGTCCGAGTTCCTCGCCGAGTTGGCGCGGGTCGGCGGCTGGCCCCGGCGGCCCCGGAAGATCGGCGTGGCCAACGGAGTGCGGACGGGCGAGGGCAACGGCATCGACCCCGGAGTACGGGCGTTCCACGGCAAGGGCCTCGCCATCACCGGCACCCACCTCTACTCCCAGCCCGCCGGCGAGGACCAGCTCGTCGCCCAGCTGAGGGTCGTGACCCTGCGCAGGCCCCAGATCCTCACCACGGGCCTGCCGGAGATCGACGGCGCGCCGGGCGGCACGCTGGAGGGCTTCGGCATCCTCGCCGACGAGCTGAACAAGATCCCCGCGTTCATCGGCCTCGGCTCGGAGGCCGATGAACGGGAGCACTGCTTCGTACCGACGGTGAGCGCGATCGCCCTGCGCGACGTCGACACCCACGACCGGCTGTACGAGCCCTTCGCGGACACCGAGCAGAGCGAACTGGACGCATACCGCTGCGCCTCGCAGAACGAGGGCCACACCCTGGTCACCGAGGAGCTCTGCACGTGGATCCTGGACCAGCTGCCGTAAAGCGGCTTGGCACCTCTGCGACTCCGGCGTACAGTTTCCTGTACGTACAGGAAACTGTACGTTCTTGAGGAGGCCCCGATGCGAACGATGACCTACACCGAGTCGCGGGCGAAGTACGCCGAGACGCTCAGCGCCGTCACCGACGACCGCGAGGAGGTGATAGTGACCCGCGCGGGCCATGAGCCGGTGGTGATCGTGGCACTTGAGGAGTACGAGTCCCTCAAGGAGACGGCCTACCTGCTGCGGAGCCCGGAGAACGCCCGTCGCCTCCTGGCCTCCATCGACCGCCTGGAGACCGGCGGCGGCACGGTCCGGGAGCTCGCCGAGTGAAATTCGTCTGGGACGAGTCCAGCTGGGCCGACTACATCTGGTGGCAGGCCCAGGACCGTAGGGTGCTGAAGCGAATCAACACGCTCCTCCAGGACATCGCCCGCAACGGCAACGAGGGCATCGGCAAACCGGAACCTCTCAAGCACGGCTTCCAGGGCTACTGGTCCCGCCGCATCACCGACGAGCACCGGCTCGTCTACAAGGTCGTCGAGGACGAGATCCGCGTCGCGGCCTGCCGCTACCACTACGAACGGTGAAGCGAACGCCCGAGGGCGGCACCCCTTCGTGAGAAGGAGTGCCGCCCTCGGAACGTAAGGACAGTGATCAACCAGAGGTCGATCAGAAGTCCATGTCACCGCCCGGCATGCCGCCCGGAGCGGCGCCCGCGGCGGCCTTCTCCGGCTTGTCGGCGATGACGGCCTCGGTGGTGAGGAACAGCGCGGCGATGGAGGCGGCGTTCTGCAGGGCAGAGCGCGTCACCTTCGCCGGGTCGAGGATGCCCTCGGCGATCATGTCCACGTACTCACCGGACGCGGCGTTCAGGCCGTGGCCGACGGTCAGGTTGCGCACCTTCTCGACGACGACACCGCCCTCAAGGCCGGCGTTGACGGCGATCTGCTTCAGCGGGGCCTCCAGGGCCAGCTTCACAGCGGCGGCACCGGTGGCCTCGTCGCCCTCGAGCTCCAGCTTCTCGAACACCTGGGAGGCCTGCAGGAGCGCCACGCCACCACCGGCGACGATGCCCTCCTCGACGGCCGCCTTCGCGTTGCGAACGGCGTCCTCGATGCGGTGCTTGCGCTCCTTGAGCTCGACCTCGGTCGCGGCACCGGCCTTGATGACCGCCACGCCGCCCGCGAGCTTCGCCAGGCGCTCCTGGAGCTTCTCGCGGTCGTAGTCCGAGTCGCTGTTCTCGATCTCGGCGCGGATCTGGTTGACGCGGCCCTGGACCTGGTCGCTGTCACCGGCGCCGTCGACGATGGTCGTCTCGTCCTTGGTGATGACGACCTTGCGGGCGCGGCCGAGCAGGTCGAGACCGGCGTTCTCCAGCTTGAGGCCGACCTCCTCGGAGATGACCGTGCCACCGGTGAGGATGGCGATGTCGCCGAGCATGGCCTTGCGGCGGTCACCGAAGCCCGGGGCCTTGACGGCGACGGACTTGAAGGTGCCACGGATCTTGTTGACGACCAGCGTGGACAGGGCCTCGCCCTCGACGTCCTCGGCGATGATCAGCAGCGGCTTGCCCGACTGCATGACCTTCTCCAGGAGCGGAAGGAGGTCCTTCACGTTGGAGATCTTGGAGTTGACGATCAGGATGTACGGGTCATCCAGGGCCGCCTCCATGCGCTCCATGTCGGTCGCGAAGTACGCCGAGATGTAGCCCTTGTCGAAGCGCATGCCCTCGGTGAGCTCAAGCTCCAGACCGAAGGTCTGCGACTCCTCGACGGTGATGACGCCTTCCTTGCCGACCTTGTCCATGGCCTCGGCGATGAGCTCGCCGATCTGGGTGTCGGCGGCGGAGATGGAGGCCGTCGAAGCGATCTGCTCCTTGGTCTCGACATCCTTCGCCTGCTCGAGCAGGGCGCCCGAGACGGCCTCGACGGCCTTCTCGATGCCGCGCTTGAGGGCCATCGGGTTGGCACCGGCGGCCACGTTGCGCAGACCCTCGCGCACCAGGGCCTGGGCCAGGACGGTCGCGGTCGTCGTGCCGTCACCGGCGACGTCGTCCGTCTTCTTCGCGACCTCCTTGACCAGCTCGGCGCCGATCTTCTCGTACGGGTCCTCGAGCTCGATCTCCTTGGCGATGGAGACACCATCGTTGGTGATCGTGGGGGCGCCCCACTTCTTCTCGAGGACGACGTTGCGACCCTTGGGGCCCAGGGTCACCTTGACGGCGTCGGCGAGCTGGTTCATGCCGCGCTCGAGGCCGCGCCGTGCCTCCTCGTCGAACGCGATGATCTTGGCCATGTGAAGTGGTCCTCCCGGACGGGGTGGAAATGCAAACGGACCGTGCTGGTGCCCGCGACGGACGGCCTGCGTGCCTTGTGGTTCCTTGCCCCACTCGGCCTGCGGACCTCACCGACCCGATCCAAGTTCTGTCACTCTCACTGGGAGAGTGCTAACGCCAATGATTAGCACTCGACCCACCCGAGTGCAAGGTGCTCCCGAGAAGCGGGACCGCTGACGCCCTGCCCCAGCCGGACCACGAGCACACACGAGGGGCCCGTACCCCTGCCGGGATACGGGCCCCTCGTCGCTCGATAAGTCGCTGGCCGATCGCTCCGTGATCAGACGGCGAGCTTGACCATGTCCGCCTGCGGACCCTTCTGGCCCTGCGAGATCTCGAACTCGACTCGCTGACCTTCTTCCAGGGTGCGGTAGCCGTCCATCTGGATCGCGCTGTAGTGGACGAAAACATCCGCACCACCGTCGACCGCGATGAAGCCGTACCCCTTCTCCGCGTTGAACCACTTGACGGTGCCCTGAGCCATGCCTAACTCCCCTATTACTGGCCCTTGCACAGGACCGCACTTCGCGGACCCGGGTCAGACCTCACCCCCCCAATGGGTTGTGGAGGTGTGCGCCGGAACGCGTCGACCGCGGCTGAATGTATCTGTCCAACTGCCGTCTGCAACAGGTCAATCGGACGAGAATTCTGGGCACGCCCGATCGCAGATATGCGGAGAATTTGCCGGAGTTCAGGGCAAGTCGGGCCGGACAAGTGCCGCGAAAGGCTCAAATGGGCAGTGCACTTTGGCTACTTCTTGTCGGCCCCGCGCCGACTTCGTATATGCGCTCGGCACAAACGGAGAAGCTCGTTTCCCAACTGTACCGCGCTCAACCATGCAGAATTGCCCCCTCCGCTTCTCTCGCGGAGGGGGCAATTGAGGTTACGCAGGGTACTTGCGGAAAGATCAGCCGCCGGCCCTGTGCCGGATTGATCAGCCGCCGGCGACGGCCGGAATGATCGAGACGCCCGCGCCGTCCGGCGTCGCCGTCTCCAGGCCCTGCTCGAAACGGACGTCGTCGTCATTGACGTACACGTTCACGAAGCGGCGCAGCTTGCCCTGGTCGTCCAGGACGCGGGCGGCGATACCGGCGTGGTTCTTCTCCAGGTCGGCGATGACCTCGGAGAGGGTCGCCCCTTCGGCGGCGACCTCGGCCTGCCCGCCGGTGTAGGTACGGAGGATGGTGGGGATGCGGACGTTGACGCTCATGGGGTTCACCTCGGTAGTACGGGCCCCGAAGGGGCGCGGGAACTGCGCGACCAACCACAACGGTCCCGCAGTCGGGGAAGAAGGCTCAGGCCCTGCGGCGGCTAACCGGCAAGACCCGCGGCGCGGAACGCATCCAGGCTGGGGCGAATGGTCGCGGTCGCCTGAGACGTCTCGGCAACGGCGTCGAGGGTCTTGAGGCCGTCACCGGTGTTCAACACCACCGTGGTGAGGGACGGGTCGATGAGCCCCGCCTCGATCAGCTTCTTCGTGACGCCGACCGTCACACCACCCGCGGTCTCGGCGAAGATCCCCTCGGTGCGGGCGAGGATCTTGATCGCGTCGACCACCTGCTCGTCGTTCACGTCCTCCACCGCACCACCCGTACGCCGCGCGATGTCCAGCACGTACGGCCCGTCGGCCGGATTGCCGATCGCCAGCGACTTGGCGATCGTGTTCGGCTTCTGGGGGCGTACGACGTCGTGCCCCGCCTTGAACGCGGCCGACACCGGAGAGCAGCCCTCCGCCTGGGCGCCGAAGATCTTGTACGGCTTGTCCTCGACGAGGCCGAGCGCGATCAGCTCCTTCAGCCCCTTGTCGATCTTCGTGAGCTGGGAGCCGGAGGCGATCGGGATGACCAGCTGGTCCGGCAGGACCCAGCCCAGCTGCTCGCAGATCTCGTACGCGAGGGTCTTGGAGCCCTCGCCGTAGTACGGCCGCAGGTTGACGTTGACGAAGCCCCAGCCCTCGCCCAGCGGGTCGCCGATGAGCTCGGAGCAGAAGCGGTTCACGTCGTCGTAGTTGCCCTCGATGCCGACGAGCTCGCCGCCGTACACCGCGGCCATGACGACCTTGCCCTGCTCCAGGTCGTGCGGGATGAACACGCAGGAGCGGAACCCGGCGCGGGCAGCGGCGGCACCGACGGCGCCGGCGAGGTTGCCCGTCGAAGAGCACGAAAGGGTCGTGAACCCGAAGGCGCGCGCAGCCTCGAGCGCCTGCGCCACGACACGGTCCTTGAAGGAGTGCGTGGGGTTGCCGGAGTCGTCCTTGACGAACAACTTGCCCTGCTCGACGCCGAGTTCACGGGCGAGGTTGTCGGCCTTGACCAGCTTGGTCCAGCCGGGGTTCAGGTTCGGCTTGTCGGCCACGTCGGCGGGGACGGGGAGCAGCGGGGCGTAGCGCCAGATGTTGGCGGGCCCGGCCTCGATCTGCTTGCGCAGGGCTTCCGGGTCGCCGGTGGGCAGGTCGTAGGCGACTTCGAGCGGGCCGAAACAGGCCTGACAGGCGAAGATAGGGCCGAGGGCGTAGAGCTCGCCGCACTCGCGGCAGGAGAGGCCCGAAGCGGGGCCGAGGTCTACGGAAAGCGTGGTCGCGGTGGTGTCGTTCGTTTCGACGGTCTGCGCAGCCATGGAGGCGAGGCCCTTTCTCCTCATCTTCCTCGCGACGCATCTCGCCGCGAGACGGAATTGGCACCTTCCCCACCGTGACCTCGTCGGTCGGCGGGAGGGTTGCCGGGGCTTCAACGGGCCGTATCCCTCTGCCCCTCTGGATGAGCGGTATGGCGCCGGGCTCGCGGTCCCGGTGCATTTGTCACGTGATGACCCCCGACATGCGATGGTCATCCGCGTTGTTCAAGACTGTAACCGAAGCCCTGGACCCTTGAGATAGTCGTCCGAACCGCGAGATGGATCACAAACGGGAGGACCCTGACCGTGCTGGAAGAGGTCGAGCGCTGGCTGAGCAGGCGTTCCTGGTCCGTCGCCGACCGTCCCCTTGACCGGCTGGCCGCCGCCAAGCGGGCGTCCGGCGCCTCGGTGAGCGTCGTGCTCCCGGCGCTCGACGAGGAGGAGACGGTCGGCGAGATCGTCGCCGAGATCCGCCGCGAGCTGGTGGAGCGGACGCCGCTGGTCGACGAGCTCGTGGTGATCGACTCCGGCTCGCGGGACCGCACGGCGGAGGTCGCGGGTCAGGCCGGTGCGCGGGTCGTGCACCGGGACGAGATCCTGCCGCGCATCCCGGCCGTGCCCGGCAAGGGCGAGGTGCTGTGGCGCTCGCTGCTGGTGACGGGCGGTGACATCGTCGCGTTCATCGACGCGGACCTGAAGGAGTTCTCCGCGGACTTCGTGTCGGGGATCGTGGGTCCGCTCCTGACGGAGCCCGACGTGGACTTCGTGAAGGCGATGTACGACCGGCCGCTCGGCACCGAGTCGGATTTGCTCGCCTCCGGCAAGACCGCGGGTCAGGGCGGCCGGGTGACCGAGCTGATGGCGCGCCCGCTGCTCAACATGCACTGGCCGCAGCTCGCCGGGTTCGTGCAGCCGCTGGGCGGCGAGTACGCGGCGCGCAGGTCGCTGCTCGAACGGCTGCCGTTCCCCGTCGGGTACGGGGTGGAGCTCGGCCTGCTCGTCGACGCGCTGCACACGGTGGGCCTCGACGCGCTCGCGCAGGTCGACGTCGGGGTGCGCAGGCACCGCCACCAGGACGGGCAGGCGCTCGGCCGGATGGCGGCGGCGATCTACCGGACGGCACAGCTGCGGCTGGCCCGCGGACATCTCGTACGGCCGGAGCTGACGCAGTTCGAGCGGGGCGAGCAGGGATTCGTGCCGCGGACGTATCCCGTGGACACGGAGGAGCGGCCGCCGATGGTGGATGTCGCCGAGTATGCGGCCCGACGCGTGGCGTAACCATATGATTTAGTGCGTGATGTCTAGGTTTTCCACTTATGTGGGTCAGACACGCAATCAACAGGATCGGCCGCCTCGGCGGCCTGACCATGGCCACCGCCCTAGCCGCCACCACACTCGGCGCTGCCGCCGCCGTGCCGGCCGCGGCGGATGTGATCGAGCCCTTCGCCAAGCGGTACGACGACTCGCTGTACGGCGACTTCAAGACCATCGGCAACACGGTCATGGGCTGCCCGACGACCCCCGCGGACATGGCGGCGCGCTGTGCCACCGCCGCGCAGGGCGAGGGCAGGGACAACAACAACACCTTCGTCATGCGGCGGATCAACACCGCCGGCATGGACCCCGACCACGGGTCGAGCACCGGCCGGGTCGCGATCCCGCCGGGCGCGAAGGTGGCGTACGCCCGGCTCTTCTTCGGCGGCAACGACGGGACGTACAAGGGCCCGAGCGGCGCGCAGCTCAAGCGGTGCGACATCTCCGGCGCCGATGTGCTGCCCTCGCCCGGCGACCCGCTCGCCGCGGTGCCCTCGGTCGGCGTGAACGGGGCCGCGCCCTCGAAGGTCGCCCCGACGAACCTGGTCAAGGACCCGGCGTCGACCAACGGCCCGCACTACTACACCGGCGAGGCCGACATCACGGGCCTGTTCGCGGGCGTGACCGGCACCGGGACGCCCGTACCGGTCGCGGTCGGCGACATCTGGGCGCCGACCGGCAAGGGCTGCGTCGCGGGCTGGTCCATGACGGTCGTCTACCGGTACGACGCCCCGAACGAGCGGTACGCGCCCGATCGCCGCAACGTCTACGTGTACGGCGGCCACGTCCTGCAGCGCTCCACCTCCCCCGCCACCAGCGTGCAGGTCGACGGCTTCTACCGCACGAACGGAAAGCCGCGCGCGAGCGTCACCGCGTACGAGGGCGACTGGAACACCTCCGGCGACCGGTTCCTGGTCGGCGGCCAGAACATGACCGAGGCGCACACGGGCGGCACCAACAACTTCTTCATCAGCGAGGACGACGGCGCCCTCGCCCCGAAGATGACCAACAACCTCTCCATCGACGCCAAGGAGTTCGATGTCACGGGCGGCGCGTCCCGCGCCCCCGGCGCCGAGCCGATCCCCGTGGGCGCGACCTCCACGACGCTGAGCTTCACCACCAAGGGCGACACGTACGTCCCCTCGGCCCTTGCGCTCTCCGTCCCGGTCCCCGACCTGGAGGTGACCAAGACGGCGTCCCCGAAGACGGTGCAGCCCGGCGGCACCCTGACGTACACGGTCAAGGCGAAGAACATCAGCAAGCTCGACTACCCGAACGCCAAGTTCAGCGACGACCTCACCGACAACCTCGACGACGCCACGTACAACGACGACGCGAAGGCGAGCATCGGCGACGCCTCGTACACCGAGCCGAAGATCAGCTACGCCGGCGACATCCCGGCCGGGCAGACCGCCACCGTGACGTACTCGGTCAAGGTCAAGGACCCGGTCAGCGGTGACGGCAAGCTGCTCAACAACGTCGACGTGGAGTCCCCGCGCTCCAACTGCGACGCGGGCAGCACCGACCTCAAGTGCGGGGCCGCGCCGGCCATCGAGCGCAAGCAGCCGAAGCTCGTCGTCAGCAATGTCCCCGAGCGGCGCACCGCACCGGTGTGCAGCACCGTGAAGAACACCATCACCCTCAAGAACCCCTCCGGCAGCACCCGCACCGGCGCCACCACCACCTGGCCGGTCACCCCCGGCTCGACGCCCGTCGCGAGCAGCGGGACGGTCACCAAGAAGGGTTCTTCGTACGTCTGGAAGGGCGACGTCGAACCGCACGGCGAGGTCACCGTCACGCAGCGCGTGAAGGTCCCCTGCACGGCGGGTGAGATCCGGGTGATCACCGTGACCGCGCCCGGCAGCAACTGCCCCAAGTACGAGCGGGGCGGCGACGATCCGTGCACCTCGGCGATCCTCGCGCAGCGCCAGCAGGGGCGGGTGATCCCGCCGCACGGGCCGGACGCGAACCGCGGTGCCTCCGCCTCCGGTGAGCTGGCCGAGACGGGCGGTGACTCGGACACGCTGCTGTACGCGGGTATCGCGACCGCTCTGTGCGCGCTGGGCGTGCTGGCGATGACGGCGGCGCGCAGAAAGCGGGACTAGTCCCGCAGCAGCGCACCACCCCGTCGTATACGGCCGGGCCCGCACGGGTCCGGCCGTACGTTTGAGGCTTTCCCGGAAGGGCTAGATTTCCGCACATGGTCTCCGAGCGTCACGCCGCCCAGGTCCTCGTCGCGTCCAACCGCGGCCCCGTCACCTACGCCGTGCAGGAGAACGGGGAGCTGGCGGCCGGGCGGGGCGGCGGCGGGCTCGTCTCCGGGCTCAGCGCGATCGGCGACGAGGCGGACGCGCTGTGGGTCTGCGCGGCGCTGGGCGACGGCGACCGGGAGGCGGTGCGGCGCGGGGTCGCCGAGCCGGGCGTGCTGATGCTGGACGTCGACGCGGGCCCGGACTCGCACGAGGGCGTGCAGGCCGACGCGTACAACGGCATCGCGAACTCGGTGCTGTGGTTCGTGCACCACATGCTCTACCAGACCCCGCTGGAGCCGGTGTTCGGCGCGGAGTTCCGCGCCCAGTGGGCTTCGTACGAGACGTACAACCGGGCCTTCGCGCGGGCGCTCGCGGAGAACGCCGGGGACGGGGCGGCGGTCCTGGTCCAGGACTACCACCTGTCGCTGGTGCCGGGGATGCTCCGCGAACTCCGCCCCGACCTGCGCATCGGCCACTTCTCGCACACCCCGTGGGCGCCGGTCGACTACTTCCGGATGCTGCCGGACGACATCGCGGAGCAGCTGCTGCGGGGCATCCTCGGCGCCGATCGGGCGGCGTTCCTGACGGGGCGGTGGGCGGACGCGTTCACGGCGTGCTGCGTGGACGCGCTCGGGGGTACGTCGGGGACGCGGATCGGGGTGCACGGGCTCGGGGCGGACGCGGACTTCCTGCGGGAGCGGTCGCGGCGGGCGGACGTCGAGGAGCGGATGGCGGCGCTGCGGGAGCAGGCGGGCGCCGGCCGGCAGCTGATCGTCCGGGTCGACCGGACGGAGCTGTCCAAGAACATCGTGCGGGGACTGCTCGCGTACCGGCAGCTTCTGGCGGACCACCCCGAGTGGCGGGAGCGGGTCGTGCATGTCGCGTTCGCGTATCCGTCGCGGCAGGACCTGGCGGTGTACCGGGACTACACGGCGGAGGTGCGGCGCCTCGCGGAGGAGATCAACTCCGCGTACGGGGTGGCGGGTTGGACCCCGGTGGTGCTCCATGTGAAGGACGACTTCGCACGCTCCCTCGCGGCGTACCGCCTGGCGGACGTGGCCCTGGTGAATCCCATCCGGGACGGCATGAACCTCGTCGCGAAGGAGGTCCCGGTCGTCTCCGACGAGGGATGCGTGCTGGTGCTGTCGCGGGAGGCGGGGGCGTACGAGGAGCTGGGCGAGGACGCGGTGGTGGTGAACCCGTACGACGTGACGGGGACGGCGGCCGCGCTGCACACGGCGCTGCTGATGCCGCCGGACGAGCGTGCGGAGCGCACGAAGCGCCTCGCCGCGGCGGCGACGGCGCTGCCTCCGGCCCAGTGGTTCCTGGACCAGCTGCGGGCGCTGGGCTAGATCTGTCCAACCCCGCCCCACGTTTGTCCATGGGCCCCCGGCGACCCGCCTCGCTACCTTCCCCGCATGCCTCTACGCCGCCGCACAGGCCTCGTGGCCCTCACCGCCCTCGCCCTGGCCGGGGCACTCACCCCCGCCGGCGCGGCCACCGCACCGGCCACGTACTACGTCGACTGCCAGAAGGGCGACGACGACGCCCCCGGCACCTCCGCCGGAACGGCCTGGCGCAGTCTGGCCAAGGCAAGCGCCCACACCTACGCGCCCGGCGAGAAGCTGCTGCTGAAGCGCGGCACAAGCTGCACGGGGGTGCTGGCTCCCAAAGGTGCGGGTGCGGCCGGCGCCCCCGTGCTGATCGACGCGTACGGCAAGGGCAGGGCCAAGCCCCGCATCCAGGCGAACGGCGCCCGCGCCGCGCTGCACCTGGTCGACACCGAGCAGTGGGAGATCCGGAACCTGGACCTCTCCAACACCGGCCCCGCCACCACCACCGACCGCCGCGCCGGCCTCTACGTCCAGCTCACCGACTACGGCACCGCCGACCACTTCGTCGTCGACGGGGTCGACGTCCACGACGTGAACGGCGCCGACTTCAAGGACCCCGACCCCTCCGGCGGGATCCTCTTCGTCGTGCAGGGGACCCGGACCCCCACCCGCTTCAACGACGTCCGCGTCGAGGACTCCACCGTCCGCCACGTCGACCGCACCGGCATCGGCACCATGTCCACCTGGGGCAGCGGCACGGACGCGGACGCCGAACTCCTCTCCAGCGATGTGGAGTTCGTACGCAACAAGGTCCACGACGTCGGCGGCGACGGCATCGTCATCCACGAGACCCGCAAGGCCCGCGTCGAGCACAACTACGTCGACGGCTTCAACATGCGCTCGGCGGGCTACAACGCCGGGATCTGGGCCTGGGAGTCGCAGGACGCGCTCTACCAGTACAACGAGGTCACCGGCGGCCACGGGACGCGCGACTCGATGGCGTACGACATCGACGGCGGCAACGTCCGCAACACCTACCGCTTCAACTACAGCCACGACAACGAGGGCGGTTTCCTGCTCGTCTGCAACGGCGAGGGGAAGACCAGCGACGGCAACCGCATCCACGACAACATCAGCGTCAACGACCGGAACACCACGTCTCCGTACGCCGTGATCTCTGTCGTCTGCGGGGCCGCGACCGACACGCAGATCTACCGGAACACGGTCGTCACCGACCGCGCCGACACCGCCCTCGTCTCCAACAACGGGCCCACTGGGGTCACCTTCCGGGACAATGTGTTCGTGGGCGCGCCCGGCGGTTCCGGCTCCCCCATCAAGGACACCGTCAGTACCTTCAGCGGCAACCTGTACTGGCGGACCTCTCAGCCCAGGGACGCCTCAGGTGTCAACGCCGACCCCCGGTTCGTCACGGACACCGCTCCCGGCTCCCCCGATGACGTACGACTGCTCCCGGACTCCCCGGCACGCGGGCTCGGCACGCCCGTCGACGACGGCACCACCCACGACTACTTCGGCAATCCCATCCCGGACCGGCCCAACATCGGTGCGGATCAGTCCAGTTGATCTCAGTCCAGTTGGGCGGCGATACGGGACAGCAGCTCCACCACTCCCCCCGGCCCCTCCACCACCAGGTCCGCCCGCTCCGCAAGCTCCCGCACCTCCGCGCTGCCGCTGCACACGAGCAGCCCCCGCACCTGGTCCGAGCGGAGTTTCTCCACGGCCGCGTACGCGGGCAGGTCGCCCAGGTCGTCGCCCGCGTACAGCACCGTCTCGGCGCCCACTTCGCGTACGTAGTCGGCGAGGGCCACGCCCTTGTCCATGCCCGGCGGGCGCAACTCCAGGACCAGGCGGCCCGGTTCGACGATCAGGCCGTGCCGGGCGGCCAGTTCGCCGAGCGGCTCGCGCAGGGCCTCGAAGGCCGCCTGCGGGTCCTGTGCGCGGCGGGTGTGGACGGCGACCGCGCGGCCCTTCTCCTCGATCCAGGTGCCGCGCCAGGCGCCGATCGCGTCGAGGAATCCGGGGAGTTCGGCGCGGACCGCCGCGACGCCGGGGTGCGGTTCGGCGGCGTGCACCGTGGAGGTGACGGCGTCCCAGCGCTCCGCGCCGTAGTGGCCGAGCACGACGAGGTGCTCCAGGCCGGGGACGCCCGCGAGGCCGCCGTAGCGCACCGCGACGCCTGCCGGGCGGCCGGTGACCACGGCGACGGACCGCACCTTCGGCGCGAGGGCGGCGAGCGCGGGGACGGCGTCGGGGTGGGCGCGGGCCTGCTCGGGGTCGGGCACGATCGGGGCGAGCGTGCCGTCGAAGTCGAGTGCGATCACGGCCCGTTCGGGCCGGGCGAGCAGCGCGGCAAGGCCCTCGCGCCCGGCGGGCGTCACGGGCACGGGCAGCTCGGGCAGCTCGGGAGAGGACGGCGGGTCGGTCACTGGGTCACCCATGGGGCGACCCTACGCTCACCGCTCCGCGCGCCGGGACTCCCGAACCCGCCGAAGCCGGTTGACGGTCACCGGATCGTGCGCGAGGGCGCGGGGGTCGTCGAGGAGGGCGTTGAGGACCTGGTAGTAGCGGACCGGCACCATGCCGAGCCGCTCCCGGACGGCCCGCTCCTTGGCGCCGGGCCCCGACACCCAGTCCTGTCGCTCCAGGGCGAGGATCGCGCGGTCGCGCTCGCTCAGGCCGGTGTCGGGGAACGTGTCGTCCGTGTCGGGAAGCGTGTCGTCCGTGTCGGGGGACGTGCCGTCCGGGGTGCGGTCGTCGGTCATGCCGTCACGCTATTCCGAGTTCTCCTCGGTCGCCGCCTTGGTCTGGATCTGGGTGAGGACCGAGGCCGGGTTGCCGTCCGGGGAGACGGCCTTGCCGATGTTCTTCTTGACCTCGACGGAGACCCGCGCCCAGGACGTCTTGCCGACCGGGTAGAGCTGCGAGGTGGGCAGCTCGTCCAGGAACTCGGCGAGCGCCTCGTCGCCCTTGCTGTCGGTCATCTGCTCCGCGGCGGAGGTGGTGACGGGCAGCAGGTCGTACTCGCGGGAGAAGTCCAGGACGTTCTTCGTGCTGTAGGCGAAGTCGAGGAACTTGCCGATCTCCTCGCGGTGGCCGTTCTGCTTGAAGGCCATCATCCAGTCGGCGACACCCATCGTGGCCTGCGCGTGCCCGTTCACGCCGGGCATCGGGACCATGCCGTACTTGAGGCCCTTCTTCTCGGCCATCTGCATCAGCGTGGGGTGGCCGTTGAGCATGCCCACGTCGCCGCGGGTGAACGCGGCGAAGGCCTCGGCACGGTCCAGCTTGCCGGGGGCCGTCGGTCCGGTCAGGCCCTTGCCGACGAGTTCGTCCTTGAGCCAGGTGAAGGTCTTGACGTTCTGGCTGGAGTCGATGTCGTACGAGCCGACGTTGTCGGTGTAGCCGCCGCCACCGCTCAGCAGCCACTGCATCGTCTCGGCCTGCGCCTCCTCGGAGCCGAGGGGCAGCGCGTACGGGATCTGCACGCCGCGCTGCTTGAGCACCTTCGCGGCGGCGGCGAGCTCGGTCCAGCTCTGCGGCGGGGTGAGCCCGGCCTGCTTGAAGAGCTTCTCGTTGTAGAAGAGGAGGCGCGTGGAGGAGGCGAACGGCATGCCGTACTGGACGCGCTTGACCTCGCCCGCCTCGGAGAGCGGGGCCATGAAGTCGGCCTGGGTGGAGATGGAGACCAGGTCGTCGGCGCGGTACAGCTTGTCCTGCGCGGCGTAGTCGGCGTACGCGCCGATCTGGGCCATGTCGGGGGCGTCGCCCGCCTTGACCATGTCCTTGACCTTGCGGTCCACGTCGGTCCAGGAGTAGACGCTGACGTCGACCTTGATGCCGGGGTTCTCGGCCTCGAACTTCTCGGCGAGCCGGTCCCAGTACTTCTGCGAGCTGTTGGCCTTGGAGTCGCCGTAGTCGGCGGCCACCAGCTTGAGGGTGACGTCGCCTGAGTCGCCGGGACCGCCGCAGCCGGCGAGCACACCCGCCATGCCCAGTGCGGCTATCGCCGCGGTCAGTCCTGTCGCGCGCCGCTGCACAGCTTTTCCCACCCTCGATGATCTACGTGAACTGCGATTTTCCCCCGTGTTCACACACAAGGTCTACACCACTCCAGTATCTCTTGTGCAACGGTGGACCACTGCCACCCGGCGGCCGCCCTCGCGCGCGTATCCGAATTACCCCGTGCCAGTACCCAAAGTGGACTAGACCTCTCGCGGGTGACGCGCGAGACTGTCCCCCGTGAGACACGTCATCGCCCTTGATGTGGGCGGCACCGGAATGAAGGCCGCCCTGGTCGGGGCGGACGGCACGCTCCTGCACGAGGCCCGCAGGCCCACCGGCCGCGAGCGCGGGCCCGACGCCGTGGTCGAGTCGATCGTCGACTTCGCCGCCGAGCTGCGCGCCCACGGGATCAAGGAGTTCGGGGAGCCCGCCGCCGCGGCCGGCGTCGCGGTCCCCGGAATCGTCGACACCGAGCGCGGTATCGCCGTCTACGCCTCGAACCTCGGCTGGCACGACGTCCCGCTGCGGGAGCTGCTGAGCCGCCGCCTCGCGGGCGTGCCGGTGGCCCTCGGCCACGACGTGCGCACCGGCGGCCTCGCCGAGGGCCGGATCGGCGCGGGCAAGGGCGCCGACCGGTTCCTGTTCGTACCGCTCGGCACGGGCATCGCCGGGGCCATCGGCATCGGCGGCGGCATCGAGCCCGGCGCGCACGGCTCCGCCGGGGAGATCGGGCACATCGTCGTACGCCCCGGAGGACCGCCCTGCGGCTGCGGCCAGCGCGGCTGCCTGGAGCGGCTCGCCTCCGCGTCCGCGGTGAGCCAGGCGTGGGCGGCGGCGAGCGGCGATCCGGAGGCGGACGCGGCGGACTGCGCCAAGGCCGTGGAGTCCGGGGACCCGCGCGCCCTGGAGGTCTGGCGGAACGCCGTGGACGCGCTCGCCGACGGTCTCATCACCGCGCTCACCCTCCTGGACCCGCACACCCTGATCATCGGTGGCGGTCTGGCCGAGGCCGGGGAAACCTTGTTCACACCGCTGCGGGCCGCGGTGGCGGCGCGCGTCGTCCAGTTCCAGACGCTGCCGGAGATCGTGCCCGCGGCACTCGGCGACACGGCGGGGTGCCTGGGGGCGGGACTGCTGGCCTGGGACCTCGTCGGCGACAGGACCGCAGAGCAGTCCGATCCGAAGCCCGAACCGTCCGCCCCGAAGACCGAACCGTCCGATCCGAAATCCGACCCCACGGAGGTAGCCACCTGATGGCCACTAGCAAGGTGCTCGCCGGTGCTCAGGTGGTACTGCCCACCGGGACCGTCACCGACGGCCGAGTGATCGTCGACGGCACGCGCATCGCAGGGAGCGCTCCCGCGGACGCGGAGACCGTCGACCTCAGCGGCCACTGGGTCGTCCCCGGCTTCGTCGACATCCACAACCACGGCGGCGGGGGCGCCTCCTTCACCTCCGGCACCGTCGAGGACGTGCTGAAGGGGGTCCAGACCCACCGCCTGCACGGCACCACGACCGTCGTCGCCTCCTTCGTGACCGGCGAGATGGACTTCCTCACGCAGCGCGCGGGGCTCCTCTCCGAGCTGGCCGAACAGGGCGAGATCGCGGGCATCCACTTCGAGGGCCCGTTCATCTCCCCGTGCCGCAAGGGCGCCCACGACGAGACGCTGCTGCGCGACCCCGACCCGGCCGACGTGCGCAAGCTGATCGACGCGGCGCGCGGCCAGGCGAAGATGGTCACGCTCGCCACCGAGCTGCCGGGCGGCATCGACTCCGTACGGCTGCTCGCCGAGCACGGCGTGATCGCCGCCATCGGTCACACGGACGCGACGTACGAGCAGACCGTCGAGGCCATCGACGCGGGCGCGACCGTCGCGACGCACCTCTACAACGCGATGCCGGGACTCGGCCATCGCGCGCCCGGCCCGATCGCGGCGCTCCTGGAGGACGAGCGGATCACCGTCGAGCTGATCAATGACGGCACGCACCTCCACCCGGCCGCGTTCGAGCTGGCCTTCCATCACGCGGGGGCGGCGCGGGTCGCGCTCATCACGGACGCGATGGACGCGGCGGGCTTCGGTGACGGCACGTACATGCTGGGGCCGCTCGAGGTCGAGGTGAAGGACAGTGTGGCGCGCCTCGTCGAGGGCGGCTCGATCGCGGGCTCGACCCTCACCCTGGACCGCGCGTTCAAGCGCTCGGTGACCGTGGACGGCCTGTCCGTCGAGGACACCGTCCGCGCGATCTCCGCCAATCCGGCGAAGCTGCTCGGGATGTACGACCGGGTGGGCTCGCTGGAGCCGGGGAAGGACGCGGATCTGGTGGTGCTGGACGCGGAGTTCTCGCTCAGGGGTGTGCTGCGCAAGGGCGAATGGGTGATTGCTCCCCAATAGGCCCGAGTTGGGCATGACTTGGCCCCAACTCCACTTATTTCACCCCTCGTTGAGGGCAAGGCGGTTGGTCCGGCCTCTGGGCCAACCGCCTTCTGTTTGGCATGATCAGACGCCGAAAGAGACCGACAGCGACCGGGGGTGGTACCAGTGATCCTGACCGTCACGCTGAACACCGCCCTGGACATCACCTACCGGGTGCCCGCCCTCACCCCGCACGCCTCGCACCGCGTCACCGAGGTCACCGAGCGGCCCGGCGGCAAGGGCCTGAACGTCGCCCGCGTCCTCGCGGCCCTCGGGCACGACGTGACGGTGACGGGGTTCGCGGGCGGTGACACGGGGCGCAGCCTGCGCGAGCGCCTGGCGCGGGAGCCGCGCATCACCGACGCGCTGGTACCGGTGGCGGGCGCCACCCGGCGGACGGTGGCCGTGGTCGACGCGGCGAGCGGCGACACGACTCAGCTGAACGAGCCAGGGCCGGAGGTGTCGCCCGCGGAGTGGGCCGCGTTCCAGTCCTCCTACGAGGAGTTGCTGCGGGCCGCGTCCGCGGTGGCGCTGTGCGGGAGTCTGCCGCCGGGGGTGCCGGTGGGCGCGTACGCCGTCCTGGTCCGCGCGGCACGTGCGGCGAAGATCCCGGTCCTCCTGGACACCAGCGGGGAGCCGCTGCGTCGTGGCGTCGCCGCCCGCCCCGACATCGTCAAGCCGAACGCGGACGAGCTGGCGGAGCTGACGGGGTCTCACGAGCCCGCCCAGGCGACCCGTGACGCCCGCAGGCGGGGCGCGCACTCGGTGGTGGCCTCCCTGGGCGCCCGGGGCCTCCTGGCCGTCACCCCGGACGGCACGTGGCAGGCACCCCCACCGGCCCACGTCCACGGCAACCCCACAGGGGCGGGCGACTCAGCAGTGGCGGGCCTGCTCTCGGCCCTGGTGGAAGACCTCCCCTGGCCGACCCGCCTGGCCCGCGCGACGGCCCTGTCGGCGGCAACGGTGGCCGCCCCGGCCGCGGGCGAGTTCGACGCGGCGCTGTACGAGGAGCTGCGGGGGCGGGTTGTGGTGACGGGGGCGGAGAGCGTGGCGTAGGGCTGGGGCAGCGCCCCAGCCCGGGTGGCCCCGCAGGCAGCCCGTAGGCAGCCCGCAGATAGCCCCGACCTAGCCCTGGCTGCCCTCCACCAGCCAGAGCTGGTCCAGGTTCGCTCCGCAGATGTTGCTCTGGTCGCAGGCCAGGGCGATCGTGTTCGTGCCCTTGTTCAGTTGGATGACGGCCCAGGTGTTCGACCAGCCCTTCTCCCAGTCGCCTTCCTCGGCGCCGGAGAAGTTCTTCATGTTGAGCGGCCGGGTCTCCTTCTTGCCGTTCAGGATGATGTTGGCGTTGGCGTCCTTGCCGGGCACGCCGTACCGCACCCGGAGGCTGTACGTACCGGCCTTGGGGATGCCGTTCACCGTCCAGGTGACCTGCGCGCCGGCCTTGTCGAGGCCCGCCACGTAGACACCGCCGGCGGCCTTCGCGCCCTTGATGTCCGAGGCCGTCGTCGTGCCGCCCTCGAGCTTCAGCGCCTTCGCGTCCGTCTTGGGCAGCTCGACCGGCTCATCGGCGGGCTTGCTCGGCTTCTCGCTGGGCTCGACCGA
This sequence comes from Streptomyces sp. NPDC050658, assembly GCF_044457025.1. Lineage (NCBI taxonomy): Bacteria > Bacillati > Actinomycetota > Actinomycetes > Kitasatosporales > Streptomycetaceae > Streptomyces > Streptomyces sp. NPDC050658. The sequence continues at coordinate 220,079 of NZ_JBITGM010000011.1, forward strand.
CTCGGCCTGCGACGGCTTGCCGCCCGCCTGCGGGTCTTCCTTGTCGTCACCGCCGAACATCATCGCCGCGCCGATCCCGATGGCCACGACCGCGACCACGGCGATCGCCGCGATCAGCAGCCCCTTGGTGTTGGGGCCGCGCCCGCGCCCACCGGTCGCCGGCATGTGCTGCGGGGCGGTCGGCGCACCGCCGCCCGGCTGCGTCTCCGGAGCCGCGTAATAGGCGTTCGGCTGCTGCGGGACCTGCTGCCCGTACGTCTGCTGAGCCTGCTGCTGGCCATAGGCAGGCCGCCGGTCGCCGACCGCGCGGACCTGGTTGTACGAGGAACGAGGACCCGGATAGCCGTAGCCGCCGCCCCCGCCGGGCGGGGTCGCGCCGGCCGCCTGGCCATCTTCGTACAGATAGCCGAACGGATCGTCGTCGCCCTGCGGCGCGCTCGGCGTCTGCTCGCCGTTATTGCCGGGCGTCGTCATTCCCAGGTCACTCCCTACATGTCGCTGACCGGGGGAGCCTACCCGCTCCGAGTGATCCCACGGGGTGGCCTTGGCCTCATCCGGCCCGTCAGCCGGCCCGCCGGTGCTGCTTGGCACGGGACCGTTTCTCCACGTACATCCGCTGGTCAGCGGAGTGCAACACTTCGTCGGCGGACATCCCGCAATGCGCCCACCCGATGCCGAAACTGGCCCCCACCCGGACCGCCCTGCCGTCCACCCGGATCGGCGGGATGATCGCGTTCCGCAGCCGCACCGCGAGGTCCTGCGCGTCGGCCCGGCCGAGCCCGTCGGCGAGGACGACGAACTCGTCGCCGCCGAGCCTCGCGACCGTGTCCCCGTCGCGTACGCCGTTGGTGAGGCGCCTGGCGACCTCGATGAGGACGGCGTCGCCGGTGTGGTGCCCGAAGCGGTCGTTGATGGACTTGAAGCCGTCGAGGTCGCAGAAGAGAACGGCGAGACCCTTCGTGCCGTCGTCCGTCTCCCCGTTGCCCTCCGGCGGCGCGACCGTGTGCACGTGGTGGTCGAAGCCGTCGTCGCCCTGTTGCAGGCTGTGACCGCCCGGCGCCGCGTGCGCGCCGTGCCCGCCGTACCCGAAGCCGTGCTGCCCGTCCGTCTCGTAGCCCCCGTCGTACGCGGCGTCCAGCGAGTCGACCGCGCTGGGGCGGCCCGCGTGCGGGCGGCGGCAGAGCCGGGCGCTGAGCCGCGAGCGCAGCTCGGCGGAGTTGGGCAGGCCGGTCAGCGAGTCGTGCGAGGCGCGGTGGGCGAGCTGCAGCTCGCGGCGCTTGCGCTCCTCGATGTCCTCGACGTGGGTGAGGAGGAAGCGGGGGCCGTCGGCGGCGTCCGCGACGACCGAGTTGCGCAGGGAGACCCAGACGTACGTGGCGTCGCGGCGGGCGAGCCGCAGCTCGGCGCGGCCGCCCTCGGCCGAGGTCCGCAGGAGGGTGCCGATGTCCTCGGGGTGGACCAGGTCGGAGAAGGAGTAGCGGCGCATGGCCGACGCGGGGCGGCCCAGCAGGCGGCAGAGGGCGTCGTTCGTACGGAGGATGCGGCCGTGCTGGTCGCCGCCCATCTCGGCGATGGCCATGCCGGACGGCGCGTACTCGAAGGCCTGGCGGAAGCTCTCCTCGCTGGCCCGCAGGGCCTGCTGCTCGCGCTCCAGGCGGACCAGGGCGCGCTGCATGTTGGCCCTCAGCCGGGCGTTGCTGATCGCGATGGCGGCCTGGAACGCGTACATCTGGAGGGCCTCGCGGCCCCAGGCACCGGGCCTGCGGCCGTTGCGCGGCCGGTCCACGGAGATCACGCCGAGCAGTTCGCCGCCGGAGCCACCGGTCGCGTACATGGGGGCGAAGAGCCGGTCGGAGGGGTGCCACTCGTCCTCGAAGCGGGGCTCGGGGCCCTCGGTGTACCACTGCGGGACGTCGTCCTCGTCGAGGACCCAGCCCTCGGTGTACGAGATGAAGCGCAGGGCGCCCCAGGCCTCACCCATGGCGAGGCGGCGCTCCCAGGCGTCACGGGAGCCGACCCGTCCGGTGATGAGCGCCTCGGCCGCGGTGTTGCCCGCGAAGGCGGCGACGACGAGATCGCCGTCGGGGCGCACGAGATTGACGCACGCCAGCTCATAGCCAAGGCCGTTGACCACGCCGTCGGCGACGGTCTGCAGCGTGTCCGCCAGGCTTCGGGCCGTGTTCAGGTCCGCCACCACTTGATGCAGCTGCCGCAGGGTCGCAAGACGGACGTACGGCTCCGACTCGGTCTCCATTGCTCGCTCTCCCCGAGACCTCGACAGCAACTCCAGGATTCGCAGCGCCCTTAGTGTTCCCTCAGTGTCTGAGTTACCCCAGTGTCTGATTGCCACCGTCACTGAATCACAGCGAGCAGCTCACTCGGTACACAGGGTCAACAATTTATGGGTCCTGTGACTCAAGTCACAGATGGGAAGCCTTCGTTGGTCCAGTCCACTGGCCTGATCCCACCCCTGGCAGCACCCCCTAAGTCCCCGGTCCTAGGCCCGGTATCGGCCCTCGGTCCGATGTGGCGGCGGGGACGACGGGGCTAGCGTCACTCCCGTGGTTCCCGTACCGAAGACACTAGAGACGCCGCGTACGCCCCCTCAGGGCGCCCCGGCGACGCCCCCCGCCCCGCCATCCCCCCGTGCCCCGTCCCCCGACGGGCATCCTGTGGGGGTGAGCAACGATGAGTTCCGCGCCGCCATGTCCCGGCTCGCCGCGGGCGTGGTCCTGGTGACCGCGCGCGAGCTGCCGCTGGACGCCGACGACCCGCTGGCGCCGGGCGGCGAGGACGTGGGGATGACGGCGACGGCGTTCCTCTCCGTGTCCCTGGACCCGCCGCTCGTGCTGGTCAGCCTGCGCGAGGGCTCCCGGATGGACGATCTGCTCGCCGAGCAGCCGCTATGGGGCGTCTCGGTGCTCGCCGAGAGCCAGCGGCACATCGCGGGCCGGTTCGCGATGAAGGGCCGGATCAGCGACCGGCTGCTCTTCGAGGACATCGCGTACGTCCGCGGAAAGGCGTCCGGCGCCCCGCTGGTCGGCGGCGCGCTCGCGACACTGGAGTGCCGCACCGAGCAGACGGTGACGGCGGGCGATCACACGCTGGTCATCGGGCGGGTGCTGACGGCGGAGCTGCCGAGCGCGGACGGCGGGCCGCTGATGTATTTCAAGGGGAAGTACCGGCGACTGGGCTGAGCGCTCTTTGCTGTCGCGGGGTTTGCTGGGTCGGCCCCTCGGGCCTGCGGCCCCTCGACCCCTCGACCCCTCGACCCCTCGGTCCCTCGGGCCTGCGGGTGTCAGCCCCAGCCCTGGCCCGAGCGGCCGCGCTTGGTCTCGCTGCGCTGCTTCTTGTTCCGCAGCCGCCGTTCGTTGATGCCGCGGGGGATCTTCGTGGCCCTGCGGGGGCGCGGCGGCGGGGCGGTGGCCTCGGCGAGGAGCGCGGCGAGGCGGGTCGCGGCCATCTCGCGGTTGCGCCACTGGGAGCGGTGCTCCGAGGCGCGCACGCTGACGACGCCGTCCACCAGGCGGCCGGCGAGGCGCTCCAGGGCGCGCTCCTTCCAGACGTCCGGCAGCGCGTCCGTCTTCGCCAGGTCGAACCTCAGCTCCACCTGCGAGTCACTGGTGTTGACGTGCTGCCCGCCCGGCCCGGACGACCGCGAGAAACGCCACATGAGCTCCGCCTCGGGCAGGGAGACGGAGCCGCGGATGAGATAGGGACCGGACATGCGTCCTATGGTCCCCCGTCTGTCCGGTCCACGTCACCCGTATTTGCGGCGCGGTGCGGCCGGTGCCAGAGGTGAGTAAAGAAAGTAAAAGGAACTGGAACCTCTGGGACCCCGGTCGACGTTCATAGGGGTGACGGTAGCTTCGTCCCCAGTACGAAGCCCGTTCGTACGCAACGAGGGAAGGGACTCCCAACAATGGCAGTAAGCCTGTCCAAGGGTGGCAACGTCTCGCTCACCAAGGAGGCTCCGGGCCTGACCGCCGTCACCGTGGGCCTCGGCTGGGACGTCCGCACCACCACTGGCACCGACTTCGACCTGGACGCCTCCGCGATCGCGGTGAACACGCAGGGCAAGGTCTTCTCGGACCAGCACTTCGTCTTCTTCAACAACAAGGCGACGCCGGACCAGACCATCGTCCACACCGGTGACAACGTCACGGGTGCCGGCGAGGGCGACGACGAGCAGATCAACGTCAACCTGGCGGGTCTCCCGGCCGACATCGAGAAGATCGTCTTCCCGGTCTCGATCTACGACGCGGAGAACCGCTCGCAGAACTTCGGCCAGGTCCGCAACGCCTTCATCCGCATCATCAACCAGGCGGGTGGCACGGAGATCGCGCGTTACGACCTCTCCGAGGACGCCGCCACCGAGACCGCCATGGTCTTCGGCGAGCTGTACCGCAACGGCGCCGAGTGGAAGTTCCGCGCCGTGGGCCAGGGCTACGCGTCCGGCCTGGTCGGCATCGCGCAGGACTTCGGCGTCAACGTCTGAGGTTCAGCTCCAGCAGCCAGTCGACGAGGGCCCCCGGCGGATTTCCGCCGGGGGCCCTCGTGGTTCGCCGTCAGGCTTCTCGGCCCCGCTCCAGTGCGCGCAGGCCGCGCCACTCGTCGATCGCGTTCCAGACCAGGCAGCCCAGCATGACCACCCAGCAGATCATCCAGCCGGAGGCCCGCTCCTCAGGGTCGAACAGCTGGTCGACGACGAGTACGCCGACGACCAGGGCCAGGGCTGCGCTGCCGTACGCCTTCCGCCGGGCGACCCGCTGCCGCTTGCGGGGCCCGTCGGCGAGCCGCAGGGCGTAGACCTCGACGTCACCGAAGACGTCCTCGGCCCGCTCACCGCCGCCCTGTGCGGCGGCGAGGTGCTGCCGGGCCTCGCGCACGTGACCGCGTGCCTCGGCGCCCCGCATGGCGTGCCGTCCGCGCAACAGTCCTTCCAGGCGGTCCAGCCACCGCTCGTCGTCGATGCCGTCGGCCGGGCGGGCGGGCGTGCACCAGCGGTCGACCGTGGCGTCCGGCAGCGCGAAGGAGCCGACGGTCCACCCGGCACAGACCAGTGCGAGCACGGGTGCGGGCACGCTGAACAGCCTCTCCGCGGGCACAGTCGCGGCGACGGCGGCACCGCCGCCGAGGGCGGCGACAGCCCCGGCGAGGAACCCCCACATGCCCCGGATCCGCCCCGCGACGCGCGCGACGAAGGCGAAGCAGACGAGCGCGGCGACCGCGACGGCGGTCGCGCAGCCCGCGACCGAGGCCCCGCTCCAGTCCATCCAGAGCCCGTCCTCGATCCAGTGCAGGACACAGAGGCCGAACCCCACGAACCCGAGCGTCCCGAGCGTGGCGGTGACACGCTCGCCGGGCAGCACTCCGCGGGTGTCGACCCGCGCGCGATGCCGCTCGCTGATGCGCTCGGCGGCGACCGTACGGGCGTAGGCCTCCGGCTCCCCGAGGACTTCGCGCGCGGGCAGCCCCGCGTCCCCCACGATTTCGTGCGCCTCCGCGAGGACTTCGTCGGCGAGGCCGCCGGGCGCGTCGTGGTCGAGGACGAGCCGCACCTCGACGGAGGCGGCCCAGTCCTCGTCCTCCTTCCGCTCCCAACTGGGCGCGGTCTTCCCTGTCTTGCTCATGTTTCCCCCTGCTGAGGTTCCGCGAGGAGGGCGGAGACGGTCCGGGAGAACTCCCCCCAGGCGGCCTGGTCACGCCGCAGCCGCTCCCGCCCGTCCGCGGTGATCCGGTAGTACTTGCGCCCCGGCCCGCCCTCGCCGGCACCCCACTCGACCTCGACGGCGCCCTCCTCTTCGAGGCGCGTGAGGGCGGGGTAGAGGGTCGCGGCCTTGACGTCGGCCAACCCCATGTCGGCGAGACGGCTCAGCAGCGCGTACCCGTAGCTCTTCTCCTCGCGGGCGAGGATGCCGAGCAGGCAGAGGGGCAGCGCGGCGCGCGTCCATGAGATGTGTGCGGCGACCACGGGCTCCCTCTTCGGCGTTGCGGACTATTCCAGTATTCAGAATAGTCGGAGAAACGTCTAGTGCCCTGTGGTGCGTCCCGCATGTCTCGCAGGTCAATCGGGCAGTAGTGGTCATTGCCACCCAAAGGCGGCGGACACGGGGCCGACGCGGGATCGGCGACATCACCCATCGCGAGAGGGAGTGTGAGGGCCATGGCGACCGTGGTGCTGGTCGGGACGCTGGACACCAAAGGCGCTGAGTACGCGTGGCTGCGCGAGCGGCTGCGGGAGTACGGGAGCGACGTCCTCCTGGTCGACACCGGGATACTGCCACCGTCCCCGCAGGCACCCGTCGCCGATGTGCCCGCCGACGCCGTGGCCCGCGCGGCCGGTCACGACCTGGCCCAGCTGCGGGAATCGGGCGACCGGGGCGGCGCGGTGGCCGCCATGGCGGACGGCGTGACGGAGGTCGTCCTCGATCTGCACCGCAAGGGCCGGCTGCACGCGGTCCTCGCGGCCGGGGGCAGCGGCGGCTCGGCGATCGCGGCGCAGGCGATGCGGGCGCTGCCGATCGGGGTGCCGAAACTCCTTGTGAGCACGATGGCGGGCGGTGATGTGGCGCCGTATGTGGGGAGCAGCGACATCACGCTGATGTACAGCGTGGTGGACATCGCCGGCATCAACTCGGTCTCACGGCAGGTGCTCGGCAACGCGGCGGCGGCCGCCGCGGGCATGGCGCGCCGCCAGGAGCGCAACCACGACGAACTGGCGGGCCGGGGCCGCAAGGTGGTCGCCGCGACGATGTTCGGCGTGACGACGCCCGCGATCGACGCGGCCCGCGCCCGCCTGGAGGAGCGGGGCTACGAGGTGCTGGTCTTCCACGCCACGGGCGCGGGCGGTCGCGCGGTGGAGAAGCTGGCGTCCGACGGCCTCCTCGACGGCGTACTGGACCTGACCACGACCGAACTGGCCGACGAGCTGGTCGGCGGCGTCCTGTCCGCGGGCCCGGAGCGGCTGACCGCCGCGGGCCGCGCGGGCATCCCGCAGGTCGTCGCGCCCGGCGCCCTCGACATGGTCAACTTCGGCCCGGAGTCCACGGTCCCGGCCCGATTCGCGGACCGCAGGCTGCTGGTCCACAACCCGACGGTGACGCTGATGCGGACGACCGCCCAGGAGATGACGGCGCTGGGCACCACCCTCGGCCACAGACTCGCCGCGGCGCGCGGCCCCGCCGAGCTGTTCTGGCCGCTGCGGGGCGTCTCGGCGGTGGATGTCGCGGGCGGCCCGTTCGAGGACCAGGAGGCGGACGCGGCGGGGCTGTTCGCGGTGCGGACCACGCTGCGGGGCAGCGGGGTGCGGCTGCATGAAGTGGACGCGCACATCAACGACGCGGAGTTCGCGTCGGCGATGGCGGACCGCCTGGACGAGCTGATCAGCGCGCGATCACTGAAGCCGACGCCGTGAGCCCCTCCCCGACCCGAAGGAGCACCGACCCATGACAGCGATCAGCCGCAAGGAAGCCCTCGACCGACTCAACGCCCAGGTCGCGGCGGGCCGTCCCGTCATCGGCGCGGGCGCCGGCACCGGCCTGTCCGCCAAGTGCGCGGAGGAGGGCGGCGTCGACCTCCTGATCATCTACAACTCGGGCCGCTACCGGATGGCGGGCCGCGGCTCCCTCGCCGGACTCCTCCCGTACGGCGACGCGAACGCGATCGTGGTGGACATGGCCAGGGAGGTCCTCCCGGTGGTGCGGGACACCCCGGTGCTCGCCGGGGTGTGCGGCACCGACCCGTTCCGGGACATGGGCCGCTTCCTGGACGAGCTGAAGCGGATGGGCTTCACGGGAGTGCAGAACTTCCCGACGGTCGGCCTCTACGACGGCACGTTCCGCGTGAACCTGGAGGAGACGGGAATGGGATACGGCCTGGAGGTCGACATGATCCGCGAGGCGCACGCCCGCGATCTGCTCACCACGCCGTACGTCTTCGACGCCGGGCAGGCGGCGGACATGGCTCGGGCGGGCGCGGACGTCCTGGTCCCGCACGTAGGCCTGACGACGAAGGGCTCGATCGGCGCGGGCACGGCCCTGACGCTGGATCAGGCGGCGTCCTCCGTACAGGAGATGCATGACGCGGCGAAGAGCGTGAACCCCCAGATCCTGGTCCTGTGCCACGGCGGCCCCATGGCGGAACCGGAGGACGCGGCATACGTCCTGGAGCACACGACGGGCATCGCGGGCTTCTTCGGCGCGTCGTCGATCGAGCGGCTGCCGACGGAGCGGGCGATCGTGGACCGGACGAAGGCCTTCAAGGCGCTGGGGACCCACTGACCGGGGCATGCTGAAAGTCCCTGGCCGCGCACTGACCGGGCCACGCCGAGAGTCCCTGAACGCGCACTAATCTGCGCCGCATGATCCTCGAACCCCTCGCCCCCGCCGACGGCGGCATCGCCCTCCCCGGCGAGCTGCTGACCGAGCTGACGGCGCTCTACGCGTCGAACCACGCGTTCCACGCCCTCTCCGGGGACTTCCCCGATCCCGACGACATCCGCCCCGAGCAGGTCGCCGCCGCGCTGGCGGACGAGTTGGCCGTGCCGGGGTCCGAGGTGCTGCTGGCCCGATCGGAGGGGCGGGTCGTCGGGATCGGCATCACGCTGGACCGGCACCCCGATCCCGCCGACCCCGACCCGTGGATCGGGCTGCTCATGGTGGACACGCGGCAGCAACGCAAGGGGTACGGGCGGGAGTTCGCGGGCAAGATCGAGGAGCGGTTCCGTGCGGCGGGGCGGGACGGGGTGCGTCTTGCCGTGCTGGAGGGGAACGGGCCGGGGTTCGCCTTCTGGGGCGCGCTCGGGTACGAGGTGATCGACCACCGCAGGGACCGCCTCGCGGACCGCCCGTGTGCCGTACTGCGCAAGGCGCTGAGCCGCACCCAAGCCCGCCCCCACCTCCAATAACCGTACGCATAGCGGACATTGGGCCGCACCATTCGGACAAGAACAAGTAAAGAGTTGTTCGTGCACCGTCAATCGGCGCGCCACCGTGGCACTCTCTCCTCCGCCGCTCCCCACACGGCTCAGCCCCCTCAAGGAGAGCAAGTGAGACAGCAGTCCCCCATCCCTCGCAAGACCGCTGTTCGCGCCGCCGCCCTCGCCGCATCCGCCGCCATGGTCGTCCTCGGCGTACAGAGCGGAACGGCCGCCACCGCGGCCGGTGACCAGGACAAGGCCGGCGCGGACACCCTGCGCCTGAGCGCCTCGCAGCGTGCCGACGCCATCAAGTCGGCCCAGGCAGACGCCGCTTCGACCGCCGACTCGCTCGGTCTCGGCGGCAAGGAGAGGCTCGTCGTCCGCGATGTCGTCAAGGACGCCGACGGCACCGTCCACACCCGCTACGAGCGCACCTACGACGGCCTCCCCGTCCTCGGCGGCGACCTCGTCGCGCACACCACGAAGAGCGGCAAGCTGAAGGGCGTCGACAAGGCCCGCGGCGGAGAGATATCCGTGGCGTCCACGGACGCCGAGAAGTCCGCCGCCGACGCCAAGAAGTCCGCCGTCGCCGCCGCCGACGCCGACAAGGCCCGCGCGAAGAACGTACGCAAGGTCATCTGGGCCGGGGACAAGGGCAGTTCCCCCGTCCTCGCGTACGACACGGTAGTGACCGGCGTCCAGCACGACGGCACCCCGAGCGAGCTGCACGTCGTCACCGACGCCGCCACCGGCAAGCAGCTCTTCAGCCGCGAGGCCATCGAGACCGGCACCGGCACGGGCCAGTACAGCGGCGATGTCGCAGTCGGCTCGACCGCCTCCGCGTCCGGCGGCTACGACCTCACCGACGGCGGCCGCGGCGGGCACAAGACGTACGACCTGAACGGCGGCACGTCGGGCACCGGCACCCTCTTCCACGACGCCGACGACAAGTGGGGCGACGGTACGCCGCAGAACCGGCAGACCGCGGCCGTCGACGCCGCCTACGGGGCCGCGCAGACCTGGGACTTCTACAAGACCGAGTTCAACAGGAACGGCATCGCGGGCGACGGCAAGGCCGCCTACTCCCGCGTCCACTACGGCAACGCCTATGTGAACGCCTTCTGGTCCGACGCCTGCTTCTGCATGACCTACGGCGACGGAGCGGGCAACCTCAAGCCGCTGACCTCGCTCGACGTGGCCGGCCACGAGATGAGCCACGGCCTCACCGCCGCCACCGCCAACCTCAACTACAGCCGCGAATCGGGCGGGTTGAACGAGGCGACCAGCGACATCCTCGGTACGTCCGTCGAGTTCTACTCCAACAACCCGAGCGACGTCGGCGACTACCTCATCGGCGAGAAGATCGACATCCGCGGCAACGGCACCCCGCTGCGCTACATGGACAAGCCCAGCAAGGACGGCAACTCCGCCGACTACTGGTCGAAGAACGTCGGCCGCCTCGACGTGCACTACTCGTCGGGCGTCGCCAACCACTTCTTCTACCTGCTCAGCGAGGGCAGCGGCGCGAAGACCATCAACGGCGTCTCCTACGACTCCCCGACCGCCGACGGCTCCACGCTCGCCGGCATCGGCCGGACCAAGGCCTACCAGATCTGGTACAAGGCCCTGTCCGTCTACATGACGTCGACGACCAACTACGCGGGCGCCCGCACCGCCACCCTCAAGGCGGCGGCGGACCTCTACGGCGCGGGCAGCGCCGAGGAGAAGGCGGTCGCGGCCGCCTGGACCGCGGTCAACGTCAAGTAGCCACCGTCTCCCCGCGGTACCGCCGGATCGCCCCTCAGGGGTGGTCCGGCTTTCCGTCGCCGTACAGCCACGGACCCCAGATCGCGCGCACCTTCTTGCGCGCCGCGTCGCCGCCCGCGTGCTCCTCGACGTACCGCGTGAAGTCCTTCGTGGCCGCGTTGCCGTGCCGGTGCGACTTCGTCCAGCCCTGCACGATGTCGTAGAAGGTGTCGTCGCCGACCGCCTGGCGGATCTTGTGGATGACCATGCCGCCGCGCTCGTACACCGGACTGTCGGAGATCGTCGCGGCCGACGGCGGCTTCGCCGGCGGGAAGGCCCAGATCGCCTCGTTGTCCTCGGCGGCCTCGTAGTAGTCGCCCGCGTAGAGCTGGTCGAAGATCTCCTCGACGGTGTCGCCGTCGTTGTCCTCCTGCCACAGCCACTCCGCGTACGTCGCGAAGCCCTCGTTGAGCCACATGTCCTGCCAGGACTTCGGCGTCACGGAGTTGCCGAACCACTGGTGGGCCAGCTCGTGGACGAGCAGCTCGGTGTCGGGGGCGCCGGGGAAGGTGGGGCGCGTCTGGGTCTCCAGGGCGTAGCCCGCGTCCTCCTCCCGGTCGACGATCGCGCCCGTCGACGAGAAGGGGTAGGGCCCGAAGTTCAGCTCCTGCCACTCCAGGATCTCGGGGATCTCGGCGAGCGTCTTGGCGCTCTTCTTCGCCTCGGCCGGGTCGACGGCGGTGAGCACGGGAATCCCGGACTTGGTGGTCGAGCGCTTCATCTCGTACGTCCCGACGGCGACGGTCGCGAGATAGCTCGCCATCGGTTCGGCGCTGTGCCAGGCGAAGGTGGTACGGCCGTTCTTGGTCGACTCTCGGGTCAACTCGCCGTTGGATACGGCCTGCAGACCCTCGGGGACGGTGATCTTTATGTCGTACGCGGCCTTGTCCGAGGGGTGGTTGTTCGCGGGGAACCAGGCCATGGAACCGGTCGGCTCGCCCAGCGCGAGCGCGCCGTCCGCCGTCTTCAGCCAGCCCTCCTCGGAGCCGTCCGGGTCCGTGATGGTCTCCGGGGTGCCGGAGTAGCGGACCGTGGTGCGGAACGTCTCGCCCTCGTCGAGGTCGTCGGGCGGACGGATCGTCAGCTCCTGCCCCGCGCGGTGGAAGGAGGCCTTCTTCCCCTCGACGGTGACGCTCCGGACGTCCAGGCCCTTGAGGTCGAGGTCGAAGGCGCTGAGGTCCTGCGTGGCACGGGCCGTGATGTCGGCGGTGCCGGTGAGGTGGCGCGACTCGGGGTCGTAGCCGAGGGTCAGGCCGTAGTGCGCGACGTCGTAGCCGCCGTTGCCCGCCTTTGGGAAGTACGGGTCGCGCACGCCGTCGGCTCCGGGCGTGCCGTGCACTCCGGAGCCGCTGCACGCGGTGAGGGCGAGGGCGGTGAGGGCGGCTGCCGAGCCACGGGCCGCGGTCGATCGTAGGTCCACGCCTGCGATCTTACGTATGTGATCTTAGCTGTGCGATCTTACGTATGCGGCTTATGTTCGGGGCCCGGCAGCCTGCCGCTCCGTCAGTTCAGCGCCGCGACGCCGGCCTGCGCGAACTTCTCGTCCAGGTCGCCGGACGGGGCGCCCGCGACGCCGATGCCCGCGATCGGGGCGCCCTTGGCGGTGACGGGGGCGCCGCCGCCGAGGAACAGGGTGCCGGGGATGTCCTTCAGGTTGGGGGCCTGCTCCAGGCGCTTGACCAGCTCGGAGGTCGGCGCGTTCCAGGAGACGGCGGTGTACGCCTTCTTCTCCGCGGACTCGTACGACTGCGGGCCCGCGCCGTCGCCGCGCAGGGTCACGATGGTGTTGCCGTTGCGGTCCACGACGGCGACCGTGATCCGCTGGTTCTCCTTCTTCGCGGCGTCGAGGCTGGCCTGCGCGGCCTTCGTCGCGGCGGCCACGGTCAGGTGCGTGGTCTGCTGGAGGTTCTCGTTGCCCGCGTCGGCGACGACGGGGGCCTTGGAGGCGGCGTCCGGGGTCCCGGCGGTCGCGGACACGGCGCCGAAGGTGCCGGCTCCGAGGGCGGCGATCGCGACGGCACCGGTGATGACGCGGGTGCGCTTCGAACGCTTGTGGCTGGGGTTCTTGGTCATGCACCGATCATCGGGGCGGAAGCCGGCGCGCTCCGTCGACGTACCGGCCGACTCCGGGGTCAACCGATCGGCTGATCCATGCAGGGCCTCACCGGGTGAGAATGAGGAGGTGAAGCAACACGGTGACCGCAGAACCGCTGTGGGCAGTCGTTCCGCAGGGCGAGTGGGGCATCCCCTGCTCGAGCGAAGTCGAGAGCTTGGGGAAGGGCGGGCACAGCCCCCAGCGCCGGGCACCGACGCAAGAAGCGCCCACTCCGGCACGGAGTACGCCCACCCCGGCACGGGGTACTCGGACCCCGACGCACGCTGGCTCGCAGCCGTCATGCACACGGCGTTCTTCCTGCTCCTCGGCTCGTCCCTGACCCGCTTCCTGATGCGGCACCCCGGCGAACCCCGCACCCCGTGGATCATCGCCCTCTCCCTCTCGCTCGCGCTCCTCTACCTCCTCGGCCCCGTCGTGGGCGCCCGCCCCAGCGCCCCCCGCCGCCTCCTCTGGCTGATCTGCGTCGTGGCCGCCTGGGTCGTCCTCGTCCTGCTCGCGCCGAGCTTCGCCTGGTGCGCGGTGCCGCTGTTCTACACCGGCCTCCGTACGCTGCCACCGCGCGCCGCCCTCTTCCTGGTGGCCGTCCTGACCGCGTTCGTGGTCGTCGCACAGATGCAGCTCGCCGGCGCCTTCGACCCGAACCTGCTCTTCGCGCCGCCCGCGTGGGCGGCCGTCGCGGCCGCCGTCTTCCTGTACATGCAGCGCCAGGCGGCCCGCCAGCGCGCGCTCATCGACGACCTCATCCGCACCCGCCGTGAACTGGCCGCCACCGAGCGCCGCGAGGGCACGCTCGCCGAGCGGCAGCGGCTCTCCATGGAGATCCACGACACCCTCGCGCAGGGCCTGTCCAGCCAGCAGATGCTGCTCCAGGCGGCCGACCGGCTCTGGGACGCGGATCCGGCGCGGGCCCGCACCCACGTCCGTACGGCCGAGTCGATCACCGAGCGCGGGCTCGCCGAGGCGCGCCGCTTCGTGCACGACCTGGCGCCGGCGGACCTCGCGGACGGCGGCGGTCTGACGGAGGCGCTGCGGGCGCTCGCCGAGCGGGAGTCGGGGCCCGGACTCGCCGTGCGCTTCCACGCGGAGGGCGCGCCGGTGCCGCTGCCGGACCGGGTCAGCTCGGCGCTGCTCCGGATCGCACAGGGCGCCCTGGCCAACGTACGAGAGCACGCTGAGGCGACGACCGCGGCGCTGACCCTGACGCTCCTGGACGACCAGGTGGTCCTGGACGTCGCGGACGACGGGCGGGGCTTCACCCCGTCCGCACAGACCACGACCGGGGTACGGGGGCACGGCATTCCCGCGATCCGCGCGCGGGCGCAGCAGCTCGGCGGCACACTGACGATCGAGTCGGCACCGGACGAGGGAACGGTCCTTTCGGTGTCGATCCCCCTGGAGCCCTTCGAGCCCACGCCGGACCGCAGGACGGAGACCTCATGACGCACACACCACCCCCGGTCCGCCTTCTGGTCTGCGACGACCACGTCGTCGTACGCGCGGGACTGCTGGCCCTGCTCGGCAGCGCGCCGGACATCGAGGTGGTCGGCGAGGCGGGCACGGGCGAGGAGGCGGTGGCGCTCGCCGCGAAGCTGACGCCGGACGTGGTCCTGATGGACCTGCAGCTGGGCGAGGGCATCGACGGCGTGGAGGCGACGCGCCGCATCACGGCGTCCGGGACCCCGCCGCACGTCCTGGTCCTCACCACCTACGACACGGACGCGGACATCACGCGGGCGATCGAGGCGGGCGCGACGGGCTATCTCCTCAAGGCGGAACGCCCGGAGGAACTCTTCTCGGCGATCCAGGCGGCGTCCCAGGGCCGCACGGCACTCTCACCCCCGGTGGCATCCCGCGTGATGGCCCGCATGCGGGCCCCCCAGCCCACCCTGACGGACCGCGAACGCGACATCCTCACCCAGCTCTCCCAGGGCCTCGGCAACCGGGAGATCGCCCGAGCCCTGTTCATCAGCGAGGCCACGGTCAAGACCCACCTGGGCCGCATCTACGACAAACTCGGCGTGGACACACGGGCGGGCGCGGTAGCGGTGGCGAAGGAGCAGCGGCTGCTGCCGTGAGGCCGGGGGCCCTGGGCCTCGGAACCGAGTGGTTCGGAACTGAGTGGTTCAGAACTGGCCGGTGTCGAGCTCGAAGCCGAGGGGCTCGGGAAGGGAGACCACCTTGGAGAGCTTGACGATCTCCTGGTGTTCGTACTCCTCGCCGGCGGGCTCGGTGTAGAGCACGGTGTGCCCTGCCGCGCGGTCGATGAGGAGATAGACGGGGATGCCCGCGCGGGCATAGCCCTTGATCTTCTTGTGGCGGTCGTTGTCGGCGGTGGACCTGGAGGTGACTTCGGCGACGAGCAGGACTGGAGCAGGGTCGTGGTACTTCTCCTCGTTGTCGAAGCTCCCCTTGGGAGCGAGCACGAGGTCCGGCTCGATCTGTCCGCTCACCGAGGCACCAGGCACATACAGCCCGATCCCCGTGTAACGCCCCAGATCCTTACGGTGGTCACGCACCTGCCCTGTCATTTCCGACACAATCTCTTCGTGCTCCCCATTGGCCGGAGGCGTCACGTGGATCTCCCCTTCGATCAACTCCACGCGCCACCCCTTGGGGGCGACCGCGCTGAACATGACGAAGGCTTCGCCCACCGGCATGGCAGGCACCCGGTCCTGGACCAGACTCACCAAGGACCGCGGGTCGAACTCCTGACCGGGCTCGCATTCCTGACAGGGCTCATACTCCGGGAGTGGCAGTGCCGCCATGGTGGGCCTCCTTCGCTCAGCGCGACAGTGTCAGCGTAGGCCTCATCGCTCCGACCAATCCGGAAACCGTTCACCCGAACGTGCGAGCGGCATCGTTTCTGCAGGCCAGAGGGCCGACGCCGGACCACGGCTGCCGGTCGTGACACCATCGACCCGTGCTCGACATCGGCTACGCCCTCTCCCGCCGCTTCCCTGATCCTCCGCAGCTGGACTACAGCCGGGCGGATGTCCGGGCGCTGCGGCACGATCTGTTCTGCGGGGACGTGTATCTCGCGGACACCAAGGCCGACCGGGAGCTGTCCACAGCCTGGGGATGGGTGCCGGTGCTGGACTTCGCGTGGGCGCTGTGCGACATCGTCGAGGAGCTGGACAAGGATCCGCTCGGCAGCCGGGCGTCCCGTCCGCAGTACGCGGAGCTGGACTTCACGGAGTCCACGGACCGGATGCTGTTCACCCGGCGGTTCGGCTGGGTGGACATCGAGGCGGACTGGATGGCGGCGGAGGAAGCGCCGCTGTCCTTCTCCCACGCAGAGCTGCGCCGCGAGGCACGCGACTTCCTTCAGGATCTCCTCGCCGATCTGACCGACCTCCACGACTCCCTGGGCGAGAACCCGGCGATCTGGGCGCTGCAGGCCCGCTATCCCCGCCTCCCTGCGGCCTAGGGCCTGCCTGTCCGCCTACTCCACCCGCACCCCCACCTGCGCCGCGAACGCCGGGGCCAGGTCCATCAGCTGGGCCGTGCTGATCACCGCCCCCGAGAGGCAGTCGATGCCCCGCAGGATGTCGACCTGCGCGGCGGCCCGCAGGTCCACGTCCTTCATCGTGACCCCGCTGAAGTCCGCCCCCTTCAGCGCGCAGTCCACGAACTCCACCCGCTCCAGCGCCGCCTGCCCGAAGTCCGGCTCGACCAGGACGCAGCCCTCGAAGACGACGTCCTTCAGCCGGGCCTTCCGCAGATTCAGATAGTCGATCTTGCCGCCCCGCACCACGACCCGCTCCAGCACGCTCCCGTGCAGCTGGACGCCCCCGAGCCGGGCGTCCACCACCTCCACGTCCCGCAGCGACGCCTCCGCAAGCTCCGTGCCGACGCCCCGCGGTTCCGTGAGGACCGAGTCCACGAAGCGGGCGCGGCTCAGCCGCGTCTCCGTGAGCCCGCAGCCCGTCACCGCGCAGTCCAGGAACAGCGCACCCCCGCCGTCCTGCCCCGCCAGGTCCAGGTCCCGGAACTCCACCCCGTCATAGTCCCCGTCGGGCGCCAACTCGCCGTCCCCGAAAGCCTGGAGCACCGGCAGCCGCACCTCCGGCCGCCGAGCCTTCTTCACCGTCGCAGCGCTCTGTCGTCCCATCCCCCCATCGTGCACCCCACCACTGACAACGCCCGCCGCCCCGCGTCCACCCCGCCCCGATGTCACATCCGGGGCGCCCCCGGCCGTCGTATCCGGTGAAGGCAAGCCACCACGACAGGAGCCGACCTCATGCCCAGCAGGAAGTCCGGAAAGTCCACCAGGCCCCTCACCGTCATCGGCGGCGGCTTCGCCGGACTCACCGCCGCCATCAGCGCCGCCGAAGCCGGCGCCCAGGTCACGCTGCACGAGTCCCACCACACCCTCGGCGGCCGCGCCCGCACCGCCGAAGGCCCCTACCGCACGAACGAAGGCCCGCACGCCCTCTACAACGGCGGGCCGCACTGGACCTGGCTCAAGCAGCGCGACCTCATCGGCCCGCTCGCCGCCATCCCTCCGGTCGAAGGCACCCGGCTGCGCCTGCACCACCGGGGCAGGCTCCGCCGCACCCCGCCCATCGCCATGCTGCGGCTGCTGCGCCGCAAGCCCGAACAGGCGCCCGTGGACGTCGACTTCACCACCTGGGCCACCGGAGAAGTCGGCGAGGAAGGCGCCCGCGCCGCCGCGCACTACATCGCCGTGGCGACCTTCCACCACGACCCCGGATCGCTCTCCGCCAGGTTCGTGCAGGAGCGCCTGCGCCGCGCCACGAAGCTGCCCCCGGAGGCGCACTACCCGGTCGGCGGCTGGGGCTCCGTCATCGACCGCATGGCGGCACTCGCCTGGAACCTGGGCGTACGCGTCGAGACGCTGTCCCGCGTCGACGACGTCGCCGCGCTCACCGCGAAGGGCCCGGTCGTCGTCGCCACCGCGCTCCAGGCGGCCCGGCACCTGCTCCAGGACGACTCCCTCCAGTGGGAGAGCGGCCGCACCACCCTCGTCGACCTGGCGCTGCGCTCCCGCAGGGGCGACCTCTTCGCCGTCTCCGACCTGGACGCGACCGGCTGGGTCGAACGGTTCACCACCCAGGACCGCAGCCTGGCCCCCGAGGGCCAGGAACTCGTCCAGGCGCAGCTCCCGCTCGCCCCCGACGAGTCCAAGGCGGACGGCTCGGCCCGCCTGGAGCACCTCATGGACCTGGGCTTCCCCGACTGGCGTGACCGGCTGCTCTGGCGCCGCGACTCCGTGGCCAACGGCCGCAGCGGCGCGCTCGACCTGCCCGGCACCACCTGGCGGGACCGCCCGGCGGTCGACCGCGGCGACGGCGTCTACCTGGCGGGCGACCAGGTCGCGGCGCCCGGACTGCTCTCCGAGGTGTCCTTCAACAGCGCGGTCGAGGCGGTGACGCTCGCACTGGCCCCGACAAGGCTTGACCTCAAGTCCGCTTGAGGTAAGAGGGTGGCGGGGAAGCAGCCCACGAAGACCGGGATGCGGCCCGCGAAGACCGGGATGCGGCCCGCGAAGACCGGGAAAGCAGCCCAAGAACACCAGGGAGCCCACCATGCACGCCATCCGTCTGCACGCCTTCGGTCCGGCCGAGAACCTCGTGTACGAGGAGACGGCGGACCCGGTGCCGGGCCCCGGCCAGGTCCGCATCGCCGTGACGGCGGCCGGCGTGCACCTCCTGGACACCGCGATCCGCGCCGGATTCCAGGGCCCGCTGCCCGAACTGCCCGCCCTGCCCACCGTCCCCGGCCGCGAGGTCGCGGGCACCGTCGAGTCCGTCGGCGAGGGAGTCGACCCCGCCCTGCTCGGCACCCGCGCGGTCGCCCACATCGGCTTCGCCCCCGGCGGCTACGCCGAACTGACCGTCACCGAAGCCGCCCGCCTGCACGAGATACCGGCGGGGCTGGACGACGCCGAGGCCGTGGCCCTGATCGGCACGGGCCGCACCACGATGGGCATCCTGCAGTTCGCCGAGCTCGGCGAGGACTCCGTGGTGGTGATCCCGGCGGCCGCGGGCGGCATCGGCACCCTCCTCGTCCAGTACGCCAAGCACCGCGGCGCCACCGTCATCGGCCTCGCGGGCGGCCCGGAGAAGACCGCCCGCGTCCGGGCGAACGGCGCGGACCTCGCCGTCGACTACAAGAACCCTGAGTGGCCGGACGAGGTACGTACGTACCTGAAGGAGACCGGCGCCCCCGGCGCCACGGAAGTCTTCGACGGAGTGGGCGGCGACGCCGGTCTCGCCGCCGTCGACCTCCTCGCACCCGGCGGCACGCACATCGTCTTCGGCTGGTCCGGCAAGGGCCTGCACGACGGGGAGCCGCTGGCCTTCACCGAGGAGGAACTGGCCGCCCGGGGCATCACCCAGGTCAACGTCCTCGGCCCGGCGATGATGCAGAAGGCGGGCGGCGACAACCCCGTCCGCACCCTGGAGCTGGCCGCGCTGACCGAGGCCACGCGCGGCCACTTCACACCCGCCGTCCAGCGCTTCCCGCTGGCGGAGGCCGCGGCGGCCCACCGGGCGCTGGAGAGCCGGGGGACGACGGGCAAGGTCGTACTCGTCCCCTGAAGCCCCGGCCAGGGACAGCTACTTGGTCTGGGCGCCCAGCTCGGCCAACGCGCCGTCGGTCAGCCGGTACACCGTCCACTCGTCCTGCGGCAGCGCACCGAGGGACTTGTAGAAGTTGATCGACGGCTCGTTCCAGTCGAGCACCGACCATTCGAGGCGCTCATAGCCCCGCTGCACACAGATCCGGGCCAGCTCGGTCAGCAACGCCTTGCCGTGCCCGCCGCCGCGCGCCTCGGGACGTACGTACAGGTCCTCCAGGTAGATGCCGTGCACCCCGCGCCAGGTCGAGAAGTTCAGGAACCACAGCGAGAAGCCGACGACCTCGCCGGACGCGTCGTCCTGCGCGATGTGCGCGAACGCGGCGGGCCGCTCCCCGAAAAGCGCCTCGCGCAGCTGCTCCTCGGTGGCCCTGGCCTCGTCGAGCGCCTTCTCGTACTCGGCGAGGTCACGGACCATGCCGTGGATGAGCGGGATGTCTTCGGGCGTGGCATTACGAATCATGCGCGCAGGTTAACCGGGTGCGCCGGGCCCGGGTCAGTGCCGTCTCACCAGCCGAACCTCCCGGGCGACGCCCTCGGCTCACCGCCCCGGAGGGGAGTGCTCACCGCCCCGGAGGGGAGTGCTCACCGCCCCAGCAGCAGCCGCGCGACCTCCAAGTCGTCCTCGTCCAGCGGCTCCTCGTCCTCGATCTGCCACAGCGTGTTCTGCAGCACCCGGCCGAGCGTCCAGGCGCGCGCCCGCTCCCGGTCGAGTCCGAGCACCTCGGTCATCGCGTCGAACCGCCACAGCGCATCGGCGGGATCGAAGCGGTTGTTGATGGCCGGCCAGAGGTCGAAGCCGGGGTCACCGGCCAGCGGCTTCGGGTCGATGGCGAGCCACGGCTCGCGCTCGGCGGCAAGCACGTTCTCGAAGTGCAGGTCCCAGTGGAGCAGCCGGTCGCCGGGCTCGCCCATGACCTCGCGCACCGCTCCCCCGCACCGCTCGACGATCGCCCGCTCGGCGGGGTCGCCGATCTCCTTCAGGGCATCGGGCAGCTCGTCGACCATCTCCGCCGCGATGTCGCCGAGCCGCCGCATCCCCGCGGGCGCGGGCACCGCCGTCAGCCGGGCGAGCAGCTCCGCGATGACGAGCACCGCCTTGTGGATGTCCTCCATCGTCGACAACATCCGCGCGGAGTCGAGGCGTTCGAGCAGCATCGTGCCCGTGCCGTCGTCGTAATCGAGGAGCCGCACGGCCCCGTCGCCGTCCCACACCCGAAGCCCGACGGGCTCCCCCTCGGTCTCCTCGTCGAGCACCTGGAACTTCACCGCGGCCGGGGTCCCGTCGGCGCGCACCACGGGCAGCACGAGGGCCGCCATGCCGTGCATGGACGGCCCGTCGACGGTCAGGTCCCACCGCGCGAGGAACTCCGGCACGCGGGCGGGCAGCGCCGCGATGAAGGCACGGCCCGCCTCACCCGCGTACTGGTACTGCGACTCGATCAGCTCGTCCGGAATGCGAATGTCGATCACGTTCGCCACCCTACGGACGCGGGACGAGTCACCGCACCGGAATTTCCGGGGTCAGGAGATGGTCCGGAGCCAGGAGATGCTCCGGAGTCAGGAGATCCCGGAAGCCTTGAGCTCCTTGGCGAACGCCGCCTCGTCGAACAGCGCGTTGCTCTCCGGCTTCTCCCCGTCGATGAAGACGGACGGCGTGCCCGACATGCCGTCGTCGGTGAAGGACTGCATGGCCTCGCCGACCCACTTCTTGTACGTCACGTTCGTGACCGCCTTGTCGAAGGCGGGGCCGCGCAGACCGTCCACCTTGTCGGCGATCTTCAGCAGGAAGGCGGGGGTGTAGGCGTCCTCGCTCTCGCTCTCCGGCTGGTTGGCGAAGACCGCGGCGTGGAACTGCGGGAACTTGCCCGCCTCGACCGAGGCCCGCAGCGCGTTCACGGCGTTCACCGAGCCGCTGCCGCCGAGGTTCTTGTCGAGGAACGAGGCGAGCGTGTACTCGACCTTCACCTTGCCGTCGGCCACCGGCTTGATCAGGGCCTTGGCGCCGGTGTCCTCGAACTTCTTGCAGATCGGGCAGCGCGGGTCCTCGTACAGCTTGACCGTGTGCCCGGCCTGCGGGTCGCCGACCGTGATGACGCCGCCCTTCACGGAGGCGGGCACCTTCGCGAGCGCCGCGACGTCCGCCGGCGGCTCCTTCGCCTCGGGGGCGCCGGCAGCCGGGTCCTCCGCGGAACCGGACGACCCCCCGGACGACGAGGCCGACCCCTTCCCCTTGCCGCCACCGTTGCCCGGAATGTCCTCGGGCCCACAGGCGGCTGCCCCCAGGGCGACGAGTGCGGTGGCGGCCACCGCGGCGGCGATGCGCCCGGCCTTGCGTACGGCCATCTGAAACAGTCCTCCAAGATCTCGGCACGTGACGCTCCGCCACGCACCGGATCAACGTATCGGACCCCCCACCCGAACCCCCCGCTCGAACCCCGTCCCCTGCACCCCTCCCCAAAGCCCCCACCAGCGCAGTAACGTCCGGCACATGAGCAGCACGATCAACGGCGGCATCTCGTTCTGGTACGCGGACCACGGCACCCCGGCCCCCCGTGAACCGCTTCCGGGCGACGAGAGTGCCGACGTCTGCATAGTCGGCGGCGGCTACACGGGCCTGTGGACCGCGTACTACCTGAAGAAGGCCGCGCCCTTCCTCCGCATCACCGTCCTTGAGCAGAAGTTCTGCGGCTACGGCGCTTCGGGCCGCAACGGCGGCTGGCTCTACAACGGCATCGCGGGCCGCGACCGCTATGCCCGGCTGCACGGCAAGGAGGCCGCGGTCCGCCTCCAGGAGGCGATGAACGAGACGGTCGACGAGGTGATCCGAGCCGCGGCCGAGGAGCAGATCGACGCGGACATCCACCACGGCGGCGTACTCGAAGTGGCGTACACCCCGGCTCAGTTGGCCCGTCTGAAGGAGTTCCACGAGACGGAACTCGCGTACGGCGAGAAGGACCGCACGCTGCACGGCGCACGCGAGACGGCGGACCGGATCCGCGTCGCGGGCGCGGTCGGCTCGACGTGGACCCCGCACGGCGCACGCCTGCACCCGGTGAAGCTGGTGAAGGGCCTGGCGGCGACCGTCGAAGCGCTCGGCGTGACAATCCACGAATCAACCCCCGTCACGGAGATCAAGCCGAAGCACGCCATCACTCCCTACGGCACGGTCCGCGCCCCGTACATCCTGCGCTGCACGGAGGGCTTCACGGCATCGCTCAAGGGCCAGCGCCGCACCTGGCTCCCCATGAACTCCTCAATGATCGCGACGGAACCCCTGACCCCCGCCCAATGGGAGTCGATCGGCTGGGAGGGCCGAGAGACGCTCGGCGACATGGCACACGCGTACATGTACGCCCAGCGCACGGCGGACGACCGCATCGCGCTGGGCGGCAGGGGCGTCCCGTACCGCTACGGCTCGCGCACGGACAACGACGGCCGAACCCAACCCGCCACGATCGAGGCCCTGCACGAAATCCTGACCCGCTTCTTCCCACAGCTGGCCGGGGTCGGCATCGCCCACGCCTGGTCCGGCGTACTCGGCGTCCCCCGCGACTGGTGCGCCACGGTCACCCTGGACCGCGCGACGGGCCTGGGCTGGGCGGGCGGCTACGTCGGCTCGGGCGTGGCCACGGCCAACCTGGCGGCCCGCACGCTGCGCGACCTGGTCCAACAGGACTCGGGCCAGGCGGGCGCGACGGACCTGACAACCCTCCCCTGGGTCAACCACAAGGTCCGCAAATGGGAGCCGGAACCGTTCCGCTGGATCGGCGTCCAGGGCATGTACGCGACGTACCGCAGCGCGGACCGCCACGAACTGACGACGCCGACGACACAGGCCCCCCGCCTGGCCCGCCTGGCGGACCGCTTGTCGGGCCGCCACTGATACGCCTCCCGCAACTATCCTTTGCGGACGAGCAGATGAACCCCCTGGAACTGCCGCCGATCCGCGGGCTGCGGCTCCCGAACCGTCCGTGCCACCTCACTCAGCCCCACCTTGCCGAGCAGCTCGGCAAGGTGGTCGGCCGACCACCGATAGGCGGGCGCGACGGCATGATCGGGCACGGCCTGCGTCGCCACGGACGGATCATCGGTGGCCCAGAACCCAATGAGCAGATGCCCACCGGACGCGAGCACCCGCCCGAACTCCCCTAGGACAACAGGCAGTTCAGCTGGCGGCGTATGAATGACGGACCACCGGGAGAGCACACCGCCAAGCGCCCCGTCACCGATATCAAGCGCGGCCATACCCCCCACGTCGAACCGCAACTCCGGGTAGGCCTCCCGAGCAATCTCAACCATGGCGGGAGAGGCATCAACCCCGAAGGCCGCAACCCCCAACCCACTCAAATAGGCAGTGACATGCCCGGGCCCACACCCCAGATCACCAACAAGCCCCTCACCCACGGCTTCGGCGAAGACCCCGAGGATCGCGCGATCCAACGGACAGTCACGCAGCACGTCGCGGAACATCTCCGCATAGGTGGGGGCCATGGTGTCGTAGGCCTCGCGGGTGGCGTGGAAGGCATCGTGTTCGACCATGCCCACGACAGTACTGATGCGGGGCACCGAGAAATCCTCACGGGGTTCGCGAATCCCCAGTCATGCCCATGACATCTAACTAGCATGATCGGGAACGCTGACAACACAGACAGGGGGACACTCGTGCTCATCGCAAAGAAGCTCCTCGCCGGAGCGGCGGCGTCCGTTCTGGCGAGCACCGCGCTGATCGGCGGAATGACGGCAGCGGCCACGCCGGCAGCGGCCAGCGCGTACGACTGCCAGGAATACCTGCGCGGTTGGTACAACATGACCCCGCCCAGGATCGAGGCGTGCGGAAGGGCCGTCAGCGGCACCTTGGGCGGGCGCACCATGTGCGTCACCCAGCTCGTCACCCACGGAGTGGCATCGAGGCACGCAACCAACGCCTGCGACCTGGCCGACAACTGAGCCAGCCCGAAGGGGCAGCCCACAACACCCGAAAACCCCAGGTCAGACCCGTTCTGACCTGGGGTTTTTGCTGAGCCCCCTGTCGGATTCGAACCGACGACCTACGCATTACAAGTGCGTTGCTCTGGCCATCTGAGCTAAGGAGGCATGCACTGACGTGCCCGTGCAGTGTAACCAACACCACCGGCGCCCCCGTCGAAAATTTCCTCGAAGATCCTCGAAGGTCGCGGCTCACCGACTACTGACAGACCCGACACCTCCGGGGTACCGTCACGAGCAGTTCGCTCAGGTGGACTACACCACTCCCTCTACTCGGATCGTCCGGCACGTTCCTGCCGGTGAAGGGGGCCCTCACCATGGCCACTGTTACGTTCGACAAGGCGACCCGCATCTACCCGGGTTCCGACAAGCCCGCCGTCGACGGCCTGGACATCGAGATCGAGGACGGCGAGTTCCTCGTCCTCGTCGGTCCGTCCGGCTGCGGAAAGTCCACCTCCCTGCGCATGCTCGCGGGCCTGGAGGACGTGAACCAGGGCGCGATCCGCATCGGTGACCGCGACGTCACGCATCTGCCGCCGAAGGACCGGGACATCGCCATGGTGTTCCAGAACTACGCGCTCTACCCGCACATGACCGTCGCCGACAACATGGGCTTCGCGCTCAAGATCGCCGGCGTGAACAAGGCGGAGATCCGGCAGAAGGTCGAGGACGCCGCGAAGATCCTCGACCTCACCGAGTACCTGGGCCGCAAGCCCAAGGCGCTCTCCGGCGGTCAGCGCCAGCGTGTCGCCATGGGCCGCGCCATCGTGCGTGAGCCGCAGGTGTTCCTCATGGACGAGCCGCTCTCCAACCTCGACGCCAAGCTGCGTGTCAGCACGCGTACGCAGATCGCCGGCCTTCAGCGGCGCCTCGGCATCACCACCGTCTACGTCACCCACGACCAGGTCGAGGCCATGACCATGGGCGACCGCGTCGCGGTACTCAAGGACGGCCTCCTCCAGCAGGTGGACAGCCCCCGCAACATGTACGACCGCCCCGCGAACCTCTTCGTCGCCGGGTTCATCGGCTCCCCCGCCATGAACCTCGTCGAGGTCCCGATCACCGACGGTGGCGTGAAGTTCGGCAACTCGGTCGTGCCGGTCAACCGCGAGGCGCTCTCCACCGCCGCCGACCGCGGCGACCGCACCGTCACCGTCGGCGTCCGCCCGGAGCACTTCGACGTCGTCGAGCAGAACGGCGGCGCCGCGAAGTCCCTGTCGAAGGAGAGCGAGGACGCCCCGGCCGGTCTGGCCGTCTCCGTCAACGTCGTCGAGGAGCTCGGCGCCGACGGCTACGTCTACGGCTCCGCGGAGGTCGGCGGCGAGCACAAGGACCTCGTGGTCCGCGTGAACGGCCGTCAGGTCCCGGAGAAGGGCGCCCAGTTGCACGTCGTACCGCGTCCGGGCGAGATCCACGTGTTCTCGACCTCGACGGGCGAGCGGCTCACCGACTGAGGCCGTCAGCATCACTCGAAAGGGCCCCGCACCTCGGTGCGGGGCCCTTCTCGTTCGCCCACGTTGTCGACAAATACCCCGGCAGACCGGTCATTTCGCCCAGGCCGCGTCAACACCGCTCCAGAGAAACCTCATTTCCCGTCGCTCGACCGAGTGACTAAATGTCGCCAAATCATCACCTAGCGCTACGCTCACTCGCGTGACGCACTCCGCCAACCACACCCAGAAGCCGCGCCGAGCCCACCGAGGCCCCGCGCGCCGCATCGGCCGCACCCTCGCCCTCGTCCTGCCCGTGATGCTGGTCCTCTCCGGCACCCTCGCGGTCACCAGCGTCAACTGGTCGGGCAACTCGTCGGACTCGATGCTGACGGCGTCCGCCGGTGACATCTCGGCACCGGCCAAGTCCCGCGCCCCGCAGGACGTCCTGCGCGACCGGCTGCTCCTGGAGCTCCAGGAGAAGAACCCGGGCGTCGCGCTCACCCACCTCCAGCAGGAGGTGAACCGCCACCCGTCGCTCGCCAGGCACTGCGTCTCCATCGCCCGTGCCCTCGGCCGTGCGGCCGTCCGGGCGTACGGACCGACGCGCGCCCAGTCGTACGCCCGCCCGGTCTGCGACACGTCCTTCGCGACGGGCGTCGCCGCCCACCAGAACGGCTGAGCGGCCCGCCACGTAGGGTTTCCGGCATGACCGGCGACCCCCACGCACACAGACCCACACAGGCCGTAGTCCTGGCCGGAGGCCAAGGCTCCCGCCTCCGTCCGTACACCGACGACCGGCCCAAGCCGATGGTCGAGATCCCCGGCACGGGGACCCCGATCATCGGCCATCAGCTGTCCTGGCTGGCCGCGGAGGGAGTCACGGACGCGGTCGTCTCGTGCGGCCATCTCGCCGAGGTGCTCCAGGAGTGGCTGGAGTCCGCGGACCTCCCGCTGAACGTGACCACGGTGGTCGAGAAGGAACCCCTCGGCCGGGGCGGCGGCCTCAAGTACGCCGCCCGTCACCTCCCGCACGCGGACCGCCCCTGGTACGCGACGAACGGCGACATCTGGACCCGCTTCTCGCTGCGCGACATGGCGGCCTTCCACGCCGAGCGGGACGCCACCGCGACCCTCGCCCTGGCCCGCCCCCGCATCCCGTGGGGCGCCGTCGAGACGGACGCGTTCGGCCACATCACGGACTTCATCGAGTCCCCGCCGTCCCCGTATCTGATCAACGCGGGCGTGTACGTCTTCTCCGCCTCCTTCACCGGGCTCCTGCCCGACCGCGGCGACCACGAGCGCACCACCTTCCCGCGCCTGGCCCGCGAGAAGAACCTGGCCGGCTTCCCGCTGCCGCAGGGCGCGTACTGGCGCGCCATCGACACCGCCAAGGACCTCACCGAGGCCGCCAAGGAGCTGGCGTCACCGAGCCGTTGAGGGCTTCCCCCATGGCTTCTCTCGTACGTACGTGAGTGGGGCCCGCACAGACTCTGTGCGGGCCCCACTCGCGTACCCGGAAGCGCCCAACCGCTCAGCCGCCGCCCAGCAGTCCGCCCACCAGGCTGTCCGAGCCACGGCTGCCGCCCTCGGGCGCCCCGCTGCTGCCGCTGGACGTCGGGCCCGCGTCGGTGGACGACGGGGGCTGCTGCGACGTCGGCTGCTGCTGCTGCGCCGGGGCCTGCTCGGTGCCCTGCGTCTGGCTGGGCTGACCGGAGCCCGCCGTGCCGGTCTCCTGCGCCTCGGCCGGGGCGGTCGTGCCCGCGCCCTGCGTGGGGCTCGCGGAGCTGCCCTGGGTGGGCGCCTGGGAGGCCGAGGGGCTCTGCGAGTGGCCCTGGCGCCGCTCCTTCTTGCCGGGCTCCTGGGGAAGCGGCGAGCCGGGCAGTTCGTTGCGCGGGGCCTCGCCGGGACCGGGGACGGTGACGCGGTCGGCGTCGCGCACGGCGCTGCCCAGCATCGAGCCGATCAGCAGCGTCAGGCCCACGATGACCGCACCGAAGAGGGCGCCGCGGCGCAGCACCCGGCGGCGCAGCTCCCAGATGTCGGCGCGCGGCCCGAGGGTGCGCCAAGCCTCGCCGGCGAGCCTGCCGTCGACGGAGTAGACGGGGGCGCCCGCGATGATCAGCGGCGACCAGGCGGCCAGATAGATGATGTCGGGCGCGTCGTAGGCGGGGACGGTCTTCCAGCTGACGGTGACCATGAGCGCGGCGGACAGCAGCACGCCGATGCTCGCGGCGACCCGCTGCCAGAGCCCGAACACGGTGAGCACGCCGACGATGACCTGGAGGAAGGCGATGCTGAGGCCCGCGCCGACCGGGTGCTGGAGCGCGAAGTCGCGCAGCGGCTCGGCGAGCGCCCAGGGGTGCAGCGAGTTCAGCCACTTGACCATGGAGCCGCGCTCGCCGCCGTCGAAGTAGACGGGGTCGCAGAGCTTGCCCATGCCGGCGTAGATGGAGATGAACCCGAGGAAGACGCGCAGCGGGAGCAGCACGACGCCGAGGTTCATCCGCCGGCCGGGGTAGTAGGCATGTCGCACGGGGTCGGCCCCGTGCCGCCTGGTGACGGTCTCCTCCTCGAACTCCTCGTCGTCGTACGCGAGTTGCTCGCGCTCGTCGAGGTCGCTCCGCGCCATGTCGACCTGCGGGAGCAGCCGGGTGCCGGGGTCGGGGTGGCGCGGGCCGATGACGGAGGGGGTGGCCTGGGTGATCTCGAGGTCGTCTTCCAGCTCGACGCGCGGGATGACCTGGGTGGCGCCGCCGTCGTCGTAGGAGTCGGCGCCGCTTCCGGCCGAATGGCGCACGCCGGTGCCGCGCACCGCCTGGAGGAGTCCGGTCGCTCCGGGATCGCCCGGCTCGGACTTCCCGCTCCAGACGACGGGCGCGCGACGCCGTGCGGCGGAGCCGACCGCGGGGATGCGCACGGTGTCGTCGCCGGTGCTCAAGTGCCGGGAGATTCGCGGGGATTGGGTCCGCTGCGCGGTGGGGAGCTGCACGCGGAAGCTCGCGTGATTCACGATGACCTGGGCCGGGTCGCTCGGCACCTTCACCATGCTCAGCGCGGGAGCTTCGTCGAACCCTGACGAGCTTCCCCCCCTGGGATTGCGGGGCGTTCTGGTGTCCACACTCATCTAACCGAGTGATGTGTGTTTAGGACACTGCCTTGACCGCGTGGAAATGTCCGGACCCCGTCAAGACCGGACGCCGGCCCGGCTGACTCCCTCAGCCCGACCGGCGTCCGACACCGTCTTCGCCAAGCCCGACGACGCGCCGCCTCATACAGCACGACACCCGCGGCCACACCCGCGTTCAGCGACTCCGTGCCACCCGGCATCGGAATCCGCACGCGGTAACCGCACGACCCCTCCCCCGTGCCGCCCTCGCACGCTTCGCGGCTTCGAGCAGCTGCGCCGGACTCCGTCCGCCGACATCACGCCCGACGACGCGCCGCCTCATACAGCACGACACCCGCGGCCACACCCGCGTTCAGCGACTCCGTGCCACCCGGCATCGGAATCCGTACCCGGTAATCGCACGTCTCGCCGACCAGGCGGGACAGGCCCTTGCCCTCGCTGCCCACGACGATGACGACCGGGCCGCCGAGCGCCTCCAGGTCGCCGACCTCGTGCTCGCCGTCGGCGGCGAGGCCGACGACGGTGACGCCCGCCTTCTTGTACTGCTCCAGGACGCGCGTCAGGTTCGTCGCGCGGGCGACCGGCGTGCGCGCCGCCGCGCCGGCCGCGGTCTTCCAGGCGCCCGCGGTCATGCCGGCGGCGCGCCGCTCGGGCACCACGACGCCGTGGCCGCCGAAGGCGGAGACAGAGCGGACGACGGCGCCCAGGTTCCGCGGGTCCGTCACGCCGTCGAGCGCCACGATCAGCGGGTCCTGGCCCTCGTCGTACGCGGCGGCCGCGAGGTCCTCCGGGTGCGCGTACTCGTACGGCGGGACCTGGAGCACCAGGCCCTGGTGGTTGAGCCCGTTCGTCATGCGGTCCAGCTCGGGGCGAGGGGCCTCCATGAGGTGGATGCCGCCGCGCTCACCGGCGAGCTGCAGGGCCTCGCGGACCCGCTCGTCGTTGTCGATGAACTGCTGGACGTAGAGCGTGGAGGCGGGCACGCCCTCGCGCAGCGCCTCGACCACGGAGTTGCGCCCGACGACCATCTCGGAGGTGCCCTTGCCGCCGCGCCCCTTCACGGGACGTCGGCCGCCACCGCCGGACACGGCCTTCTTGGCCTTCGCGTTGGCGATGCGGTTCTTGACGTGCCCCTTGCGCATCTCGGCGGGCGGCGTCGGGCCCTTGCCCTCGAGGCCGCGGCGCCGATTGCCGCCGCTGCCGACCTGCGCGCCCTTCTTGCCGGACATGCGGCGGTTGTTAGCGGCCATGACCTACCTGTCTGTGTGTGATGCGCGCGGTCGCGCGCATGCTGCGTCGTACGTATGAAGTGTGCCGGTACGTATATGAAGTGTGCCGCCCGGTGAGCCGGGCGGCACATCGCGAGGTCAGGGCACTCAGCGCGGGCCGAGCGTCCATCGCGGGCCGCTGGGGCCGTCCTCGATGACCAGCCCCGACTGATTGAGCTGGTCGCGGATCGCGTCGGCGGTCGCCCAGTCCTTGCGGCCGCGGGCCGCCTCACGCTGGTCCAGGACCAGGCGTACGAGGGTGTCGACGACCCCGTGGAGGTCCTCGCCGCGGTCGCTCTCGCTGCCGGCCCAGTGCGGGTCGAGCGGGTCGAGGCCGAGGACGCCGAGCATCGCCCGGACCTCGGCGAGGCGGGCCACCGCCGCTTCCTTGTCGTCGGCGGCAAGCGCGCTGTTGCCCTGGCGGACCGTGGTGTGCACGATCGCGAGGGCCTGCGGCACGCCCAGGTCGTCGTCCATCGCGTCGGCGAAGGCGGGCGGCACGTCGGCGGCGGGCTCCACGACGCCCCCTGCCTTCTCCACCACACGCTGCACGAAGCCCTCGATGCGGGCGAACGCGGACTCGGCCTCGCGCAGCGCCTCTTCCGAGTACTCGATCATCGAGCGGTAGTGCGGGGTGCCCAGGTAGTAGCGCAGGACGATCGGGCGCCACTTCTTGACCATCTCGGAGACGAGCACCGAGTTGCCGAGCGACTTCGACATCTTCTCGCCGCTCATGGTGACCCAGCCGTTGTGCACCCAGTACCGCGCGAACGCGTCCCCGAAGGCCTTGGCCTGCGCGATCTCGTTCTCGTGGTGCGGGAAGATCAGGTCGATCCCGCCGCCGTGGACGTCGAACTCGCGGCCCAGGTACTTGTGGGCCATCGCCGAGCACTCCAGGTGCCAGCCGGGACGGCCGCGGCCCCAGGGGGTCTCCCAGCTGGGTTCGCCCTCCTTGGCCCGCTTCCACATGGCGAAGTCGCGCGGGTCGCGCTTGCCGGTCTCGCCCTCGCTCTCGGGCTGCAGGAGGTTGTCCAGCTCCTGGTTGGACAGCTCCAGATAGCCGGGGAAGGACTTCACGTCGAAGTAGACGTTGCCGTCCGACTCGTAGGCGTGGCCGCGCTCGATCAGGCCGCGCATCATCTCGACCATCTCGGTGATGTGCCCGGTGGCGCGCGGCTCGTAGGTGGGCGGCAGGCAGCCGAGGACGTCGTAGCCGTCGTTGAAGGCCCGCTCGTTCTCGTAGCCGATCGACCACCAGGGGCGGCCCTGCTCGGCGGACTTCCGGATGATCTTGTCGTCGATGTCCGTGACATTGCGGACGAACGTCACGTCGTAGCCGCGGTGGGCGAACCAGCGGCGCATGATGTCGAAGTTCAGCCCCGACCGGATGTGCCCGATGTGCGGGGCGGCCTGCACCGTGGCGCCACACAGGTAGATCGAGACACAGCCTTCGACGAGCGGGCTGAAGTCACGGATCTGCCGGGCGCTGGTGTCGTACAGGCGAATCGTCACCACACCAGGGTAGTGGGCGCGGGGCAGTGCCCTGCGACCTCCTCGGTCAACAGGGCACTGAACTGTGACACGTCGGTGTGTACGACGGCGCGTACGGCTTCGTACGACTGTGTACGGCCGCGTACGTCAGTCCCGGGTGCGCACGACCAGCGCGGTGGCGATCGCCGCGAGCCCGTCGCCCCGGCCCGGGAAGCCGAGCCCGTCGGTGGTGGCCCCGGAGACCGTGACGGGCGCACCCGCGGCTTCGGAGAGCACCTGCTGTGCCTCGTCGCGGCGCTTGCCGATCTTGGGTCGGGGGCCGATGACCTGCACCGCCACGTTGCCGATGGTGAAGCCCTCGTCCCGGACGATCCGCGCGGCCTCGGCGAGCAGCTTGACGCCGGGGGCGCCGGACCATTCGGGGCGGCCGGTGCCGAAGTGCGCGCCGAGGTCGCCGAGGCCGGCCGCGGAGAACAGCGCGTTGCAGGCGGCGTGCGCGACGACGTCCGCGTCGGAGTGCCCGGCGAGGCCGGGGCCCTCGTCGTCCCACTTCAGGCCCGCGCACCACAGCTCTCGGCCCTCTTCGAAGGCGTGGATGTCGGTGCCGATGCCGACGAGGGGCAGCACGGGGGCGGGCGCGGGGGTCTCAGAAGCCATCGTTGGCCCTCCTGCGGGCGAGTACGGCCTCGGCGAGGACGAGGTCGAGGGGGCGCGTCACCTTGAAGGCCTCTTCGTGGCCGGGCACGACGACGACCTGGACGCCGAGCTGCTCGATCATGCTCGCGTCGTCCGTGACGTTGTCGGTGACCGTCTCGTGGGCACGCACGAGGAGCTCGCGGTCGAAGCCCTGCGGGGTCTGCACGGCGCGCAGCCGGGCCCGCTCGGGGGTGGCGACCACGGGTTCGGGGGCGCCGGGCTCGGCGGCGGGCTCGACCTGCTTGACGGTGTCGGCCAGGGGCAGCGCGGGGACGACCGCGGGGGCGCCCTCGCGGACGGCCTCGATGACGCCGTCCACGGTGTCGACGGGCACCAGCGGGCGGGCCGCGTCGTGCACGAGGACGACGCCGATGCCGGGCGGCAGCGCGTCGAGGCCGAGCTTCACGGACTCCTGGCGGGTCTCGCCGCCGGGGACCACGACGAAGTCGGTGCGCTCGGGCAGCGCGTGGTCGTCCAGGAGGGTCTTGACCTCGTTCGCGCCGTCCGGGGGCGCGACCACGACGACCAGGGAGACCGCGCGGGAGTCGGCCATGGCCCGGATGGCGTGGATGAGCATGGGGGTGCCGTTCAGCGCGCGAAGCGCTTTGGGGGCGCCCGGGCCGAGACGCACGCCGCGTCCGGCGGCGGGAATCACGACCGCGGTGCGGGATTCGCTAGACATCGGTTCCGTTCAGGTTTGTACGCTCGGCCGACATGGGTATGGCCACACCGTGCCGGGCGCGACGCCTTGACCGGACCCTTCCGTGACATCTGGTCGAGCCAGCTGCCCGAGCCCGGCACGCCAAGCAAGCAACGGGGGATTCTCGAAGGACTCGAAGTTCGAAGAGAGACACGTTCGGGTACGAACATGCCGCAGCGCCCGGCGACACCATTGAGGGTCAGCGGGCACCGCGGCATTCATGGCGCCAAGACGTATGCGTATGTCAGGACGCGATCAGGACGCGAGGACCTCGTCAAGCAGGGCCTCGGCCTTGTCCTCGTTCGTGTTCTCCGCGAGGGCGAGCTCGCTCACCAGGATCTGCCGAGCCTTGGCGAGCATGCGCTTCTCGCCCGCGGACAGTCCGCGCTCGCGCTCCCGACGCCACAGGTCACGCACGACTTCCGCGACCTTGATGACATCGCCGGAGGCGAGCTTCTCGAGATTTGCCTTGTAGCGACGGGACCAGTTCGTGGGCTCTTCGGCGTACGGCGCGCGCAGCACCTCGAAGACCCGGTCGAGCCCGTCCTGACCGACCACATCACGCACGCCGACGAACTCCGCATTGTCCGCAGGCACACGTACCGTCAAGTCGCCCTGGGCGACCTTCAGCACCAAGTAGGTCTTGTCCACGCCTTTGATCTGGCGAGTTTCGATGGCCTCGATCAGCGCGGCCCCGTGATGGGGATAGACCACGGTGTCGCCAACCTTGAACGTCATGTGACAGGTACCCCTTCCGTGGCTATCCATCCTAACACGAGAACGGCCTCTTCTGAATGGCGTTTTCGCAGGTCAGGGCACATCTCGGGGCTTGACAACAGCAACAGGAACGTGCTGCGGACGGCTAGCGGAGGGGGGTATTCGCAGGTGGGAGCCGCTCTTCGGGGAAGGCGAAACATGGCCGTCACGCACCGTCCGAGAGCGCTCCCCGAGGCCGAACGTCCCGTTTTGCCGGGTTCCAAGCGGTGAACTTCCGCTACTCCGTTCGGTGACTGAAGAGCAGTACGACTCGCTGTTCGAGTGTCTCTCCGATGCCTCTCCGAAGCATCTCGGGGAGCTATCCGGAATTGATCAAGTGGCGTCGGTGATCAATTTCCGGGACTTCCCCGAGTCGTCATGCATTCCTTACGGGAAATCCGCAAGACAGGATGCGATGACGCTTGACGGCTCTTATGTGAATGATGAACGAGAGGCGAATGATCTCGGGATGACGGAAGTGGCGCGGGCGACGGGACGGCGGTGGCGCCGGGAGGCTCGTGGGGCGTAGGGGCGGGTCGGGTGCGGTGGTGCGGGAACGGCTCGGTAACCTAAGCCCGCTGACACACCCTTAGGGCGGCTTTACGGCCGTCCGCCCGTCCCGTATCGCTCTCGTTCAAGGAGTTGCCGCCGCCGTGAGCCGCAGCCTTCGACGCGGCGCCCTCGCCGCCACCGCCATCGCGTTCTCGCTCTCGCTGTCCGCGTGCGCCGCCGGCAGCGACGCCGCGACGCACGAGATCAAGCCGGACAACGCGGCGACCGCCGTCGGTGACATCAAGATCCAGAACGCCATGGTGATCACCCAGCCCGACCTGGAGTCCACGGGCCCCGCCGTCGTCGCCGCGACGATCTTCAACAACGGCCGGACCGCCCAGACGCTGGACGCCATCACCGTGAACGGCACCGGCAAGAAGGCCAAGATCACGCCGGGCAAGGACGACAAGAACTCCAAGCCGGGCGGTCCGCTGACCATCCCCGCGGGCGGTTCCGTCGTCATCGGCGGCAAGGACAACGCCTCCGCCGTCCTGCCCAGCAGCCGCGAGGCCGTCAAGGACGGCAACGCGCAGCCGGTCACCTTCGCCTTCAGCAAGACCGGTGACGTGAAGATGAAGACCTTCGTCGTCCCGGCCGAGAGCTACTTCAAGAAGTGGGGCCCGAGCGAGGTCCCGGCGGCGCCGGACGAGAAGCCGTCGACGAAGCCGTCGGGCGGCGCCTCCACCGACCCGTCGGGCAAGCCGTCGGGCACGCCGTCCGAGGGTGCCTCCACCAACCCGTCGGAGAACGCCTCGGGTGGCGCCACGGAGCCGGCGGACGCGGCCTCGCACGGCGCGGGCGCGGGTTCCGGCTCCCAGCACTGAGCGACATTCGCAGACGTACATAGACGTACGCAGAAGTACACAGACGGAAGGGCGGGAACCCGGTGCCGGGTTCCCGCCCTTCCGCGCGTCCGCCGATCCGCGGTTTACGGTTCAAACTTGTAGCCCAGACCCCGCACCGTCACCAGGTAGCGCGGCGCCCCCGGGTCCGGCTCGATCTTGGCGCGCAGGCGCTTCACGTGGACGTCCAGGGTCTTGGTGTCGCCCACGTAGTCGGCGCCCCAGACCCGGTCGATCAGCTGCATGCGGGTCAGGACGCGGCCCGCGTTGCGCAGGAGCATCTCCAGGAGGTCGAACTCCTTCAGGGGGAGGTCGACCTTGGAACCGGAGACGGTGACCACGTGGCGGTCGACGTCCATCCGGACCGGGCCCGCCTCCAGGGCCTGCGGGGTGACCTCCTCCGGCTCGCCCCTGCGGCGCAGCACCGCGCGGATGCGGGCCACCAGCTCGCGGGACGAGAAGGGCTTGGTGACGTAGTCGTCGGCTCCTATTTCCAGGCCGACCACCTTGTCGATCTCGCTGTCCTTCGCGGTGACCATGATCACCGGGACGTTCGAGCGGCCACGCAGCTGACGGCAGACCTCCGTGCCGGGCAGGCCCGGCAGCATCAGGTCGAGCAGGACGAGGTCGGCGCCGTTGCGCTCGAACTCGTCGAGTCCGTCCGGGCCGGTGGCCGCGATGGCGACCTCGAAGCCCTCTTTGCGGAGCATGTAGGACAGGGCGTCGCTGAAGGATTCCTCGTCCTCGACGACGAGCACTCGGGTCACGGAAGGACCTCCGGGGCAGGGATGGGTTCGTACGCAGTGGTGTCGTCGGGCCGTGCGGTCTCGGCGTCGCTGCCTGTTCCGCCCCGATCGGTTCCGCGGTCGCGGGTGGCGGCCGCCTCGGGCAGCCGCAGGGTGAAGGTGGAGCCCTGTCCCTCCGAGCTCCACACGGTGACCTCCCCGCCGTGCGAGGCGGCCACGTGCTTGACGATGGCGAGGCCGAGGCCGGTGCCGCCGGTGGCCCGCGAGCGGGCCGGGTCGACGCGGTAGAAGCGCTCGAAGATGCGCTCCTTGTCCTTGTCGGAGATGCCGATCCCCTGGTCGGTGACGGCCACCTCGATCAGATCCCCGCCCGGCGCGCTGACCCGGCGGGCCGCGATGCCCACGCGGGTGCGGGCGGGCGAGTAGTTCACGGCGTTCTCGACGAGATTGCCGAGGGCCGCCGCGAGCTGGCCGCGGTTGCCCCATATCTGGAGGTCGGCGGTGCCGCCGGCCGCCATGGTGATCTGCTTGTGCGAGGCCTGGTGGCGGCTGCGGTCGATCGCCTCCGCCACCAGTTCGTCGACACGGACGGGTTCGGCGTCCTCCAGGGGGTCGTCGTTCTGGACCCGGGAGAGGTCGATGAGTTCCTGGACGAGGCTGGTCAGGCGGGTCGCCTCGATCTGCATCCGGCCCGCGAAGCGCTCGACGGCCTCGGGGTCGTCGGAGGCGTCCATCACGGCCTCGGAGAGGAGGCTGAGGGCTCCTACCGGTGTCTTCAGTTCGTGGCTCACATTCGCGACGAAGTCGCGGCGTACCGCTTCGATGCGGCGGGCCTCGGTGAGGTCCTCGACGAGCAGGAGCACCAGGCGGGAGCCGAGCGGGGCCACGCGGGCCGAGACCGCAAGGGCCTCGCCACGGCCGGTGCCGCGGCGCGGCAGGTCCAGCTCGACCTGGCGTATCTCGCCGTCGCGGCGGGTGTCGCGGGCCATCTGGAGCATCGGGTCGACGGCCAGCTTGCCGCCGCGGACCAGGCCGAGCGCGTACGCCGCCGAGCTGGCCTTGACGACGCTGTCCGCCTCGTCGAGGACGACCGCGGACGAGCGGAGCACGGAGAGGACCGTGTCGACGCCGGGCGGCAGTACGGGGTCGGTGTGCAGGGAGGTCCGGGTGGGGCGTTTCAGGTCGCGCTCGCTCCAGCGGAACGCCAGCATGGCGATGACGCCGGTGCACACCCCGGCGATCGCTGCCGCTGCGGCGACCGCCGCGTTCACGTCCATGCCTCCAGGTTATGCGCCCTTTACGCACCTCCCACAGCCATACGGGTGCGGCCTCGAACACTCGTCGCCCAGAGTTCACCGAGGAGACGGTGATGGTTCACTTCGGCTGAACGGGTCAGGCGGGGGCGGGCCGGGGGTGGGTCTTGGAGGGCGTTTCCCGTCGCCCACAGTTCACCTTGGTGACAGGGGCGATTCACTTGGCATGTCGGAAACGGACGCGTCGGGGCCGCACCGTGGGAGCGTGGGGGTCACCCCCCGGGACGTACTAGAGAGGGACATCCACATGCGGGACGCGTACCACGAGGAACTTGACTCGATCGGCGAGGGCCTGGTCGAGATGGCCCGTCTTGTCGGGTCGGCGATCGGGCGCGCCACCACGGCCATGCTCGACGCCGACCTGAAGATGGCCGAGAGCGTGATCGCCGCTGACCAGAAGGTCGACGATCTGCAGCATGACCTGGAGGCCCGCGCGATAGCCCTGCTCGCGCGGCAGCAGCCGGTCGCCACCGATCTGCGCATCGTCGTCACCTCGCTGCGGATGAGCGCCGACCTGGAGCGCTCGGGCGACCTCGCCCAGCATGTCGCGAAGCTGACCCGGCTGCGGTTCCCGGAGTCGGCCGTGCCGCGCGACCTGCACGCCACGATCCTGGAGATGGGGCAGCTGGCGCAGCGCCTCATGGCCAAGGCCGCCGAAGTCATCATCACCAAGGACGTCGACCTGGCGCTCCAGCTGGAGCAGGACGACGACGAGATGGACCTGCTGCACCGGACGCTCTTCCAGCACCTGATGGACGACCGGTGGAAGCACGGCATCGAGACCGCCGTCGACGTGACGCTGCTCGGCCGCTACTACGAGCGGTTCGCCGACCACGCGGTGTCGGTGGCCAAGCGCGTCGTGTACCTGGTCACCGGGGAGCACGCGGATGAGATCCAGCCCGCGGGTTCGCCGGTGGAAGGCGCCTGAGGCGCTTCTTCTCCGTACGCAAGGGTGTGCCCCGCACGTGACGTGCGGGGCACACCTTTCGCTCACCCGCAGCAGCCTCCGCACTGGCACGGGCCGCCCTGCTGGCAGCCGCAGCTGCAGCCCGAGCCGCAGCCACAGGCGCCCAGCAGGACCAGTTCCGGCAGGCCTGGCGTCTCGGTCGGCTGCTCGGGGGTGAACACGGGGTTGGGGGACTCGGCCATGGGTCTCCTCCTCGAAGGCGTACTGCCTGGCCATCTGCCTGACCATCTGCCTGGCCATGACGTGATGTCAGCCTGTCCCTGATTTCATGCCCTGCCCTGACGGCGCATCAACGGCGCACATGTGCGCGGGCGTTCGCCGCCCAGTGGCCGATGGTGCCGATGAGGAGCAGGGCGAGCACCGTGCCCAGCGTGAACGCCTCGAAGGGCAGGCGTGATACGCCCCAGGTCGCCCGGAAGTCGTAGGTGATGCCGAGGAGTTGCTCCAGGGTGCCGGGGAAGAGGGCGGCCCAGGAGCCGGGCAGGATCCAGGCGTAGACGAGTACGGCACAGGTCATGAAGCCCTTTGTGCCGAAGGGGACTTGGCAGGGGCGGGGGGTTCGTCTGTGCTTCAGGACTTCGTGAACCTGGTGCTGGTGCTGGTGCCGCTGGGTGGGGCGGATCTGTCGTGGCTGGTGGGGCTGGTGGTGACGGCGCCGGTGTATTACGTGTGGGCGCGGAGGTCTTCCGGGGAGGCGCTGGAGGCGGCGGGCGGGACGTCGGCCTCGGCGGCGGGCGCCACCGGAACAGCCCCCGTGTCCGCCGCGGCCCCCTCCTCCGGAAGCCCCCTCATCAGCGACCAGTAGCCGAGGGCGGCGACGGTGCCGATGACGGCGCAGATCCCCCAGAGCCAGTCGGCCCCGAACCGGTCGATCACGAAGCCGGAGAGGAGCGGGGCGACGAGTGCGGCGACGGCCCAGGACAGGGTGTACATGCCCTGGTAGCGGCCTCGGCCGTGAGTGGGCGAGAGCCGGACCACGAGCCCGGTCTGGGTGGGCGCGTTGACGATCTCGGCGAGGGTCCAGACGCACACGGTGAGGGCGAAGACTCCGATGGACCCGGCGAAGGCGGTGAGCCCGAAGCCGTATCCGGCGAGGAGCGCGGAGATGATGAGGAGCCGCTGCGGGTCCCGGTGCTCGATGAAGCGGGTGACCGGGATCTGCAGGGCGACGATCAGTACGCCGTTGACGGCGATGGCCATGCCGTAGTCGGCCGGGGTGAACCCGGCCTGCCCCATGGCGACGGGCAGCCCGACGGATCCCTGCTGGAAGATCAGCGCGATGAGGAAGGACAGCCCGACGACCCCCATGAACCGCCCGTCCCGCAACACGGTCCCGAGGCCGACCTCGGGCTCGGCTTCCTTCTCCAGGGCCGTACGGACGGGCCGGGACTCGGGCAGCTTGACGAAGACCAGAATCGCGCACGCCATGGTCATCCCGGCCTCGATGAGGAAGCCGGCGAGGTAGCTGAACTCGGCGATGAAGCCGGCGCCCATGGAGGAGACGGCGAAGCCGAGGTTGATGGCCCAGTAGTTGAGCGAGAAGGCGCGGACGCGGTCCTCGGGCCGGATGATGTCGGCCATCATCGCCTGGACGGCGGGCCGGGAGGCGTTGCTGGCCATGCCCACCAGGAAGGCGACGCCGGCGATGGCGATCGGGTCCTTCATGAACCCGAGGAGGGCGACGGAGATCGCGGTGGACGCCTGGGCGATGAGGAGGGTGGGCCGCCGCCCGAGCCGGTCGGTCATGACGCCGGCGCCGAGCGAGGAGATGACGCCGCCGAGGCCGTGCAGGGCGGCGACGAGTCCGGCGTAGGTGGCGGAGTAGCCGCGGTCGAGGGTCAGATAGAGCGCCATGAAGGTGGCGACGAAGGCGCCGAGGCGGTTGACCAGGGTGCTGGTCCACAGCCACCAGAATTCGCGGGGAAGCCCCGAGACGGACTCTCTCGCGGCGCGTCTCATGGCGGCGAGCGACATCAGGTTCCCCCACAGGTCAGGCGGTTGTACGAGCGCTAAATGTAAGCGTCTCTTTCGGCATTCGCACATTACGATGACGAGGGTCGCCCGAGCCACTGGATTAGCAGATCCCGTCAACTGGCGGAGGGCTGCGGGGAGCTGTGATCGGGGGCCCGTCCACCCCGCGGCCGGGCGCGCGGGGCGCCCGGCGGTTCGATTACGCTCAGGGGCATGGCCGACGCACCGTACAAGCTGATCCTCCTCCGCCACGGCGAGAGCGAGTGGAACGCGAAGAACCTGTTCACCGGCTGGGTGGACGTCAACCTCAACGAGAAGGGCGAGAAGGAGGCGGTCCGCGGCGGTGAGCTGCTCAAGGACGCCGGCCTGCTCCCCGACGTGGTCCACACGTCGCTCCAGAAGCGCGCGATCCGGACGGCGCAGCTCGCGCTGGAGTCCGCGGACCGCCACTGGATCCCGGTGCACCGCTCCTGGCGCCTGAACGAGCGCCACTACGGCGCGCTGCAGGGCAAGGACAAGGCCCAGACGCTGGCCGAGTTCGGCGAGGAGCAGTTCATGCTCTGGCGCCGCTCGTACGACACCCCGCCGCCGCCGCTGGACCGCGACGCGGAGTACTCGCAGTTCGACGACCCGCGCTACGCGACGCTGCCGCCGGAGCTGCGCCCCCAGACGGAGTGCCTGAAGGACGTCGTCGTCCGCATGCTCCCGTACTGGTTCGACGGCATCGTCCCCGACCTCCTCACGGGCAAGACGGTCCTGGTCGCCGCCCACGGCAACTCGCTCCGAGCCCTGGTCAAGCACCTGGACGGCATCTCCGACGAGGACATCGCGGGCCTGAACATCCCGACGGGCATCCCGCTGTCGTACGAACTGAACGCGGACTTCAAGCCGCTGAACCCGGGCGGAACGTACCTGGACCCGGACGCGGCAGCCGCGGCGATCGAGGCGGTCAAGAACCAGGGCAAGAAGAAGTAGGCCGCCCCGGCCTCATCTGACCTTTGGCCCCCTGCCTGCGGGATTCGCGGGCGGGGGGCTTTGGCGTGGCGTGGCGGCGCGGGGCGGAGTCTGTTCTCCCCGGCAGGACACGTGACCCGGAGAGCCTAGGCTCGGCCCATGACGACGCCCATGGACGCAGAGCTCGCGCACGACCTGGCCCCCACCGGAGTGCTGCGTGCCTCCATCAATCTCGGGAATCCCGTCCTCGCCCAGGGCACCCCCGAGCAGCCCTCCGGAGTCACCGTCGAGCTCGCTCGGGAGGTCGCCGGGCGGGTGGGGGTGCCGGTGCGGTTCGTCTGCTTTGACGCGGCCCGGAAGTCGTATGCCGCGATGGCCGAGGGGCACGCCGACCTCTGTTTCCTCGCCGTGGATCCGGATCGTGAGAAGGAAGTCGCCTTCAGCACGCCGTACGTGCATATCGAGGGCATGTACGCGGCACCGGTGAACTCCGCGTTCTCCTCCGCCGACGACGTGGACCGGGACGGGGTGCGCATCGGCGTCAAGAAGGGGTCCGCCTACGACCTCTACCTCAGCCGCACCCTGCGTCACGCCACCGTCGTGCGCGGCGACGACGGCGTCGACGTCTTTCACTCCGAGGGCCTGGACGTGGCAGCCGGCATCCGCCAGCCGCTGACCGCGCACGTTGCCCGGCGGCCCGAACTGCGCCTGCTGGACCCCGCGTTCATGACCATCCGACAGGCCATGGGCACCCCGAAGGAGCGGCGTCCGGAGACCACGCAGTTCCTCAGTGCAGTTGTGCGTGAGCTGGTGGCGTCCGGGTTCGTCGCCGAGGCGCTGCGCCGCTCCGGGCAGGACCCGGCGCTGGGCGAGCGCACGCAATAATCCCGGTGGCGTGAGCCCGCGTCCGGGATAGTGGGCCGGCATGGATCAGGTCAGTGTTGTCGTCGCTCATGCCGAGCGTGCCACCCTGCGCATCGGTGACGTGTTCCTGAAGGTGGACGCCGATCAGGGGCGTGTCGACGTCGAGGTCGAAGCCATGGGTCTTGCGCCCGTGCCGACCCCGGAGATTCTGTGGCGCAAGCCGCCCGTGCTCGCCCTCGCCGCGGTCCCGGGGACCGCTCTCGGGCAGCTCGGGCAGCCGGTGACCGCGTCGGCCGCGGCATGGGCCGCGGCGGGTGCCGCCGTACGGACGTTGCACGACGCGCCGTTGCCGGCCTGGCGCGGGCGGGCCGGCCGGGGTCCCGACGAGTTGGTGGCGGAGCTCGACGGCGAGTGCGCGTGGCTCGTCGCGAACCAGGTTCTGCCCGTCGATCTCGTCACCCGCAATCGGCAGGTCGCCGAGGCCGCGCTCCGGCCCTGGGCCCCGGCGTTCACACACGGCGATCTGCAGATCTGTCATGTGTTCGTCGACAGTGGCAGTGGCGGTGACAGTGGGGGCCACTCCATTACCGGCATCATCGACTGGTCCGAAGCCGGGCGAGGCGATGCCCTTTACGACCTCGCCACCCTGACGCTCGGGCACGAAGAGCACCTCGGTGATCTCATCGCGGGCTATGGCACCGACGTCGACCTCGACCTCGACGTCGTACGCGCTTGGTGGTCCCTGCGGAGCCTGCTGGGGGTTCGGTGGCTGGTCGAGCACGGCTTCGACCCGTTCTCGCCAGGGTGTGAGGTGGATGTGCTGAGGGCCCGGATGTGAGATGGCGGGAGTCGGCCTGGAGCCGAGCGGCTCTCCCCGTCAGCGCAGCGCCAGCCGCGTCTCCGAAGTCGCCCTCGTCAGCTTCTCCG
Organism: Streptomyces sp. NPDC050658; assembly: GCF_044457025.1. Taxonomy (NCBI): domain Bacteria; kingdom Bacillati; phylum Actinomycetota; class Actinomycetes; order Kitasatosporales; family Streptomycetaceae; genus Streptomyces; species Streptomyces sp. NPDC050658. The sequence goes on from NZ_JBITGM010000011.1 coordinate 263,118, forward strand.
GGTTTCGGACGTAGTAGAGGCCCGTGATGCGGGACTCCTCGAAGCGGATCGTCATGATGCCGTCCAGTTCGCCGTTCAGGGTCAGGGCCAGGGCCGGGTTGCCGTTCACCAGGGTCAGGGCCGTGGTCAGGGTGGCGTCCGTCTTTGCCGTGCCGCCGAGGATGAAGCGGGCCACCTTGCTCGCGCCGATGATCGGGCGCTGGGCCGCCTGCTTGATGCCGCCGCCGTCGCTCAGCAGGACCACCTCGGGGGCCAGTACGTCCAGGAGACCCTGGAGTTCGCCCGTTTCCAGGGCGTTCCGGAAGGACTCCAGGGCTGCTCTGGACTCGCGCGCCGACACCGTCTCCCGGGGGCGGCGCGCATCGACGTGGCGGCGGGCCCGGTGCGCGATCTGGCGGACCGCCGCCGGGGTCTTGTCCACCGCCGTCGCGATCTCGTCGTACCCGACGTCGAAGACCTCCCGCAGCACGAAGACCGCCCGTTCCGTCGGCGACAACGTCTCCAGGACCAGCATCAGCGCCATCGAGACGCTCTCCGCCAGCTCCACGTCATCGGCCACGTCCGGCGCCGTCAGCAGCGGCTCCGGCAGCCACGGGCCCACGTACGCCTCCTTGCGGCGCTTCATCGTGCGCAGGCGGTTGAGCGACTGGCGGGTCGTCACGCGGACCAAGTACGCGCGCTGGTCGCGGACTTGGGACAGGTCCACCTCCGCCCACCGCAGCCACGTCTCCTGGAGTACGTCCTCCGCGTCCGCCGCCGAGCCCAGCATCTCGTACGCGATCGTGAAGAGGAGGTTGCGGTGGGCCACGAAGGTGTTCGTCGCCTCGTCCGTCGGGCGGTCGTCGGATACCTCGTCCGTCGGGCGGTCGTCGGATACCTCGCCGGCTTCGTTCATCGTGGCCTCCGGGGGAGTTGGGGCGTGCGCGCACGTCATCGTCGCCTATGCCGCCCTGCCCGTCACCGTCGGCTCCGCCTCGCCTGCGGCGCCCCGCAGCCGCTCCCCGCGCCCCGCGTCCTTCAGCATCTCCCCCCACTTGACGGAACCGGGGCGGCGGCTCTCGAAGCCCAGTTGCCAGGGGATGCTCTTGCAGATCGTCTCCTTGAGCCTCGCCCCCGCGCGCCCGGCGACGTAGTACTTCTTGGCCGTGTCGTCGGGCTTCGTGAGCTGGAGGATGCCCGCGCGACGGCCCAGGCTGACGCACTGGCTGACGAAAGCCACGTTGACCGGCTTCGGCCGCTCCCCCGCGATCCTGCTCAGCACCGTTTCCCCTGCCTGCGGGCCCAGTTGGACCGCGGCCTGGCAGCTCATCCGGTACGGCTGGTCCGAGGGCGCCGCCGAATCGCCGGCCGCGATGATCCGCGCGTCGTCCACGCTGGTCAGCGTCTCGTCCGTGAGGAGGCGGCCCACCGCGTCAGTGCGCAGACCGCTGCGCGCCGCCAGATCCGGCACGCTGAAGCCCGCCGTCCAGATCGTCACCTCGCTCGGCAGCTCGCCGCCACCACTGAGCCGTACGGCGTCCCGCGTCACAGCCGTCGCCCGCGCCCCGGCCCCCTCAAGCACCGTCACCCCGAGCTTCGCCAGCCGCTTGGCCACCGAACGGCGGCCCTTCGGGTGCAGCGACGGAGCGAGCACGGCGCCGCAGACCAGCGTCACCGCGCGGCCCTCCTCCGCCAGCTCGGCGGCCGTCTCGATACCGGTCGTACCACCGCCGACCACCGTGATCGGCGCCGTCACGGGCGCCGCGTCCACCGCCGACTTCAGCCGCGCCGCCTCCTCCAGACCGGCGATCGGGTACGCGAATTCAGCCGCCCCGAGCACACCCGGATCGGCGCTGCCGCTGCCCACCGCGTAGATCAAGTAGTCATAGGCGAGGCTGCCGCCCGACGACAGGGCCACGGCTCGCCCGGCGGCGTCGATCCGCGTCACCGAGTCCACGACCAGTCGTACGCCCTTGGCCAGCACGTCCCCGTAGTCGCGGACCGCGTCGTGGGATCCGCCGACCAGCTGGTGCAGCCGGATCCGCTCGACGAAGGTCGGGCGCGGGTTGATCAGCGTCACGGTCACGTCGTCCCGCTCCGTGAGGCGGTTGGCGGCCATAACGCCCGCGTATCCCCCGCCGATCACCACGACGTCGGTGTTCTCAGCCATGTCCTGTCTCCTCCGTCTGCAGGCGCTCGTCCTCAGGCACTCGCCTTCAGGCGCTCGTCTTCAAGCCTTCGCTCTCAGGCCTTCGCTCTCAGGCCTTCGCCTTATGCGTTCGGCATCAAGACACCGCTTGATCCGGCCCTGTGACAGCCGGATGCACGTGACGTGGATCACTGTCACGCGGCCGCGCACTGCCCCCGCCCCCGCTCCGGTGCCATGATCACCCAGCGGCCCCACCGGGCCGCGCCGCGCCGGCATGACCAACGGCATGACCAACGGAGGAACCCGGTATGCGCAGACTCGTCCACTACGTCGCCACCACTCTCGACGGCTTCATCGCGGGCCCGGACGGCGCGGACCCCACCGGTCCGAACGGCTTCTGGCCCATTCCGGAGGACTACATACGGCACCTCGTGACCGAGTACCCGGAGACGCTGCCCGGCCAGGCCCGACAGGCGCTGAACATCACGGCGGAGGGCACGCACTTCGACACGGTGATCGAGGGGCGGCGCAGCTACGAGGTCGGCCTCGCGGCCGGCGTCAGCGACGCCTTCCCCCACCTGCGGCACCTGGTGTTCTCCCGGACGCTGACCGAGAGCCCGGACCCGGCCGTCGAGCTGGTCGCCGACGACCCGGTGGCGACCGTGCGCGAGCTCAAGCAGCAGGACGGCAAGGACATCTGGCTGATCGGCGGCGCCGAACTCGCGGGCTCGCTGTACGCCGAGATCGACACCCTGATCCTCAAGCTCGGCCCGCTGACCATCGGCGACGGAATCCCGCTCTTCTCCCGCAAGGCGACCTTCGACCCGCAGACCTGGACCCTCGCGGACCACACCGTCATCGAGAGCGGCGCGCTGTTCCTCACGTACACGCGCAACGGCGGCTGAGCCCTCCCGCCGGGGCGGCACCCAGGTGACTACAGCCCCCTCTGCGCCTCGTACAGATTCCGCGGCCGGACCGTGTCCGTCGTCCCGTAGAGCTCGATTCGGGAATGCAGCTCTCCGGAGAAGTCCGGTACGTCGATCTGGTCGAACTCCCGGACCTCGTTGATGCCGACCGTGGCGCTGTACGGGGCGAGGCCGTCGATCTTCATCAGGCCCGCCCGCTCGTTGGTGACGCGGATGTTCCAGTGGGTGAACCTCGCCCCGAAGAGCGGGCCCGCCGAGGCGTCTCCGCCGTGCCGGCCGTTGTTGTGCACGGTGATGTCCGTACGGACGTTGGCGAAGGGCATGCCCCGGTGGCTGTCGAAGGTGCCCATCCGCATGGTGCCGCGCGACCAGACGTTGTAGGAGGAGAGGCCCTCCACGTTGATGCCGTGGAGTTGGGTTCCGGGCGGGGCCGGGACCGTGCGGTCGTCGACGGTGAAGCGCTCGATCAGGTTGTCGTGCGAGCCCTCCCGGCAGAAGTACGGGTGGTGCGAACCCCGGCCCGAGACACGGGTGTCGCGGAGGGTGCAGGCGGACGCGCCGACCAGGCCGAAGCCGTTGTCCACATGGCGTACGACGATGTCCTGCGCCCAGCAGTCGTACGCGCACTGGAACGTGACGCCGTTGTAGCCCTTGTCCAGGAGGTGCGGGGACTGCGGGGTCTCGATCGCCTCCAGGGTGAGTCCCTCGACTCCCGCGCCGGTCAGGGCGGTTGTGCGGGTGGTGAGGCGGGGGTCCCATTCCGGGCGTACGTCCAGGGGGAGGGGGCGTTCCAGGGTGACCGCGTGACCTCGTACCGCGTCTCTTCTTACTGAAGTGACCCGTACCGGCCATTCGTACGGCACGTACGACGTGAGCTTCGTCTTGTCGTCCCAGGTGTACGCCGCCGGGCCCGGACCGTCCCCCGCCATGTGCCGCAGCAGCGTGTGGTCCGCGTCGTCCGCGAGGCGGAGCAGGATCAGGTCGCCCTTGTGGAGGCGGGAGGCGTCCGTGACCTTCAGGGTGCGGTCGCCTCGGGCGGCGGGGGCCGCGATCGTGGTGAGGGTCCGCCACTCGTCGCGCTTGTTGCCGGTCCAGCCCTCGAAGGGCCAGTCCTTGGCCTTGATGGCGGCGGTCAGGGACTCCCAACGGGCCGCCGGGCAGAGCCAGATGAGGCCGCCGGCCCAGGACCAGCTGGACTTGTCGCCGCCGTAGCGGGAGCCGTAGGGGCCGATCAGTTCGGTCAGGTTCTTGGTGGCGATGAGGGTGGTGGCGGTGCTGCCCGCGCCTCTGAGCACGACGTTGTCGTGGGCGATGCGGATCACGTCGTCGACGCGGTACGTGCCCGGTGGGACGAGGACGGTGCCGCCGCCGTTCGCGCCGGCTTCGGCCAGCGCTCGGTTGATCGCGGGGGCCGCGTCCGTCGTGCCGTCCGGGACGGCTCCGTAGTCCGTCACGTCGGCGACGACCTTGCGGCGGGGGAGGCGGCGGGTGCCGGCGTAGGCACCGGAACGGGCGATGTACGGGATCTGGGGGTGGGTGCAGGGGGCGGCGGTGAACTCGCGCCACAGGGCCGGGGTTTGGCGGGAGCCCGCCCATGCGGTGCCGCCCGTGCCCGCCACCGCCGTCGCCGCCACGGCTATCGCGCCGCCCAGTACGCCACGTCTGCTGGGGTGCTGCATGCCCATGTCGCCGCCTCGCCTTCCATGGATGTGAACGTCGTTCATATCTACGTCGGGGCGTGAGCATGCCACGGGTCGGGCGCCCGGGGAAGGTGCGCTGCGACGCCCGCAGCTCCGCACACCCCCTGGCGCCACGTTTTTGAATAATGGCGCCACATGGCGCCACCTCTGTGCCATGATGGCATCACCAACGAGGCCGTGAGACATCAAAGGGGTGGGTCGGATCATGGAGACAGCACAGAGCCAGCCGCAGTCGGCGCCCGGTGCCGTCACCGCCTTCGCCCGCTTCGTGCTCTGCGGCGGCGGGGTGGGGCTGGCCTCCAGCTTCGCCGTGGCGGGCCTCGCCTCCTGGATTCCGTGGGCGCTGGCCAACGCACTGATCACCGTGGTCTCCACGCTGCTCGCCACCGAGCTGCACGCCCGCTTCACCTTCGGCGCGGGCGGGCGCGCCACGTGGCGCCAGCACACGCAGTCGGCCGGGTCGGCGGCGGTCGCGTACGCGGTGACATGCGTGGCGATGTTCGCCCTGCAGCAGCTGGTGGCGGCGCCCGGTGCGGTGCTCGAACAGGTCGTCTACCTGTCCGCCTCCGCGCTGACCGGGGTGGCGCGGTTCGTGGTGCTGCGGCTCGTCGTGTTCGCGCGGCGTGGGCGCTCGCGGAAGGTGGCCGTGGCCCGCCCCGTGCCCGCGACCGTGGCCCGCGCATCGGCGCCGGCGGACGCCGCGGCGCTGTGCCCGGCGGCCTGACGGTCCGGCTCAGCGCGGGACGGCCGGCTCGGCTCAGCGCACGATGCCCGGTTTCGGCTCAGCGCACGATGCCCGGTTTCGGCTCAGCGCAGGACCGCCGCCAGCAAGTCCCCGCCCAGTGCGGTCAGTTCGGGCAGATTGAGCGTGTTGCGTACGTAGCGGCCGTGGCGCCGCGTCGTGAGCAGGCCCGCACGGCGCAGGACCGCGAGGTGGCGGGAGACCTCCGGGAGCGAGAGTTCCCAGGCGTGGGCCAGCTCACCGGTGGTGTGCGGGCCGCGTGCGAGCGTGCGGAGGAGTCGCAGTCGTACGGGATGGGCCAGGGCTTCCAGGCGCAGGGTGACCGTCTCCAGGGATACGGGCTGCGCGGGGCCCGGCTCGGCCACCGGGTACTGCACCACCGGCTGCCAGCCCGGTGCGTGGACGGCCACCAGGTGCGGGCGGTTGAAGACGCTGGGGATGAAGGTGACGGCTGTGTCGCGGGCGGTGGTCGCCTTGTCCTGGAGCTTGTCCACGACGATGTGGCCGCCGTCTGCCGCGAGGGTCACCGCGCCGGACACGGAGGCGAGCGCGGCCTCGGTGCCGTGCCGCTTCAGCAGGTCGTTCTTGAGGCGCAGATCGGTGGCGACGCGTACGGCGACGTCCGCCCAGGCGGCGTCGAAGAAGGCCGCCGCGCACTGTTCGAGGGTCTGGCGCACGCGGGCGCGGACGGCCGCCGGGTCGGTGAGGAGCCGTTCCGCGAAGGTTTCCTGGCGGGGGCCGCGGGCCTGGGCCAGCTCCAGGGCGCGTCCGCGAGCGGCGGGGTCGGTGAGAGGTGAAGACGCCTCGGAGTGGAGCTGGTTGCTGCCGCAGGTGGTGACGAGGGCGGCGGTCACATACGCCGCGTCGTCGATCCGGTCCACGTCGTCCAGCTCCTCGGCGAGGGTGGGACGGGGCCGGGCGGGGATCAGGAAGTCGGCCTGCGACGACCGCCAGAGGCACTCCGCCTCCCGCAGCCGCTCGGCCAGCTCCGGCGAGAGCCCGGCCCAGACGTCCGTGGCCCAGTCGGCGAGCTGCGGGTGATGCCCCGGTTCGGCCAGCACGTGCAGCATGGCGGTCAGCTCGGCCAGCGGGGACGCGGCGAAGCGCAGGCGCTCGCGCGGGGCGGGCAGCCCGCTGATGTCGATCCTCAAGGTCACATCGGCATCATCACCGACGGGGCGGTCCGGGGGTACAACCACTCCCCAGCCGGAACGCCTCCACAACGGCTCCCCGCGGGACACCGCCCCGCCAGCGGCGGCGCACCGACAGCAGCGTTCCGACAGCGGCGCGCCGACAGTGGCCGCCCGCATCATCGCCCCACCTCCCCCGACCACCGCCCCGCTTGACGATCCCCGTCAAGCGTCGTCCCAAGTCCGGCCACCGCCCCCACCGTTGGCGCCATGGCAACCCCGACCAAGATCCGCCCCCGCGCCCTCCTGCACGCCTCCGGAGGACCCCGATATGCCCTCGCCCTCGCCGTCGACGCGCTCGGCACCGGGCTGCTGCGGCCCTTTCTGCTGCTCTACGGAGTGGCCGTCCTGAAGCTGTCCGCGCCCGCCACCGGCGCCGCCATGACCGTCGCCATCGTCGCGGGGCTGATCTGCATGCCCGCGGTGGGGCGGTGGCTCGACCGGGGCGCCCGCAGCACCGTCGTCGCCGCGTCGATGCTGGTCCGGGTCCTCGGCGTGGCCCTGCTGCTCGCCGCCCCCGCCGGGCACATCTGGCTCTTCTCCGCGGCGGCCCTCTTCCTCGGCATCGGCAACCAGGCCTGGCCCGCCGCCCACGCGGCACTCGTCGCCACGGTCGCCCACGGCAAGGAGCGTGACGCCGCACTCGCCGCGGGCCGCGCCCTGCGCAACGCCGGCATGGGCGCCGGGGCCCTCGTCGCCACCGTCTGCCTCGCCGGCGGCGCCGCCGCGCTTCAGGCGCTGGCAGCGGTCACCGGGGTCGCGTATCTGGCCGCGGCCGGCCTGGCGTGGTCGGTCCGCCTCCGGGCCGAGCCGGCCTCCCCGGCCGAAGCCCCGGCGGAAGGCACCGCCCCAGCCGAACCCACCCCCCGCCTGGGCAAGCTCCTGACCGCCAACATCATCTACGCCTTCTGTCTCAACGTCCCCGAGATCGCGCTCCCCCTGATCCTGGTGACCCAGCTGCACGCGTCCCCGATGTGGTCGGCCGCCATCTTCGTCGCCAACACGGTCCTGGTCGTCACCCTCCAGGTCCCGGTCACCGTCCTGCTGTCCCGCCGGTACGCCCGGCGCACGGTACTGGCCCTGGCCGGGGTCGTGCTCTCCCTGTCGTACGTCGGATTCCTCGCCGCCGCCTCACTGGGAGAGGGAGGCTGGGGCGCCCCGGCCGTGGCCGCCGTCTCCGTGGTCTGCACCCTCGGCGAGATCATCTACGCGGGCAGCGCCACCGCGCTCGTCACGCACCTGGCCCCGGCCCGGCTCATGGGGCGTACCCTCGCCCGCTTCGAGCTCTCCACCGGCTTCGGCCTGGCCGTCTCCCCCGCCGTCATCACCACACTCGCGCCGCACGGCCCCACCGCCCTCTGGGGCAGCCTCGCGGCCGCGACGCTCCTGTCGGCGGCAGCCGTGGCCGGCTAGTCCCGCCGGGTCAGATGGCTGAACGCGTCCAGGTTCCGCGTGGACTCGCCCCGCGACACCCGCCACGCGTACTCCTTGCGGATCGCCGACGCGAAACCCAGCTCCAGCAACGTGTTGAAGGGGCCGTCCGCGTTCTCCAGGACCGAGCCGAGGAGCCGGTCGACCTCCTCCGGAGTGACCGCGGCGAGCGGCAGCTTTCCGGTGAGGTAGACGTCGCCGAGGGAGTCGATGGCGTAACTCACGCCGTAGAGGCGGAGGTTGCGCTCAAGGAGCCAGCGGTGCACCGCGTCGTGGTTCTCGTCGGGGCAGCGCACCACGAATGCCATGAGGGACAGCGCGTGGTTGCCGACCTTCAGGGAGAGCGTCGTCGACAGTTTGCGCGTACCCGGCAGCTTCACCACGAAGGAGCCGCTCTCCGGGCTCTCCCACTCGAGTTCCGCCTCGTCCAGCGCCCGCTCGATGGTCGCGACCGCAGTCGCCGCAGCGGACTGCGCCTCAACGGTCCCCGCCGCTGTCACCGTCTCCGCCGCACCAGCCTGATCAGCCATGATGCGAGCGTACGCGACGCCGATGCTCATGCATCGCCGCCGTGTACACGTCCGCCGTGGCGGACGCCGCCGTGTCCCAGCCGAAGGACTCGGCGTGCCGCGCGGCCGCCGCGCCCATGCGGTCCACGAGGTGGGGGTTCTCGGCGAAATCGCGGAGCACGCGCGCGTAGTGGGCCGGTTCGTGGCCGGAGACCAGAAAACCGGTCGTCTCGTCGCGGACCGCGACCGGAAGGCCGCCCACCGACGCCGCGAGCACCGGCGTACCGGCCGCCTGCGCCTCTATCGCGACCAGGCCGAAGGACTCGCTGTAGGACGGCATGACCAGGACCGACGCCGCGCGGAACCAGTCCGCGAGCTGCTCCTGGCCCACCGGCGGCTGGAAGCGCACCACGTCCGCGATGCCCAGCTTGGCGGCCAGCTTCTGCAGGCCCTCCGGCTTGGCGAGGCCACTGCCGCTGGGCCCGCCCACGACGGGTACGACGATGTTGGACCGCAGCTCGGGACGCTGGTCCAGGAGCACGGCGACCGCACGGAGGAGGACGTCCGGCGCCTTCAGGGGCTGGATACGGCCCGCGAAGAGCGGGACGAGCGCGTCCTGCGGGAGGCCGAGGCGGTGCCGGGCGGCCGCACGGCCGTCGCCGGGGCGGAAGCGGTCGAGGTTCACGCCGGGGTGGACCACGGCCACCTTGCCGGCCTCGGCCTCGTAGTGCCGTACCAGCTCGTCGGCTTCTTCGGCGGTGTTGGCGATGAGCCGGTCGGCGGCGCGCACGATCTGGGTCTCGCCGATGACGCGGGCGGCCGGCTCCGGAGTGTCGCCGTCCGCGAGCGCCGCGTTCTTGACCTTGGCCATCGTGTGCATGGCGTGCACCAGCGGCACACCCCAGCGCTCGGCGGCCAGCCAGCCGACGTGGCCGCTGAGCCAGTAGTGGGAGTGCACCAGGTCGTAGTGGCCGGGGCGGTTGCCTGCCCAGGCCTGCATCACGCCGTGCGTGAAGGCGCAGAGCTGGGCGGGCAGCTCCTCCTTGGCCAGGCCCTCGTAGGGGCCCGCGTCCACGTGCCGCACCAGGACGCCGGGAGCCAGCTCGACCGACGGCGGCAGCGCGCCCGTCGTGGCCCGCGTGAAGATCTCGACCTCCACGTTGATCGCCGCGAGGCGCTTGGCCAGCTCGACGATGTAGACGTTCATGCCGCCCGCGTCGCCCGTGCCGGGCTGGTGCAGCGGGGAGGTGTGCACGCTGAGCATCGCGACGCGGCGCGGTCGGCGGTGCGAGCCCGGGAGCCGGAGCCTGGCGGGCGCTGCCGGAGAGCGACGGCCGAGCCTGGTCACATACTGGCTCACGTGGCGGTCCTCCTTGCGCGCACGGGCATGGCTTGACGGAGGGCGTACCGGGTCGTCCGGAGCACGGTCCTCCAGAGGGAGAACATCGGAAGACGCAACTCCATTTCCTCTTTGCCAAATCATTGCCGAGTCGGGCTCAACCGTTCCCCCATCGGCGCTCAAGGGATGCCGCCCGTCACCGGCGCATACCCTTGCCCCCATGGCCTCCCGCACCCCTTCCCGCCCCGTGGGAACGGTGACCCGCGGGACCACCAACCCGAACCGGCTGCGCCGCATGGACCGCTGGATCGCCGCGACGCACGGCGCCGAGCTGCGGCGTACGCCCGACCCGGTGGCCGTCGACCTCGGCTACGGGGCCGCGCCCTGGACCGCCGTCGAGCTGCTCGTCCGGCTGCGCACCGCCGCGCCGCACGCGCGCGTGGTCGGCGTCGAGATCGATCCGGCGCGGGTCGCGGCCGCGAAGCCGTACGAACGCGAGGGGCTCTCCTTCCGGCACGGCGGCTTCGAGGTCCCGCTGCCCGGCCGCCCCGTGCTGATCCGGGCGGCGAACGTCCTGCGGCAGTACGACGAGGAACAGGTCGCCGCCGTGTGGGAGCGGCTGCGCGCGCGGCTGGCGCCCGGCGGGCTGCTCGTGGAGGGGACCTGCGACGAGATCGGGCGGCGGCACGTCTGGGTAGCGCTCGGCCCCGAGGGTCCGCGCACGGTGACCTTCGCGACCCGCCTCGGCTCCCTGGACCGGCCGTCCGACCTCGCCGAGCGGCTGCCGAAGGCGCTGATCCACCGGAACGTGCCGGGTGAGCCGGTGCACGCCTTCCTGCGCGACTTCGACCGGGCGTGGGCGGCTGCGGCCCCCTACGCCTCGTACGGGGCGCGCCAGCGGTGGATCAGGACGGTGCGGGACCTCACCGCGGACTGGCCGGTGGTGGACCGCCCGGCGCGCTGGCGGCAGGGCGAAGTGACGGTGCGGTGGGAGGCTCTGGCACCCCGTCAGGCGTGACAGCCGCCGGCGCCGGAAAGGATTCCGCTCGCCCGCACGCCCCGCATACCCCCTGACCTGCGGGGAACGATCTTCGAGTGCCGTTCGTCACAGGAGAGGGACAAGAGGATCGGAGTTGCGGACGCGCTCTGTCGTATTGCGCGCGGACATGGCACCATCCCGGTGGCGACCACAAGTTACTGACGGTAAATCAGTTTTGGGGGAGGCGGGACGTGACCGGCAGGCGGAGTTCGACGATGGCTGGCATGGCGCTGATCTGCGCGGTGACGGTGCTGACCACACCCGGCGCGGCCTACGCGAGCCCGGCGGAGCCAACGCCCGGCAAGACCAAGTCCCTTGAGGACGTACGCAAGGAGATCGACCGCCTCTACCACGAGGCGGGCGTCGCCACGGACGCGTACAACGCGGCGGAAGAGAAGTCGAAGAAGCAGTCGCAGCACATCGTGAAGCTCGCCCGCTCCATCACCAAGGGCCAGCACAAGCTCGAGAAACTCAAGTCCCGCGCCGGGGCCGCCGCCCGCGCCCAGTACCGCAGCGGCGGAATGCCCTCCGAGGCCCAGCTGATGCTCAGCGACGACCCGCAGGACTTCCTGGACGGCGCAGGAAGGATGCGGCAGGGCGAGAAGGCCACCAAGGGCATGCTGACGGAGCTGGAGCGGACCCAGGAGGACCTGCGGATCTACGCCAAGGACGCCACGGCCCAGTGGAAGAAGCTGGAGTCCAACCGCAAGGCGAAGGCCGAGGCCAAGAAGAAGATCAAGAAGAAGATCGAGGCCGCCGAGAAGATGGAGTCCAAGCTCGAGAAGAAGGAGCGCGAGCGGCTCCGGAAGCTCGAGGAGGAGGCCGCCCTCAAGAAGCAGACGGCGTGGCTGAGTTCGGGCGTCCTGAAGGACATCAACGGCAAGGCGACCGGGCAGGGCAAGAAGGCCGTCAAGTTCGCCACCGACCAGATCGGGAAGCCGTACGTGTGGGGTGCCGAGGGCCCTTCCTCGTACGACTGCTCGGGGCTCACCTCCCAGGCCTGGGCCGCCGCGGGCAAGGGCATTCCGCGTACGTCGCAGGAGCAGTGGAAGCAACTGCCGCGCATCGACATCAAGAACATGCGCCCCGGTGACCTGATCATTTATCACCAGGACGCCAGCCATGTCGGGATGTACCTGGGAGACGGCGCGATCGTGCACGCGCCGCGCCCCGGACGCCATGTCACCATCGCGGGCGCTGGCTCGATGAAGATTCTCGGGGTCGTCCGGCCGGACAAGTAAGCCGCCCGGCCCCACAGCCGAGCCGCCCGGCCCCACAGCCGAGCCGTCCGGCCCGACAGGCAGGCCGTCCGGCCGCTCACGCAGGCCCCCCGAGTGACAGGCCCTGTGCGGTGCGTCAGCCCCGCGGCGCCCCTGTGCCGTAGGTCATGTGACCCACCGCACCCCCGCGCCCCGCGCTCAACCCCCGCGGCGTGATGTTCGTCATCCCCCGTGGAAGTGACCGTGCCCAAATGCGGCCCTACATGCGGCATATGACGGTGGCTGTTTGCCGCTCGGCATTCCAATCGAGCCTCGGCTAACGCTATGGTCCCCGTCGGTGGAGTGCGCAACCGCGCTCCACCATGCCCTCGGGGGGAGGGAAGGAACCCAAGCCATGCCCGTACCCATACCGCGGCAGAGGGCGATCCCGGCCGCGGAAGGCGGTCAGGCTCACGCTCTGCCGACGACCGCACCCGCGTCAGCCGACGTGGGCGCACCCGAACGACCGACAGAGCAGACGGCAGGCGGCAACGGAATCAGCCTCCTGGTGATCGAGGACGACCCGGCGGGCTCGCTGGGCGTCCCCGCGCTCCTCGACTCCGCGGGCAAGCCCATCCGCATCCGCACCGCCCGCAACCTCACCGAGGCCGAGCGGCTGCTCACCGACGACGTGCACTGCATCCTGCTCGACCTCGCCCTGACCGGCGCGACCGGCGGCGCGAGCACCGCTCCCGACGCGGAGACCGACGAGCTGGCCACGCTGAAGCACGTGCTGCGCATCGCGCCCCGGCACGCCGTCCTCGCGCTCACCGCGAACGGCGACTCCGAGCGCGGCGCCGAGGCGGTGCGCGTCGGCGCCCAGGACTATCTCTTCCGCGACGAGCTGGACGAGCGGCTGCTGAGCCGCGCCATCCGGTACGCCGTGGAGCGCAAGCGCGCGGACGCGGCCCAGCGCCAGCTGACGGAGTCGCGGCTTCGGGCCCAGGAGAACGCCCGCCTGGAGCGCGGCCTGCTGCCGACGCCGCTGCTCGACGGCTCCCCGCTGCGGTTCGCGGCCCGCTACCGTCCGGGCCGCTCGCGCGCGCTGCTCGGCGGCGACTTCTACGACACGGTGCGCACCCCCGACGGCTCCGTGCACGTCATGATCGGCGACGTCTGCGGCCACGGCCCCGACGAGGCGGCACTCGGCGTGGAGCTGCGCATCGCGTGGCGGACGCTGACGTTCGCGGGCCTGTGCGGCGACGAGCTGCTCTCCACCCTGCAGAAGGTCCTGGAGCACGAGCGCGCCGACGACGAGATCTTCGCGACGCTCTGCACGGTCGACATCGCCCCCGACGGGCGCCGGGCCGGGCTCTGCCTGGCCGGCCACCCGTCGCCGCTGATCGCCCGCGACGGGCGCCTGGCCGAGCTGCTTCCGTACGAGAACAGCGGCCCCGCGCTCGGCCTGCTGCCGAACGCCCGCTGGCCGCGCCGCCAGGTGGAGCTCGGCGGCAAGTGGAGCCTGATGCTCTACACGGACGGCCTGATCGAGGGCCGCATCGGCGAGGGAAACCAGCGCCTGGGCCAGGACGGCATGGTGGAGATGGTGCGCCGCCAGCTCGCGGCGGGCCTGCGGGGCGACGAGCTGCTTGAGGCGGCGGTCAACGAGGTCCGAGACCTCAATGGCGGGGACCTCACGGACGACGTGGCCGTACTGCTCCTGGACAGGGACCGGTAGAACCCGCCCCGACGGTCCTTACCGCCCGCCGTTGTACGGCCCGTAAGGACCGTCGCTGCTGGAGCCGCGGCGGCCACCGCCGCCACCGCCGGTGATCTGCCGCAGGGCGGGCCGGACGTCGACCATGTAGACGATGGTCGCGATGAGCCCGATGATCGGCAGGAACGACAGGATGTTGAAGATCAGGTTCACGATGAAGGCGAGCCCGAGGATGATCAGCCAGAACGGCTTGGTCTTCTTGTCCGCGGCGCGATAGGCGTCCTCACGTCGCACGGCCGCGTCGATGAGCGCGAACCCGCTGAAGGCGATCAGGGCCAACGACAGCAGCCACATGAAGTTCGCGAACCCCTGCATCAGCACAACGTCCACCACCAGTCTCGGCTCTTGACGGCCTTGAGAGTCTTGAGGGTCTTCAGTACGCGGACACCGTACCCGCTACCCGGAGAACGGGCCGGGCACTCCGAGAGTGCCCGGCCCGCCCACACGACGACAGCGGTACCGCGCCCCTAGCCGGCGGGCGGCGTGGTCTTCTTGGCGGCGGTCTTCTTGGCCGGAGCCTTCTTGGCGGCGGGCTTGCGAGCGGGAGAGGCGGCGGCCTTCGGCTCCGAGGCCTTCTCCTCGTCCGGCTCGACGGCGTCGGCCAGCTCGGAGATCTCCTCGGCGGCCTCGCCGCGCCAGGTCTTCACGGCCTGCTCACCGTGCTCGGCGACCTCCTCGTACTTCTCGCGCGCCTTGACGGCGTACTCGGCGGCGACGCCGACCGAGCGCAGCGCCAGGTCCTGGGCGCTCTCCCCGAGCTTCTTCAGGTCGGTGTCGAGGGTGCCGATGAACTCGTTGACCTTGGCCTGAAGGGTCGCCTGCGCCTCCTTGGCGCGGGCGGCGGCCTTGTCCTGGACGGCCTTGGTGTCGGTGTTGCGCACGGCGTCGATCCGGGCCGGGGCCTCGGCGATCAGCTGCTCGACGAGCCCGGGCACCTTCTTCGCCTGCTGGTACGCCAGGTCGGCGGTACCGGCGGCGAAGTACGCCGGGGTCGGGTCGCTGAGGGTCTTGTACAGGTCGTCCTTGATGGCCATGGCGAGAGTCCTCCCGGATTCGCGTCAGCTTGAGGGGTGGTCCTTGGGATCGGCAGCACTGCCGTCGGCCGTGCGGGGCCCGTCATCGGTGGCATCCACGTCATCGACGTCATCGACGTATGCGGAGACCTCGAAGCCGTTCTCCTTGCGGAACGACTCATAGATCTGCAGCAGCACCTGCTTCTGCCGTTCGTTGATGGACGGGTCGGCGAGGATGACGGCGCGCGTCTCCAGCTCGTCCCGCTCCTTCTCGTCGAGGATCCCGGCCCGGACGTACAAGGTCTCGGCGGAGATCCGCAGCGCCTTGGCCACTTGCTGCAGCACATCGGCGCTCGGCTTGCGCAGGCCGCGCTCGATCTGGCTCAGATACGGATTGGACACCCCGGCGGCATCGGCGAGCTGCCGCAGCGACAGCTGCGCGTTGCGCCGCTGCTCACGCAGATACTCACCGAGATTGCCGACGTTGAGTGATGCCATACGCCAACCCTGCCCCACCCCTGCTAACTATTGCAAGCACCTGCTTGCAAAAGTGCGCCACGCCACGTCGGGGGGGCGGGACCGGACCCATGCCCGAAGGGCCAGACACGTACCTCAAAGTACGTACTTGATCAAGAGCCGATGCCCGGAGAGCCTGTTGGCGGCGCGCCAAGCCCCTCGTCCGTCATCGACCCTCCCCTCGCGGCCAGTTGGTCCAGGCCCCAGGCGGAGAGCTGTTCCAGCAGTTCGTAGAGCCGACGGCCGTGTTCCGTCAGTGAGTACTCGACCCGTGGCGGCATCTCGCCGTGGTCCCGGCGGTGCACGATCCCGTCCGCCTGGAGTTCCCGGAGCTGCTGGGTCAGCACCTTCTCGCTGATGCCGGTCACCAGACGTCTGGTCTCGCCGAAACGGCGCGGGCCGTCGGACAGCGCCCACATCACGAACGACTTCCACTTGCCCTCGAACGCCCCGACGGCCACGCCCATCCCGCACGTGTGCGGATCGGTCACCGTCACGACCTTGGAGTCCTCCATGCCCGCCTCCCCCGTCACCGTTCTCGGCCTCGGCCCGATGGGCCGCGCCCTGGCGTCCGCTTTCCTGACCGCGGGCCATCCGACAACCGTGTGGAACCGTACCCCGGGCCGCGCCGACAGCCTGGTGGAGAACGGTGCCGTCGAAGCCGCGAGCGCCGCCGACGCCATCGCGGCGAGCGATCTCGTCGTGGTCTGCGTCCTTGACTACGACGCCGTCCGCGCCGTCACCGCCCCGCACACCGCCGCGCTCAAGAGCCGCACCCTGGTCAATCTCACCGCCGGCACCCCGGACGACGCCCGCGCGACCGCCGAGTGGGCCGCATCGCACGGCATCGACTATCTCGACGGCGCGATCATGGTTCCGACGTACCTTGTCGGCGGTTCGTCCACCCTGGTCTTCCACAGCGGTCCGGCCGACGTGTACGAGCGTCACCGCGCCACCCTCCAGGCCATCGGGGGCAGTTGTGTGCACCTGGGTACCGACCCGGGCCGCGCGGGGGCGCACGACGTCGCGCTGCTCGACATCTTCTGGACGGCGCTGACCGGCGTCGTCCACGCCTTCGCCCTCGCCGGGGCGGAGGGCGTCACCGCCCGCGAACTGGCCCCCTACGCCAAGGGAGTCGCCGGTCTGCTGCCCGATGTGATCGACGCCTTCGCCGAGCAGGTCGACACCGGCAGCTATCCCGCCGGGGGCTCCAACCTCCGTTCGGCGGCGGCCATCATGTCCCACGTCCTGGACGCCTCCCGCGGCCGGGGCATCGACAGCACGGTCATCTCCGCCGCCCACGAGATCGCCGGACGGGGCCTGACGGCCGGCTACGGAGACGCCTCCTACGCCCACGTCGCCGAACTCCTCCGCGACCGAACTCCTCGGCGACTGGGCTCCTCGGCGACTGGGCTCCTCGGCGACTGAACTCCGGTGACAGACGTCGTGTCAGAGGGCTGACAGGCGGGTGACAGCCGCGGTCGGGAATGTAGGGGCATCAGCCGGCGAGGGGCCGCTTCCAGCAAGCGGTCCCTCCCCCCTTCAGAAGGAGCCCACCATGTCCGTCATCCTCGCCGACCAGGACAAGAACACCCTGCGCACCGCCGCCTACGGCGCCATCTCGCTGCTCGCCGCCGCCGACGCCGCCGGGTCCCCGCACAAGATCGCCACCCACGCCTCCATCGCCCTCGGCTCAGCCACCGGGCTCGTCGGGCATGTGCTCGCCGAGAAGTCGAAGCCGCAGAACCTGGACGGCAAGACCGTGGCCGCACTCGCCGACCAGGTGCTTCCGGCGCTGACCGCCGCCATGGCCCTGCTCAAGAAGCAGGCACCCGCCGAGGCCGACAACTTCCGGGCCACCATCGCCGTCGCCATCGAGGCCGCCGCCCGTACCTACAAGAAGGACGAGCCCAGCCCCACCATGACCGCGATGGCCCGCAAGATCACCGAGGCGATCGACGCCGCCTGACCGGGCACCGCCGTGGCAGACTCAGCGGATGCAGATCGGGATCCTGGGTCCATTCGAGGTGCGTACGGACGACGGCGTACCGGCCGAGGTGCCGGGGGCGAGGCTGCGCGGGCTGCTCGTCGCCCTCGCGCTCCGGCCCGGTCACGCCGTCCCCAAGGCGGCGCTCGTCGACTGGATCTGGGGCGAGCAGCCGCCCGTCGACGCGACGAACGCCCTGCAACGCCTGGTCTCCCGGCTGCGGAAGCTGCTGCCGGCCGGGGTCATCGAGGGGCAGACCGACGGCTACCGCCTGCTGGTGGAGCCCGAAGCCGTCGACGCCGTGCGGTTCGAGCGCCTGGTCGTCGCGGGCCAGTCCGCCGCCGAGGACGCGTCCCGGCGGGTACGACTGCTGCGCGAGGCCCTGGAGTTGTGGCGCGGCACGGCCCTGCAAGATGTCGGGTTGCAGGACAGCGCCGCGTTCGATGCCGCCGCCGGACGCCTTGAGGCGCTGCGGCTGACCGCCACCGAGGAGCGGTGCGAGGCGGAGGTCGCCCTCGGGCGCGGCGCGGAGCTGGTCACCGAGCTGACCGACCTGGTGGCCGCCCATCCGATACGGGAGCGGCTCGTCGCCGCGTTGCTGCGCGCCCTCGCCGCCGCCGGCCGCGACAGCGAGGCGCTTCTCGTCTACGAACGGACGAGGGAGGCCCTCGCCGACGCGCTCGGCGTCGACCCCTCGCCCGAACTCTCCGAACTTCATGTCGCCCTGCTGCGGGGCGAGTTGGCGCCCCGGCGCGAAGAGGAACGCAGGAGCAATCTGCGGGCCGAGCTGACCACGTACGTGGGCAAGGGCGCCGACGTCACCGCCGTACGCGAACTCGTCGCCGATCACCGGCTCACCACGCTGATCGGCCCCGGCGGCTCCGGAAAGACCCGCCTCGCCACCGAGACCGCCCGCACGCTGATCGCCGAAATGCCGGACGGTGCCTGGATGGTGGAGCTCGCCGCCGTCGGCCCGGACGGCGACGTGGCGCAGGCGACGCTCTCCGGGCTCGGCCTGCGCGACACCCTGCTCGGCAACTCCCCGAACGCCGAGCTGACGGACCGTCTCATCGCCGCGGTCCGCGAGCGCGAGACGCTGCTCGTCCTGGACAACTGCGAGCATCTCATCGAGTCCGCCGCGGTCTTCGCCCACCGGATGCTCGGCGAGTGCCGGCGGCTGCGGATCCTCGCGACGAGCCGCGAACCGCTCGGCATCACCGGCGAGGCGCTGTGGCCCGTCGAGCCGCTCGCCCTCCCGGACGCGGGCGCGAGCCCCGCCGAGATCGAGGCCTCGCCCGCCGTCCGGCTGCTCCGGGACCGGGCCGGGGCCGTACGCAGGGACCTGCCCACCGACGCCCGCACCACGGCCACGATGGTGCGTGTCTGCCGGGCCCTCGACGGAATGCCGCTGGCCATCGAACTGGCCGCCGCCCGGCTGCGCACCATGTCCGTCGACCAGCTCGCGCACCGCCTCGACGACCGCTTCCGCCTCCTGTCCAGCGGCAGCCGCACCGCGCTGCCCCGGCACAAGACGCTGCGCGCGGTCGTCGACTGGAGCTGGGAGCTGCTCACCGACGCCGAACGGACGGTCCTGCGCAGGCTCTCGGTGTTCTCCGGCGGGGCGAGCCTGGAGGCGGCCGAGCGGGTCTGCTCCGACGAGGCGCTCGACCGGGACGACGAGGCGATCGCCGGGGACGGAGAAGGCGAGGCGCTCGCCGGAGAAGACGTACTGGAACTGCTCACCGCGCTCACCGAGAAGTCCCTGCTGCGCGCCGAGGGCGACGCCGCGCCCCGCTACCGGATGACCGGCACCATCCAGGAGTACGCCGGTCAACGGCTCGCGGAGGCAGGGGAGTCGGAGCTCGCGCGGCGCGCGCACCTCGACTGCTTCACGGAGCTCGCCGAGACCGCCGAGCCGTATCTGCGCCGCGCCGAGCAGCTGGAGTGGCTGGCCGTGCTCGACGCCGAGCACGACAACATCGGCGCCGCGCTGCGCGGCGCGCTCGCGGCAGGCGAGGCACAGGCGGCGATGCGGCTCGCGGCGGGCGCGGGCTGGTACTGGTGGCTCGGCGGGCACCGGACCGAGGGCATGGAGCTGATCACCGCGGCCACCGAGGTGCCGGGCGAGGTGGACGACGACGTCCGGGCCACGGTGTACGGACTCGTGGTGATGTTCATGACCTCCGGCCTGGGCGACGAGCACCGGGCCGCGGAGTGGATCCGCAAGGCGCACGAGTTCGGTCGGCGCAGCCTGCACAGCCGGCGCCGCCACCCCGCGCTCGGCCTCGTCACACCGCTCGTACGGATGCTGGAGGACCACGAGACCCCGGACGCGTTCGCACCGCTGCTCGACGACGCCGACCCGTGGGTGCGCGCCCTTGCCCGGCTTCAGCTGGGCAAGCTGCGGATCATCCTCGGCCAGGGCGGGCACGAGGCGGACGCGTATCTGGAGGCGGCGCTCGGCGAGTTCCGGGCGCTCGGCGAGCGGTTCGGGATCTCCTTCGCCCTGAGCGAGCTCGCGGAACGGATCGGCACACGCGGCGAGTTCGCCACGGCGTGCGAGCACTACGAGCAGGCGATCGCGGTCGTCACCGAGGTCGGCACCGCCGAGGACATCATCCGGATGCGGTCGCGGCAGGCGCAGTTGTACTGGCTGCTCGGCGACAAGGAAGCCGCGGCGGCGGCCGTCGCCGAGGCGGAGCGGTACGCGGAGCGGGTCACCTGGCCGGGCGCGCTGGCCCTGCTCGCCTACGCGAAGTCGGACCTCGCCCGCTGGGACGGCGATCCGGAGGAGGCGCGCGAGCAACTGGCCCTCGCTACGGCCCTGTTGGGCGACGAGGCGGAGCAGGCCAACATCCGCGCGATGACGCACGACCTGCTCGGCTATCTCTGCGACGACCTCGGCGAGTCCCGTGCGCACCGCGCGGCGGCCTGCGAGGCGGCGGCCGCCGCGGGACACCCCCAGCTGATCGCGCAGGTGCTCGTCGGCGTCGCGGACCTGGCGCTGCGCAACGACGAGCACGAGCAGGCGGCACGGCTGCTCGCGGCGAGCACGGACCTGCGCGGCCTGCGCAACCGCTGCGACCCGGAGGTGGACCGGATCGAGCGGGCGGCGCGAAGCCGCCTCGGCGACACGAAGTTCGCCGAGGCGGCTCTGGAGGGGACGCGGGCCGACTGGCCCGCGCTGGTCGAGGTCACGCTCGCTTCTTGAAGGTCGACACCGCCCACACGTAGCCGACGACCGTGAACCCGACGCACCAGGCGAGGGCCGCGATCACGTCGCCGCTCTGCGGGGCGCCCGCGAGCAGACCGCGCAGGGTCTCGATGATCGGTGTGAAGGGCTGGTACTCGACGAACTGCCGGACGCCGGCGCCCATCGTGTCGGAGGGCACGAACGCGCTGCTCAGGAACGGCAGCATGATCAGCGGCACGGTGGCCAGGCCCGCCGACTCCGCGGTCTTCGCGGCGAGGCCCAGGGCGACGGTGAGCCAGCTGGCCGCGAAGCTGACCAGCACGACGACACCGATGACGCCGAGCCACTCGACGGCGTTCGCGGCGGGGTCGAAGCCCAGCAGGAAACCGAGCCCGATGATGGCCGCGCAGGCCACCAGACAGCGCACGGTGGTGACGACGACGTGCCCGGTCAGCACGGCACCGCGGGATACGTCCATGACCTTGAAGCGGTTGATGACTCCCGTGGTCATGTCGGAGTTCACGGCGCTCGCGGTGGCCCCGAGGCCGTAGCTGACGGCCATCACGAGCAGGCCGGGCGTCGCGTAGTCGATGTAGGGGACGCCGACGTCGAAGCCGCCGCCGAACACCTTGACGAACATCAGCATCATCACGATCGGGAACAGGACCGCGTTGAACACCGTGATCGGGTTCCGCATCGTGTGCTTCAGGTTGCGGCGCAGCATGGTCGCCGAATCGGCGAGGGCGATCGAGAGGGTGCTCACTGTGCGGTCTCCTTCGTGGTCGTGTTCTTGTCCGTGGTGTTCTTGTCCGTGGTCGTGTTCGCGGGGGCCGGCACCGCGGTGCGATCGGTCAGCGCGAGGAAGACGTCGTCGAGGTCGGGGGTGTGCACGGTCAGCTCGTCCGCCTCGATGCCGAGCGCGTCCAGCCAGTCGAGTACGGCGCGCAGCTCGCGCTGGCTGCCGTCGCTCGGGATCTGCAGCGAGAGGGCCTCGTCGTCCGTGGTGACCTCGCCGAGGGCGATGACCGCGGACCGGTACGCCGCCGGGTCGGTGAACCGCAGCCGTACGTGCCCGCCGGGGATGAGCCGCTTCAGCTCGTCGGACGTACCCTCGGCGGCGATCTTCCCCTCGCTCAGGACCGCGATGCGGTCGGCGAGCTCGTCGGCCTCCTCCAGGTACTGCGTGGTGAGGAAGATGGTGGTGCCGTCGGCGACCAGTTCGCGGACGATCTGCCACATCGTGCGCCGGCTGCGCGGGTCGAGGCCCGTCGTCGGCTCGTCGAGGAAGATGATCCGCGGGCTGCCGACCAGCGTCATCGCCAGGTCCAGCTTCCGCCGCATGCCGCCGGAGTAGGTCGCCGTCAGCTTGTCCGCCGACTCCACGAGGTCGAACCGCTCCAGGAGCCCGTCGACCAGGCTGCCCGCCGAGCGGACGCGCTTGAGGTCCGCCATCATCCGCAGGTTCTCGCGGCCCGAGAGCAGCCCGTCGACCGCCGCGAACTGCCCGGTGACGCCGATGGCCGAGCGCACCTTCCGGGTGCCGGTGGCCACGTCGTGCCCGGCGACGCGCACCGTGCCCGCGTCGGCCTTCAGGAGCGTCGTCAGGATGTTGACCGTGGTGGTCTTGCCCGCCCCGTTGGGGCCGAGCATGGAGTAGACCGATCCCTCGGGTACGTCGAAACCGATGCCGTCCAGTACGGCCTTGTCGCCATATGCCTTGCGCAGTCCGCTGACCGCGATCGCCGAAGTTTTCATGCACCGACCATCGCGACCGGGACTGTCACCCGTCTGTCAGCCCTCTGACACGGGGACTGACACCCGGACCCACCGGCGTCATAATCCTGATGTGTCCCGAATTCCCCTCTCCGACCTGGTGCGACTCCGTCAGGCCCGCGACCGGATCGACCGCGACTACGCGCAGCCGCTGGACGTCGCGGCGCTCGCGCGGTCCGCCCTGATGTCCTCGGGGCACTTCTCGCGCAGCTTCCGCACCGCCTTCGGCGAGACCCCGTACAGCTACCTCATGACCCGCAGGATCGAGCGGGCCAAGGCGCTGCTGCGGCTCGGCGACATGAGCGTGACGGACGTGTGCATGGAGGTCGGGTGTACGTCGCTCGGCTCGTTCAGCACCCGGTTCACCGAGCTGGTCGGCGAGAGCCCGAGCGCCTACCGGGCCCGCGACCACGCGGAGGGCTCCGCGGTCCCCGCCTGCGTCGCCAAGATCCACACCCGGCCGGTCAAGAACGGGACCGGGACCGGGACTGGGACTGGGACCGGGACCGGGGCCGGGAACCAGGCCGACGCCGTCAGGAACGGAGAAGCGGCGGCCGACGGCAGTCCCTAGCGTGAGGGACATGGACGACATCAGGCTTTCCCAGTGCTTCATCGCCGTCGACGACCACGACAAGGCCCTCGCCTTCTACCGCGACGTACTCGGTCTCGAAGTCCGCAATGACGTCGGCTTCGAGGGGATGCGCTGGGTGACGCTCGGCTCGCCCGCGCAGCCCGACGTGGAGATCGTCATCGAGCCTCCACTGGCCGACCCGGGCGCCACGGACGCCGACCGGCAGGCGGTCGCCGAGCTGATGGCCAAAGGGCTGCTGCGCGGCGTCATCTTCCGCACCGACGACTGCGACGCCACCTTCGAGCGGATCAGCGCGTCCGGCGCCGAGGTGCTCCAGGAGCCGATGGACCAGCCGTACGGCGTACGCGACTGCGCGTTCCGCGACCCCGCGGGGAACATGCTGCGGTTCAGCCAGCCGCGCGCGAAGTGACACCCGACGCCTTGGGGAGTGCCTTGGGGAATGCCTTGGGGAACGCCCTGCGGTAGTCCCCCGGTGACACCCCCACCTGCTTGAGGAAGTGGTGGCGGAGGTTGTTCGCCGTGCCCAGGCCGCTGAGTTCGCCGATCCGCTCGATCGGCAGGTCCGTCGACTCCAGGAGGCTCTGGGCGCGGGCCAGGCGCTGGCCGAGCAGCCACTGGAGGGGCGTACTGCCGGTGGCGGCCTGGAGACGGCGGTAGAGGGTGCGGGGGCTCATCGCCGCCTGCCGGGCCAGGTCGTCGACGGTCAGCGGGCGGTCGAGGCGGGCGCGGGCCCAGTCGAGTACGGGGGCCAGTCCCTCGTCGTCCGTCGCGGGCACGGAGAGATCGATGAACTGGGCCTGCCCGCCGGGTCGGTGGGCCGGCACCACCATCCGCCGGGCGAGCTGGTTGGCGACGTGGGCGCCCAGGTCGCGGCGGACCAGATGCAGGCACAGGTCGAGTCCCGCGCTGACTCCTGCGCTGGTGAGGATGTCACCGTCGTCCACGTAGAGGACGGAGTCGTCGACCTCCACCTCCGGGTAGCGCGCCGCCAGTTGGGCCGTGTGCATCCAGTGCGCGGTGGCCCGCCGCCCGTCGAGCAGCCCCGCCTCGGCGAGCGCGAAGGCGCCGGTGCACAGCGAGACCATGCGGGCGCCCGCCTCGTACGCGCGGCGCAGGGCGGGGGCCAGACCGGGCGGCAGCGGTTCGCCGTCGTCGACGCAGGCGTCCGGGACCGACGTCACGACGACGGTGTCCGCGCCGACGAGGTCGTCGAGGCCGTACGGGGTACGCAGCGAAAGCCCGAAGTCCCCGGCTCCGGCTCCGGTGCCGCCGCCCCCGCCCCCTCCCCCGCCCTGGTACGCGCTGCACAGCCGGAAGTCGTACCAGTGCTCCGACAGATCCGGCTGCGGCTTCCCGAACACCGTGCAGGGGATGCTGAGTTCGTACAGATCCCAGGAGGGGATCGCTATCTCCTCGGTCACGACCAACGCGACGGAACCAGCGCTCATGGGGTGAGCGTAAGCCTCCGGAACGCGCTTGCGGGGCGTGGCAGGAATTTGGTGATCGGCGTCATCGCTGTCACTGTCCGGTGCCGCCGCGCGCTGCGAGCGTGGTGCGTATGAACACGCACAAGACCCCCGTCACCGTCATCGGCCTCGGCAACATGGGCGCCGCCCTCGCCGCCGCCTTCCTGGCCGCCGGTCACCCCACCACCGTCTGGAACCGCTCCCCCGAGAAGGCGAAGCCCCTCGTCGAAGGGGGTGCCAAGCTCGCCGCCACCCCCGAAGAGGCCGTCGCCGCCGCCCCGTTGATCGTGGCCTGCGTCCTGGACTACCCGGCGCTGCACACCGTCCTCGACCCGGTCGCCGCCGGAGGCCTCGCGGACAAGGCCCTCGTCAACCTCACCTCCGGCTCTCCCGAGCAGGCCGGCGAGACGGCGGCGTGGGCGGCCACGCTGGGCCTCGGCTATCTCGACGGTGCGGTCATGACGACGCCGCCGGGGGTCGGGACCCCGGAGATGATGTTCCTCTACAGCGGCTCGGGCGACGTCTTCGAGGCCCACCGCCCCGCGCTCGCCGCACTCGGCGACCCGCTGTACCTGGGCGCCGAGCCGGGCCGTGCCGCGCTGTACGACGTCGCCCTGCTCGGCCTGATGTGGGCCACGTTCACCGGCTGGCTGCACGGGACGGCGCTGCTCGGCGCGGACGCGAAGGCGGCCGACTTCGCGCCGGTCGCGATCCGCTGGCTCTCGCACGCCGTCGCCGGGTTCATGACGACGTACGCGCCCCAGGTGGACGCCGGCCGCTATCCGGGCGACGACGCCACCGTCGACGTACAGATCGCGGCGATCGACCACCTCATCCACGCCGCGGCCGACCGGGGCGTCGACAACGCGCTGCCCGAACTCCTGAAGGCGACGATGGAGCGGGCCGCGGCCGCGGGACACGGTCCGGACAGCTTCGCGAGCGTGATCGAGGTGCTTCGGGGCGGCCCTGCCGTGTGACCCATTACGTGGCCGATCACGTGACTGCTCGTGTGACCGCTCGTGTGACTGTTCGGAAACAACGGCGGAAAGACCCCGTTCCGTGCCCATGATGGAAGCGCAAGATGTCCTGGTGTCACGGGTCTTGGGGGGACCGAATGAACAAGCCGTTGCGTCACATAGCCGTCTTCTGCGGTGTGCTGACGCTCGCCCTGCTGCTGCGCGCCACGTGGATCCAGTTCGCCGAGAGCGAGGATCTCTCGACGCACAAGCAGAACCGGCGCGTCCAGATCGAGGCCTTCTCGCACCCGCGCGGCGACATCATCGTCGGCGGGAAGCCCGTCACCGGCTCCAAGGAAGTCAGCGGCACCGACTTCAAGTACAAGCGGGTCTTCAAGGAGGGCCCCATGTACGCGCCGATCACCGGCTACTTCTCGCAGGCCCAGGGCGCGACGTTCCTGGAGGGCGTCCACAACGGCGTGCTGAGCGGTGACGACGACCGGCTCTTCATCCGCCGCACCCTGGACATGCTCACCGGCGAGAAGCGACGCGGCGGCGACGTCATCACCACCATCGACCCCAAGGCCCAGCGCGCCGCGTACCAGGGCCTGGTGAACCTGAACGCCCGGGGCGCGGTCGTCGCGCTCGACCCGCGCTCCGGGAAGGTCCTCGCGATGGCGAGCACACCTTCGTACGACCCGTCCGTGTTCGCCGGCATCTCGGCGGACGAGGGCAAGGAGTTCACCCGGCTCAAGAAGAACAAGGACCAGCCGCTCTCCAACCGGGCGCTGCGCGAGATCTATCCGCCCGGATCGACCTTCAAGGTGCTCACGGCGGCCGCCGCCCTGGAGCACGGCGTGATCGACGACATCGACGAGCCGACCGGCGCCAAGGCCCCCTACAAGCTGCCGCTCAGCTCGACGACGATCGGCAACGACGTGCCGGGCGCGCCCTGCGACAAGGCCTCCCTGAAGGTCGGCATGCAGTGGTCCTGCAACAACGTCTTCCTCGACACCGCCCTCAAGGTCGGCGACGACGACATGCGCGAGACCGCGGAGAAGTTCGGCTTCAACGAACAGCAGTTCATCCCCGTGCGCTCGTCGGCGAGCAGCTACCCGCAGGACCTCGACAAGCCGCAGACCGCGCTGACCGGCATGGGCCAGGGCTCGCTGACCAGTACGCCGCTGCAGATGGCGATGGTCGCCGCCGGGCTCGCCAACGACGGCAAGCTGATGAAGCCGTACATGGTGGAGGAGCTGCGCGGCCCCGACCTCTCGGCGATCGAGAAGGGCAAGCCGGAGGAGCTGAGCCAGGCCGTCTCCGAGGACACCGCGAAGAAGGTGCAGGAGATGATGGAGCACACGGTGGACGAGGGCACGGCGAACAAGGCGCAGATCGAGGGTGTCACCGTGGGCGGCAAGACGGGCACCGCCCAGCACGGCTCGAACGTCAACGACGAGCGGCCGTACGCGTGGTTCATCTCGTACGCGAAGCTGGACGACGGCTCTTCGCCGGTCGCGGTGGCGGTTTTCGTGGACCCGAAGGACATGGACATCCCGCGGTCGGAGATCGCGGGCGGGCGGCTCGGGGGGCCGATCGCGAAGTCGGTGATGGAGGCGGTGCTGAACGATTGAGCACGCCGCGGGTCAGCCGTCGAGCAGCTGACCCGCCAGCCGCTCGATCCGCGCATGCCAGGCCGCAAGCACCGCGTCCACGTCCCCCGCGATCCCCGTCTGGGTCAGGACGAGCCGCGTCCCGTACCCCGTCCCCGCGCTGAATTCCCACCGCACCTCGCCGTCCGGATGCACGGTGTACGTCAATGAAGCCGGCTCGTCGACGGCGGTGACCGGGCCGTCGGAGATGCCGTCCGCCAAGAACCCGTCGGGCGCGGTGTCCCCCTTCAACGGCACGTCCCCGGCGCAGAGTTCGGCCCAGACCTCGGCCGCGGGCCTGACCAGCTGGCGCTCGAAGCGGATGCCGGGAGTGTCGCCGCCGGTCACTTCCCCGTGCCCGAGGTCGAACTGTTCCAGATAGGCCTCGTGCAGCTCGCCCGCGTCCCGGCTCACGTCCACCGGGCCGCCGTCGAGATGCTGGGCCAGCGCCGACATGCACAGATGCCAGCCCGCGGCGAAGCTCGGTGCGCCGAAGCGGTCGCCGAAGGTGTGCACGAGGGTGAGCAGCGAGCCGTCCTTCTCGGGGGCGATCTCCCAGCGCAGATGGTCGTCGCCCCAGCTGAACGCGAAGAGGCGGGGTTCCTCGGCGTCGGTGACCTCGCCGGTCATGCCGGGGCCCGCGTCGCCGGGGAAGTGGAATCCCATCGCGCCGCCCGGCCGCAGGTCCAGCGTCACCTCGGAGGGGAACCAGTGGGCGAGGTGCGCGGGCCGCGTGATCGCCGACCAGACCTCGGCGGGCGGGTGCGTGAGGCGGCGCTCCATCCGCAGGACGCTGTGCCGGCCGTCGTCGCCCGCGTCGGAGAGGGTGTCGGAGTGCGGGTTCATGAGGGGTCACCGTCCATCACGTCGGGGTGCGGTTCGGGGCCGCCGGTCCACATCCGCCGGTGGTGGACCGGGCCACGCGTGCAGATTACGACCGGATCCACGCACCCGGCACTCCCGACGCACCCGGCCGTCACTCCCCCCACGGCAGCGGCCTGCTGTGCAGTACGTCGAGCCGGGACACCGCCCTGGTCAGCACCACGTACAGCCGGCTCGCCCCGCGGCTCTCCGCCTCCGCGATGGCGGCGGGCTCGACGGCCACCACATGGTCGTACTCAAGGCCCTTCGCGACGGACGCGGGCAGCACCGTCACCCGCGCGCCCAGCTCGTCCGGGCCGGCGCTCTCGATGCCCGCCGCGGTGAGCGCTTCACGCAGCCGGGGCGTGTCCGCGTCGGCGGCGATGACACCGACGGAGCCCTCGCGGGTGAGCGCGGCACGCACCGCGTCGACGGCGGCGGCGTCCACGTCACGCACTTCCCTGATGGTCAACTCCCCGTCCCCGCGCAGGGATTGAGCGGGTGGTACGTCCACGTCGAGGGTGGCGAGGACCTGGTTGGCGAGCCGCACGACCGCCTTCGGGACGCGGAACCCGGTGGTCAGCGGGGCGACGGCGGCATCCGGTTTGCCGAGGTGCGCGAGGAGGCCCGGCCAGTCGCGGGCGGCCCACGGCGTGGTGCCCTGCGCGAGGTCGCCGAGGACGGTGAGCGATCCGAAGTCCGCGCGGCGGGCGATCGCGCGGGCCTCCATCGGGGAGAGGTCCTGCGCCTCGTCGACGACGATATGGCCGTACCCCTCGGGCCGTTCGAGGAGCCCCGCGATCTCGTCGAGCAGCACGAGATCGGCGGCGGACCACTGCGCCGACTTGTACGAGCGGGGCGGCTTCGCCCAGCCGATCGCCCGCTGCTCCGCGTCACCGAGGATGCCGTCGGCAGCGGCGGCGAGCGCGCCCGGGTCCATGAGCAGCTCGGCGAGCACCTCCTCGGGCCGGACCCTGGGCCAGGCGGCGTCGACGAAGGCGGACACCGGGCGGGCACGGGAGATCTTCTGCAGCCAGGCGTTGCTCATGGCTCCCGCGCGGCGCTCGGCCTGCAGCTGGATGTGCCGGACGGCGCGGGTGCGGACGCGTTCACGGCCGATGTCGTACGGCGGTTCCTCCGCGCGCACGTCCTCGATGATCCGCTCGAGATCACCGAGCGGGACCCGCCAGGTGTACGAACCCTCGGGCACCGCAAGGGAGTTGACTGGCGGCACGACGCGCCCGTAGAGGGCCCTGCGCAGGACGTCGGCCATCCGGGCGTCGTGCTTGACGCGGGCGGCGGCCTCGTCGTCGTGGGCCCGCACGGGCGCCTTGGGCCTGGCGATCTCGTCGGCGACGGTGGACTGCCGCACGCCGGTCTCGCCGAGGGAGGGCAGCACCTCGGCGATGTAGCGCAGGAAGGTGCGGTTGGGGCCGAGGATGAGCAGTCCGGAGCGCTGGACGCGCTGGGGGTACGTGTAGAGGAGATACGCGGCGCGGTGCAGTCCGACGGCGGTCTTGCCGGTGCCGGGCGCGCCCTGCACACAGACGGAGGCGGCGAGTTCACCGCGTACGAGGTCGTCCTGCTCGGGCTGGATGGTGGCGGCGATGTCCCGCATGGGTCCGACGCGGGGGCGCTCGATCTCGCCGGTGAGGATGGCGCTGCCGCTGCGTCCTGGTGACGGGAGGTGCGGGGCGTCGGCGGTGTCCGCCCCGGTCAGTGGTTCGTCCTCCAGGCCGGTGAGGTCGGCGGAGTCGCCCTTGCTGCCGGGTGCCCAGCCGAACCGGCGGCGGACGGCGACGCCCTGCGGGTCGCGCGCTCCCGCCTGGTAGAAGGCGCGCGAGACGGGGGCGCGCCAGTCGACGACGAGGGGCGGGGCGGCCGGGTGCTCGGTGATGCGGAGGCGGCCGATGTGGTAGCTCTGCGCGCGGTGGTCGCCGGCCTCGTCGGCGGCGGGCCCGTCGGCGGCGAAGTCGAGCCGCCCGAAGAAGAGGGGCGCTTCGGGGAGTTCACGCATGGCTTTGGCGTGGCTGCGGAACTGGTAGCCGAGGACTTCGGCGTCGGCGCCGGACGCGGAGACGTCTGCTCCTCTGAGGACTTGTTGCTCGGCGCCGTCGACCATGCCGGCGAGGGCGGCGCGGCAGGTGTCGTGGAAGCGGCGTTCGCGGGTGAGGGCTTGGTCCAGGGGCGTCATACGACTGAGAATAATGTAACCGAGTTAAGTTTGCGCTCTGGTTAAATTCCTTCCACTGTTAAATTCGTAACCCTGAATCATCCGTGGGGTAGGCTGCCCCCATGACGGCAGAAGAAGCGGCCTCCGGGACCGACACCGGCGCCCCCGGCACAATCGGAGCCGCCACCAGCGCCCCCGGCCTGCGCGAGCGCAAGAAGCAGCGGATGTACCAGTCGGTCTCCGACGCCGCGATCGCCCTCTTCCTGGAGAAGGGCTTCGAGAACGTGCCGGTCGCGGAGGTGGCCGCCGCGGCCGAGATCTCCAAGCCGACGCTGTTCCGCTACTTCCCCACCAAGGAGGACCTCGTCCTCCACCGTTTCGCCGACCACCAGGACGAGGCGGCCCGCGTCGTCACGGACCGCCCCGCGAGGCGCACCCCCCTGGAAGCCCTCCAGCGCCACTTCCTCGACGGCCTTGAGCGCCGGGACCCGGTGACGGGGCTCTGCGACAACCCGCACGTACTGGCCTTCCAGCGGCTGATGTACGGGACGCCGTCACTGGTGGCGCGGATGTACGAGTACCAGGACCGCTCGGAGCGCGCCCTGGCCGAGGCACTGGGCGGCGAAGCCCTCCCCGCGCGGCTCGCCGCCGGCCAGATCATCGCCGTGCAACGCATCCTGGCGCTGGAGAACTGGCGCAGGATCGACGCGGGCGAGAGCGCGGACGAGGTGTGGCCGGACGCGGTGGTGTCGGCGAACCGGGCGTTCGGCAGACTCCGCTCGGGCCTGCCGCACTGAGGCGGCTAGGACTCCCTCCGGGAGTCCGCCACAAGCACCGCCACCCCGTCCAGCAGCCGGGCGATCCCGAAGTCGAACTCCGTGTCCTCGCCGTCGGGTTCCTCGAAGATCCCGGTCCCGAGCAGCCGCCGCAGCGAGGGGAAGCGCTCCGGGTCGACGGAGGTCAGCGCGTCGATGGTGCGTGAGTAGCCCCGCATGGCCTGGCCGGGATCCCGGCCGTCCGCCGTCATGGCCGCACCCAGGTCGGCCATGAGCCCGACCTCGTTGCGCACGAACCCGCCGACGAGCATGAGGACGGACACCTTCCACCCGTCCTCGATCCCGCTGTCGTCGAGCGCGGCGAGCCCCTGCTCCATCCACTCCAGCTGGTGCGGGGTCGCGGGCGGTGAGGTGATGGGGATGCGTACGAGCCACAGGTTGCGCCGCAGCACCTCGCGCTGGGCCCGCGCCCACCACTCGAGGCGGGCCCGCCACCCCGTGACGCCGGCCGGGAACGCGGGCGGCGCTCCCGTGGCGGCGTCCTGCATGAGGACGTACAGCTCGTCCCTGGAGGCGACGTACCGGTAGAGGGACATCGGCGAGGCCCCGAGCGCCTTGGCGACCCGCCCCATGGACACCGCACCGATGCCGTCCGTGGCGGCGACACCGATGCCCGCCTCGACGATGCGGTCGAGCGTCAGCCCCGGCTTCGGCCCCTTCGAGGGCCGCTCGCGCAGCCCCCAGGCGGTCTCGAGGCTCGCGGACAGCCCCGTGTCACCCGCGCCAGAACCGCCCGCCGCCCCTGCCATACGCCGCCGCCTCCTCCTGAGCTGCCGTGCTTGACGCACATGGTAGTTCTGCGTAACCCTTACCCAGTAACGCGTAAGCCTTACGCAGAAGAATGGAACGGTCAACGACGAGGAAGGGCGAACCACACCATGCCCCCACCCCCCGAAGCGATCACGGCAGAGGGCCTGAAGAAGTCGTACGCGACCGGGGGCGGCGGAACCGTCCCGGTCCTGCAAGGCATAGACCTGCACGTGGCCCCCGGAACGGTCTTCGCCCTCCTCGGCCCGAACGGCGCGGGAAAGACGACGGCGGTCCGGATCCTCGCCACGCTGACCGAACCCGACGCGGGGACGGCTCGGATCGCGGGCCACGACATCCGCACGGAGCGCCGGGCGGCCCGCCGCGCGCTCAGCCTGACCGGCCAGTTCGCGGCGGTCGACGAGACGCAGACCGGCGCGGAGAACCTCCGCATGATGGCGCGACTGGCGGGCCTGTCACGCCGGGCGGCCCGGACTCGGGCGGCCGAACTCCTCGCCCGTTTCGACCTCGCCGAAGCGGGCGACCGTCTGGTGCGCACGTACTCCGGGGGCATGCGCCGCCGCGTCGACCTGGCGGCGGGTCTGGTCGGGAACCCCGAGGTGATCTTCCTTGACGAGCCGACGACGGGCCTGGACCCGCGCAGCCGCAGGGAGATGTGGCGGCTGGTCCGCGAGCTGACGGCGACGCAGGGCACCACGGTGTTCCTGACGACGCAGTACCTGGAGGAGGCCGATCAACTGGCGGACCGCATAGCGGTGTTGCACGAGGGCCGGCTGGCGGCGGAGGGCTCGGCGGCAGAACTGAAGTCCCGCGTGGCGGGCCACCGCCTGGACGCGACGCTGACCAGCGCGGAGGCCTACGCCCGCCTCTCCTCCCATGCCGTCCACCACTCCCCCGAAACCCTGACCCTGGGCTTCCCGACGGACGGCACGGCAGGCAACGTAAAGGGCCTCCTCACCGAACTGGACCCGCACGACACCGACTTGGCCACCGTCGCACTCCACACGGCGACGCTGGACGACGTCTTCCTGAGCCTGACGCAGCCGGGCCGGGCCACCCCGCACCCCACGAGGACGAGGACCCCCCATGGCCGATGACGCCACGAACGCCCTGATCATGACCGGCAGGGCGATACGCATCAGCCGCCGCAACGTGGACGCCCTGATCACATCCCTGGCGCTCCCGGTGATGCTGCTCCTGATCTTCGTCTACTTCTTCGGCGGCGCGATCGAGACGGACACCGGCGCCTACGTCACCTACGTGGTCCCCGGAGTCCTCCTGCTCTGCGCGGGCTTCGGCTCGTCGAACACGGCGATCGCGGTGACGGAGGACCTCAAGGGCGGCATCATCGACCGCTTCCGCTCGCTGGACATCGGCGGCGTGCCCATCCTCACGGGTCACGTCCTGGCCTCGGTGGCCCGCAACCTCCTCGCCACGACCCTGGTCCTGGCCCTGGCCTTCGCGATCGGCTTCCGCCCGTCGGCGACCCCGGCCGGCTGGCCGGCGGCCGCGGCGATCCTCCTGGCGTTCATCCTGGCCCTGTCCTACCTCTCGGCAACGGTGGGCCTCCTGGCCAAGTCCCCCGAGGCGGCGGGAGGCTTCACCTTCTTCGTGAGCTTCCTCCCCTACCCCAGCAGCGCGTTCGTCCGCACGGACACCATGCCGACCTGGCTCCAGCCCTTCGCGGAGAACCAGCCGGTGACCCAGGTGATCGAGTCCCTGCGCGGCCTGCTCCTCAACGAGCCGGTGGGCCACACGCCTTGGGTGGCCCTGACGTGGTGCGCGGGGATTCTGCTGGGTTCGGTGGTGGGGG
Organism: Streptomyces sp. NPDC050658; assembly: GCF_044457025.1. NCBI lineage: Bacteria > Bacillati > Actinomycetota > Actinomycetes > Kitasatosporales > Streptomycetaceae > Streptomyces > Streptomyces sp. NPDC050658. The sequence continues at coordinate 296,697 of NZ_JBITGM010000011.1, forward strand.
CGGGGGTCTTGTTCAGGAGGCGGACGGGCTGACGCGGGGCGGGCGCCCCGGAAGGCCCAGGGAAGCCTTCGCCGCAGCCAGTGTCATCGCGTACGAATCGACCGCGCGCCGCACGTTGGGGCTGTCCACGGCAACGCCGGTCTCCATCCGGTCCAGATCCACGTAGGCGGACCGGACCAGCTCGATCCACCGGTAGACCCGCCAGTCCTGCTCCCACCCCTGAGTGCATCCGGCCGGGAGCACCTTGCTCCAGCGCTCGAACATCCGGCGCCGGATCTCCGCTCCTGTCGGGGTGAGATGCAGATGCCGCACCAGGTCGTACAGGGGGTCGCCGATCATGGCCAGCTCCCAGTCGATCACGGTGAGCCGCCCGTGCCCGGTCCGCACGAGGTTCCACGGGTTGAGGTCGCCGTGGAGCAGTACCGAGGTGCGCGGCGCCGTCCGGTGCCTGCCGAGGATCTCCCGCAGCCGATGGCTGTCGGGCAGGCCCCGCCTGCGGGCCTGGCGCTGGGACTCGTCGGGCAGCGAGCGCACGAACCGGACGAGTTCGCTGCTGAGCCAGCCGTAGAAGTCCGACTGCTCCGCCGCCGGGTCCAGCTGTCCGTAGTCGACCTGGGTGAGGGCGTTCAGCTGGTCGACGAGGTTGTCCGCCTCGTGCGGCAGCAGTCCGTGGACGGGGTGATTCGGCGGCTGTTCGCAGCCGAGGGGACCTTCGTAGGAGTGGACCGCGAACGGGTCCTCCCGGTCGCTGGTCCCCAGTGCGAGCACCTTCGGCGCGCTGATGCCGGCACCGGACTTCTCGATGGCGGCGAGTACGGCGTGTTCGCTGAGGAAGCCCCCCTCGCGACGCGGCCCGGCGCCTGCCTTGCGGCGCACCACGACAGGACGGTCGATGCCGGTCACCCGCACCACCGTGTTGAGATGGGCGGTGCCCTTGAACACCCGGTGCTGTTGCGCCGCGCCCTCCGCGGCCAGCGCTTCGAGCACTGCGGTCCGGGGGAAGTCCGGGCGCTCCGGCACACGTTCGTCGGGCTCCCAGGTGAGCACGGGGGCGGGGCGGGGACCGCTGCCCGGTGCCGTCGCGCGTCGCCCCTCGATCCGGGCCGCCTGCCAGCGGAAGAGCGCCGACTCGATGACGCTCCAGCTGGGCAGCCGGCCGAGGCCGAGCGCCTGCGCCGCGGCGTCCAGGGACTGGCGTACGGAGTCCGCAGCCTCGACCAGACGCGTGCTGTCCAGCTCGTCCCCCAGCGACTCGGCCGCCCGCATCACGTCGAGATGGACGGCCCGTACCTGCTCGAAGGCGATATAGCTCCAGACGTCCTTCGTGGCTCCGGTCACGGCCGCGGGTCTCCGCCTGCGCATCGCGAAGACCCAGGCCTCGATGACTTCCTGCCACTGGAAATCGGGATACCGCATGCGCACCAGGTGGGACGCCAGGTCGTACACGGGGTCGCCGTAGGTCGCCTGCGCCCAGTCGACGCTGGCCGGACGGTCACGGTCGCACGAGACGAGGACGGTCTCCCGCCGCAGGTCCGTGTTCAGCAGGCTGTACGGGCGGCGTGACATCGCGGGAGCGCGCTCGGCGCAGCGGGTCAGGGCGTCCGGTTCGATGCCGAACGCGGCGAACAGGCCGCCGAATTCGTTCCAATTGGACCGTACGTAGCCCTCATGCGTACGTCTGGCGAGTTCGCCCAGGAACCCTCTGCTGTCCTTCTCGTTGTGCGGCCAGCCGCCGAGCGGCTCCGGGAGCGTCTCCCTGCGGACCAGGACCAGCCGCCCGAGCAGGTCCGCGAGCTCCCTGATCAGTGCGGGGTCCACCGGCTTCCCGTCCTCGCACAGTCGCGCGAGCGGTACGCCGGCCGTGTAGCGCAGCGCCTCCAGGTCCCCTGCGGTGACCAGGTGGTCCGGCAGTTCGGGGAGTACGGGGCGAACAGCGCGGAAGATCACGGATCCATCCGGCCAGGTCCTGATCGACACGTGCCGCTCCTGATGCTCGCGCGCGTACCCCGAATTTGCTGCATACCTTAACGGCGCCCACCATTCCGCACGACGCAGGGGAGGCGAACGGGCGAGAGAAGCCATCCGTTGTAACGCGTCCGCCCACTCGGCGTTACTCGGCGAGCAGATCCCAGCAGGAGTTGAACCAGGACTCCATGGCGCGGACGAACAGCGAGCCCTGCGACTCCGCCCCCGGCCCCTCCTCCTTGACGTAGTGGATCAGGTCGGAGCCGAGGCCGAGCACGTCCACGGCATCGACCTCGTCGCCGTCGTCCAGCAGGATGCGGCGCTCCACTGCCTGGTACGGGCCGAACAGTGCCGCGGCTCCGTTCAGGAGATAGAGCTTGAACGCCGGTGCCATGGGCACCCGCCGGATCTCCACCGCCACGGAAGGCACCAGGCCTTCGGTCCGCAGTTCCCGGAGCACCTCGCGGAGCGACTGGGTGCGCGCCCGGGTGATGGAGAGCAGGCGCTCCTGCGGCCTGGGGTCTTCCGGGGCGTCCTTGGCGCGCGGGTAGGGCAGGTGCAGCGACTCGGAGGGCAGCAGCAGCCGGACCGCGATCCGCTGCGGCCGGATCTCCCCGGCCTGGATGCGCTCCGCCTGCAGATGGAGATGGGCGTCGAGGGATTCGGAGGTCAGCGTCGAGACGTCGAGCGTGACCTCGGGCTGCTCGAAGGTCCGGCCGATGAGCTGTCCCAGATGCACCCGCTCGCCCGCGGGGGAGGTGGAATGCACCTGCGGCACCTTGATCACTCGGGCGCCGCTGCCCTGACGGGGCTGGATCCAGCCCTCGGCGGTGAGCACGCGCAGCACCCGCTGGACGGTGTCGCGTGAGACGTCCAGCTCCTGGGCGAGACTCCGCTGGGCGGCCAGTCGCCCGCCGACCTGATAGGTGCCGTCCGACAGCCGCTTGCGCAGCTCGCCGAGGACGCGCTGGAACTCCTTGCCGCCCGAGCCGACCGGTTCGCCACTCACACCATGACGGTACCGCTCGCCTCCATCAAGCGGACCAGTTTCAGTCAACTAAGCGATGCCATATGCCAGTTAGTTAGTCGATGTCCGTACAGGGGGACAACTCCCTCAGCTATTCAGTCCAATTGGACTGACAGGGAGATCCATTCAGGGACACAGGGATACACGGATTCCGGGATTCCGGGGGAGGAACGGACATGGCCATCTTCCAACTGCTGTCGGCCGTCGTGGTGCTCGGTCTCGAACAGTTCGTCCAGTGGCGGTACGGCGCCATGGGGCTGCTCGGCCTTCTCCTCGTCGTCCTGGGCATGCGGACGCGCAACGGCGCATCGCTGTACGTGGGAACGGTGATCTTCGTGCTGCTGATGGCTCAGGCCTGACCGGCAGCCGGTTCAGCCTCGCTCACGGAGCAGCGCGAGCACCGGTTCGAGCGAGCCCACGATGTGCTCCCGCTTGACCCCCGCGTCGCGCAGCAGCCCTTCCTTGCGGCCGTTACGCGCGTAGCCCAGGAAGTGCACTCCGGCGCGCACCGCGGCCTCGTAGTCCGTCGGGGCGTCTCCGATCATCAGCGCGACCGAGGGGTCGGCGCCCATGGCGCTGAGGGCGCGGTTGAGGCAGTACGGGTTCGGCTTGAGGAGGTCGAGATCCTGTGTCCGGCCGTAGATGTGCGGGGCGAAGCAGTGCGTCAGCTTCCGGGACTCGAGGTACTTCGCCGCGGCACGGGCGGAGTTGTTCGTGGTGACGGCCAGCCTGGCGCCGACACCGACCCAGGTCTGGATCAGCGGATCGGCGTACGGGGTGGGCATCGCGGTCGCCGTGGCCCGCAACTCCTGCCCGGTCAGCTGCGCCTCGACCTCGGCGATCAGATCGCTGCCGGGGTCCCGCGCAGCCACGGCGCGCATCACGGCCTGCGGATCGGCCTCCTCCAGTACCGCGTCCGGCAGCAGGCCATGCAGCCCCCGCTCCTCCAGACCGCGCACCAGCCCTTCCGCGATCCGCTCCGCCGAATGCCCGGCGAAGAGGCGGCAGATGGGCCCGTCGAAGTCGAAGAGCACGAAACGGGCAGGGGTGATCAGTTCTCGAAGGTTCTCGGTCTCTTCTGCCATCCACTCAGTCTGCGTCGTATCAGAAGTCACCAAGAGAGTGTCAGGTCAGTCGAGATGGTTGCCCAGAGGGCGTCGAACCATTTCTGGGACTCTTCCACGAATGCCGTGTCCCGCTGGGTCGCCTGCTTCTCGAAGGAGAAGAGCGGGGACGCCAGACCACCCACGTCGTACGCCTCCACCTCCCCGCTGTCCACGTCCAGCACGCTCCGCTCCACCGTGTAGTACGCGAGCAGCGCCTCCCGCCCGTTCAGGAGGTACAGCTTCACGGGCGTGGTGAAGGGCAGGGCGCGGAACGAGACGTCCACGGCGATCCCGTGCGACGTGCGCAGCGCGAGCAGGTTGTGGCGCAGCACCTGACCCTGGGTGTTGCGCAGTTGGAGCCAGCGCTGGTGGACCCGGCTCTTCTCGCGCTCGTCCGCCCCCTCCACCGGCTGGGGAAAGGCCAGCTCGATGTCGCTGCTGGGGAGCAGGATGCGTACGGAGATGGATTCGGGGCGGATGCCGCCCTCGTGGATCAGCCGCACCGGCTCGCCCAGCGCGATCATCAGCGTCTCCGCCGTGAACGACACCACGTCGATCCGTACGTGGGGTTCGGAGAACGCCTCCACCAGGCGGGGCGCGAGGCCGACCATCGACGCCTGCGGCTCCACGCCGGCCGCCGACGCGGACGGGGCCGGGTTCGCCGCGACCCTCGGCGGGCTCCCCTTGCTCACGTTCGCCAGCAACCCGTCACCCTGCAGCGTCTTCAACGCCTGGCGCACCGTGCCCCGTTCCACGCCGAACTCCTCCGCGAGCACCGCCTGGGTGGGGAGTCGGTCACCCGGTTTGAGGGTGCCGGAGCGGATGCGGTCGCGGAGGGCGTCGGCGATGTCCTGGGGGGAGAGCTTTCTACTGCCGTTCACTGCAACGTTCTCCTGGGTCACGACCAGACGATACAACTCCCCGCCATCTCTGGGCAGTTGTCTTGAAGTTGTTTATGTTGTCGGACCAAGTGGGGACAACTTAAGTGAAGTTGGTTGCCAACTTACTCAAGATGGCAGAAGTTCTGGATCCCATGGACCCGATGGACCCTATGGACCCTATGGACCCCATGGATCCCAGCAGGCAGAAGGAGGAACCACCATGACCGTCCTCGCCCTCCTCGCAGCCGTGTTCGCCGTCACCTTCGAGCAGTTCGTGCAGTGGCGGTACGGCCCCATGGGGATCGTCGGACTGCTGCTGCTCACCGTCGGGGTCAAGGCGAAGAGCCCCACCTGCAGTTCCATCGGCGCCGTCGTCCTCGCGCTGATGATGACCGGGCCCGCACTCTAGGCCACCCCGGCACGGTCAGCCCTGCGCCAGCTCCAGGTCCTGGCTGATCGTCCCCCACAGCGCGTTGAACCACAGCTGCGACTGCTCCACGAACGTCGAGTCCCGCAACCCGTCCCCCTGCTGGAACGGGAACAGCATCGACTGCGCGCCCTGCGCGTCGTACATCTCCAGGTACTCCTGGCCGATCTCCTCGCCGCGCTTGGTCAGCGTGTAGTACGCGAACAACGCCTCCGAGCCGTTCAGCAGATACAGCTTGACCGGCGGCGTGAACGGCAGCGCACGGAACGACACATTCACGTCGATCCCGTGCGAGGCCCGCAGCGCCTGGAGGTTGTGCCGCAGCACCTGCCCCTGCGCGTTGCGCTGGTCGAGCCAGCGGCGGTGCACGTGGCCCGCCTCGTCGTCCCCGCTGTCCACCGGCGCCGGGAAGGCGAGGTCGATGTCGCGGCTCGGCAGCAGCACCCGCACGTCGACCTTGGCCGGTTTCCGCTGTCCGGCGTGAATCTGACGGAGCGGTTCCCCTATCGCCATCGTGAGCGAGATGGACGTGAGGCAGAGCGCGTCGATCTCCACGTGCGGGCTCTCGAACGCGGCGGCTATCCGAGGGGCGAGGCCGACCATCGTGGGCTGGGGCTTGATCCCGCCCGGACCGGAGAGCGGGCGGCCACGGGTGTCGGCGACCGTCGCGGGGCTGCCCTTGGAGACGTTCGCCAGCAGGTTCTCGCGCTGCAGGATGCGCAGCGCCTCGCGCACCACACCGCGCTCGACACCGAACTCGTCCGACAACTCGGCCTGGGTCGGCATCCGCTGGCCCGGCCGCAGCGCACCGGACCTGATCCGGTCGCGCAACTCGTCGGCCACCTCGCGGTGCGACCGATGCGGCCTCTTGATCCCATTGACGGGGGCATGTTCCGGGCTCACAACCAAACAGTACAACTTCGCGCCATCTTTGGGGAGTTGCTCGGAAGGTGGTTATGAGTCGAGCCATCGCGGAGATAAGTCAGGTGAAGTTGGTAGCCAACTTAGGCAACCTGGCAGAACCCTTGGGGGTTGGCCGCCAGTGGTTGGCCATCGGATGGCTGCCGACCGGATGGGACCGGGTCCCCGCCCGATCCCGAAAGGGGGAACGTCATGCCGCTCATCGCCATCGTCATAGCAGCCCTCGCCATCGGATTCGAGCAGCTCATCCAGTGGAAGTACGGACCTCTGGGCATCGTCGCCTTCGTCCTGCTGACCGTGGGCATCAAAGCCAAGAACACCAAGCTCAGCGGGGTCGGGGCCGTGATCCTCGTCCTGCTCCTTGCCCAGTCGGGCTGACAGAGCGGGCTGACCGGGCTCCCATCCGGAGGGGAGCCGGGAGTCCGGTCAGTCGTCAACATCAGAACAGTTCAAGAAGATCCATTAGAAGTGGATCCGCCAGAAGAAGATCCAACAGAAGAAGATCCGTCAGAAGAGGTCCGGGCACCACGGGCGCCTCCGCGTTCGGAACAGGGAGTCGGCGGCAGCGAGCGCGCCCGCCCGCTCCTCCGCGAGGCGCCCGGCCCGCGCCAACCGCTCCGCGGACTCGTCGCCGAGCCACAGTGTCCCCAACTCGCCGACATCGAGGGACAGTTCGGCCGGGTCCGCGGTCGGTGCGCAGCTCGCCCCGTCCGGTGTCGCGTCGAGCCGGAAGCGGCCCGCGGCGAAGCCCGCGCGGTCGCCGATCTCCAGGACAAGGGACGCCGACGACTCGTACGTACGCGATTCCAGCGCCCGTACGACATCCAGGATCCGCACCCAGAGCCAGTCCGCCTGCTTGCCGACGCGGGCCGCGCGGGCGTCCGGCAGCAACAGCGGGAGCAGGTCGTCGGGGGCGCGGTTGCCCGTCTTGACCGTGGTCACCCAGTCGATCGAGCAGAGATGGCGCCACAGGGCGTGCTCGGCGGCCGGCGTGGTGGCGATCAGGTCGAGCACGGTCAGGACGTACTGCGGCTGGCTCCCGTCGCTCCAGCTCTCCTCCGTCGTGTACGCGACCAGGCCCTCGACCTCGCCGGACGGCGAGCGGTAGAGGGCGTAGAAGGGCTCGGTCCACGGGTACTCGGGGGTGACGAGCTGCCCCGTGTTCAGCCGCCACCAGCGCTCGTCGCGGTCGGTGAAGCCGTGCGTGCGGGCGCGCAGCCGCTCGTGGAGCGGGGGGCCTTCCTTGCGTACGTCGTCACTGTCCACGAGGTCGACGCGGGCGCCGTCGGCCGGGCCCGACCAGCGCGGGTCCAGCCCCGCCCGCGGTACGTCGATGACCCACTCGGTGGCGAGCGTGGCGGGCCCGAAGCCATACCGGCCGTAGATCGGGTACTCGGCCGCGACGAGGGTGGCGACGACGTCACCACGGTCCTTCGCCGCCGCGAGGTCGGCGGCCATCATGCGGCTCATGAGTCCGCGCCGGCGGTGCGTGGGCGCGACGGTGACGTTCGCGATGGCGTCGGCGGGGACGGCGGCGCCGCCGGGCGCGGTGAGCTGTTGCGCGAAGGACCGGAAGGTCGCGACGCAGCGGTCCCCCTCGAAGGCACCCAGGGTGCGGGCGTAGTCGTAGGTGGCCCTGCGGCTGACGAGCAGCTCGTCGGAGACCTTCGCCAGGGGCTGCAGAAATCCGCCCTTGACGGCGCGTATCCACTCCGCCAGGTCGCCGTCCGTGATGCCCCTGACACTGATGTCTTCACTCATGCGGGCCACGCTAGGCCTGCGTCCGCCTGAGCTGCATCCGGTTTCCGGTGGTGGGGCGGGGGCTAGAACGCCGCCCGTATCTCCCCCACCTCGGCGCCCCCGCCCAGCAGCGGCACGTGGCCCACCCGGTCGAGGACGTCCCCCTCCACGCCCGCCAGCCGCAGTGCCCGCGCCAGTACCGGGCCCAGTGCCCGTGTCGCGCCGTCGTCGACCTTGAAGGCCAGCGCGCGGCCGTCCGGCAGGGCGATGGCCTGGACCGCCTCGGCGCCCATCTTGGAGAGGGTGCCCGGCAGCTCGCGCATGAGCCAGGTGTCGGGGCGGCGCGTGCCCGCGACGTACTCGGGGTGGGCCCGCATCGCGTCCGCGACCCGCCGCTCGGCGCTTCCCTCGGGGGCGAGGACGAAGTGCCGGAAGGCGCGGGCGAGGCCTGTCAGGGAGATCGCCATGAGCGGGGCCCCGCAGCCGTCCGTACCGACCGACGCGACCTTCTCCCCCGCCGCTTCCTCGACCACGGTGAGGATCAGCCGCTGGAGCGGGTGCCCGGGGTCGAGGTAGGACTCCGTGGGCCAGCCGTTCAGCTCGCACACCGCCAGCATCGCCGTGTGCTTGCCGGAACAGTTCATCGTGACCCGGTCACGAACGGCACCCGCTGCCAGATATGTCTCGGCCTCGGTCGGGTCGAGAGGGAGATCCGCAGGGCACTGCAGGTCCGCCGGCGTCAGACCGTTCTCCGCCAGCATCTTCTGGACCAGGTCCCGGTGGAAGCCCTCCCCGGAGTGGCTGGCCGCGGCCAGCGCGAGCCGCTCGCCCGAGAGCTCAAGGCCCGCCCGCAGAATCCCCGCCGCCTGCATCGGCTTGTTCGCCGACCGCGGGAAGACCGGCGCCGACACGTCCCCCATCGCCAGCTCCACACCCCCGTCGGTCCCGAGGAGCACCAGGCTCCCCCTGTGCCGGCCCTCGACGAAGCCGGAACGTACGACCTCGGCGAGGACCGGGGATATGCCGGTGGAGCCGACGGCGGAGGTGGCGGTGGAGGTCATCGTTCGGCCTTCCGGGGCGGAGGTGACGCGACGACCGCCCACGGAAAACCGGGATCACGGGGATCACCGGGAACGCCGGGACCTCCGGAAACCCCGGGATCTCCGCGTCACAGGAGCAGATCGTCTACTTGTGCTTCGCCTTCACGGTACCTGCGGGCGATCTCCGCGCTGCAATCGTCCGCCGTACGCTGCAGCTGCTGGCGGCGACGGGAAACCTGCTGCTCATAGCGGACCAGCCGCCCCATCGCCGTATGCAGCTCGTCGTCCGTCCTGGCGTCCAGGTCGGACAGCTCGACCTCGGCCAGCATCTCCGTGGCAAGGAGGCCGTACTCCGCGCTGTGCGGCGTGCCCAGCGTCACGTGCCGGGCCGACGAGCGGTGCCGGGCCGGGGCGTCCCGCAGGATCTCCGAGAGCCGGTCGACGACCGGCCCGACCGGCCCCTGCGGGTCCGGCGCACCGGGGTCCCTGCGGCGGGCCGTCTCGGCCCGCAGGATGTCGATCCGTCCCTGCAGCAGACGGCGTACGTAACTGAGGTCCGCCTCGTTCTGCTGGGCCTCGCGCCGCAGCTCGCGCAGTTCGCGCAGGAGCAGCGCGGACAGGTCGTGCTCCGGCTGATCGGGCAGGACCGGGCTGCCCGTGCGCTGCGTCGGCGGACGCGGCACGTTCGTGTGCCCCGCGGCGCTCCTGCGGGTCAGCGACACAGGTCCGGGCGGCTGCCCGGTACTTGGTGTGCTCATGTGGCTCTACCGTCCCCTCGACCGGCGCGGTACACCGCGTGTGAGCATGGTGCCACCCCGGATGGCCGCTATGTGAGCGAGTGCCCCCAATCGGCCCCGGATGGGGGGTTCAGGAGTACACCTTGGGGCACGGCATGATGGGCCGTATGCGTGCAGTGGTGCAGAGGGTGGACGGGGCGAGCGTCGTCGTCGAGGGCGAGACCGTCGGCGAGATCAGCGGCGAGGGACTGTGCGTCCTGGTGGGCGTGACCCACCAGGACACCAAGGAGAAGGCGGCCCAACTGGCCCGCAAACTCTGGTCCGTTCGGATGCTGACCGACGAGAAGTCCTGCTCGGACATCGACGCCCCGCTGCTGGTGATCAGTCAGTTCACCTTGTACGGCGATGCGCGCAAGGGTCGCAGGCCCACCTGGAACGCGGCGGCGCCCGGCGATGTCGCCGAGCCCCTCGTCGACGAGGTGGTCGCCCAGCTGCGCTCGCTGGGCGCCACCGTCGCCACGGGGCGCTTCGGTGCCAAGATGCGGGTGTCGCTGACGAACGACGGCCCGTTCACGGTGCTCCTGGAGATGTGACCCGCGGGCCCGGGCCGGACCGGGCCGGGCTACGGCTCGACCACGACCTCCTGGGAGGCCGCCGTGCCCGCGGCAAGGAGCGGCGCGTCCACCGGCACGTTCCGCTTGATCAGGCCCAGCGCGATCGGGCCCAGCTCGTGGTGGCGTACGGCCGTCGTGACGAAGCCCAGCTTCCGGCCCTCCTCGCCCTCGCTCGCGAGGTGCAGCGGCGTGCCCTGCGCCGGCAGGTGCACCTCGCTGCCGTCCAGGTGCAGGAAGACCAGGCGGCGCGGCGGCTTGCCCAGGTTCTGGACGCGGGCGACCGTCTCCTGGCCGCGGTAGCAGCCCTTCTGCAGATGCACCGCGGAGCCGATCCAGCCCAGCTCGTGCGGGATCGTGCGGTGGTCGGTCTCGAAGCCGAGCCGCGGCCGGTGCGCCTCCACGCGCAGCGCCTCGTAGGCGAGGATGCCGATCGCGGGGCCGCTCTCCTCGGCGTACGACTCAAGGTCCGTACGCGGCAGGAAGAGGTCACGGCCGTGCGGGGTCTCGCGGACGACGACACCGTCCGGGACCGGTGCGATCGAACCGGCCGGCAGGTGCACGACCGCGAACTCCTCGGTGCGGTCGGCGACTTCGACCCGGTTGTAGAACTTCATGCTCTCCAGGTACGCCACCAGCGCGTCCGTCGTGCCGGGCTCGACATGTGCCCAGACCGTCTCGCCGTCGTCGACAAGGGAGAGATGGTGCTCGATGTGGCCGTTCGCGGAGAGGATCAGCGCCTCGGTGGCCTGCCCGACGGGCAGCTCGCTGACGTGCTGGGTGAGCAGCAGATGCAGCCAGCTCAGCCGGTCGGGGCCGGAGACGGTGACGACGCCGCGGTGCGAGAGGTCCACGAAACCGGTGCCGTCGGCGAGGGCGCGCTGCTCGCGGAACAGATCGCCGTAGTGGGCGGCGACGCCTTCGTCCACGCCCTCGGCGGGGACGGCGCCGGGCAGGGACAGGAGGGGGCTCTTCATGTTCACCCACATTACGACCCGGTCGCGGGCGCGCTTATTCCTCCGTGGGCCCGGTGGAGCAGTTCTCGCACCGGCCGAAGATCGCGAAGTGCTTGAGATCCGTGTCGAAACCGAACGTCTCGCGGAGTTTGGCGGTGAAGTCCGCGGCGACCGAGACATCGGCCTCGATGACGTTCGTGCAGTCCCGGCACACCAGGTGGAGATGGTGGTGGCGGTCCGCCAGGTGGTACGTCGGCGCCCCGTGCCCCAGGTGCGCGTGGCTGACCAGGCCCAGCTCCTCCAGGAGCTCCAGGGTCCGGTACACCGTGGAAATGTTGACCCCCGACGCCGTCTTCCGCACTTCGCAGAGGATGTCGTCGGGGGTCGCGTGCTCAAGGGTGTCGACGGCTTCGAGGACGAGCTGGCGCTGCGGCGTCAGCCGGTAGCCGCGCTGCCGCAGGTCGCTCTTCCAGTCGGTGCTCACCACACCTGGAGTCTAGGCCTACTTGTAGGACATGGGCCTACTTGAAGAAAGCGATGCCGTCGTCCGGCAGATCGCCCAGGCCGCGGGCCATCTCGGCGACCTCCTCGGGCGAGACGACCTTCTTCAGCTGCGCCGACATGTACGGCCGCAGCGGAACCTCGGGCGTCTGCTTCTCGCCGACCCACATCAGGTCGCTCTTCACATAGCCGTAGAGCCGCTTGCCGCCGCTGTACGGACCGGAGGCCGCCGTGCGCGCGACGGCGTCCGTGACCAGGTCGATCTGCGGCTTCTGGTCGGCGAGCTCGCCGTACCAGATCTCGACGACACCGGTGTCGCGGACCATCACGACCTCGACCTTGCGGTCCTTGTCGATGCGCCAGTAGCCCGTCTCGGACTCCAGCGGCTTCACCTTGTTGCCCTCGGAGTCGAGGATCCAGGTGTACGAGCGGTACTCGATGAAGTCCCGACCGTCATGGCCGAAGGAGACCTCCTGGCCGAAATTCGCCTTCTCGGCGCCGGGGAAGTCGGTGACGCCCGCGCCGGCCCAGTTGCCGAGGAGCCAGGCGAGGGGCACGAGGTCGGGGTGCAGGTCGGACGGAATCTCGATCATGGGAAGCTCAGGCGTTCTCTAGGCGGCTTGGCGGCGTACGGGGCTCAGCGCTGACCCTGGTACAGCTTCTTCACGGAGAGAACGGCGAACGCGAGAACGCCGACGCAGACCAGAACCAGCAGGGCGGAGAAGAAGGCCTCAAGCACGGGGTGCTCCTCGGTGAGCTATCGGGGCAGGTATCAGAGCCGCTCCCACTCTAGTCGGGCACGCCCCGCCGCTCTCTGCGAGGTGGCCATACGGGGGGCCGACGGCGTGGCCTTACGATGCGGCCATGGCGAAGAAGCTCGTGATCAAGGTGACCGCGGGGGCCGATGCCCCCGAGCGCTGCTCGCAGGCGTTCACGGTGGCGGCCGTGGCCGTGGCCAGCGGGGTGGAGGTCTCGCTCTGGCTGACCGGCGAGTCGTCGTGGTTCGGCCTTCCGGGGCGGGCGGCGGAGTTCGAGCTGCCGCACGCGGCGCCGCTGCCGGATCTGATCGACTCGATCCTGGCGGCCGGGCGGATCACGGTCTGCACGCAGTGCGCGGCGCGCCGCGAGATCACGGAGAAGGACCTGCTGGACGGGGTGCGGATCGCGGGCGCGCAGGTCTTCGTCCAGGAGGCGGTGGCGGAGGACGTGCAGGCGCTCGTCTACTGACGGGGGCGCCGCTTCCCGTCGAGTTCGTCCCACCACTCGTCGGACTTCGCGTCCCCCGAAGGGTCGTCCCACCAGCGGTCCTCCGGACCGCGCCGGTTGGCGACCATGGCGGCGACCGGCGGGATCACCATCGCCACGACGCACATCCCGACGGCGACAGGGATCGACCAGAGCCGTACGACACCCCACGCCAGGACGAAGAGGGCGATGCACGTCCCCATCATGGCGAAGTACACATGGCGCCGTCGCGCGTACATAAGTCCAGCGTACGGCCGGTTTCGCCGCCGGAATAGCCAAAGGACCGCACCCCGCCAGTGGCGTCCAAACCCCTGGGGTGCGGCCCTTCAGCCGTTCATGGGCGTCGCCGTCAGACGGCGATCGCGACCTCCGAGAGGCCGCCCGTCTGCGCCACGACCGTACGGTCGGCGGTGCCGCCGGGGATGAGGGCGCGCAGCGTCCACGTGCCCTCGGCCGCGTAGAAGCGGAACTGTCCGGTCGCCGAGGTGGGGACCTCGGCGGTGAACTCGCCGGTCGAGTCGAGCAGGCGGACGTATCCGCTGACGGGCTCGCCGTCGCGGGTCACCTGGCCCTGGATGGTGGTCTCACCGGGCTTGATGGTCGAGGCGTCGGGGCCGCCGGCCTTCGCTCCACACATATGCGTACGTCCTAACTGGTCACTGCTGCGGTTCGGGGAGGGTTACTTGTTGGCGCCGAGCTCGATCGGCACGCCGACGAGGGAGCCGTACTCGGTCCACGAGCCGTCGTAGTTCTTGACGTTCTCGACGCCGAGGAGCTCGTGCAGCACGAACCAGGTGAGCGCCGAGCGCTCACCGATGCGGCAGTACGCGATGGTGTCCTTGGCCAGGTCGACCTGCTCGTCGGCGTAGAGCGCCTTGAGCTCGTCGTCCGACTTGAAGGTGCCGTCGTCCTTGGCGTTCTTCGACCACGGGATGTTGCGCGCGGACGGGACGTGGCCCGGACGCTGCGACTGCTCCTGCGGAAGGTGCGCCGGGGCGAGCAGCTTGCCGCTGAACTCGTCGGGCGAGCGGACGTCGACCAGGTTCTGCGAGCCGATGGCCGCCACGACGTCGTCGCGGAAGGCGCGGATCGAGGTGTCCTGGGCCTTGGCCTTGTACTCGGTGGCGGCGAGCTGCGGCACCTGGTCGCCGTCGACGAGGTCGCGGGAGTCGAGCTCCCACTTCTTGCGGCCGCCGTCGAGGAGCTTCACGTCCTGGTGGCCGTAGAGCTTGAAGTACCAGAAGGCGTAGGACGCGAACCAGTTGTTGTTGCCGCCGTAGAGGACGACGGTCGTGTCGTTGGCGATGCCCTTGGCCGACAGGAGCTTCTCGAAGCCCTCCTGGTCGACGAAGTCGCGGCGGACCGGGTCCTGGAGGTCGGTGGTCCAGTCGATGCGGATCGCGTTCTTGATGTGGTTCTTGTCGTACGCGGAGGTGTCTTCGTCGACCTCGACGATGACAACCTTGGGGTCGTCGATGTGGGCCTCGACCCAGTCGGCGTCTACCAGGACGTCGCTGCGGCTCATGCTTCTTCTCCTCCGGGGCAGTTGCGGCGGGGCTGCGGTGCTGCGGTGCTGCGGGCTGTGCGAGGGGATGCCGGGTACGGGCAGTGATTGCGCGGTGGCGCGACGTACACGGCACGGGGTGGCCCTGACGGAGTCAACGGGCCTGGGGGATACGGGAGTCGGAGCTCCCGCTCAGAAGGTGCGACAGAGCATGGCGGCGATGCGGCACAGGTCCACTGCCCGCCGCTTCGTGAGGTCCGCCTGTCGGTGCATGCGTCCGATCGTAGGGACGCAGAGGCGGCCGTGTCACCGGCGTGTCGGATGGTGAGACGCGATCATCCACATGCTGGGATTCGTTGAATGCAAAAGCCGCCCGCGCGGCGGCGGGGGGCAATGTTCACCCCCACCGCTTCCATGGCGCGGACGGCTCTGTCTCGTACTGCGGACCCTCAGCCCGCCAGCTTCACGTTCGTGCCCTTCACGGAGAAGTTGACGCCGTCCTGCGCCGCCTTGACCTCGTCGATCTTGATGCCGCCCGGCAGCCCGCCGACCTTCTCCTCGAAGTCGGTGACATCGCGGGCCGTGCCCTCGGGGAGCGGAATCGTGACGCCCAGAATCTCGATCTTCTTCGGGATCTCGTCGGCGTGCACCTTGATCGTGTCGTCCTCGACGCGGACCGAGCTCAGCACGTGCACCGGCTTCGGCAGCTTGATGCCGCCCTTGCTCACCTCGACCTCGACCTGGATCTTGCCGTCGCCGCCGTCGGAGAGGCCGACGACCTTGCCGGTGGCGCCCAGCGGCAGCTCGACCGGCTCGCCCTGCGCCTCCTTGAGCAGCTCGTCGTACGAGATCCGGGCCGTACCGGTGGCCTTCTCGGCGGTCGCGGAGCTGTAGTCACCGGAGAACTCGACGCCCTGCATCCGGGCGTTCAGGTCGGCGATGCGGATCTTGTCGGAGCCGGAGGTGGCGTCGTAGTCCTTGATGCCGATCTCGACGTCGTCGAGCGTGCCGCCGACGACCTGGGTCAGGAAGGGGAAGCCCTTGATCGAGACGTCCGGCGTGTCGCTGAGCCCCTCGCTGGTACGCAGCTTGTCCGCGACCTCGTCCTCGGCGAATCCCACCGCGAGACGGTCGGCGCCCACGAACAGGCCGCCCAGGATCACGACGACGATCAGAAGTATTCGCACTGCGCGCTTGCTCATGTCCGGTGTTCCCCCACCTTGTCCCCCAGGTCAACTGTCGTTGCCGCGAGCCTAAAGGACAGGTCCCCGGCGGGAGAGCCCGACCGGGGACCTGTCGATCACCTGTGACGATCAGCCGATGACCCGGCCCAGTACGTAGACGGCGGGCGCGGCGGCCGCGAGGGGCAGGGCGACACCGGCCGTCATGTGCACGAAGCGGGACGGGTAGTCGTAACTGGCGACCCGGTGGCCGATCAGCGCGCACACCCCGGCCCCGAGACCGAGCAGCGCGCCCTTGCTGCTGTAGTCCGTCATGCCGCCGACGGCGACGCCGGCCCCGGCGGCGGCGAGCAGCGCGACGACCACGGAAGCGGGCGTCGGCAGCGGAAGCGCGCGGGCGATGACGGCGACGGCCACGGCGATGGCCCCCACCGTCACGGCCTCGTCCGCCGCCGCGAGGTGCCCGGCGGCGACGATCGCGAGCGCGGCGGAGACGACGGTCGCCATCAGGCCGTACATCCGCTCGTCGGCGGAGGCACGGCTGCGGAGCTGGAGCACGAGGACGAGCAGCACCCAGATGCCCAGGGTGCCGAGGATCGCGGCGGGCGCGTGCTCCTTGCCCACGGCGAGCAGCGCGACATCGGCGACGACACCGCCGAGGAACGCGAGCGCGATGCCCTGCCGGGCGGGCCACATCCCGTTCAGCCGGAACCATCCGGCGGCGGTGACGGCCTGCAGCAGGATCAGCGGTACGAGCAGCGCGTACTCCCCGATGGCGGCACCACCGGCAAGCAGCAGCCCGAGCACGGCGGTGAGCCCGGCGGGCTGGATACCGGGTTCGATGACGGGCGAACGCCCTTCGGCACGGGCGCGCTGGGCGGCGGTGAGACGAGGCTCGGCCGGCGCTTCCGCCTCTGCCGCTGCTGCCTCTGCCATGGGGAGGCGTCCCGCAGGCCCGGAGTGCCCATGGCCTTCGGCGCCGGGTTCCGCATAAGCAGGCGCAGGGGTGTCATACGACGGCTGGACGTCCCCATACCCCTGCGGAGGCAGATACGCCGTGTCCGTCACGTCCGCCACGGGCGACGGCTGGATCTGCGTGTCCCAGGTCTGCCCCTCCCACTGCTGGGTGTAGGCATCCTGGACGTACCCCTGCTGCGGGTACTGCTGCTGCGGGTACTGCTGCTGGGCGTACCCCTGCTCGGGATACTGCTGCTGCTCAGGGGCGTAACCCTGGGCGTACGGATCGAACTCCCCGTACCCCTCATACCGCTGATCGCTCATACCGCGCCTCCTGCGAACGGCGGGAGCACCTCGACCGTGCCGCCCTCGGCCAGCCGTACCGTCTCATGCCCGCGGGTACCCACGGGGTCACCGTCGACGAGGAACGAGCAGCGCTGCAGGACACGGACCAGCTCACCGGGGTGTCGCTCCCGCGCCGCGGCCAGCGCCTCGGCGAGCGTCGCCGCCGCGTACGGCTCCTCGGCGACCCCCGCGGCCGCCTTGGCCGCGGCCCAATAGCGAATGGTGCCGTTCACCATGCGACTCTCCTCTCAGTCCTCATTCGGCGGTTGCCGACGTCCATGATGCCGTGGCCCACTCGCCGATCCGACCGAGCAGCGCGTCGTCCGCCGCGTGCTCCGCGTGCCCCATCCCCCGCTCCAGCCACAGCTCGGCCCCGCCCCGCGCGGCGGCGGCCAGCATCCGCGGGTGGTCCACGGGGAAGTACGGGTCACGGTCGCCGTGCACGATCAGCAGCGGGGTCGGCGCGATCAGCGGCACCGACTCGACCGGCGAGAGCGGCACCGGGTCCCACTCGTGCGGATGGATGCGGGTCCGCAGCCCCACCCGCCCGACGACCCGCCCCACCGGCCGCGTCACCAGCCAGTGCAGCCGCCGCATCGGCGCGGTCCCCCGGTAGTACCAGCGGGCCGGTGCGCTCACCGCGACGACGGCGTCAACCCGCGCTTCCGTGCGCCCCCCATGCGCGGGACCGCTCAGCGCCGCGTGCCGCAGCACCACGGAGCCGCCCATCGAGAAGCCGACGGTCACCACCCGCGCATGCCCGAGCGAGCGCGCCCACTCCACGGCGGCCGCCACATCGAGCACCTCGCGGTCGCCGACCGTGGAGAGCCCGCCGGACGCCCCGTGCCCCCGGAAGGAGAAGGTGATCACGGCCGCACGCTGGGCGAAGACGCCGACGGCGCGGCGCACGTGCGGCCGCTCCAGGTCGCCCGTGAAGCCGTGCGCCAGCACGATCGCGAGCTCTCCCGCCGGGTCGGGTCCGGGGTCGTACGCCGCGTCGATGCCGACTCCGTCCTGTGTACGGAGCGTGGCGCGGCGTTGAACGCGGGACGGATCGCGAGTGATCGGCGGCACAGAAGATCCCGCCGCTTGGCCTGCCGGACCGGAAGTCATGTGGGTTATTCTCCTTGGCAGAGGATCCGGGCAGCGAAGCCCCCGGGTCCTTTCGTGCTTTCTGAGGCGTTGTATACGGCGGAGCGCATCGGTCGTTTACAGAGCCGGGGAACGGCGCGCAGGGGATCCCAGGGCGCGGGGCCCCCGACGTACGAAGCAGTGCCGTAAACGTCCTCGCAGGGACCGAGGAGGAACCGACGTTATGGGCGAGCGAAACGTGCACGACCGTAGGACGACCGTGGCAGGTGAGCGGCGATGAGTTCTCTGCTGCTCCTCACCAATGCCCTCCAGCCGTCGACGGAGGTGCTTCCCGCCCTCGGCCTGCTGCTGCACAACGTGCGGGTCGCCCCCGCCGAAGGCCCGGCCCTCGTCGACACCCCCGGTGCCGACGTCATCCTGATCGACGGCCGCCGTGACCTCCCGCAGGTCCGCAGCCTCTGCCAGCTCCTGCGCTCCACCGGGCCCGGCTGCCCGCTGGTCCTCGTGGTGACGGAGGGCGGCCTCGCGGCCGTCACCGCCGACTGGGGCATCGACGACGTACTCCTGGACACGGCGGGCCCCGCCGAGGTCGAGGCGCGGCTGAGGCTCGCGATGGGCCGGCAGCAGATCGTGGCCGACGACTCCCCCATGGAGATCCGCAACGGCGATCTCTCCGTGGACGAGGCGACGTACAGCGCGAAGCTGAAGGGCCGGGTCCTCGACCTGACCTTCAAGGAGTTCGAGCTCCTGAAATACCTGGCGCAGCACCCCGGCCGCGTCTTCACCCGCGCCCAGCTGCTCCAGGAGGTCTGGGGCTACGACTACTTCGGCGGCACGCGGACGGTCGACGTACACGTACGGCGTCTGCGCGCGAAGCTCGGCGTAGAGCACGAGTCGCTCATCGGAACCGTCCGGAATGTCGGTTATCGCTTTGTGACCCCCGAGAAGGTCGAACGTGCGGCCGACGAGGAGAAGGCGAAGGCGGCACGGCCGAAGGCCGAGGGCGAGCGGGCGCGGACCCCCGAGGAGACGGCCCCCGCGGTGGCGTCCGCTCCGAAGGAAGCTGCCGTACGCCCTGCCCAGCGGTAGTTCCATCCGCGTAGACTCCGCGCGTGGCCAAGGTGACTCGGGATGACGTGGCGCGACTTGCGGGTACTTCCACCGCCGTCGTCAGCTATGTCATCAACAACGGACCTAGGCCGGTTGCCCCGGCCACGCGCGAGCGTGTACTCGCCGCGATCAAGGAACTGGGGTACCGGCCGGACCGGGTGGCCCAGGCGATGGCGTCGCGGCGCACCGACCTCATAGGCATGATCGTGCCGGACGCGCGGCAGCCGTTCTTCGCGGAGATGACGCATGCCGTGGAGCAGGCGGCCTCCGAGCGCGGAAAAATGGTCCTGGTCGGCAACACCGACTACGTGGACGAGCGCGAGGCCCACTATCTGCGGGCGTTCCTCGGCATGCGGGTCTCCGGCCTCATCCTCGTCAGCCACGGCCTGACGGACCAGGCGGCCGCCGAGATCGACGCGTGGGACGCGCGGGTGGTGCTGCTGCACGAGCGCCCCGAGGCGATCGACGACGTCGCCGTCGTCACGGACGACCTGGGCGGCGCCCAGCTGGCCACCCGGCACCTGCTCGAACACGGCCATGAGTACGTCGCCTGTGTGGGCGGCACGGCCGAGACCCCGACCGTCGGCGACCCCGTCTCCGACCACGTCGAGGGCTGGCGGCGAGCCATGCAGGAGGCCGGGCGTTCGGTGGAGGGGCGGCTCTTCGAGGCGCCGTACAACCGGTACGACGCGTACCAGATGGCCCTGGGCCTGCTGTCCGGCCCGGACCGCCCCACGGCGATCTTCTGCTCCACCGACGACCAGGCGATCGGCGTGCTGCGGGCGGCGCGGGAGCTGCGTATCGACGTACCGGGGGAGCTGGCCGTGGCCGGCTTCGACGACGTGAAGGAGGCGGGCCTGACGGACCCGCCGCTGACGACGGTGGCATCGGACCGCCCCGCGATGGCGCGGGCCGCGGTGGACCTGGTCCTGGACGACGGGCTGCGGGTGGCGGGCTCACGCAGGGAGCGGCTGAAGCTGTTCCCGTCGCGTCTGGTGGTCCGCAGGTCCTGCGGCTGCGACTAGGCCTCCGGGGCTCTGCCCCTCCTGACCTTCCGGGCCTGACCTTCCGGGCCTGACCTTCCGGGCCTGACCTTCCGGGTCTGACCTTCCGGGTCTGACCCTCCGGGCCTGACCTTCCGGGTCTGCCCCTCCGGGCCTGACCTTCCGGGTCTGCCCCTCCGGGCTTTTATATCGGGCAAACGAGCTTCTACCGGTGTTCTCAGGGCGCACTCAGCCGCCTCTCATGAACGCCCAGCAGCCTGGAACCCATGACCGACACCTTCCGCCCGAGCGGCGAGTACCCCCAGCACCAGTCCTCCGCGCCTGTGCACGACGGCGGTACGCCGGGGAGCGCTTACCCGCCCCCGCCCGCCTTCGCGCCGGAAGAGCCGCCGAAGCCCCCGCGCCGGCGGCGGGCGAAGGGGCCCCTGGCCCTGCTCGCGGCCGTGGCCATCGCGGCGGCGGCCGTCGGCGGCGGCACCGCGTACGCCTTCCAGGAGCTGACCGGGGACGACAGCTCGTCGAGCACCAGCGCCACCAGCACCGACGTCGTACCGACCAGCAAGAAGGGCACGGTCTCCGGCGTCGCCGAGGCCGTCAGCCCCAGCATCGTCGAGATCAGCGCCACGTCGAACGCGGGCTCCGCCACCGGCTCCGGCGTGATCATCTCGGACGACGGCGAGATCATCACCAACAACCACGTGATCTCCGGGGCCTCGTCGATCAAGGTGACGACGAGCGACGGAAAGTCGTACACCGCGAAGGTCGTCGGCACCGACAGCAAGAAGGACCTCGCGCTGATCAAGCTGCAGGGCGCGTCCGGACTGAAGGCCGCCACCCTCGGCAACTCCGACAACGTCAAGATCGGCGACGACGTCGTGGCGATCGGCTCCCCCGAGGGCCTGACCGGCACCGTCACCAGCGGCATCATCTCCGCCCTCGACCGGGACGTCACCGTCTCCACGGACGAGGGACAGCAGCAGCCCGGCGGCGGCGACGGCGGCTGGCCCTTCGAGTACGGCGGCGAACAGTTCAACGGCGACACCGGCTCGTCCAAGACGACGTACAAGGCCATGCAGACCGACGCCTCGCTCAACCCCGGCAACTCCGGCGGTGCGCTCATCGACATGAACGGCAACATCATCGGCATCAACTCCGCGATGTACTCGCCGAGTTCGTCGCAGGCGGGCGCCGATTCGGGCTCCGGGAGCGTGGGCCTCGGCTTCGCGATCCCGATCAACACGGTGAAGGCGGACCTGGACACGCTGCGGAGCGGCGCCACGGACTGACACACCACCGGACTTCTTCCGTACGACCCCCTCAAGGAGGCCCACCATGACAGCCACCGGCACCGGCACCGTCATCACCCTCAACCGCGCCCGGCACGCCCTCGCCGTCAGCATCGGCTGGGGCCGCCCCGACACCGATCCGGCGGGGCTCGGCCTCCCCCTGGCCGTCGCACACGAACTGCACGGCGCGACGGCCGCCTCCGGACGCGCCCCGGAAGTGGCGGCGCCCCCGCGCACCGCGGCACGCCGCAAGCCCCGCGCCCGCGTGCGAGGCTGAAGACGGACTCCGCCGTCCGCTCCACGCCCCGAGGAACCGAGGAACCGACACGATGAGCCCCGCCGAAGGCGAACAGCAGCAGCGCATCCTGATCGTCGACGACGAGCCCGCCGTGCGAGAGGCGCTGCAGCGCAGCCTCGCCTTCGAGGGGTACGGCACGGAGGTCGCCGTCGACGGCGCCGACGCCCTGGAGAAGGCCGCCGACTACCGCCCCGACCTCGTCGTACTCGACATCCAGATGCCCCGCATGGACGGCCTCACGGCTGCGCGCAGGCTCCGCGCCACCGGATCGACGACCCCGATCCTGATGCTGACCGCGCGCGACACCGTCGGCGACCGCGTCACGGGACTCGACGCGGGCGCCGACGACTACCTGGTCAAGCCGTTCGAACTGGACGAGCTCTTCGCCCGCATCCGCGCGCTGCTGCGCCGCAGCTCGTACGCCGCCGCGGCCGGGCAGGCCGACGAGGGCGACACCCTCGCCTTCGCCGACCTGCGGATGGACCTCTCGACGCGGGAGGTGCGGCGGGGCGCGCGGACGGTGGAGCTGACGCGCACGGAATTCACCCTCCTGGAGATGTTCCTGGCGCACCCGCGCCAGGTCCTCACCCGGGAGCAGATCCTGAAGGCGGTCTGGGGCTTCGACTTCGAGCCCTCCTCCAACTCCCTTGATGTGTACGTCATGTACCTGCGCCGCAAGACGGAGGCGGGCGGCGAGCCGCGGCTCGTGCACACCGTGCGCGGCGTGGGGTATGTGCTGCGGGCGGGCGAATGACCGGGGCTGTGCGGCGGTTCCGTGCGCTGCCGTTGCGGTCGCGGCTCGCATTGCTGGTCGCGACGGCGGTGGCGGTCGCCGTGGCCGCGGCGGCGGTGGCGTGCTGGTTCGTCGTACGGAATGTACTGGTCAGCTCGTTGGACGACGCGCTGAGCGCCAATCGGGTGCGGACGGCCGATGTGATCAGCCGTATCGACATGGACGGGAACTGCCAGCGCTCGGTCATCCGGGACAAGAACGACCCCGATCTGTTCAAGCAGACGATCCAGGTCGTCGACCAGCGCGGCGGCCACTGCACCATCCTCGGCACCCAGGACCTCAAGGTCACGGATGCGGACATCGCCGTGGCCAAGCGCGAGTCGCCCGAGGTCTACCGCACGGCGATCGCGTCGAACGGCACCAAGTACCGTGCCCTCACCTATCCGTTGGACGGCCCGCAGGGCCTGGCCGTCACCGTCGCCCGCCCGCTCAGCGAGGTCGACGACACCCTCGACAACCTGGTCCTGGTCCTGGCCTTCGTCGCCGGAATCGGCGTCATCGGCGCCGGAGCCGCCGGCTTCTGGGTGGCGCGGACGGGCCTGCGCCCGGTCCATGAGCTCACGGCGGCCGTGGAACACGTGGCCCGCACGGAGGACTTGAACCTCCGTATCCCGGTGGACGGCAACGACGAGATCGCCCGCCTCTCGGAGTCCTTCAACTCCATGACGGCGTCCCTGGCCTCGTCCCGAGACCTCCAACAACAACTGATCGCGGACGCAGGCCACGAACTGCGCACCCCGCTCACGTCTCTCCGCACCAACATCGAACTGCTGGCCCGAAGCGAGGAGACGGGACGAGCGATCCCGCCGGACGACCGCAAGGCGCTGCTGGCCTCGGTGAAGGCACAGATGACGGAACTGGCCTCGCTGATCGGCGACTTGCAGGAGCTTTCGCGTACGGACACGGGTCAGGGCAGCGGAAAGGTGCAGGTGGTGGCGGTGCACGACATCGTGGAGGCGGCCTTGGAACGGGCCCGCCTGCGCGGCCCCGAGCTGACCTTCACGGCAGACCTGTCGCCCTGGTTCGTCCGTGCGGAGCCGCCCGCCCTTGAGCGTGCGGTGGTGAACATCCTGGACAACGCGGTGAAGTTCAGCCCACCGGGCTCGACGGTGGAGGTGGCCCTCCAGTCGGGCGAACTGACGGTACGCGACCACGGCCCCGGCATCCCGCCCGAAGAACTCCCCCACGTCTTCGACCGCTTCTGGCGCTCCCCCTCGGCCCGCAGCCTGCCGGGCTCGGGCCTGGGCCTGTCCATCGTGGCGCGGACGGTGCACCAGGCGGGCGGCGAGGTGGCACTACGCCCGGCTGCGGACGGCACCGGCACGGTGGCGTCGGTACGGCTGCCGGGGGCGGGGTCGCCGCCGCCGGGCTTCGAGGACTGAGGCGGCGCACCGCTTGGCCCTCCACCGGCGATGAACTGCCGCCCCTGACAGAGGCGGACGCCCGGCGTGGGCGCCGGAGAGGCGACTTCGACGACCCGGCACCTTCGATCGTCACCGGGGCCGCCCGGTGCACTGTCCCGACGGGGCGGCACGTCCCACACCGGGCCGGGGTGCCACGCCCCGGCGATCCTGCGGCACCGCTTGTCCCCCACCCACCCGCCCCCACCTGAAGCAAACTGCCGTCCCCGGCAAGGCCAGACGCCCGGCGTGGGCGGACCGTAGGGGCAGGGGGCGTGGCGTGACCCGGTGTCGTTGATGGTGACCGGGGCCGCCCGGTGCTCCGGAGTATGGCGGTTCCGGCACCGCAGCGACCCTTTTGACCGGGCGGCCACGGGGGTGGGGCTCACGGGGAGGTCCGGTGGGGCGGTTCGACTTTTCGTGCCGGGTGCGGACTGGTTCGGTACGGCTCGGCCACTCGGGAGGGGCGTTGCCCGACAGACCGGCTTGGCTCCGGTGGCGGTGCGGGGCCGTCGTGCCGTCTGCGGACCAGTTCGGCACAGGCGCCGCCAGCGGGTAGGGCGGACGCCCGTGCGTGGGTGCTTGGGGTGGGCCGGTGTCGTTGATGGTGGCCGGGGCCGCCCGGCTTCTGCGGAGTGTGGCGGTTCCGGCGCCCCTGTAAAGGGCGCTCCCTTCGGTCGCGTCGGC
>NZ_JBITGM010000012.1:0-315962 GCF_044457025.1 Streptomyces sp. NPDC050658
CAGCCCCCACACCAACGATGCGCTCAACCGCTTCCAAACACGCATCACCCAAGGCCTCTACACCACCAATCCCCTCACTGTCTAAACGCCCACGGAGGCGGGAGAATTCATCATGGCGACACCACGGACGATTAATTTCTACGATTCCTACACGCCGTCTCTGACGGATGGCAAGTACCAAATCGACATCCATCAGGATGTACAGAAGGACGGACAGTCCATCAGCCATTCCAATCAAAATGGCGACCAATTCTCCACGATCACCCAATACTTCCAGGTTCATGGACCCCGGTTCTCCCTGGACCCCAGTTTTGTGCACGCGAGCCACCCTCCGAACGGAGCCAGCGGGCAATTCGAAAACGAATTGGCCCACGTGAGCCTGAACCGACTCATCCTGCCGTGGGAAGTACTGCTGAAACCTGGGGCAGAGGGCACCCCGTGGCTGGCACTGCTCATTTTCGCTGAGGGTGAGCTGCCGGATGACCCTCATGCGCAGGGCCTCGTCAATACCAGCTACACCGTAAATGACCTGCTGACCCTGAACGACCCGAACGTCCGCGGTCCGAAGATCGCGACCGACTCGGTGATCGCGGAGGTTCTGCAGAGCACGTGCCGGACGATCGACGTACCGTCACAGGTGTTCACGGGCGTCGTGCCTCGGTTTGATGAGCTGCCGTATCTGGCGCACGTGCGTGAGGTGACGGAGACTCCCTCACTCCTGGCGAAGTCCCGGATGTCGCTGGATGAGTTGACCGACGTGGGCCAGTACAGCGTTGTCGTGGCGAACCGTTTCCCTCGTACGACGGGAAACTATGCCGCCCACCTGGTGTCGCTGGAGGGCTTTGTCGACTGTCTGACGTCGGACGGAGGACCGCAGGTACCGGGTGGTCAGCCCACGGTGCGGCTCGTGTCGCTGATGTCATGGTCCTTCTCCTCGCAGACGGAGGACGGCGGGCACTTTTCTCAGCGGGTCCACGCTCTGGCGCTGCCGGGCGAGCCTCCGAGCCCGGACGCTCCGCACGCGCTCTCTCTGCGGTTGTCGCCTCCCGCCGACGCAAGCACCGACGAGGCCCGCGAGGTGCAGCGGCGACTGGAGTGGGGATACGTTCCGCTCTCCTACCTCACCGCTGAAGGTGAGGAGACATTTGCCTGGTACCGCGGGCCGCTGACTCCCGTTCCGCCGCCTCCGCTTCCCCCCGGTCTGACGCCACCGACTCTGGCCCGCGCCCCGCAGGCACATGCGGCGCAGGACGAGGTCACGAGTCCTAGCACGACCGACGGGCTGCTGGTCTACATCAAGGACTGGGGTGTGTTTGACCTGTCCTACGCCGTGGCGTGGATGACGGGCTGGCAGATGGGCTTGTCCCACGCGCAGGCACGCACCGCGCAGAAGGCCTTCTGGAGGAAGGCACGGAGCACCGCTGCCACCATCTTCCGTCGCCTGACGACTCCCTCGGACATCAGCGGTCTGGACCCCGAAGCGCTGACCACCGCGGAGGCGTTGGCCCATCCACAGCCCGCCACCCACCGGCTCCACACTCTCGTCGAAGGCGGTCTTGGCCAGCGTCTGACGCGGCAGCGTCCGCAGCGATCGACCGCTGTGACCGCTGCGGACGCCGGGGCTCCACTGTCGCGTGCCGAGCAGATGCGTGCTCTCGTCCAGCGAAGCGAAGTGCGCGAGATGCTGGCGCATGCGCTGGAGGACGAGACTGCGCAGGTCGGGGACGTCCTCGACTCTCTCGGCGCCCTGGACATGATCCCGTTCGACCATCTGGTGGCCGACCAGCGGATGCTTCCCGTGGAGAGTGTGCGCTTCTTCTACACCGACTCCACCTGGATCACGGCGCTCGCCGACGGGTTCGCAAGCGCCGGCGCCCAGTCCGACGTCGACAAAGCGCTGCACGAGACGGTCCTTGCTCAGCTTCGGGCCGAGGCCAACACGGTTTCCTGGCCGAAGGCCGGGCTGCTGTTGCGCTCCCGACTTGCCAGCGACTGGCCGGGAATGATCATCGACGCAGAGAAGAACAATAGCCCGGTTCAAATCGTGCGCCGGGAATACCTCGCCCCCGATCTCCTTCTGTGCCTTTTCGAAGACATTCCTGATGTGGTGAATTTTAGCGAGCCGCACCAGGACCTCTATTTTGGCGCAGAGATAATAGGTGACGGCCTCTGGCTGTACCTGAGGCATCTGACGAGCAACAGCACCGGGGGCATCATCGCGAACAATGACACCTTCCCTGCCCAGGGTACGGACTCCAAGGGCCTCCTGAACTACCTTCGCGCCGGAAGCTCCGGCGCCGGGACTCTCGATATTCACAAAGTGGTACCGGACTTGTCCCAGGCGCTACGGACCCTCGGTGAACTCACCGGCACCCTGTCGTCGTCCGATTTTGCGGTGGAATTTATTCAGTCGCCAAGCCGCCAGACGTTCAAACAGCCGTAAAGACAGGCACTCTCTTACCATTCGGAGCCTATTGTGACTAATAATCCATTGATCGTTCCTGTCGAGGTCAAGGCGTATCTGGTCAACCAGACCACGAGTTTGCGTGAGGCCGGCTACGGACACTGGGAACTCGATTTCACCGACCCGAACGACCTCGGGCGGCCTCCGGAGCCGTACCCGAACGTAAACCAGGTAACCGCCCCTGACCCCGGCACGTACGTGCACTGGTCGCTGCCGCGCGCGCTGCGCACACCCCAGGGCACGGACGCGGACAGCTTTCCCGTGGTGCCCAACCGGTGGCTAGTCGTTCGTTCCAGCCAGACCGGTGCGTGGAACTCGGATCCTTCCTTCAAGGCATGGGTCGTGGAGAGCGACAACCTCATTGACCCCGACGTCCCCGGCTTCGACAGCGACGCCCTGGACGCCCCTCCGTGGAAGGAGAATCACTGCTCATATCCCTTTACGGTTCAGACGCCGTACACCGACGACTACGGCGACCAGTACAACCAGGGCGACGTGAAGGAGGGCATCATCGGGCGGCCGTTCGCGGTCGAGGGGTGGAGCGAGGATAATTCGGATGCTCTCTTCCTCACTGCGTTAGGACCGGGGCACCTGGCATTCTGCGGGTTCCAGCCCTATCACAAGGGCGTCTTCTCCTTCTATGACGACCTTGATGGTGTGTCCGACAATTCAACGCTCGACTATCTGGTGGTGGGCTGGTACTCCGACCCCACAAAGGACATTCTTGCCGGTGCGTCCGACCTGGGCGCACTGCTGGAGCAACTGGGCTGGGGTGCCGGCCGCAGCACGACGGACGCGTTGTCGGTGTATGCCGGAACAGCGCTGAGGCTGCCGTGGACCGAAACAGGGGATCTGCCGGCGGGCACGGTGGACAACCTGCCCGATTCCGCGAAACAGGTGGACCTGGCAGTCGGACATGACACATCGGAAGCCGCGGCCGCCGACCGGGTGAGCGGAAACTATTCGGTCAGCCGCCTCCTCCAGGCGTTCCTTTCCGACCGCATGTCCGTACTGGACCAGAATCCGCAGGAATTCGACGACACGGTGCACAGCTCGTGGTTCGCGCCGCAGAAGACGGACTACGCGTGGATGATCACCGACTCGCCGGGCTGCGACACGGCCACGACGGACACGGAACTGGAGAACGAGCGGAACTGGCTGGCCGCGCTCAATGCGAAGCAGTACCAGTACAACCTGCTGGCCAGGAACGAGACGGGGCTCCAGGACCGGCTGTACAACGTCTGGCGTTTCGGCCAGATGCCCGACCAGGCGCACAACACGCCCTGGGGCAAGCCGGCGGGCTTCGACCCCACGGCCGAGATCAACGCGCTCGCCGCGAGCCTGAAGTCGGTTCAGGACCAGATGGCGGCCCTGCTCACGGGTACGGACGGGATCCCGTCCGGGGCGACGGAAGAGGCATTCCAGGCGAGCCTGCTGGCCTTTGAGAAGGCCCACGGCCTGGACCCCAACTGCGAGAACGAGAACGGCGTCCACCGCGTCCTCACCCGGGTTCCCCTTCCTCCCTTCTACACCCCCAACGACCCGGTCGCTCTCCTGGACGGTGTCAACGCCGACAAGGTGCCCGAGTATCCGGACCTGCTTCGGTGCCGTTCCCGTGACCAACTGGTCGCCCAGATGAAGATCAACGGCAGCCTGCAGTCGCCCCCGAGCTCTGTGCCCGGCTGGAGCAGCCGGCTTCCCGGCCAGGTTCAGGACGCTTTCAACGGCCTGTTCCAGGAATTCGCACTCCTGGCGCGGGCCGCTGGGCACGGCAGCACCAGCCAGGACAACGACCTGGTCACCGACCTGGGCACGCTCGACAAGCAGACGGGCGTCTCGGATTCCTTCAAGGACTCCGGCGGCCAGGACACCGGCCCCGGCTACTTCTCCGCCGCGTGGAACCAGCCCTGGGAGCCGGTCTACCTGGTATGGCGGATCGACTATTTCCCCGTCCCCATGGACACCACCACCGGATACCACTGGGCCTTCGATGCCAACAGCGGCCGGTACCAACTGGCAAAGGAAGGCACACCGGGCACCGTACAACCACTGACGTACTACGGCCGGGCCGCTCTGACCGACCTGCCGTCCGATCTGGCGAAGAGCGCCGTGGAACGCCATTTCCGCCTCTACGACAATGTCCCCGAAGCCCTCAAGGAGCTGCCCTCCCAGATGGGCCCGGGGCCGATCTCCCAGATGATGGATGGTTTTCTGCAGAATCTGGAACAGCGGATGAGCGGCGCGGGCGTCGAGCCCAACCCGCATGACCCGTCGGACAACACCGACTCGGGGCACCTGAGTGACCTGCTGGCCGACTACGACTATCCCGACAGCGGCTTCCCCGTCCCCGACCCCGACCATATGCACCTGCCGGGGATCCGCTTCACGCCGGCGGGCGGAGGCCAGTTCGTGTTCACCTTCGTCGATGTCGTCGACAGCATGGGACGCGACCTCCCCTGCATCAACCCCGGGCACGGCAACGCCCTGGAGCCCTCCGCACAGAAGACCTGGATCGCCGACACCCTCAAGCCCAGCGTCGATCCCGGCAGCGGACAGCCGATCCTCGTGAACGCCGAGTACGGGCCCGAGCCGATCTATGTACAGGTCGGGCCGCGGATCGCCGAGCCGAGCCGCCTGCGGTTCGACTTCGTCTCCGCGAACACCTCCCCCAGCGTCTCGGGTGCAGTCGTCAACGACCCGCCGGTCGTGGCCACCGCGAGCCATCCGGCCCCGTCCCCCGTCGTGGGATGGCTCCTGGTGAACCAGCTCACCGGTTCCCTGCTGGTCCACGACGCGGACGGCGCCCAGATCATGGAGGGCCGTAAGGGCATCGGCACCGACGGATCGACCGAATCCGAGGCGATCGACTGGGCCACCCTTCCGTACTACCCGTACCAGGATGACCCGACCGACTCGACCGGTGACTTCGCGAAGGCCTGCCCTGAACTGTTCGGCTTCCTCACCGGCCTGCGCAACGGAAAGACCGCGGCGTTCGACTCCCTGGTCGGAGCCATCGGAGACAGCTCCCTCACCGCTCCGCCCGTCGGGAACAGCAGCAGCATGGTCGCCCCACTGGTCGGCACACCAGTCGCTCTGCTCCGGGCACGTCTGACGCTGGAAAGCGCCACCCTTGCCATCACCGACCCCAGCTGGGGCAGCACGCAGCCGCCCTATCCGGTGCTGGACTTCCCCACGCCCGACTACCTGAAGAACGCCTGGAACTGGAACATCCGGCTTGGCGGTCAGCACCGGAACGGCAACGGTGTCATGGAAACCACCGACGGCCTGATCGGCTACTTCACGCACGCGACCTCCAACGGCCGCGTGCAGACCGACAAGCCCACCGACTACGGCGTGTTCCGCACCGCGGACGGTCAGGACAGCGGCTACGCGCAGAAGATCACCGCGCAAGACCTCGCTCTGCCGGTCAACCTCGCGCCCATGCCGGAGAACCCCAACAAGCACGCCACGGACCCCTCGGACCCGGTCGTCGCCTACGTGACGATGGTGGTCCACCCCTGGGCCGAGATCAACGCGGTCACCGACATCCTTCCCACCGTCACGCTGCGGCTGCCGGAGGAAGATGTCCGAACTCCCCTGTCCCGCCTGCAGATCCCCTGCCGGATGGGCCCGATTCTGGCGGGGACCCGGCCCGTGCCCACCAGCGCGGGCGAGAACGACGAGGTGACCGCCGTCGTCATGCCCCGCCCGGAGAACTGGACCGGTACCTGGGACTGGTCCGAGGTCCACCCCAGCGGCGGCGGAGGCAAGGAAGCGGCGCTGGCGTGGGACCACTACCCCCTCACGCCCCCCGACACCCTGGCCCACTTCGACCAGGAGAGCCCTGTGGCCCGCACCGGCTATCTCACGCTGGCCGCTGCCCTGGGCGAGGCACCGCCCACCGGAGAGGGAGACCAGCACACGCCACGCAACGCGAAGCAGCCCGCTGACGCGCCCACGACCGAGACCCACCCGGAGCACGAATCATGACCACTCTCACCAGCACGAGCGGACTGCGTTACCGCGTGCACACCAGTAGTTCCAGCACCCGGCGAGGGGAAGCCACGCTCAGCCTGCAGGTCACCAACCCCACCACCGCCGCCATCGCGTGCACCGGCATCACCTTCGCGTTCCCCTTGACCGCGACGCCCGGTGCCAACGCCCTCACCACCAGCCCCGCATCACTCGAAGTGACCGCGAGCAAGGGCTGGAGCGTCAGCGACGCAGGCCCGGGCGTCTACCGCGCCGACCCGGTACGTCGCAGCGTCGCACCCGGCGAGCGGTTCACCCTGACCCTCAGCGGCATCCGCCCGCCGGAATCCGGCGGCGCCTCCGTACTGCACCTCACCGACCAGGCCCACACCACCGGCCAGAGGCCGTTACAGCTACCGGTGCGGTTCTGGCCGACCGGTGACGACGGTGTGTTCAAGAACTTCTACGCCGACAACACGTCACTGGAGAGAGACCACAACGACACCCTGCACTGGACCTGCTCCAAGAACCCTCTCATCGAGTACTCCCTCACCTACAACACCGGCGGTGAGAACCCCCAATCGATTCATCTGAGCAATGCGGAACTCGCCCAGTACGTCACTCCGGAAACCGCGAACAACACCGTCCGTGACTTCGTCTACCCCACCGAGCCGCTCGACGGTCTCGTGGTCGGCTACCAACTCGAAGCCGTCTACAAGTCCTTGGGCGACCAGGAAGTGAAGGACCTGACAACGGCGAGCTTCGTCCATCGCGGAGACCTCGAAGCGGGCAACATCAACAGCCTGACCGGCGTGGCACAGATTCTCACGCCGACCCAGCAAGGGTTCTCCAACGATACGCAGTACATCGCGCCCACTGACGGCATACTCACCGGCTCCATCAGCGGCAGCACCGGCCAACTCTGGGTTCAGATAGCCCCGCCCAGCGGCGGTTTGGGCGGACACCTCAGCATGCCTTCAACCTTCCACCTCGTCCTTCCCCAGTCCACTCATGACAACCAAGGCGCCTACAACCAGAACTTCTCCATCCCCGTCAACAAGAACAGCACCGTGCAGTTCGGTATCCCCGCTCAGGACTACACCCTGACCTGGCATCCCCTCGGCGTCGGAAATCTCACCGACGACACGGACGATTTCGCCCGTCTCGCTCCTCATGTCCCCGCCATGGGCCCCCAGATCGAGGCCGCGTGGCCACAGGACCAGATCGTCGAGGACTTCTACCCCGATGCCCTCACCGTGCCCCAGGGCCAGACCACCCACCTGCGCTGGCACGGCCCCATCAACGGCGGCAGTTCACTTTTCAGCTACACCCTCACCTACAACCTTTACAGCGGCACCGACACGCAATCCGTCACCGTGGACGACACCACTCTCCAGCAGTACGCGACGCCCGACCCCCTCAACAAGCAGCTCGCGTACTTCTCCGTCCCCACTCAGCCCCTCAACGGCCTCGGTGTCGGATTCCATCTGACGGCCACTTACCAGCCCGACAGCAGCACCGACCCCCTCTATACGGACCTGACCACCGCCACCGTCGTCACCAGCGGCGACCTCGAAGTCGGCCACGTCAGCGTCCAGGGCTCCGCCCAAATGCTCGTCACCCAGCCGACCGACCTGGACGTGAGCACCACCTACACCGCCCCCACCGACGGATTCCTCTTCGCATCCGTCTACCACGGCGCGCTCAACGCGAAAGTCACCCCGCCAGATGGCGACCAAATATCTTTCGCCATCAAATCCACCGTCAGTACGGACAAGAACACGGCGGACAACCAGAATTTCACTCTGCCCATCAGGAAAGGCACCACGATCTCCTACAGTCTCCCCGGTGGGGCCACCCAGCACCAGTGCACATGGCACTCTCTCGGCACAATGAACCTCACCACGTAAAGAGACACCACCGGAGGAAACATTATGAAGATCCTAGACGACACAAAGCCCCCTATCCCCCTCACAGACTTCTCCACCAATCCCGACCCCATTCAGGCGGGCGAAAGTGTCACACTCCGCTTCTCTTTCCATAACGATACAGACTCGTCCATCACCTGTTACGGAATCAACATCGACCTCAATCCCGGCGACACGGCGGAAAATCTCTGCACCGTACAAGACCTCAAGAGCGCCACAGTCACCCCGAAGACGGGGGCCGGCTGGGACTTCAACGTTGGGGCCGACACCACCGGAAAGCCCATCATTCAACTCCTCCCTCATAAGGGTGGAATTCTCAAAGCTCACGGAAAACTCGACGTCGACGTCCTGGTCACCGTCAACGACAAACTCAACTCAGACGACCTCACGCAAACCGTCATCACCGTTACCGAATTCCCCAATGCAGACATCAACGACCCCGGCGTCCAGTTACCTCCCATTCCCCTTGCCAAGACTCAGCCGGGAACCGAATTCGACAGCTTCGCTCCTGATCCCCGAGAAGAAATAATCGTCAAGCAAGGGGAGCTCCTCGCTCTCAGCTGGGTATGCAACCCCGTCGGCATCTCTCAAACACAAGTCGACGGACAGCCTTACTACACCCTCACCATAAATTACGACCAACTCGACGGTGCACTCGACATCACGGCCCTCAACAACAACGGCACTGGTCGCTACACGGGACACGGACCGAACAACGACCTTACGGCAAATAACCTCACGCTCGCTCATACCACCCTCTTTACCCTCACCCTCACTCTCTTCGACAAGAACCACCAGCCCTCAAGTACCCATACGCAGACCGCACTCGTCACCGTCCAGAACAGCGACGTCGACCTCCACAACCTCACGGTCGACTACACCACCAGCATTCTCAAGAGCCCTCATCTCGTCACCACCACTGGCATCCACACGAGCACCACCGACGGACTGCTCCTCGCCACCGCCCAAGGTGCGGATTCCGCAGTCGTCGTGCAAATAACGCCGCCTAATGGCGGAACAGCAAGAACCTACAAAATCAAGAGCTCCACCGCACACCACGCCGAACCTCCCAGCGCCTTCACGGGCAATAGAATCCTGCTCCCCGTCCCCCAAAACAGCACCGTCAATATCGCCTGGACCGACAAGAACGGCACCTACCGCACTGCGTGGTATCCACTCGGCGCCGGCACACTCGCCAAAAAAACCAGCTGATGGAAGCCACCGCCGACAGCGTTCCCCATTGGCCCTGGGGCCAATGGGAGAGCTGTATTCGTCTTGCCACCCGGAACAGGTCTAATCGGGTCCGAGGGTAAAGACGTATGGCGACGACATATGACTCGGCGGGGTCCTGACTGTCAGGACCTCCACGTGTCATGAAAGGGGCACCGTGCGATGCAAGCGTATGACGCAGTCTTCTCCGCCCCCGCACATATGCCGTGGGGCAACGACGTTCAAACGGTGGGGCCCAGCCTGTTCGGCCTGTACAAGGCGGCGAACGGCCAGCACACCTACGACCGGTACCTCTGGGATCCGTCCGCGGGCAAGCCGTGGTGGGGTGATGCTCCCAAGGATTCGGGCACGCTCATCGACCTCTTCAACGCTGACCCGTTCACCGCTGAAGGCGGCACGAGCCTGGACGGCAGCCAGCCCCTGGACGCCGCACTCTGCCTGGACAATCCAGAGGCGATCTATCTGTTCCAGGGCGGCCTCGTCCGCAAGATGTCCGTCAAGGGCGCAACGTTCAAGGTCCGCGACACCGACACCTACGCGCAGCCCATCGCCCAGGTCTTCGGCAGCTCCGAGAACAACCCGCCCTTCGCCTTCGACCGGATCAGGTCGGCCCTCTACTCACCCAAAGGCGGCAACTCCGCCAAGATCTGGTTCTTCGACCACAACAGCACCAACTGCGTCTCCGTAGACGCCGACACCTACGACCAGAGCGGCAACAACCCGGCCGCCATCAACACCGAATGGAAACTCGACGGACTGCCCACCGGGCTCACCACCGCACTCACCACCGCCGGAACCCCCTTCTGGGCCACCACCCAAATCCTGAAAACGAACAGCGACCAGAACGGCCAGTCCCAGGACAAGGGCTACTTAAGCGCAGGCAGCGACTGGTGCCCCTTCACTCTGAGCACCGAAACCCCGGCCATGTCCCTCTTCACCGATCCCGGCGACCAGAACCTCACCGTCCCCACCGGCGTCACAACACTCACCCTCGAACTCTGGGGTCCCGGAGGCGGAGGAGGCGGCGGCGACAACAACAGCGGCGGCAATGGCGGTGCCGGCGCCTACCTGAGAGACACCATCTCGGTCAGTCCGGGGCAATCACTCGCCTTCCACGTCGGAGCATCAGGCGACCACACTCGGTATCCCGCGACCGGGGACGTGATCCTCGCGGCGGCCGGAGGCGGCCACGGCGGCGGCGCGGGACTGGACACCAACGGCGGCGACGGCGGGGCAGGTCCCGGGTACAAAGGCGCCGACAATCCGCATCTTCAAGGTGGCGCGCCCGGCGGTAACGGCGACGACTCCTTCCCTTCGCCTCCGAGTGGTGGGCGCGGCGGTGACAACACACGCGGTGGCAACGGCGGCGACTTCTCTGCCACTGGTGACGGCGGAGCAGGAGGCAACGGCTGGAACGCTGCTGGCCAGAGCACCACCGATGGCGCAGGCGGAGGCGGAGCAGGCCCTGGGGGAGCAGACGGTGGTGTCTGTTCCGGCTGGGGTGGTAGTGGCGGCGGCTCCCTGGGTGGCAAGGCCGGCGACTTGGGCGGAGCAGGCGGTGGCCCAGCAGGCGGAAAGGGCTTCGCCGGCAATGGTGCCGGTGCCGGTGGTGGCGGAGCAGGCGGCAACGGCTGGGGAGGCAACGGCGCTGGTGGGGGCGGCGGCGGGGCAATTAGTGGTGGCGGCGGTAGTCAGGGCTGGAGCTACCTGCGCGACACGAACAGCACTTACTACAACGGCGGCAGCGGCACCACGCCGGCCGGTAACCCGCCTGCCGGAACCGCTGCGGGCGGCACGGGAGGCTCCGCTGGGAACGCGGACGGGAACGGCGGTGGCAACGGCGGCATCAGAATCACGTGGTGATGAGGCACTTGCACGGATGGCGTCAACTGGCCTCGCTGCTGGGTGCATTGAAAAAGCCAAGGGGTAATCGTCCTCGCCGACCAGGGGCGGTGCTACTGCAGACGGTGGACACCGCCCCCCTCCCTTTCGCCCCAGGGCTAAGCGGAGATCCCCATTCCGTCGCCTAATCCAGGAGATACCCAGCGCGGATCCGAGGGGCGGACATGTGTCGGCGACGTATGACATAGCGGGTCCTGGCTGTCAGGACATCCAAGTGTCACGGAAGGGACACCTTGCGATGCGTACATACGACGCAGTATTTTCCGCTCCCGCGCATATTCCGTGGGGTCAGGACGTCCAAACGGTGGAAGCCAGCCTCTTCGGCCTGTACAAGGCGAACGGCCAGCACACCTACGACCGGTACGCCTGGGACCCGTCCAAAGGCAAACCCTGGTGGGATGACGCACCCGCAGAGTCGGGCACGCTGACCGACCTCTTCAACGTCGACCCGTTCACCGCCAGCGGCGGGACGAGCCTGGACGGCAGCCAGCCCCTGGACGCCGCACTCTGCCTGGACAACCCGGCCGAGATCTATCTGTTCCAGGGCGGCCTCGTCCGCAAGATGTCCGTCAAGAGCGCAACGTTCAAGGTCCGCGACACCGACACCTACGCGCAGCCCATCGCCCAGGTCTTCGGCAGCTCCGAGAACAACCCGCCCTTCGCCTTCGACCGGATCAGGTCGGCCCTCTACTCACCCAAAGGCGGCAACTCCGCCAAGATCTGGTTCTTCGACCACGACACCACCAACTGCGTCTCCGTCGACGCCGACACCTACGACCAGGACCAGAACCCACCGGTCGCCATCAACACCGCCTGGAAACTCGACGGACTGCCCAGCCAACTCGCCACCGCACTCACCACCGCCGGAACCCCCTTCTGGGCCACCACCCAAATCCTGACGACAAAGAGCGAACAAAACGGCCAGTCCCAGGACAACGGCTCCTTCGGCGCGGGCACCAACGCCTGGTGCCCCTTCACCCTCAGCACCGAAACCCCGGCCATGGCCCTCATCACCGACACCGGCGACCAGACCTTCACCGTCCCCGAGGGCGTGGACAGCATCACCCTCGAACTCTGGGGACCCGGAGGAGGAAGCGGCAGCAGCGGTGGCACCGGCAATTATGGAACGGACGGGGGGCCTGGCGGGGCAGGCGGTACCGGCGGGGCCGGCGCCTACCTCAGAAGCACCATCGACAATCTCACAGCGGGCCAGCCCGTCACATTCCATGTGGGCGGTGCGGGCGACCATACCCAGTACCCCGCAAGCGGCAGCGCCACCCTGATCGCTGCGGGCGGAGGGGGCGGCGGCGGTGGGGGCGGCGGCGGAACCCAAGCGGGCGTCGGTGGTGGCAGCGGCGGCACAGGCAATGGCGGCAACGGTGACGGCGGGGGAGGCGGCGGAGGCGGCAACGGTGGCGGAGGCGGCGATGCCACTGGTGGCGGCGGTGACGCCGGCGGCGGTGACAACGGTGGCATCGGTGGACACAACGGCGGCGGCGGTAGTGGCGGCCAGGGATCAGACTTCGAAGAAGGCGTGGGTGGCGACGGCGGCGGAGGCGGTGGAGGGGGCAGCGGCGGCAGCGGTGACGGTGGATATGGCCACGGGGGTGGCGGCGGCAGCATCGGCGGCGGCCCCAGCGCTGGTGGCGGTGGCGGTGGCGGTAACCAAGGCCGGTGCAAGCCCCCCGCCAGTTCCGGGAACGTCGTGGTCGACACCGGGTCCGACACGCCTGGTCCTTCGACCGTGCCGCCGGGCGTGGCCGTCGGCGGCAGCGCCAACAGTGGTGCCGGTGG
The DNA here is from genome assembly GCF_044457025.1 of Streptomyces sp. NPDC050658. Classification (NCBI taxonomy): domain Bacteria; kingdom Bacillati; phylum Actinomycetota; class Actinomycetes; order Kitasatosporales; family Streptomycetaceae; genus Streptomyces; species Streptomyces sp. NPDC050658. The sequence continues at coordinate 13,291 of NZ_JBITGM010000012.1, forward strand.
CGGCGGCGTGAGGGTTACCTGGTAGCCCGTCTTCCGCGGGCGCGCCGCACCACAGCAGGAGGGTTCGCGTTCCTGCCGAGTGCGTACACGTGAGAGGTCCCGGGCGCCGGGCCCGGGGCCTCTTGTGTCGATGCACTGCCCCTCGGGCGCGCGCCGTAGTCGCAGCCTCCCGTTCCCTGCTATTGGCGGGGGCCGTTGGGCAGCGAGTGAAGGAAAGGCGCAAGCGACATAGGACTGGTCATACGTGACCAGGGGACGGGCCGATCGGCTGCCCGCAGCCCACCCTCGCGGGTGCCGTAACCCGAACCTATGGAAGGAACGCAAAATGTCGGACACCGTCCCGCACAAAGGCGCGAACAGCGCTGGTGCCGTCGAACCGGCAGGCGCGGTCACGGGCCGTGCCGAATCCTGTGGCGGCCTCGGCGGCTTCATCTGGCCCGCGCCGGGCCTCTTTTGGGCCACCTGGTGTGGCCTCGCGTCCCGCCGATTATCAGGGCTCGTGGCGGCGCCGCGCGGCAGCTCCGCCTTCCGTATACGGGGGCGAGGCGGTGTGCGCTGTCTTACGTCGCTTCTGGCCGGGGGCACCATACTGCTCGCGTCCGCTACCACCGCTTCGTCCGCTTCGGTTCCGGTGACCGGACCTTCCGGTACGGCGGCCGGCCAGGGCCCCTGGCGGCAGTCGGTCGACGCCCGTCCCCCCGGCTCGGCTGCGCGTGACGCCAACGGCGACGGGCCGGACCGGGTGACCGTCGTAATGGGCGACAGCCTCTGGCTGATCGCGGAACGTGTGTACGGTGACCCGACCAAGTGGCCACGTATCTATGCGGCGAACAAGGGCAGAGTCCAGCCCGACGGAGGCCGCTTCGACGACCCTGACTTCATCTTGCCTGGCCAGCGGCTCGACGTTCCCGCGCTGGGCGGAAGGGATCGTCTGTCGGTCGACCAGCGCGTCTCCGCCTACTTGAGCTCCATCCAGGACCAGCCGGACCAACTGCGTGCGTTCTTCCACGAGCTTCCGAAGGGAGGCGATCTGCACAACCATCTGAACGGCGCGGCATCCACCGAGCTGTTGATCAAGCTCGCGGGCCAGGACGGCATGTGCATCGAAACGGACTCGATGACAGCCTATGAACCGCCGTGCAAGCCGGGGAGCCGCCCTGCGGCCGACGCGCGCACGGATGCTGCTTTCGAGCTGGCACTGGTCAAGGCCTGGTCCATGCAGGACTTTCCGCCCGGCCAGTCGGCTCATGACCATTTCTTCGACGCCTTCGCGAAGTTTGGCGCGGTGGCGGGGCGGCACCGGGGTGTGCTGCTCGCCGATGTAGCCAACACCGCCGCAAAGCAGCACCAGTTCTATCTGGAAACGATGATTACCCCCGCCTCCGAGGCAGCCAAGGAACTCGCCGATTCGGTGGGCTACGACCCCGACTTCGCGAAGATGCACGCGAAACTGACCGCTGACGGCAAGATGAACCGCCTCGTGGCCGAAGCACGCCGTGAGGCAGACGCGGCGGAGTCAGAATTCCGGTCCACCGCGCACTGCGGCACTCCCCGCCCGGATGCGGGCTGTCAGTTGCCGGTTCGGTGGATCTCTCAGGTGTCGCGCGGCAGCGCACTGCAGCGTGTCTTCACACAGATGGTCCTCGGGATGCGTCTGTCGCTGGACGATAAACGGTTCGTCGCGGTCAACCTCGTACAGCCCGAGGACGGAGAGAACGCGCTGCGCAACTACCGCACTCAGATGCGCATGCTCGACTATCTGCATGACATCTACCCGCGGGCCCACATCACCCTGCACGCGGGAGAACTCGTCCCGGGCCTGGTGAAATCGGAAGACCTCACCTTCCACATCAATGACGCGGTGACCACGGGAAGAGCCGAGCGCATCGGCCACGGGGTCGACTTGCGCGAAGAGGACTCCTGGTGGGAGCTGGCCACGACCATGTCCGAGCGGGGTATTGCAGTTGAGGTGCCGTTCACCAGCAACAAGCAGATCCTCGGCGTCGCAGGCGCCGACCACCCCTTCACCACCTACCGCATCTTCGGCGTCCCCGTCGTCCTCGCCACCGACGACCCCGGGATCTCCCGAACCGACATCAGCCACGAATACCAGTACGCCGCCCAGACCTACAGCCTGAGCTATCCAGAACTCAAAGACCTGGCCCGTGCTTCGCTTGAATACGCCTTCCTCCCCGGAGCCAGCCTCTGGCGAGAGGCTCCTCACCGGAACGGCTATCGGCCGGCCCCTGCCTGCGCGTCCGACCGCCCTGGCGAGGCGCCCCCGACACCGGCATGTGCCGAGCTTCTGAGCCACAGCCCCAAAGCCACCGTTCAGTGGCGACAGGAAGCAGCCTTCGCAGGGTTCGAGGACAAGCACAGCAGGCCGCCGGGCAAGAGAGGGAAGGACACCCCGTAGAGCCACCGTCTGCCCTCCCCAGACGAGCACCCGAGGCGGGCCTGCCCTCGGGTGCTCGAGACATACAACAGCGGGCCGCCACGTCAGTGGCGTGGGCCCCGCTTCCGTTCACGCCAGGAGTCGCCTGTGCCGCCGTAGTCCGACTTGACGTCGTCGAACTCGACCTGCTCCCTGCGGATGGTGTCAGAGACCTCTTGAGTTTCGGTGACCTTGTCGACCTCCAGACGCACGCGTTCGACCGCCACGGCTTCCTTGTGGATGACCGGCCTCTCGGCGTGCAAGGTCACTTCCGTCTGGGCGTCGCCGAAGTCTGCGCGAATGTTCTCTCCTTCCAGGATGGGCTCATGTACGACGCGGACTTCCTCGTGGTAGAGGGGCACGGTCCTGGTCACGTCTTCGGTGACAACCACTTTCCTCAGTCGGGCGTGGCCGACTTCCTCTTCCCTGGTGCCCACGTGGAGACGCTCCTCGCAACACACCATCTCGTGGCGCTCGTTGTCGTCAACAGCTCCACTGCGCGTGGCGAATTCCCGTGCCTCGATTCCCTGCCCCACACCAGCCGCGCCACCGATATCTCCGGTTCCCGTCACAATCTGGTCGTCAGCAGTCCTGGTGCTGCCGGCCGACGCCGACGCTGTGTCGAAGTCGGCCACGCCACGAGTGGTACTGCCGGGGCTGCCCAATCCGTAGTGAGAGTAGAGCTGTTGTTCCTGGTCGGCCTCAAGGCGTTGACCGGCGTCCGGCGCCGGCGCCTCCTTCACGGCCTCTTTGGTGACCGTCACGTGCAAAGAGTCCTGCTCGCGCCGCGCCCCGTCGAGTGGCACGAAGCTCTCCTTCGTTCCGAAAAGGCCGGTCCTGACCGTCACCCATCCAGGACGACCGCTGGCAGCGTCGATATAGACCCGCTCGACGCCGCCGATTTTGTCACCGTTCCGGTCATAGGCCGTTAAGCCCTTGAGCGCATCGGGGTTACTTAAGCCTCCATCACGCTGCGTCACGGTTCATCACTCCCTCGGTCGGCGCGCGACGGGCAGGGGATGCCACGGAATGGCGCACGCTGACTGACATCCATCGCGCTCCGCTCTCGCCTCCGGCGCAAGGCGAGAAATTCACACAACGTGCGATCGCCCATTGATAGAATGCCTTCGCTCCCCGCAGCCGACGGCACTTTTGCCCGCTCTCGACACCCCTCACTCGTTAGCCCATTCGAGTGAATGGTTCGTTGTTTGCAATGGAGTTTTTGGCGTAAGCCCGTACGCGCCTCCCGGCAGAGGGCGGGAGGAGGCCGGCGACTCACCCGGCAGCAGCCTGGTACTCGCTCATGCGGCGCGCCGCTGACCGCTCTGCGGACAGGTGGTCTCGTGGCTCTGGCCGGTGGATGTCCACCACCGTTCGCAGCAAGCGACGGCGAGTTCGAGGCGTGCGAGGGCGGCGGCGTCCTCATCGGTCCACTCGCGGCGCCGAGCCTTGCGCTCGGCTGTGACAGCGATGGCCCGCTGCTCGTCGGCAAGTTCGGCCTCACGGGCGACGGCGAGCAAGGGGACGACCGAGGCGGCGGCGAAGACAGACCCGGCCCACGCCTCGCCATGTCGGAACTGCTGCACGGCGCAGAACGCGAGCAGCACGAAGAGCCCCGCATGGAGGCTGCACAGGCCACGGGCGAGTCTGCTCATAGGTATCTCCCGGTGTCTCGAACATTGTCGATCTGGTCGCTGGTGGGGAAGCATCGGCCGCGGAGGCCTGGTGGGAAGTGCGGCTCGTCATCAACGAGGCAGGCGTCTGGCCAGTCGGGTCGCCAGGCGAGACAGAGCTGCTCGGCGGCAGCGGCCATGTGCCGCTCCTGCGACGGGCGTGGATGGTCCCGGCGACAGTGAGGGCCACGCCGAGGGCGAGCACCGCGCCGAGCGCGGCGACCCAGGCGGTGGAGCAGAGGGCGACGAGGCCGGCGACCTGGATGATGTCGCCGATCATCTGGGAGCCCGCCTCGCATGGGGCGAGGGGGCGCGGCCGAGGAGCCCGAGTTGCCAGCCAAGGGCGACCGCATGGGTACGTGTTCGCGCCTCCAGCAGGGTATACAGGCGCCGGCGGTGGGCCCTGGCGGTGTCGGGACTGATGCCCATCTCTCGCGCTGTCTCATCGATGGTGAGCCCGCGCGCGAGCGCGTCGAGGGTTTGTGCGAGCCGGCCCGGCAGCTCGTCGATGGGCGGCCGCGGTTCGGGGGCGAGGCCGTCGAGGTGCCCGTTCCGGTAGGCATAGTCAACGAGTTGGGGTCGTGGGTGCCCGGTGAGGCCGAGCCGGTCGGCGAGTTGGCGGAGTCGGCGGCGTGTGGCGCGTGGTGACTTGCTGAGGTCCTCACAGATTCGACCGAGTGCGTGGCCTCGGGCCAACCCGGCGATGACTGTGATGTCGTCCGGTGTCACAGGCTGACAGTGGGCGCAGCTCGGTGGGCTCTGCGTATGGTCCGCGGCCTCGTACGCCTCGGTTAAGGCGTCCACCGCGAGGGGATATAACTCGCCGCGCACGCCGCGCACGATGTGCTGGCCGGTGTAGACGAGCACCCAGGTCCAGTGCTGCTCGTCGTAGACGGCAGCGGTCGCCTCAGGATCCTCGGCGCACTGCTCGGCGTCGAAGGTCATGAAGTTCTCGGACCCGGTGAAGGCGGCGACTTCCATGGCGTTGTCGCCGGTCCACCGGATGGTGTCGACCTCGATGGGTTTCTTGCGATAGCGGGTGATCGTCACAACTGCTCCGGGGGTGTACTTGGCCTCGGCTGCGTACGGGGTCGTCGCACGCACACGGCGGAAGAAGAGGGCCTCTGCCGGGCCTCGGTGTCCCGCGGGAACAAGCTCAGGCCCTCCTCGGCGGTCTCCGTGAGACTCCGCCACTTGACCAACGGCCGTAGGCCATGCGGGTTTCGAGGAACCACTCGCCGGAGCGGGTGAGACGTTTCGTGGCGGACCGGTCGGCCTTGGTACTCATCGCCTTCGGGCAGCCCCGGGTGCGTCCCCTGCCAGGTCTCGCAGCGCCGAGGGAGGCAGAGATCCGGATCCCTCCGTGCCGGGCCGGGCTTCTCCTGCGATGGCGAGGGGATGGACGTGTGGCAGCGACATACGACTGGGCGGGGTCCTGGCTGTCAGGACGTTCACATACCTCGAAAGGGCACCTTGCGATGCAAGCGTATGACGCAGTCTTCTCCGCACCCGCGCATATTCCGTGGGGTCAGGACGTCCAAACGGTGGAAGCCAGCCTCTTCGGCCTGTACAAGGCGAACGGCCAGCACACCTACGACCGGTACGCCTGGGACCCGTCCAAAGGCAAACCCTGGTGGGGCGACGCCCCGGCAGAGTCGGGCACGCTCACGGACCTCTTCAACGTCGACCCGTTCACCGCCAGCGGTGGTGCGAGCCTGGACGGCAGCCGGCCCCTGGACGCCGCACTCTGCCTGGACAACCCGGAGGTGGTCTACCTGTGCCAGGGCGGCCTCGTACGCAAGATGTCCATCCAGCAGCCGACGTACAAAGATAAAGGCACGGATACTTACGCACAGCCCATCGCCCAGGTGTTCGGCAGCTCCGACAACAACCCCGCCTTCGCCTTCAACCGGATCCGGGCCGCACTCTATTCACCCAAGGACGGCGGCTCCGGCAAGATCTGGTTCTTCGACCACGACACCACCAACTGCGTCTCCGTCGACGCCGACACCTACGACCAGGACCAGAACCCACCGGTCGCCATCAACACCGCCTGGAAACTCGACGGACTGCCCAGCCAACTCGCCACCGCACTCACCACCGCCGGAACCCCCTTCTGGGCCACCACCCAAATCCTGACGACAGACAGCGAGCAGAACGGCCAGTCCCAGGACAACGGCTCCTTCGGCGCGGGCACCAACGCCTGGTGCCCCTTCACCCTCAGCACCGAAACCCCGACCATCTTCCTCTTCACCGACTCCGGCGACCAGACCTACACCGTCCCCGAGGGCGTGGACAGCATCACCCTCGAACTCTGGGGCCCCGGAGGGTGTGGTGGCGGTAACGGGGGTTCTGGTGGTCCTGGTGGTACCGGTGGTGCTGGTGGCTACATCAGGCACGTTCTTTCGGTCACAGGGAACGCGCAAGTCCCCTTTCATGTCGGAGCCCCTGGTGACTGTACGTACTACAAGTCCGGAGGAGACTTCGTCCTCGTCGCAGGTGGGGGTGGCGGTGCCGGTGGCGGGGGAGGCACCGGAGAGAACAGCACCATGGGTGGCACCGGAGGCAATGCCAACGGTCAGGGGAGCGATGGTGGAGGGCAGGGTGGCTCAGGGGGTGGCGCCGGTAGTACCGGCGGTACCGGCGGCACTGGGGGTGGAGGAGGGGTTCTGAATGGCGGCGCCGGTGGCGCTGACGGTGGGGCCGACGGCACTGGTGGAAGCGGTGGTGGAGGTACCGGCAACTTCGGCAACGGAGGTGCTGGTGCCGGCGCCGGCAGCTGCGCTGCGGGCGGCGGGGCAGGCAACGGTGGTGCCGGCGGTGGCGGAGGCGGAGGGGGCGGCGGTGGCTATGGCGCTCTGCAGGGCGGCAACGGCCTTGGCTGCGCGAGTGCCGGCGGCGGAGGCGGCGGCGGATACATCGGCGGCGGAGGCGGCGGGGGCGGGGGCAGTCAAGGGCTGAGCGTGGCGCCGACCGACGCTTTCGTCGATCTGGGCAATGGTGCTACCCCCGGCGGCGCATGCGTGCCCGAGGGCATTGGGACCGGTGGCTCCCCCGGCAGTGCCGGTGGTAAGGGGGCCGTCCGGATCAGCTGATTGCGCCAACGCCGCCGAGTCGCTCGGTGACGGTCCTGGACATCACTTCATTGAAGGTCCGGTCATCCTCCTGGGGAGACGGAACCAGGGGCGCGTGCCCTGCTGTCGGCGAAGCCGGAACCCGGTCGGCCCGATGGATCGCTGCCGCAGGCGACACGCGCCTATGGTGGAGGCTGCTCCCGCCGCCGTCGCGGGGCTCGGCGGGCGTCCGAGGGGCCACCGTGCGCAGCGCCGGATTCCCTCTCCCGTACGCGGATCCTCTTCCGGACGGCGGCCAGTTCGGCCTCCGCCGCTTCTGGGCCCGCGCGGCCGGGGGGGGACCGCCAGAGAGGACGGCACGATGACAGACCCGCTGCTCTCCCACATCAGATACCACTGCGTGTTCTATGGGAACTTCCTCAGCGCCACTGGTCTACGGAGCAGCTACAACGTCGACCTCCGCACGGTCACCCTGTCCGGTCAGTGGGCGGGGCCGCTGGCCGACGCGATGCTTGATCTGACCGAGCACCTGGACTACGAAGCCGTCGGTGGTCCCGCACTGGGTGCTGTGGCCCTCTCCTGCGCCATGGCACACGTCGCCCGCGACCGGGGCCGCGGCCTGGACGCGTTCGTCGTCCGCGAACGCCCCAAACCGTACGGCCACAGACGCCTGATCGAAGGCCCCGATCTGGCGCGTCGGCGGGTAGTGGTCGTCGACGACGTCTGCGACACCGGCCGCTCGGCCAGAGCAGCCGTCGACGCCGCGCAAGCGGCGGGCGCGTACGTGGTCGCGGTGGCGGCTGTGGTCGACTGCAGGAACCCCGACGCCGCGCGAACACTCGGTGTGCCGTTCCTCCGGCTTTACACCGACCATGACCTGAGGGTTCAGCACTCTTAGCAGGTATATCGACTTACCGACTTACGGCCTTACGGCAGGGGGCTGCTTACGCCTTCAGCCGAGTAGGTTCGCCTGCGCCAGCAGCTGGCTGGCGGCCTGGTGGCCCGGGTAATGTCGTAGCTGCCTTCGCATGGTCTGCAGGTGACGCGTGGCACGGGCGGGGCCGATGACTGGATAGGCGTTGAGAAAGGCCTGCCAGTGGGCCAGGGCCTGTTCGAGGTGGCCGATACTGAAATGGATTTCGGCGAGTTTGGCGCGGGTGAGGCCCGCGGCACGGTATTCGGCCGCCGTACGGAGCCGCAAGGAGGTGTTCAGGGCATTCATGGAGCCGGGCTGATCGCCGAGGATGCTGAGTGCCTGAGCCCGTTGGTAGTACAGAGCGCCGACGGGGTACGCGGTGAAGGGGCCGGGAGCGGCGTCGGCTCGGGCGTGGAGGCGTTCGGCGCTCGCGAGGGTGCTCAAGGCGGCGCTCCGGTCGTAGTAGGACAGCAGCACCGCGTAGTGAGCCTGTGCGTAGGCCTGGACCGCGGAGGGGGCGGCGTGGGCGTGAGTGACGGCCTGTTCGCTCAGACGCAGTACGGCCGGCGTGTGGTGGCCCAGCTGGTAGGCGTGCGTTGCCATGGTGCGCAGGGCGATGGCAAGGGTGGCGGGATCGCCGGCGTCGGCGGCGAGCCGGGCGGCGATGCGGTGGTAATGCTGGGCGGTTCTGTCGTGGCCGCAGTCCACGCTCATGTTGCCCAACAGCAGCGTGAGTTGAGCGGCTGCCGACAGTACGGCTTGACGGTTGCGATCGTGTACCTGGGAGTGCAGGACGGGGATGACGCGGTGTGCGAGGAACGCGGCCAGGGCTGCCCTGACCAGCTCCCCGCCATACTGCTCGGCCGCCGCATGAAACACCTGTGCCATGCCGTGCCACCCATCTGTCACGGCCGGCAGGGGTGGCGCGGGCAGAGGTCCTTCCGATGCAGGCTGCACTGGTGCAGGAGTGAATGTGATCTGATCGGGCACCACTGTCGCGGCAAGGCTGAAACCGTTCGCTCCCAGCAGCGACTGGCGGGCTGGGTCGAGCTCGAACCCGGTGAGCCGAGCCAGATTGCGCAAGGGATCTGCCTCCCACGCGGGATCCACGGCCACGGCCGGGGTGTGGGTGAGGCCGGCTTCCTTGGCGGAGACCGGGCGGCCGAGGCGGCGGGACAGGCACTCCAGAAGCAGGGCGGGGGCGGGTGGCCTGGGTTGAGTGCCGGCCAGCCAGCGCCGCACCGTGGTGGGGTCGCACGACAGGGACAGGCCCTGTTCAGCGGCGAGCGAGCGCAGGGCACGTGCCAGCTGCGTCGGGTTCAGCCCGGCCGCCAGCGTCAATGTCACGAGGTGTGTGTTCTCTCGGGACAAGCTCGTCCCCTCCTCGACCGCACCGCCAGCTGCCAGCCGAGAGGAAAGTCATGGGACGCTCGCTGGCCGCAAGCCTGTTCCAAGGCAGTGGTGCGAATTGGAAGCATTGTCAGTGCCTCGCAGGGTGATGCCATCGCAAGCCAGCGGCAGCCCGTGCTCGGGTCATTGCGCGAGTACCGGGTGTACCCGTCGCGGGCTTCAATTCAGCTGCCGACATGATTTCTTGCAAACGTGCGTTGCGTGCGCCGGAGATCCACCTGTCCCTTGTCACAGCCTCACCAGTGCGGGCACCGGATGATGAGGTAGCGGTGCTGGACTGACACCCCGACTGCAGATTGCCGGACCGACACCGCAGAGTTTGTGCCTTCGCAAGTGGCACCGTGCCATGGGTGGCTTGATGCGACAAGACCGGGAACCGGCCATGGTCCACGGCACATGGACCATGGGTTACCGGCCTTCGGGCGCGTTACCGGGGAGAATCGGCAGCCGATGCCACGCCCTCACTTCCCGTACGCGACCCGAGCGAGTGCGCTCCGGCGGTGAAATCCCGCCCGTTCTGCTGGCATATGCCCCTGTCCGAGGATCGAGATTCAGACACCGCAGCCTCTCCTGGAGCGGCTACCTCAATCTGCTCAACGCCACCTACCAGGAGCACGGCGCCCCACGTGGATTCGTGTGAAACAGCCTCAACATCCTTCACTCGGCGGGTCCTCGCGACATCGCCGCCGAGCGCGGCTGGATCCAGCCCCTCAGCCGTGTTGTTTCTGTCCCAGAGGTTCAGTTCACACTCAGCCGTCTGAGAACCACAGCGCCAGCTCCTGAGCAACGCCGTCTTTCGTCACCGGCCCGATGACCGCATCCGCCGCATCCTTCACCTCGTCAGGGGCCTGCCCCATCGCGACCCCACGCCCCGCCCAAGCGAGCATCTCCTTGTCGTTCCGGCCATCCCCGATGGCCAGGCAGTCCCGGCTGCCCAGGGCGAGGGTGGACGCCAGTGCGGACAGAGCCGACGCCTTGGTGACGCCTCGCGGTGTCAGATCCAGCCACCCCGTGTACCCCACCGCGTAAGAGACACCGTCCAGCATCCGGCCCCGCAAGATGCGGAGGAAGTCGTCGGCAGATCTGTGCGGATCCCGCACGATGACTCGGCACACGGGTGCGCTCAACAGATCCCGGAGCGGGGCCACGCGCTGCGCCACCAATAGCTCACCCTCCGGGAAGAGCCCCGACACCACATAGCCGCCTGATCTCGGGTCGTCAGCCGCGATCAGTGCCGTGGGCAGCTCGGCCAGAAGCAGTTCGACCACGCTCCGGGCGGAAAACGTGAACTCAGAGATAACACGCAGCGATGGATATTCCGCCGTAACAGATCCATTGCTGCATATCAGGTAACCGGTATCCATCCCCAAGGAATCCAGGACCATCGATGCCTCCGGCAGAGAACGCCCTGTGGTCATCACAACGGTCGCGCCTTGCCGACGCGCTTCAAGAACACCGTTCCGGACCCGGTCGCTGATCTGTCCCCCAGCCGCCACCAACGTTCCGTCGACATCCAGGGCCAAGAGCCCAGGCTTCCAGCCGTCCCGTACCAGTGGACTGCGAGCACGAGGGTCGGCATCGCCTTCCGTCTGGTCGAAGAGGACCGCCGGAGAACTCTTCATCACTGCCAACCTCCCTGCACTCGCCCATCGATGACACGGGGTCCGGAAACCGCGACACATACCAAGTTGTCAGGTGGACCCGCCCCGACCATCTGCCGAGTCGACGAGCGCGCCGAGCGTGTGCGACGGGTCCTCGAAACGAACAGGTGGTGCGCCCGGCGTCACCGCCTTCAGCGTGGTCATCTGCGGTTCGGTTCTGTAGGTCTCGGTTCCGTTCCTGAAGACGTACCGGGGAGCGCGGGCGAGTCGGACGGCCTCCTGAGCGGTAGGGCTGTCCAGGATGACGAAGCTGGCCGGGTTGCCGGGCCGGATGCCGTACCCGGGAGTTCTGACGAGTGTGGCCGCCGAGCGCGTGGCGATTTCCAGGAGTGTGGTCAGCTCGTCCGGGGTGGCCATGTGCGCCAATACGGCGGTGGTCTGCAGCAGCTGGAGCATGTTGCCGGATCCCAAGGAACACCATGGGTCCAGGATCGAGTCGTGACCGATGCCAAGACAGACCCCGGCCGCCTGGAGCTCTTTGAGCGGGGCAAGACCGCGGCGGGGGTTGGAGTCATGGTGACCCTGCAGGAGCGCGTTGACCATGGGGCTCAAGGTGAGACCGACGCCGATGGCAGCGGCCCTTCGGGCCAGCTGACCGCGGTAGCCGGGATGATAGGCCGCCATGGCGGTGCAGTGGCTGGCGCAGACTCTGCCGCCCCAGTCACGCTTCTCCGTCTCGGCGATGATGATTTCCAACTGGCGGCTGTGTGGATCGTCGGTCTCGTCGCAGTGCAGGTCCACGGCGATGCCGTGCTCTTGAGCGAGGTCGAAGGCGTGGCGGACGGCGGCCAGGCCGTCGTCCCGGCTGTTTTCGAGGTGAGGGGCCCCGCCCACGGCGTCGCAGCCGAGTTCGACGGCACGCGTCAGAATCCGCTTTCCGTCCCGGTGGGTGAACACACCGTCCTGGGGGAACGCGACCAGCTCGATCGTGCATACGTCGCGGCTCTGTTCCCGCAGGCGCATCAGCGCACGCAGAGCGATGAAATCAGGGTCCGAGACGTCGACATGGCAACGCAGGTGCCCGATACCGTGAGCGGCCATCCAGTTCATGACGAGCGACCCGTTGGCGTGGACCTCGTTCTCGGTGAGGGTGGCCCGGCGCTCGGCCCAGATCTCGATTCCTTCCTGAAGATCTCCGGAGCGATTGTGCCGTGGCCGGCCGCACGTCAACGCGGAGTCGAGATGCATGTGTGCGTCGGTGAAGGGAGGGCAGACGAGTCGGCCGCCGACATCGATGACGCGGGTGCTCGGCGTCAACTGCGGCGGGTTCCCGCCGACCGTGATGAAGCGGCCGGCCCGGACGGCGACGTCAACGAGTTCGGACGATGACGTGGTACGGGCGTTCCTGATCAGCAGTTCGGGCGGCACATCGTTCACACCGTTGTCCCCCAGCCTTCCTTCACGGACCCGCCTTCCTTCGCGGGCACCCCTTCCTTCACGTACAGCGATACGTACTGACTGCTGTCGCAGGTGAAGGGCTCGTGCTGCCATCCACCCCATCGCTGGTGCAGGCGGAGGCCTGCCAGACGGGCCATCAGGTCCATCTCCGAGGGGTAGAGGTAGCGCAGTGGCAGGGAGTGAAGGGACACCTTGCCGTTCTCGAAGACGATGAAGGACGAGTGGAGCCGCTGCTCGGTGGGGTCGTGCCGGCTGGCTTGAACGACGATGCGACCGTCCTGGACCGAGAGAGTCCTCATGCTGTCCGAGTGACCGCCTGCCCGGGGTACGTAGGCGTGGACGGCGAAGAGGCCGCCGGCGGCGAGCGCGTCCGCGGTTCGCCGGAAGCACTGGATCTGTTCTTCCTGAGTGGTGAGCAAGGCGATCGAGTCGAAGACGATGAAGGCGAGTGGGAAGGTGCCGGTGGTGGTGAACTTCGCCAGATCGCTGAGTACGACCGTGACCGACGATCCACCCGGCTTGGCTCTGAGCATCCTCACCATGGCCATGGAGGCGTCTACGCCTGTCACGTCGAATCCCCGCTCGACCAGCGGCAGAGCGACGCGGCCGGTTCCGACGGCGAGTTCCAGGACGGGCCCGGCGCCGGCCAGCGAACCGAGGAACGTTACGCAGGCGTCGGTGTCGCCGGGATCTCCGATCGCGGGGATGCGGTCGTAGACCGCGGCGAGGTCGTCGCCGTAAACGAGGGACTCGGGGTGAGGCATCGCGATGTCCGTCCGTCGATGATCGTCTTGGCGTTTCTGGGATCAGCCCGTCGAGTGCCGCGCCGACGTGCATGGTTTCTGATCGAGCGGCCTCTCGCTTCCGGGCCACCCGTCTTCGCCGGTGAACGCCGCGTCGAACACGCGGACTTGGTGTTCGAGACTGCGTCGATAGATCCGGGCGAGTACGGCGCGACGGGCGGGGGCGATGGAGCCGGCCGCCTCGACGATGACGCGCGCGTGCTGGCTGCACATCTGCGTGCGTGTGCTTCGGGTATAGACGGCTGCCCAGCGACCGAAAGGTTCGGGACCCGGTACGTCGACGTCGCGCAGCCGGGCGCCGATGACTTGGGTGAAGAGCGAACAGGGGTAGAGCGCCGTGGCGATGTCGAGCAGGTCGCCCTCGTGGGCCGTACGCACGAGATGGTTGACGTAGCCCTCGCGCGCCGGTGAGCAGGACCAACGGTCGGGCACCTGATCGCTGGTACCGCCGAGTTCCGCGATGAGTGCCTCCTTCTCTGCGAGTTCCTGGCCGGTCGATTGTCCGCTGAGGATGGCCGCGGCGGTGTCGGCCCATGGCTCCGCCGGGCCCGCCCGCGCGATGCCCAGGGCCAGGACCCGGTTGTAGTCGACGACGTGGGCACGGTCCTCGATCTGGAAGCGCACGAACTGGGCCGTGGTCAGGGTGCCCTCGGCCAGCGCCTCGATCCATGGATGCCGTTCGTAGAGCGTCCACACGGGGGCCGCGAAGGCGCGGAACTCGTCAAGGATGTCGTGCATGGCTTGTCCTCCCCGTGCTAGCGGTGGGGGTCAAAGGGAGTGGGATCGATGAACGTCGGTATTCCCAGCATGAGTTGGACCAGCAGGATCGTGGAACCGGGACCCGCGATGAAGCCGGCCCCGCCGTGTCCGCAACACGTGAACAGCCCTTCGGCGATCTGGCCGATGTAGGGCAGGCCGTCGGGCGTACAGGGTCTGAATCCATGGGAGCGGGCCGCGATGGGGATGCCTCCCATCGCGGGCACCATGCGCACTGCGTGTTCCAGCATGGGCCTGATCGGTGCGGGCTCGCGGATGTCGGGAGGGCTCCAGGAGCTGCCGAGGACGATCTGTCCCGTGCCGGTGGTGTGCGCCATGAACCTGACGTGGTCGACACGGGGCGGAATTCCTGGGCTGACGGAGGGGGTTGTCCACGTGGCGTCCGTACCGCTGGTGGCTTCGGACAAGATGTGCCGCAGCGTGAGCATGGTGGGGACCGTGCGCAGCACCGTGCCGCCCACGCCATGGAGGAGCAGCCTTACGCCCGCTTGGGCGGCCAGGTCGGCGGAGCCGGCTCCCGCGGCGATCACGACGGTGGGTGCCTCGGTCTGCCCACGGCTGGTCAGGATTCGCCATACGTAGCCTCTGCGGTCCAGCGCTGCGACGTAGTGCTGTTCCAGGAGATTGACGCCTGCTGCCCGGCATGCGTTGGCGTAAAGGGCGGTGACCACGCGGGGGTTGACGCGCCAGGCCCGGGGATACCAGGCGGCTGACATGACGCTCGACGTCACCTCGGGCTCGAGGGTGCGCACCGTCTCCTGGTCCAGGAGCTGCGCGGCGTCGGGGTGCGAGGCGGACAGGTCGGCCTCCGGGTCCCGGGTCAGAACGAGGTGCCCGATCTGCCCCGCTTCGAAGTCGTCCGCCCGGCCGGCCCCGGCGTGCAGCATCCGGTACTCCTCGACGCTGCTGTCGAACAGCGGGCGCACTCTCTCGTCGAAAGGCATGACCAACTGCCCCTGGGCCCGGCCGGATGCCCCGGCGCCGCAGGCTTCGCCTTCGAGCACCGTCACCTGACGTCCCGCGAGGCGTAACCCCAGGGCGAGGGAGAGTCCGACCACTCCCGCGCCGATGACGACCACCTCGGTCCTCATGCCGGGCCCGATGTCCGGGATGAAGTGGGGTGAGGGAGGCTGGACCTGGACGATGCGGTGTTCGGCACCAGGGAGATGGCGACAGGGTGGTGGCCCTGCCCCACCGTTGTAGAACTGCTCATGATCGCGGCATACACCCTGCGATGGGCTTCGTCCGCTGCCTGCTCCACGGAAAAGCCTTGGCCGAGACACGCGGCCACGAGGGCGGAGTGCATGCATCCCGCACCATGATCGGTTCTTGAGGACGAGCGCGACCCTCCTCCGATCGGAGTCCCTTTTGCTCCGATTTGCAGCCAGTCCATGGCACTGTCAGGCGCAAAGGCATCGGTGAGCACCACTGCTTGGGCGCCCAGAGCGACGATGCCCTCAGCGAGTTCCTGGGGTGAGCTACGGCCGGTGGACGCGGTGATGACCCGGGCCTCGCTCAGATTGGGTGTCACCACGGTGGCGGTGGCGAGCAGCGACTCCCGCAGAATCTGGACGGCTCCCCCGCTCCCGCCCAGCTCCATGCCGCCCGCGGTGACCATGACCGGGTCCACGACGATGGGCACACCCTGGGCCGCGAAATCCGGCAGGCGGCGGGCCAGGAGCGCCGCGAGGGCGTCGTCCCCGACCACGCCCACCTTCATCGCGTCGATCTCCATGTCCTCGGCAATGGAGTCGAGTTGTGCCTCCACGAGCCACAGGGGAAGCGGGTGATACGCCCGCACGGCCACCGTGTTCTGCGCGGTGACGGCGGTGAGCACGTACGCCGCGTGGGCTCCGACCGAAGTGAACGCCTTGATGTCGGCGGCGACCCCCGCGCCACCGCTGGAATCCGAGGAACCGATGGTGACAAAGGTGTGAGTGCGGTCGCCCTCTGCCGTCACGAACTGCCCCGTTCAACGACCGGCGCCGCATCCACCAGTTTGGCCAGGTCTTTCAGCACGGTCGGCTCACACCACTCCAGGTACTGGACGTCGGTCACCTCGCCAAGCCCCAGGACCAGGTCAGCGACGCGCTGCCCGGGGTCGGTCACCACGATGACGGGCCGTCCCAGTGCGCTGGCCCATCCCAACTCGACGTGCGTTCCCGGCGACACCGGATCCCCGGGGAAGGCGACAAACAAGTCGCACTGATGCATCCAGCGCCAGTCCCGCCCGGTGCACACGTCGGAGGTCGCGACAGTCGCTCCCCACTCCTCCTCTCGGTGGCCGCTGAGCACCGCCCAGCCCTTCCCCTCAAAAAATTCGATGATCGTCAGGAACCGGGCTCTGCTCCTCTCGGGGATGACCCCGGTATCGGAATCGATGAGGGCCTTGAACGGGCCTCCAACGAAAACAGTCCTCATGACACTCCCCCGTTCCAATGAGCGACAGCCATCGCTCCGACGGCATATCAATTGATCCGGCCAGGGTTTATGGATATCAATGCCGCAGAGCCGGGAAGCGGTTGTACATCATGACCCGGTAATTGTTGGGCAGCATTTCTGATAGTTCGCGGACGCTTCCTGTCATCCCGAATCGTGTCTGCCGGTATAGCTCCAGAACCGCCACCACGTGTGTCCAGAAAAGCGGAAGTCCCAAGCCTGACAGACTGGTTGAACCCAGCCTGAGCCGGTTGGTGCGCAACTGTTCCTCGATCTGCATCACCTCGTGCACATAGGCCCAGTTGTCCCCGGTCGGCATGGCAGGCATGCGATCGCTGATCTCAACGGCGAGATTACGCTGTGACAGCAGCACATCTGCACGCCGATAATCCTTGCCAAACAAGTGGTGGGAGCCGATGAAATGTGTGTACGTGCCCAGCGGAACCCCCAGTTGTCGGGCCAGAAGTTCCTGAAGGAAGGTGAAGCTGAACACATCCGTGACGCAGCCGAAATAGGCATCAACGGCGCGCATATACGTGACCATGTGCAGACCGTCCGGTCGCAGCAGAAACTGCAGGGCCATGGTGCACGAGACGTCTGGGTTGGCCAGGGAGCGGTCCTCTTCCGGCCTCGCGATCACAATGAACGCGCGCTTGCTCCCCATGTCTTCCCGCAGCGCCGCGACGACGCCGTCCCACTGGCTGGAGACGCCTTTTACAGGCCCGAAGATGCTCGGTCCGTAGCCCGTACCGACCAGCGCCGTCCCGGCTGCTCCCTCTGCTCTGGACGGCGTGTAGTAGAACCTGCCTATCGACGGCGCGTAATACTCCAGGGTTTCCCTGTCGTCGCGACCGGCCAGATACCAGAGCACTTCGCCGAAACAGAAGGCGAGATTCGCCTTGCGGGCAGGGCAGGTGATCAGCCTTCGACGCGGGTTGGCGATGCGGAAAACCTGCGACAGGTGCTCCAGGCTGGACGTGCCCCGAGAACCGCTCACTTCGATTCCACGCGTCCTCAGCGACTCAAGGTGGCACAGGTAAGCGTCTTGAAATCCCGGAAACACGTGGTGATTACGTTCCACGAGGTCGCCGAGTGAGGATGCCATGGTTTTCCTAGCATTCCGGAGTTCACCATTGAGCCTTTTTCCTGAGTCGGGCATCGGACCGTCCCTCCTACACAGCTTTCTTACCGCGGCAGCTGTCACAGAATGTCTCGTACTCGGAGCTGTTCACAGCTTGTCGCTGACCGGCGGTGCCGTCCTGTATTCCTCGCCCAGGTCTTCGACACGCCGGTACCGCGCCCTGCGCGGTGCATGCCCCTCACTGGTCAAGCTGGATTCCACGAGCCCGGCGAGGAAATCACGAAAATTCGGTGACGCATCGCGCAAGATTCGATGGTGCACCATTTCTCTGGGTGTCTGCGTGTTCAGGGTTGCACCATGACCACAACCTGACCCCTCGGGAGTCACGCCGGCGGCACTGGTCAGGCGAGTCAGTTCCTCTTCCCAGACGCTGAAAAGAGGACGCACGATCTCCACACCCGCACGGTCGGTGCGCAACGGCTGCCGTGGCGGCTCGTCCGTGTCCACTTGGCCGGACTGAACCAGCTGTTCGATCTGCGCGAGGACCGGCCCCGGCTTTCCAGAAAATTCGACTGCTTCCTTCGTCAGATCGTCGATCAGCATCTCAAAATTGGCCCTGTCATAGCGAGTATGACCACGACTATGACGGTCGATCCGTAGCAGACTTTCCTTCAACAAAGACGCACAGGAATCCGTGAGATGGTGCGCGAAGGCGACCTGCGAGCAATCCGCGGCTCGCACCGCATTATCAAGAGCGATCACCTTTGAGTTATAACAGTGCGTGCAGGGCGTGAGTTTTCCGGGCTTGTCCGCACTGATGGTGTTCAGAACCTCCAGCCGAAGCTGGATCTTCTTGTACTCCGGTCCGGGGATCAATCCTGCGGCAGCGCTGCGGACTTCAACGACGTGGACGTCAAGATTGATCGACTTTCCTAAACGGACGATCCGCTGCCCCCACCCCTCTTCGTACCCCATGTCAATGGATACGGGGTACACCTCATATCCGAGCTCGCGCAGACATAGCGAGAGACCAATGGAATCCTTGCCTCCAGAGAAGGCGACTGCCACACGCTGCCCCGCCTCGAGAAGTCCGTACCGTTCGACGGTGGAACGTATCGTCTGCGCCGTAGATTCCGGGATCTTCATCCCTTGCCTCTTTTCAGCGTCGACTGGATACCCCGCGACAACGACGGAAAGCATCCGATGCGAAAAGGCTGGTGCCGCCAGTACAGCGCTCCGGAACCTTGCCGCATAGAACTCCGGCCTTTCCAATGCCGGGCAGAGCGGGCCACTTTGCGCATTTGTGAATTGCCTATGCGGGTACTGCCTCAGCCGATCAGGATGATGCGTGGCGGCCACAGCACTCCGCCCGCCATCAGGAGCGCGGGATCGAGGTGCACCGGGCAGGCCCTCAGCGGGGGCTTACAGTGCCGACGGACCTCGAAGCAAGCGGCGTCCGGGCAGTCGCTAGAAGGGACTTCCCGGCCTGACTCCGTTGCTGCCGGCGATCGTGGAGCGCCCCGCTATGGCCATCTCCAGCCCATCGTGACCGACTTTGCCCATTCTTGGGCATTCGTCCGCAACCGCACCTCAAGATTCACGATCTTATGCCGTGCCAGTTCTAGAGCACAGTCACAGAAGGCAGGCGCATACGCTCGACACCCCGGAAAACGGACCACCTCCTTTCACCAATGGAAGTACTGATGAACAGCAAAAGCTTTGCCGGACTCGCCACAGCCATCCTCGCGGGCCTCGCCCTGACAACTGGCACCGCACAAGCGACGCCGTCCCACGGTGTCACGGCCACCATCATCTCGAAGGAAATCTCACCGACACGGGAAATCGTGCGGGCAGAGATCACGATCCAGCCCGGGGGAAGCACCGGTTGGCACTACCACGACGGCCAGGTTTCAGGAACCGTCAAGGAAGGCACCCTGAGTCACTTCAACTCAGCCTGCCAGGCTGATGGCGTCTACCAGGCCGGGGGCCACATCACGGAAGAGAGCGGCAGCGGGTACATACACATCGGACAGAATCGCGGCACCACGCCGGTCGTCCTTGACGTGACGTACGTCAATCCGATCGGGAAACCCTTGTCCGAAGACGCCCCCAACCCTGGCTGCTCCTTCCAGTGATCCATGCCCTGGGAGTGACGAGATACCGGAGAACGCAGACAGCCCGAGCAACTTGCCTCGCGGAAGGCTGATCACCGGATGCGAACCGTGTCCCGCGATGTGAGCCTGGACGGAACGCGACACAGAGAGGTGATGGCCATGTCAGCCATGGACAAGCTGAAGCAGGTTCTCAAGGACCGCAAGGCACTGGCCGGACAGGGAATCGACAAGGCGGGCGACTTCGTCGACGGCAAGACCAAAGGAAAGTACTCCCGCCAGATCGATACCGTCCAGAAGAAAATCAAGGACCAATTAGCCGGAAAGCAGAACAAGCCCCCACGCAAGTAGCACTGGTCTGAACTGCCAGTCCCGACCCTGGCCAGGCCCGTCCATCCGCAGCCTTGCCGCAGCACCGAGCGCCCCGCCCCCAGAAACAGGGGGCGGGGCGCTCGGCATTCGGTCCGTGCTCAACGGGCAGTCAAATTCCGGGCCGCGCCACCGTCGTCAGAGTGCGCGACCGTGCGGAACAGTTCAGCCGGACAGAACGAGGTTGGAACTGCCGCTCATGCTCGTTACGCCTTGCGGGCTCAGGCATGCCAGCAGCGCGTTGTCGGCAATGGCGACGACCCTGTTGACCGACGCGCCTTCGTACTTGCCCGCCACTGCTTCGCCGTCGGCGACAACCACGGTGACAAGGCCCGTGGTGCTGATGGCGACGGTGTCGTACTGGATGTGTGTGCTGGTTCCGTCCGACCAGTTCACTACCTCCGGCAGCTGCGCGATGCGCAGGTCGAGGCAAGAGGCCTCCAGTGTGCCGTCCACCGTGCTGGTGGCTGTGCCACCGTCGCTGCACGTCGGGTATGTGGTTTCGACCCGTGCGTGAATCATCTGAGGTTGCGGTTTCAGTCCCGGATCGTGTGTAGCAGTCTCAGTGCCGAGGCAGGTGACCAGTGTGGCTTCTTCGGACGCGGAAGCATGGCTGGTCGAGCTGAGAGGCACCAGCACAGCGAGCAGGGTAGCGCCGACAATTGCTATGCGGCGAGCTAATCTCAGGTACACGGCATTTCCTTTCTGGAATTCAGGACGAGTTATTTCTGAGGTCCAAGAGCCTCGACCGAGGCAGTGGAGCACGGCAGACGAATCCAGCTGGCGAATCCAGCTTCGGAACAATTGGCGCCAATCAGGACAGAGGCCCCGCGTGGGCATCTCGATGCCTCCTCGCATACCCCTCTTTATGCGCATTCAACCCTCGTACGTCACCGACCGCTCCGCCATCCTCACTCTCTGCTGCTTCACCGGCTCCCAACTGCAAATGATCAGTGGGAGGGGGAGAGGAAGACGGCCGACATATCAACAGGCACCAAGCGCACGACTCGACTCCCCTGCCCGCTGGCGATCAGCCCGTACCGCAGGGTCGAAAGAGGTGAGATCAATGTGTGGCTGTCGTAAACAGAAGCCTCCGCCGCCCCCTCCTTCGCCGGCACCTGGCGTCGACGTCGGCCGAAGCCGTCCCTGACCGAACACGGCCGGGTGTGAGAAGGGTTCGTGAGACATGAACACAGCAATGCTCCTGCTCGTGATGATCCTCGCCGCGTACCGGCTCACGCGGCTGGTGGTCAAGGATCAGTTCCCGCCGCTGCTCTGGGTGCGACACAAACTGGCCGGTGGCTGGGCGGGACCCGCTCAAGACGTGCCCGTGCATCGAGCGCGCTGGTCTCCGCAGTGGCTCGCGGACCTGGTCACGTGCTCGTGGTGTGCCTCGGCATGGGTCTCGCTTGGGGTATTGGGCTGCACCGCAACGGTTGTTGCCATTCCTCTCCCCGTGCTGACGTGGCTCGCAGTGTGGGCCGGCGCAGCGCTCCTGGCCTCGCAGGACTGGGCGTGAACACGTGCATGCTGGGCACATGGAGAGGCGTGACGTTGGCGACGGTGTCCTGCTGTTAGTCGGTGAGGAACAGGTCGCCGTCGAAGCACACTTAGGAGATTTCCATCCCAGCAGGCTGCGCGAGTGGGGCGGAGTGCTGCACCGCGTTCCATCACGGCTGGTGCTGGACTTGGACATGCAGGACGGCATACGGCTTCGGCTGCCCAATGGCCAGGAGCGTTCCATTCATCCACTGGGCATTGTCCGTGACACCGACGAGGAGTTCGTGTCGGTGTATTTCTCCGGTGAGGAGACACTTCCGTTCTAGAGGGAACACCTGTGCCAGTTTCGCTATGTGGGCCGCAATGTGTCCCGTTGATGTGTATCGACGGTGAGTTGGGCGGCGAATGGGTACGCATGTGGCCTGAGGGGGGAGGGCCGGGCGCCCTGGGGCGCCCGGCCCGTGAGCCCAAGGCTTCCCGCCGAACGCCGTGACGCCGTGACGTCACTCGGCAGAGCGCCGGGGCAGAACCAGGGCGGGCAGCAGGGCAAGGGCACTGAAGCCCAGCATCCACCAGAACGCCGTACCGAAGACCGGCACCAGCTGCTGGGCCGCGGCGCTGCGTCCGGCACGCATCGGGTTCAGTACCGCGTCCGGACCCACGCTCTGCTCCAGCCGTCGATGCAACACCACGGAAAGCAGAGCCGTGCCGACCGAACCACCCACGCGCTGAGCGATGTTGACGATGCTGGTCGCTCCGGCAATCTGCTCCTTGCCCAGGCCGTGGTACGCGGCCACGAGGGCCGGCGTGAACGACGCGCCGAGCCCGATACCACGCACCAGCAACCCCGCCGCCGAGCAGTACGGGGACATGCCCGCGCCCGCGAACGCGTACGGCAGCGTGCCCACAAGAACCAGCACCACGCCGGCGGGCACCACCTTCCCTGCCCCGTAGCGGTCGGTCAGCCTGCCTGCGTACGACACGGCCAGGAGTGCCCCGAGGCCCTGCGGGACCAGCGAGAGGCCGGCCGTCATCGCGTCCTGGCCGAGCAGCAGTTGGTGGTAGAGCGGGAGGAGGAGCATCGAGCCGAACAGCGAGGCGGCCAACAGGAACGAGGCGACCGCCGACGCGGCCAGGCCGGACCGGCGGAACAAGCGCAGGTCGACCAGCGGCGCAGTGCGCCGCCGCAGCGCGTGCACGACGAAGGCCACGAGCATCAGCCCGCCGACCGCGATCTCCACCCGGGCGCCGAATGAGGAGAGACTGCCAGTGGCGCCGACCTGCATGAAGCCAAGGGTGAGCACCGCAAGGCCGGGTGACAGCAGGATGAGCGCGAGTACGTCCAGGGGTGCGCGTGACACTGCCTCGTCCCGGGGGAGCAACCTCATGGCCAGCACCAGGGCGATCACCCCTAACGGGAGGTTGACGTAGAAGAGCCACGGCCAGTCGAGGTTGTCGATGATCACTCCCCCGGCCACCGGGCCGAATACCGGGGCCAGCATGGCCGGCACTGCCGCCAGGCCCAGCACCCGTCCCCGCAGTTGCGGTCCGGCGGCCCGCGCCAGGATGGTCTGCGACAGCGGCAGCAACAACCCACCGCCCAGCCCCTGCACCACGCGGAAAGCGATCAGTGATCCGGCTGACCAGGCAAGCGCGCAGAGTGCGGAACCGACCACGAACACCGTCAGCGACGTCAGCCACGTCCGCCGTGCCCCGAATCGACCTACCGCCCAACCGAGCAGGGGCATGACCATCGCGAACGCGAGCATGTAACTCGTCGTCACCCACTGGATGGTGGTCAGCGATGCGTTCAGCCCTCGCCCCATCGCCCCGATTCCGACCGCAACGATGGTCGCATCGAGCATGGCCAGGACCGCGCCGAGACTGACGGCCCCGACCAGGACGGACAGTGAACGGGGGATCCGGGCAGCCGGCACCGAGGCGTCTCCGCCCGCGCCGGGCCCTGCCGAACCCGGATACGTGGGTGAGCAATTGGTTGCCATACGGCGATCCGCCTCCGTGAGACCGTGGGCGCCACGACCTGCTGCCAGGGCTCCGTGAGTTCGTCGCCTTGGACGGAAGGCGCGGGCAAGGTCATCGAATCGGTCTCAGCCTCCGGAGACGCGGTATTCGTCGAGGTGCCGGATGCCTGTGCTCTGTTCATCGGCGCCCCCGGCGAGGGGGGCGAGCCACAGCAGGTCATGACCCATGCGGTCCTGCTTCGTACGCAGGTACCGCACGTTGTGCTCGCATGCCTCGACCGGCATCGCTTCCCGGCCCAGCACGGACAGTCCCTGACCGGAGAGAGCGGAGACCTTCTCAGGATTGTTGGTCATCAGCCGTAGGCTGCGGACGCCGAGGTCAGCGAGGATGTGGCAGCCCGCCGTGTAGTCACGGGCGTCGGCCGGCAGGCCCAGATCCAGATTGGCGTCGACGGTGTCGCGTCCGCGATCTTGGAGCTCGTAGGCACGCAGCTTGGCCGTCAGGCCGATGCCACGGCCTTCGTGGCCGCGCAGGTAGACCACGATCCCGCGCCCAGCCTCCGCTATGCGCCGCATGGCCTCCTGGAGCTGAGGGCCGCAGTCGCAGCGCAGCGAGTGGAAGACCTCGCCGGTCAGGCACTCGGAGTGGATCCGGACGAGCAGGTTCTCGCCGTCGCCCACGGCGCCGAAGACGAGTGCGACGTGCTCCACGTTGTCCGCGGAGCGGTAGCCGTAGGCGGTGAAACGACCGAAGGCGGTCGGCAGGTCCACCTCGGCCTCCCGCCGGACGGCGAACACACCGGTGGAATCGGCAACTTGATGTACCGCAGCATCGGATTCGACAGCGATATGACTCATGACACACTCCATGTCTCGGCAGCCTGGACATAGCCGGGCGTAATCAGCGGGAATTCAGTCGAGCGCGGAGCTGCGCAGGCCCCATGGCGAAAGATTCAGGAAAGGCGGCATCACCCAGGAATAGCCCTTAATAGCCCGTAGTGGTGCGCAATGGTCCTTCAATGGACCACGCGCAAACACATCGGGATGACCACATGGCGTCCAGCATCCGGCCCCCAATGCCCCTTGCTTCTTAGCCGCTTACCGATCCTTGAGCCGAGAGGCGGGGTACGGGCCTCCAATGGAATACCCGTGGCCGGTCTCAGGAAAGGGAGCCAGGCGACCAACGCGTTGCACACGTCGCAACTTTGCGTGTTCGTGAATCGGCGCAGCGGTTCGAGCGAGGGATGATGCGGCGGTCAACCACGCTCCCCCGACAGGAGTTGGGCGTAGATCCTGATGACGAAGTCAGCCTGTTCGACGGCCGTGGCCATGCCCAGATGGACCGGTGCCCGGTTCCCCGGCCGTTCCGGTAACCCCTCGGCCAGCCGGTCCAGGACCGCGGTGAGCCCGTCCGCATCGCCGGCCGGGAAGAGCCAAGCCCACGGGTGTCCCCCGAGACGGGCACTCAGCTCCGGGTCGTGCTCGGACACCAGAAGAGGGACGCCGAGGCGTACGGCATCCATGACCGCCCCCGACTCCTCGCCCGCCCCGAGGCGTCGGGCCACCAGGGCCGCGTCGGCGGCAGCATGGACGAGCCGCAGCACATATGGGCCGGCCGAGGGCGGAACCGTGTGGACGCGCAGTCCTGGTAGCTCCCCCCACCGGGCCAGGACCTCCTCTCGCGTCAATGCGCCGCACACCACCAGGTGCAGTGGTCGGCGTACGCCCTCGAGCGCGGCGCTGACCGTGTCGATGTCGTCGTGCGGACCCCATGTGCCGGCCAGACACAGCGCTACGGCCCCGTCAGGAATGGCGAAGGCGGCACGACCGGTGTTCCGCTCGGCATCGGTGAGGCGATTCCCGTCGTCCACGGCGAAGCACCGCACCACACCGGTCAGACATCGAAAGGCCGGGGCCATCTGATCGCGTACGGAAGCGGTCGGGTACAGCGCGAGCACCTGGCGCTCACCACGGCGAGCCGACCAGCCAAGGAGCCGAAGGGCCACGCCTTCGGCCATGACCCTGTCGTGGATGAAGCGCAGGTGAGCCTGGCCTCCGAGCAGCGCGGCCGCGCCGTGCAGCGCTTCGCTCGCGCTGAGCACCACCACGGCCCCCGGGTCCCGCTCCAGCTGCGCGGCCGTTCGCAGGCACGCGGCTTCGGTCAGCCACCGCTCGAGAAGCGTGACCTGGTCCAGAAGGCGCCGCAGACATCTCGGCCGGCGGAGCGACGACAACGCCCGCCCACCGATGGCCGATCCAGCCGATGCCGCCCGCGCCAGGGTCAGCAGCCGACCGGCGCCGCGCCCCACCGATCCTGTGATCACGCGGGCTCCCGCCTTCCGTAACGCGGGCAGGTCAGCGGCACCATAGGGGGCGATGACCAAACTGCCCGGCCGGGCGGCGGCGAGCGCGACCAGGGTGTGCTGGTGGTGCCCGCCGGGCCGGTGGGCATACGGCTCGATGAGCACCAGCGGGGCGTCGGTCATCCGGCGACCGCCTTCCATACACGCGTCGACGCTCCCTCGGCCCCGCCCGCCGGAAGTGCGGGGCGATCGCAAGGCTGCCGTCCGGTGTATCAACGAGTCGCCCGGTAGGTCGGCAGGCCCGCCGTATTCCGGGGCGTCCGTACGCGCGTTTGGCGGCCACGCAGATCCCCAGAGAAGCAAGCCCACAGATGGTCACCCTGAGTTGCTAATCTGACACCCTTAGTAATTGAAGCAGTGGGCGTCCACTGTCAGAAGGAGTAGCCAACACATGAGTATGCGTAAATGCGAGGCAGACCGGAGACAACGCAGAGCGGCTGCCGGACCACGCCTTCGGAACGTGACCCGATTAGGACGACTCGCCCTTGCCACGCTGGTAATCGCCGGCAGCGCCGCACTCTCCACGCAAGCACCGGCGACCGCGACGGAAGCCGCCTGTACGTCGACACCTGACCAGCTGGAAAACTGCTACAACAATGTCGGCGTCACGCCGGACGACGACACTTCGGCGGGCAACTTCGACGGCGACTACAACAGCTACTCGGCGAGTGCGTTGGCCGATGCCGCCGTCAACAAGGCCACCCCCGGGGCGCCCATTGTCTCGTCAGGCATCCGATTCACCTTCCCGGAATATGGCCAGGACTCAAGCGGCGCCGCCAAGCGGGACAACCTCGTGCCCCAAGGCCAGACGATCATTCTGCCCGACGCCGAGGGCGCCACGAAGTTGGGGTTCCTGCTGTCAGCCGGTTGGGGATCGAGAACCGAAAACGTAACAGTCGACTACACCGACGACACCACCCAGAACTTCGCGTTCGAAGCCCCCGACTGGCAGAGTCCCAGCGGCACCGTGGCCGTCAACTCCGCCTACCGAAATAGGCCGGGCAGCAGCCAGGAGTACGTCAACACATACATCTACTCACAGACTGTCGACCTCGACCCGGACAGGACAGTCGAATCCGTCACCCTGCCCGACAGCGGCCCGCCGGAGCACGGCAAGGCCACCATGCACATCTTCGACATCGCCACCGGCAACACGGTGACTGTCTCCGACCCAGGCAACCAGAGTTCCGCGGCGGGTACACCGGTCAACCTGCAGATCGAGGCGTCGGACTCCGCCCCCGACCAGGACCTCACCTACTCCGCCACCGGTCTCCCCGCCGGCCTGTCCATCGACCCGGACACCGGGGTGATCTCCGGCTCCCCCACCGAGATCGGCGAGTCGACGGTCGCCGTCACCGCCACGGACACCACCGGCTCCTCCGGCTCGGCGAACTTCACCTGGAGCGTGACCGCTACCTGCCGGGTCAACTACACGCAGAAGGTGGGCAATCCGCCCTATCGCGGGTACACCGCCCGCGCCGAGATCACCAACATCGGCTCTACGCCGATCAACGGCTGGACCTTGCGGTTCGCCTTCAGGGGCGACCAGTCCCTCTTCATGGGCATCGGCGCACGCGTCGAGACATCCGGGCAGAACGTGCGAGCCACCAACACGTCGTACGCCCCCACCATCGCCCCGGGCGCCACCGCCCAGAGAATCACCCTCCTGGGCCGCTACCGCACCAGTTATGAGGCGCCGAACATCTTCACTCTCAACGGCGTCACCTGCGCGGACAACATCGCCTGACAAGGGCGAATCCAACCGCAAGAAAGAGAACTCCCGAGGTGGTACAGGAGATTGACGGACAACGGTCTTTTCGGCGCGGCGTTCTGCCTCGCCCCTCAAGCCGGGGACACGGAGGCCGCGTACTTCCTGTCCGGCGCCGAGTACACCAAGTTCGCATGGGGCCCCGGCGGGACCCGCGAAGGCGGCCGTGCGCAGGGCCGGGGCCGGACCAGTGCGCTGCTGCCTTCCCTTCCCCACTACTGGCGCTGCGGCCTGGACAGCATCTGCGTCTTCGGCCGGAGTGAGATGTATTTATTCCAGTACAACAAGTACTTGGTCTACAGCGCTGAAGACGATGAGGCGGCTGCCCCGGGACGGGTTTCTGACATCACCCCCTTCACCCGAATCGACGCAGCCGTCACTCGGGTCGCCACCCATGCGCCCCGAAGCCTCGCCTATCTCTTCTCGGATGACCAGGTCTATGCCTACGATCCGGCCCGCCCCGGTGAAGGCAAGGCCACCTCCATCGCGGAGGTGCTTCCCTGGCTCCCCCGGTCCTTCCGGCGCGGCATCGACTGTGCTGTCACCACCGCCGACGGCACGGTTGCCTACCTCTTCCGAGGTCACTACTTCGCCGAGTTCGACCCACGCTGCCTCGGCGACCTGACGAGAACCGCCGACGCCGGCAATGTCCTCCCCCTCAGTCCCGCCACGTGGCCAGGTCTGCGCAATGACCCGCCCCAGTCGGAAACTTCCTGAGGGGGCGTCAGTCAGCGGTTCGCGCTCTGCCGGGCTCTTCCCTGCCGGGCTCTAGCGGGTCTGGCAGGGGCCCGGTCTCCAGGAGGCGCGTGAGGGTTTCCAGGGCGGTGATGACATGGGGGAAGCCGACGTACGGAAGCGTCTGCAGAAACGCCTCCGACACTTCCTGGGGTGTCAGGCCGATGTGGAGGGCGGAGTCGATGTTGGCACGGGTGGCGGAGGCCGGGGCGCCGAGAGCGGCCAGGGCGCCCAGGCGGATCAGTGCGCGTTCACGCGGGGGGAGAACGGGCCGTGACCAGATGTCGGCGAACGCGAATCCGAGCAGCAGATTCTCGAAATCGGGGGCGACGGCGCGCAGGCTGTCCATCATGGAATCGCCTACTTGGGGGGAGATGCTGTGCATCATGGCCCGCCCGCGTTCCAGGCGGGTCGCCGCGTCGTCAGTCATGGTCTCTCCATAGTGTGGCGTCGGTAGGGGAGTTGGCACACCCGTCAGGCGATGCGGGGTGCGCGGGCGGGAGACGGGTGCCAGGTCAGTCCTGCGCCCTGCATCCTGTCGAGGGCCTCGGTAAGGGACTGTTGGGGCGGGCCGAGGTAGAGGCGGAGGTAGCCCTGGGAGTCGTTGAGGGCATGACCAGGGGTGGTCATGTGGGCCTCGCCGACGAGGACTCCGGCCTGCGCCAGACAGTGCTGCCGGTAGTCCACCGTGCCGCCGGACGCCGTGGCGCCGGACACTGCGGCGTCGTACCAGGGCGGGGTTCGCATCAGGAGATAGGGGCCGCACTGCCCGGGGAAGAACGCCGTGTCCGGGTAGCCGAAGTCGTGGGTGAGCCGGTGGGCCATCTCCGCGCGTTTCGCGGCGTACTCGGCGCGCTGCCCGGCGAGATAGAGGTCGCTGGAAGGCGACTGGAGCCAGCGTGCCATCGCTTCCTGGAGCGGTACGGCCGACACATAGGTGTACTGCGGCAGCAGGTTGCCCAGGAGCTGTGTCACGGTGCCGGGGGCCGCGGTCAGGGCGCCGATGCCCCACCCGTTGCAGTGGAACTGTTTCCCCAGCGAACGGACCGCCAGCCAATGGGGGCGCCGGCCGGGCGGCATGGGGCGGAGCTCTTCCAGCAGGACGCGCAGACTGTTCGTGGGGCGGACATCGGGGTCGTGCACCGCGTAATAGGCGTCGTCGATGAGGAGGTCGGCTCCTGTGCCGAGGGCCGAGCGGATCATGGAACGTACGGTGTGCGGATCCCAGTTGGCGCCGGTGGGGTTGTGCTGGGCGTTGACGGCCAGCAGGACGGGCCCGGTCGTCTCCCGTCGGGCTTGGTGCAGGACTTTGTCAACCTCGTAGGGATTGGGCTGGTAGTGCTGTTCGGGCAGGAGGCTGAAGTGGCGCATGGTGTAGCCGAGGGCGGTGTAGACACCTGAGTAGTCCCAGCCAGGGGTCGAGCAGACGACGATGCCTCCGTCGCCGCGGGCGGCGCGTTCTGTCTCGTTCAGCAGTCGGCCGAAGTGGAACATGGCGTTGCGGGTGCTGTTCTGGGAGACCGCCACTTCGTAGTCGACGCCCAACTCGGCGACGGGGGCGAGGTGGTGGTCCGCCGTGATGTACGTGCGCAGTTCGCGGTGGAGTGACGGCAGGCCGTAGGGACTGAGGATGTAGCCGTGGCTGTGCGCGGGCAGGCCCGAGGCGAGGATGTCGCGCAGGCCGGGTGCCGCCTGGCTCCAGGTTTCGCCGAGACTGAGGTAGATCACGTCAGTTGGGTCGTGCCCCGCGGCCGCATGCCGCCGCAGGAGGGTGGCGTCGTCGTAGGGGTTCGGCAGGATCGGCTCTCCGATGATGTCTGTCAGGCTGTGCATGGCTGCGTGTCCTTCTCCCCCGCCGAGGTCAGGACCCCTGCGGGCTGTATTGGGCTCGTTACCGCCCTCGCCGTCCGCGCCACACCTGCTCAACGGCGTGGGCGGCGTCCAGGAGGGCTCGGTCGGCACTCGACGGGAACTGGAGGTCGATGCCGAAGGGCAGCCCCTGGTCGTCCGCACCGGCGGGGAGGCTGATCGCGGGCCAGCCCACGATGCTGGAGGCGTCGGCGTTGCGGACCAGGAGCGGGAAGGCAGGGGTGGGAGTGCCGTCGATGTCGACGTGACCGTCTGCCAGCAGCCGAGGTGCGGTCACCGGGGCAGTGGGCACGATGAGACCGTCGAGCTGATGGGCCGCGAGGAAGTCGCGCATCAGCCGGTCGAGTCGTGCGCGCTGTCCGAGCGCGGCTTCGTACTGCGCCCGCGTCACGCCGCCGTTGGCCAGTGGACGCAGCAGACGTGCGACGTCGGGGCTGGCCACCTGCGCGGCGACCTCATCGAACCGCAGGGGAAGACCGTGGGTTTCCAGGTAGCGGTCCACTCCGTGGGGGGTTTCGTACAGGGCGATCGGCAGTCCGCTCGCGGCCACCGCCTCGTCCACGCCCTCGGGCAGGTCGCTTTCCACGATCTGGGCCCCGGCCTCCTCCAGCGTGGCGAGCCGACCCTCGAACATGGCCAGCAGCTTGGCCGTCATGCCCTGCCGGAAGGGACGACGAGGAGAGCCGAGCCGCAGGCCGCTCAGTGCCGTGGGCTCTGGGTCCGGCGGCGGAGGGGCGGAGCGGATGACGGCGTCCAGGACTCGGACGTCGTCGACACTGTGGGCCAGCACACCGATGGTGTCCCGCGTCCAGGAGACGGGCACGACGCCTCCGGCCGGGTAGGCGCCCACAGTCGGCCGGAACCCCACCAGCCCGCACAGCGCGGCCGGCACCCGCACGGAGCAGCCCGTCTCCGTACCCAGCGCGGCCGTGGCCATGCCCGCGGCGACCGCGGCCGCCGATCCCCCGCTGCTCCCGCCTACGATCAGTCCTGGCCGCAGCGGATGGCGCACTCGCCCGTATACGGCGTTGTCGCTGGTCGCACCGTAGGCGAGTTCGTGCATGTTGCTCTTGGCCAGGATGGTCGCCCCCGCCTCTCGCAGGGCCCGTACGGCCGGGGCATCGGCCGTGGGCCGGTTCGTCCGCAGGGCCGGGGTTCCCGCTGTCGTGTCGAACCCGCGGACGTCGATGTTGTCCTTCACCGCCAGCACCACGCCCCGCAGCGGCAGCTCTCCATCTGCGGCCCGCCGGTCCGCCTGCTCCGCTGTGGCCAGCGCCGTGGGGACATCCACCTGGGTGAAGGCACGCAAATCCAGCGAGGAATGCGCCCGGACAGCCTGCCGGACCTGTTGTTCGACGGTGGAGCGCCCGGCCGCGACCGCGGCGGTCACGTCCGCCACCGACCGTCGGACGGTGCTCATGCGGTCCTCGCGTGTACGCAGAGCCCCTGCGCCGGTACTGCTTCGTCCGGAGGCGGCAAAATGCGTGAACGCAGCCACGCAACTCCCTCGGTCCCGGCCGTGCCCGGCAACAACTCCCCGATCATCCGCTTCACAAGAGCCACATGGTCTGCCTGCCAGCCCCCCGCCTCCAGCACCAGGGCGTCAAGCGCCTTCGTGACGTGTTCCGGGATCGCGGTGCCCGCTCCGTTCAAGGCCTGCCGCAGCACGCATGGCCGGCCGTCGACCCCAAGCAGGGCGAACACCTCCGCGAACTGCGACGACCCGCTGGCGCTGGCCGTGCCCAACTGCTCCCTGAACGCCAGGAAATGCTCGCGTGGCAGATGATCCAGCACGTCGAGGTGTTTGCGCAGGAGGCCCACCAAGGCGACGGCGCGGAGCAATCTGGCCTCCACGGCACCCCACTCTCCAGGCGTCTTGGCCACGGCCCTGAGATCGTCGATGACCTGCCGCAGCAGAACTTCAGCCGACTGATGCACCACGATGAAAAACAGCTCGGACGCGCGGACCTCTTCCTCGAGCGCGCTGCTCCGGGGGTGCTGCAGATCCAGCAGTTCGGGGATCCGTACATATCGCTCGTACTCGTTGACTCCGTTGCGCAATGACACTTCGGACTCCTGGAGAAGGCAGCCTGTCTTGATGACGGGACTGGTGACGTTGGATCAGAGGAGGGACCGGATGTACGCGGGCGCTCCCTGAAAAACTCAGGCGTAGTATCGGCAGTCCGTCGGCAGGGCCAGCGCCAAATCTTTGCCCATTCCCCACAGGGCAGCTCGGAAGAAAGCAAGAGCAACCGATTTGCCTGCCCTGCACCCTGTGCTCACAGGTCCTACACCTCGTCCGAAGTAGCTAATCGCCATCACGCGACCAACGGAAGCAGTGAGCAGGGGCGATTGCGTGGAACACGCTGCATGTTTGTGCCTATGTGAAACGCCGGGCGCAATACAGAGGTTGGCTCCCGGCGGGCTGACACGCCACGGGTCCGGTCGGCAGCATGGGCTGCCGACCGGACCCCGTCAGGTGGACGGTGTCCCACCTATTCCGTCCCTATTCCGTCTTGATGGCTTCCAAGGCGTTGAGCTTGCCGGCATGGCGTGCGGGCCACACAGCCGCCAGCACGCCGATCACTCCGGCGGACAGCAAGAAGAGAGCGATGCGGGCGTACGGGATCGTCATGACGTAGTCCGTCAGGCTGTTGGCGATGCACGTTCCGATCGCCCAGGCGAGGCAGATGCCGAGACCGATGCCGAGCACCGCTCCGAAGAGGGATATGACGATCGACTCAAGACGCACCATCTCCTTGGTCTTGGCCCGGGTGAGACCGATCGCCCGCAGCATTCCGATCTCATGCCTGCGTTCGAAGACCGACATGGCCAGGGTGTTCACCACGCCGAGCACCGCGATCAGCAGGGCCATCGCCAGCAGCCCGTACAGCACGTTCAGCAGCATGTTGAGCTCCAGACTGTACTTGTCACTGACGGCCGCCTTGTCGAGGACCTCGATGCCCGGGTTCCCGCCGATGGCTTTGACGATGGCATCGGCGGCCTTGCTGCTCGGGCCCCCCGCTGTCTTCACCAGCACCAGATCGTCTTTCACCGCGTCAAGGTGCTTGTCCACCACGGAGGTTGAGACGCGAATGCCGCCGTCGATGAGCATCTTGTTGCCAGGATTGCCTTCATACACTCCGGCGACGGTCAGCTTCTCAGCTTTACCGTCCTGGAAATTCACCGCGAAGGTGTCCCCGGTCTTGAGGCCGGCCCTGGCGGCGGTATCCGAGTCAACCAGGGCGTCTGTGGTCGTCAGGTTGCTCATAGAGCCGGTCTTCAAGTGCACGTTGAGTAGTTCGCCGATGCTCTTCATGTCGAACCCGGAGAGCAGTGCGGGTGTGCGTGTGTCGTTGACACTGACATCCGTCAGGCGCCGCGGACTTGAGGCCGTCACCTCCGGCAGCTCGTCCAGCTTCATGCGCACATCTGGGGAGAGCTTGCTTCCGTTGGCCATGCTGATGACGTAGTCGGACTTGAGCGCGGCAACCGACCTGTCCTCGCTCGCGCCCTCCACGGAGTTGGCGACGACGGTCATCGAGGTGATGAGGGCAAGACCGATCATCAGGGCAGAGGCGGTGGCGGCCGTCCGGCGCGGGTTGCGCAGCGCGTTGCGACGGGCCAGCCTTCCGATGACGCTGAAGCGGTCGAGCAGAGGGGCGGCGGCTGCGATGACCGGACGGGCCAGCAGCGGGGTCAGCATGAAGACACCGATGGTCAACACGGCGGTGCTCAGCCCCATCGGGTACATGGCGTCACCGAGTTTCATGCCGGTCGTGGCGAACACCCCCGCGGCTCCGCCGGCCACGAGGAACGAACCGATGCTGTTGCGTACGACCAGGCTGCGGGTGGTCGGCGTGGCGTGCACGCTGTTCATCGCGGTGACCGGTGGGATCTTCGCAGAGCGGCGGCCGGGCAGCCAGGCGGCGAGCACGGTCACGCCGACGCCGACCAGCAGCGCGTAGATCCCCGTGCTGGGGGCGACGACGAGAGGGCCGTCGGGGATCGAGGCGCTGCCCATCACCGCCCGCATTCCGGCCGCGATGCCAAGGCCGACCAGGAAGCCGCTCACCGATGCTGCCAGGCCGATGATGACCGCCTCCAGCAGCACGGAGCGCGTCACCTGACCGCGAAAGGCACCGATGGCGCGCAGCAGCGCGACCTCCTTGCTGCGCTGGGCGACCAGCATGGCGAAGGTGTTGGCGATGAGGAAGGTGCCGACGAACAGTGCGAGGCCCGCGAAGCAGAGCAGCACCTGAGTCAGGTCCTCGTTCTCTTCGGTGATCTGAGCGGCCTGCTCCGCCGCGAGAACCTTGCCGGTGGCGGCCTCGGTGCCCTTCGGCAGGATCTTTTCGACCTCGTTCTTGAGCGCGGCGTCGGAAGTGTGGGGCGCTGCCTTGACGGTGATCTCGTCGTACTCGCCCGGCGTGCCCAGGACCTTCTGGGCGGTGGCGTTGTCGAAGAGGATGAGCGTGCCGCCGGCCGCGACCTCGCCGTCATCGGTGTCGAAGGTGCCGGTGATCTTCTGCCTCGTCACCGGGCCATTGGTGGCCACGCGGGCGGTGTCGCCGGTCCTGTAGCCGGTGCGCTCGGCGGTCTTGCTGTCGAGGGCGATCTCGCCGGACGTCTTGGGCGCGCGGCCACCGGTGAAGTCGTAGCGCGTATCCGCACCCCCCTGGGTGGTGGGGAAGTAGTTTCCACCAGTGCTGCCCCACGACTGGCCGACCTGCTTGCCCTGTTTGTCGGCGAGATGGACGGAGCCGGAGAGCACCCCGGTCGCTGCCTCGGCGCCGGGCAGAGCCTTGACCTTCTTCAATAACGCGTCGGTGAGTTCGGGGTCCGGCTGCGCCTTCTTCCCCTTCTCGGGAAGGGAGTGGTCGGCGGCGGATTCATCGGGGCGTACAGCGACTGAGACGTTGTCGAAGCTCTTGGCCGAACTCCGCTTGAAGGCTTCACCGATCGTGTCGGTGAAGACCAGAGTGCCGGAGACGAATGCGACACCGAGCATCACGGCGAGGACGGTCATCAGCAGCCTGGCCTTGTGCGCGAGGACGTTGCGCAAGGCGGTGCGGAACATGGTGCTGTTGCTCCTGGGGTTTCGGTCCGATGGCTGGCGAGGGGGGCGGGTCAGCTGGTCCTGCCCGTGGACTCGGATCGCTTCATCCGGTCAAGGGCGGCGGCCGGGGCGTGGGGGACCATCACGACCGTCTGGCCCGGCTCACGCGCGGAGTTGGGGAGAAGTCCCAGGACGTCGGCACCGGAACTCGACGGCGCAAGCAACCCGGCGGCCGACAAAGGGATATGTAGCAACAAGACGGGGCCTCCTGATCGAAAGGGCACAAAGAGGAACCCTTCAATCGTCCCGACCACGGAGACAGCCAAGGTCGAACCACGGTCCCGTTCACAGCCAGCCCTGAGAGGTATCTGGACCTCATCGGTCATACCGGAGGATGACCTTCCGAAAGTCACATACCAGACACTCGTGTCAACCCTGCGGCCCCAGGGAATCGCCGTGAACCAGGGTCGCCTCAGAGCGCAAACCGCCCGTTGAACGACTCGCGCGCCCTTGTGCGCGCCCTACCTTCCATGAAGATCCCGATAAACGCTGAAGGGCCACTCGGCATTCGGATGGGATGGCGTCAGCGGATCGCCTCGAAGCGCGTACCAGAAAGCTGATTCATCCAGATCGCACGACACACACGAGAGCCGAGCTCTTCACTCGACCCCTGCAAGGAACTCAGAGGTATTCACAGATCGGAGTTGTGATCATGAAGAGCAGAAGCGAGATACGTGATTCCTTCCGCGGGCACGGAAGAAGCCGCAAAGCCTGGTCCCTTCTCGTCACCATCGGTATCGCCCTCTCGGCCTGCCTCCTCCAGGCCTCACCGGCAGCGGCCGTCACACTCCTGAACTGCACCGGCTCGTACTCGACCACATACGACCCCGGGCTGACCTATGACCCGCAGCCTGTCACCTACGACACTTCCAGCACCTACGGCCAGCCCGGCGGACTGTGCTTGGGCGGTGGCGCGGTGAAATCAGGCACGTCGAGCCTGACCGATGCGCAGTTGCCCTCGGCATCTTGTGTGGATCTACTCGGATCCACCGTCACAGGAGAAACCACCGTCACCTGGAACACCGGAGAAACCAGCCGGTACACATGGAGCAGTACGGCCGCCGACGTTCTGGGTACGCTCGTCACCACGACCACAGGCACTGTGGTGGAAGGCAAGTACCTCGGTGGCAGCGTCCAACGCATCAGCATCGCGCCCAATCTCCAAGTGCTCGAGAACGCCTGCAACAGCCCTCAAGGGCTGACCAGCGACAGCGGAACGGTCACACTGACCATTCAATCCGCGTAGCGCTCAGCGTGAGGCCTTCGACGGCCCGGAAATCGCTTGCTGGAGCAGCTGTGAACTGTGCCCCGCCCGTTCTCGGGCGGGGCACGGCTGCTCCCGGCCCCTGACACAACCACGGCGGCGAGGGACAGACCCCAAAGAACCCCAAGCAAGTGATCTCGCCCCTCGTCGCGATCGGCTTGGAGGAAAGCCACCGGAACGTTGTAGGCGTCGCACGTCATCACGTCCGGAAAGATCTGACGTTAACAAGATTGCCCATTGACAGCGAAGAAGCGTTCCGAGGAATTTCGAGGAATTCCGTTTGTCGTGCAGGACATCACGTTTCTCACCCCGTACGGCGAGGCGTCGCACCTCGTACGGCGAGGCGGATGCACCGGTTGAAACAGCGGGTCACAGTCGGCCGGCCCTTGCGGCGTTCGAAGCCGCACCACGACCCCTCCCCCGATGACGAACACCGCCCCCCTCAGGCGAGGGGGGCGGTGTCTCAAGTGACTTAGAACGGGCTACGGGCTGGCATCCGAAAAGGAGAGCACCGCGGCGAGTCGCACGACCTGGGAATCGGTCTGGCCGCAGCATGCCGCTTCGTCACGCAGGCCGCGTGGCAAAGTCCCCCTCCCCGCGGGGCATGCCGTCGATCTTCCGAGCGGCTCGCCCCACCCGAACGCCTACGCCAAGCCGGTGAAGGGCCATCGAACGGGCCCGCCCAAACCCGCACCGCCCGTTCCGTCAAGCCCGTAGACGCCAACGTGTCACGTGATCACCTCACACAGACACCATTCACGGTGTAGACCGGGCAGGAAGTGCCCCCGGCGCCCAACCATGGCGCAACATGTGGCTACTTCATTTTCACAAGGTGCCCGCATATCCGTGAGCGAAGCGGTGGACCCCTCTTCCGCTCCGTAAAGCACCTGATCACCCAGGACGGAATGATTCGTTGCCGAAGACACGGAAAGGCAATGATAATGACGACGGAATTAGAGTCGGCGTTGACGCTGTATTTTCAGACGGTCCGCGAGATGACTCAGCAAGAGGTAAATGCACGGGCCGCAGCTAGAGCAGTCAACGACGTGTCGGCTCGCGATCGTGAAGAGGCCGTCGTTCATCATGCGGAGTACGAAGAGCCGCGGCACTGACATTTTTCACGCTCCCTTAGGAACTCGAGTCGGCGCCGTCCGACCGAGTGCCTCGCCCCGCCAGGTTCCCGCTCTCGATCCGCCACGGCGCCGAAAGCGTAGAACACGCTTGCTTCGCCGAGCTCGACTCCCGCTGGATGCCGCTCAGCGACGTTCTGAAGTAGCGATCACCGAGCTGAGTGGACTCTCCGCCGAATGATGCGGTCACTGATGGGGTATGTGCCGTCTGGAGTGACACCCGCTGACCTCGAAGCCGGAGGTGGCCCAGGCGCGCCGCCCGCTGGGGAGATCGTTGCCGGGTGTTGGCATTGTCGATGGGGCGGGATTTGCCGGGTTTCAGTCGTTGCTTGTGAAGACAGGTCGGGTTCGTTGGCGGTGTTTTGCTGAGGTGGCACTGGTTGCTGCGAACTGCCACACGGTGCCGTTCCGAGTGGACACGACCAATTTCATCGAGGGGAAGAAGATCCCTTTGTATCCGAATTGCGAGGCGATCCATCCCTCGGAGGTGCGCAAATCGATCACGCTCGGTACCTGCCGACACACGCGGCCGAATCGTTCCCTCCCCTCGCGGGCATCGGCCTTTCGGTCATCAACCGCGATGACTCATTGCGGAAATGCGGCATCGCTGTTACCTTTCGAGCACGGGTTCCAGGAACTCGGTATGGACGCCCCCGGAATATGGAGTATGATCCGGCCATGGCCCAGAAAACTATCACCATCTACACTGACGACCTCACGGGTAAGGAATCCGCGGAGGCCCATACTCACACGTTCACGCTGGACGGGGTGGGGTACGAAATCGATCTCGCGCCGGAAAGCTACGACCAGCTCTACGAGGCGCTGAGTCCTTTCATCGACAAGGGCCGTAAGACAGGTCGTGTCAAGGGAGCCCGGAAGGCGCGCACAGCCCCTGCGGGTGGACCCAGCACTGCTGATATGCGCAGCTGGGCCAAGGAAAACGGGTACGAGGTCAACGATCGTGGCCGTGTCCCGTCAAGCGTTCGAGAAGCGTTCGAAGCTGCCCACTGATCAAGCGAGAAGCCCCCGGCGCAATGCCAGGGGCTTTGCTCTGTGCACCTGCGGGCCAGAACACCGCCGCACGCACAAGGGCCGTCACGATCGACCGTGACTGACGGCAGCGGCGCTCCTCTTCTCCGCATTCGGAGACTGCGCTGCGGGCTCCCCTCTGCCGCAGCGCCACGTCCCACACGTCCGCCTGGGCCGCACATGGACAAACCTCGGCTGCTCACGCTTCGTTGATTCCCTGCGCCCTCACTGCCTGGGCCAGGTGGGCGTCACTCTGCCGCTTGCGGTGCGGGGCACTTGCACTACCGTCCCAACCCTTTCGGCGCAGCCAGCGGCTGCCGATGCGGTCCTGGCCACCTGTACGGGAACGAACGTCATCACCGGGGCCGGTCGGCTCGTCGGCCAGTGGTGGCCTCGCAGAGCCGGCACGGGCCGCCGTGGGAACGTGCCGGACCGACATGATGTCGCCGCACGACCGGCCGGACGTCGATCAGACCCGAGTACCCTGCTTCCAAAAGCTCGTGGCCCACTCCGGTCCATGATTTTCCCACGTGTCAGGGTCATAAGAGTAGTCCCACATATAACCGGCCGAAAAGGGAAGTTCTGTTCAATCGGCAAAATCGTCCGGCCCCTCAGGGAAGCCCCACTTCAGCTTGAAGAGGCCGCAGTCGCTGCCATATGTAGCCCATCCGCCAAATACCCAGGACTGGCTACCCTTCCCATAGGAGACACACTCGGCAGCCTGCCCTGCAAAGGCAACTTTTCCCCTGGAAAAATAATGGACGGCGATTCTGGGTTCCACTGATAGCCGACGGGCCCACTCCAACCTTCACCCTTGAGGGCCCTGAAGGCGTGTCGGAGCATGGATGGTGGGGTTCCAGTCGTGTACACAGGCCGTGATGGGTGGGCATGCCGACAGCACCGGTGACCTCGTCCGGCCCGTGAAGCGCACGGTCATAGCACCGACGGGCTGCCTTCGAAGGCCGACCTCATTTCCGTCGGGGCGGGCCAGTCACGCTGATACTGCCACCCTCATCATCGAAATCATCCAAAAGAAACAGCACAAATAGACGCGGAGCCGAGAAGAACCTACATGTTTAACTTCTCGGCCCATGCACACTCGCCATTAATCAACAGTTGAGGTCTCTTGGCCGGAGGGTCTACTGATGGTGCGTACGTATGTTCTGGTCCAGACTGAGATCGGAAAGGCCGCCGCGATGGCAGCCGAGATCGCTGCGGTTCAGGGAGTCGTCAGAGCCGATGACGTGACCGGTCCGTACGACGTGATCGTCACGGCTGAGGCGACGAGTGTCGAGCTCCTCGGTCAGATCGTGGCACGTATTCAGGCGATTGAAGGCATCACACGAACGCATGCCTGTCCGGCCCTTAAGGATCACCGCCCTCGGGACTGGGGGCACGTTGACCTCGGTCCTTCAGCGGGGTCCGACGGCTGATCCGTTCCCGGAACGCGGTCCGGTCGCCATGCCGATGGACGCTGATGCCGCCGGCCGTCGTCCGGCCGTGGCGCTCCTCAGGGCGCGGCGCCGGTCGGTAAGGGCTCGCGAGGGGGCGGAGAGTGACCGGCAACAACGATGCGGGCGCGCTTTGAGCGAGGCCCTCCCGGCTTCTCAGCCGTACATGTTCGCCGTGGCAACGCAGCGGACCGATTCCGCGTCCGCCTCTACACAGGCACGATGAGAACGGTTTCCCCTTCTCTGCTGTGTAGTTGAGCGTCTGCCAGGTGCCCGACGGGGGGATCGTCCGTCCGTGGGAAGCCGATGGTCATTGCCGTGTCCGCATGATTCCGCGCAGGCGGCAAGCCGCGAGGCCGAGGAATCGCTGTAGCCCGCGCATCGCCGGGCGTTGCCGTGAGGATGAGACAGGAATCCGCCGGCCTCAGCCGTGGTGCGTCAGCAACAGCGCTTGGACTGCGGGCGAGAGAGGGGTTTGCCCACAGCCCAAGCTGTCTGTGCCGCGTGGGTCAGACGCGATAGAACTGCCAGTTCACCCAGTCGGCATGTGGATCGGGGGAGTTGAGCTGGAAGTGTCTGGCTTGCTGGCGATCGCAGACGCGGGGTGAGTACTTGGTGCCGACCCAGCTGCCGTGCCGGTACCAGTCGAAGCGCATCTGTACGCAGTACCCGTCCCGGTAGGTGTCGTCGATCCAGCCCTTGACGTAGGCGGGATTCCAGCAGGAACTCCCCGCCGTCTTACCCCACCAGGGGCTGTAGTTCCAGCCGCCGTAGCAGTATGAAGACCCGCCGTTCTGGGGTGCCTTCGCGGAGCCCACGATGGGTGATTCTGCCGGAGCCGAACCAGTGCCGGACACCGCCTCTGCGGCGGTAGATGACATCAAACCTGTCGCCGTCACCATGGCCGCAATCACGGCTGCGGTCTTAAATTTGTGGCGCATCAAAATCGTCCTCCATTGCCGGAATGGGCTACGGGGCGTTCGGTTGGTGCGCGACACATCACAGCACGCGGCGCCCAACCTGCCCCAGCTCTCTATCCGGTCAACCACCATGTGCTGGTGGCGACGGCTCAAACCTGCTCAGCGAAAAGGGTCTGAGTACGGGCTGGGCCTTTCCCGCTCTGAGCGTGCGAACCGGCAGCAGGTGCTGGAGTTTGGATACTGTGCGTAACCGCCGCCGCCCATGAAGTCTGGTCGCCGTTCAAGAGGGCGCCTGCCAAGGGAACTCCTCGTCGACAGACGACGAGCGGCTGTAACAATGTGTAATCCAAAAATGAGGAATCAACTGCCTCGCGGAGGGGTTGATCGTGCCACGATCCGAGCGAGACCGATGACCTTGGGACTGGCCGAGATAGATGTCTTGGCGCTCTTTCCCTGGTTCGGGCCGTCCAGTTTTATGGCTTGCAACAGCGTTGAGCGAACACCATTTCGACGTGAATGTCTCGCGCCTTCCGCCAAGAATTTAACTATTGCCCTTTCACCAGCTAAACAAGAGAAAAGTTGTGCGCTGAAGTTGCTGTTTACCACCGACCTGCGCCTTCCCCTCAATCAGGTTGAAGGTGGCACCTCTTCAGCCACATCGCGGCACGTTCATCAAGTTCCTGGGCCGCACGGCCTCCACGCCTGCTGAAGGGGCCAAGCGCCTTGCGCATGCTCACCACGTAACCAACAAGTCGGGGGGACCGTATCGTTGCTGCCGAGTCCAGTACTTGGTGCCAAGTGGCACACGCCTGTTCAAGATTCCCTTGGCGGCATTGTATGAACCCCACGTTCACGCGCGCCAGCGTGGCGGGGTATGCGGCGTCCCGCCACTGTACGACCGTCTGTGCGAAGAGTTGCTCGGCTGTCCTCAGGTCACCGCGGTGCATCGCGGCCTTGGCCAGCTGGCTGCTTGCGCAGGCAGCCGTCGGCCCCCAGAGCGCTGCCCAGTAGGGCATCTCGTCCTGGTCGGCCTCCGCGCCCAACTCCGTTGACCTTGCTGCCTCGGCAAGGGACTCCTGATGCCTTCCGGCCATGGCCAGGGCACGGGCGTGAGTGGCTCGCAGCATGGATTCGGTCGCGGGGTCGAGGCCCCCGTTGGCACGTTCCAAGGAGGCACTGGTCAAAGTCAGGGTGTGTTCCGGCCGACCGGCCTCCAAGCCATGGTGAGCCAGCATCGAGAGGGCAAACCCTGCGTGCCGATCGTCGTTTGCCGCCTCGGTGAGCTCCAGCGCCCGGAGGAAGTACTGCTGGGCCAGACCCTGTTCGCCTCCATCGCAGGCCTTCACGCCGGCCAGGGCCGTCAGGGAGGCTGTGGCCGTCAGCGCCCGCTCTCTCTGCTGCTCTCCGAGCAGCCCTGCCCGGCATAAGGGAGCCGCCTCGGAAACCAAGTACTGCACAACGGCGGATCGGGCGTGCTGACCATCGTACTGCCTGCCGAGGTCGGCGAACGTCTCGGTGGTGGTCCGGATCGCTTCAATGTGGTCCCGTTGCCCGTTCCCAGGCTCGGGAATGGAGAGGATACGGTTCTGTGCGGCGACTGTGACAGTGCTCTCTCCCCAGCCGACCGGAAGTGCCGCGTTAACGGCGTACGGAGCGGCCGTCACCGAGGGATGACGATCGATGTCGGCCTTTCCCAGTCGCACGAGGGAACCTACGACATCAGTGATTGAACCCGCCTCCAAGGCAGGCTCTCCCTCTTGATCCAGGCCAATATGCTCAAGGGTCAGCGGACGCCCCACCTTTCGCGAAAGGGCCTCGGCCAGGCAGTGTGCCGTAGCTCGAATCGGGCGGGTGCCTGCCACCCAATGAGCCACGGCTGATGCGTTGGTCCGCAACCGGGTATTGCCCATCTCCCCGGCAACCGTGCGCACTTCCCGCGCCAGCTCCGCATACGTGCACCCGGCCTCATCAATTACTCTCTGAAGCAGCTCATTCGCCACGTCCGCTCTCCATATTTAAACGGATTGCTCGGCTACTGAGGATATCCTCCTGGACGACACATTCTTAAATCTTCCCTCAAGCACGAACGGCATCGGAGGGGAAACTGAATGCACTCACGGGCCACTGCGAGAATTCGAAAATATTTACCTGTAACTCATTCGAACACGCTTAGCGGCCCGGGCTTCGACATCCGCGAGGGCTGGGCGGAGTGATGCGCAACCGGAACTCGACTTCGACACCCGCGGGGGCTGGGCGGAGTCAGATGCAACCGGAACTTCGGCTTCGACATCCGCGGGGTCAAGGCGGAGTCAAGCACAAGCAGAGCTTCGTGGGTGCGGCCGTTTCCTTCTTGATCCTTCTTGGCTTCCCTCATTTCGCCCTGCGGGAGAAGCGATACCTCACTGCTCAACAGACGTCTGCGCGCTCACGTTTCAGTGCGACGCTCTGGGCGCCCCTCAGCCCACCTAGTGTCACCACTCCTCGCCATGCAGGCAAGCAACTC
Source organism: Streptomyces sp. NPDC050658 (assembly GCF_044457025.1). Classification (NCBI taxonomy): domain Bacteria; kingdom Bacillati; phylum Actinomycetota; class Actinomycetes; order Kitasatosporales; family Streptomycetaceae; genus Streptomyces; species Streptomyces sp. NPDC050658. The sequence continues at coordinate 57,070 of NZ_JBITGM010000012.1, forward strand.
CCTGATCGCCAAGAGCTGGAGGGGCAACACAGCACAGCAGGAGTCCAGTTTGAGTCAGTCGCGACGCTGTGGTCTGGCGGCCAAGGGGACCGACCCTCAGCCCTGGGCTCCCGCGCCTACGGATGCGGGCAGCGAGGGTGCCGTCCGGCGGTCTCTTCTTCCGTGGCATCTCACTCCCCCACGTACGTACAACCTGTCCAATCTGCAACTGTCACCGACAGTTGTACCCTATGCCATTTGCGTAAGGAGCGTTAAGTGATTACAAGCCGCACCTATCACGCCAGTGCGGCGGATAGCGGCCTGTTCCACTTCCGTCACCCCGATCGGAGCAGAAAGGGTTCTTCTTACCTGAACAGCGGTGATGAGACTGCAACGGCGACGGAGGCGACGGAAGCGCAGAGGGTCGGGATCGCGCCCCAACGTGGCTTGAATTATTCCATGCTGCCCCGACGTTGGGTCAGGGACCACCTCGCTATCGAACCGTCCAAGGAGGCCACTAGATGAACATGCGGCCGCTCGGGTTAGGGCACTGGACTCACCCCTTGCTCGGGCGAAGGGTCGTCGACCACGCCCATGGAGGACGCGTTGGCGTCCTTCGCGCACTCGCGCCCGAGGCCGACGAGGGAGCGGAACTGGCCATCGTGGCGTCGATCGCGATCCCACTGGGGTAATCCTGCTCAGCCGATCTACCCCAAGGGCAGCCAGTTACGTTGAACCTCAGGCCATGGCCGAACACCTGCGCGACAGCTCAACGCGGAAGCCAAGCCGTCTGCGTGACGGTAGGGCAAACGGGACGGCCGGGAAACGCTGCACGGCCCCTCACCCGCCCTCAGTACTTCCTTTGAAGCCCAAGGACGTCTCCTCTACCAAGAGTCCTTGCCTTCGCATTGCAGATAAATGAATGGGTGTACATGGTGAGATTTGAGTGGCCGCCAGCCACATGCCCCAACCCGAATACATGCCCGGCTTCGTGTGTACCGACCGCACGTATGTCGTACTTATTCCTACACGTTCTGCTGCTCGGGTCGTTCGTGAAGTCAAAGTCAACAGTGTTGTAGCGGACGTCGGCCTCCACCACGTCTGCTGGGGATCCATTGACAGTCACGTACCACACACAAGCCCCCGCAACAGAATTGGCATTTAAATCACCAGCGTCCCATGTACTCACTCTGTCGCGTGCGGTGCACGTGAGGGATCCGCTGGCAAAATCAGCTTCATAAGACGTGGTTCCCGAGTACCTCTGAATCGCCGAAACTTCATCCTTGAGGCCACAGTCGTTATAGCTGTCGGTTATGTTATTGATCGCATCGAGAAAAGCGAGCTGTGCGGCGGACTGCGAGAGAGCTCCAGGCATTCCTCCGTCACCTATGCGCCACGCGTAGGAATCACGCTCCGCGTAGCCGTATATCGAATGTGCCGCATCGAAACAAGCGGCGGCATCCGTCCGAATTCCCGGAGTCTCGGACATCGGGTCGTTCGCGTCCACGGCGGGTTCTGGGTAGGTGATGATCCCATCAGCGGACACTTCGAGTTGGAAGTGCTGCAGGCTCCCGTTCGCCGAAACGCCCTCAACTGATACGCCCATGCCGGGCTCTGGAATGGTCAGTCCGGCACCGTCGAGGCTCACCATCCGCCCAACTGCCGCGCAGTCGATCACCGACCTGCCCGTCGGAAGGTCGGTGACAGCGAGCACGCCGGTGGGAAGGTTGCATCGGCGCCCGTTCACGGCTTCTGATGCACTGGTCTCCAGTCCGCCAGGGATGACGGCGACAGCGGCACCTATCGCGAGTATGGCCAGGAGTTTCCTGCGAGCTATGCGGCCTGGCGCCAGCCATACTTGTGCGGCGGGAACGGCTCGTCGGGAAGAGGCCATCTCGGTTCCTTTCTCCGTGCTGGTCATGTGAGCGCCATGAGGCCAAGCGTTCGGGACTGCGGTCGAGGAAGAGCCGGCGGAGTCCGGCGGCAGGTGTTGTGGCCGCATGTCAACGAGACACGTGGATCGCACAGTTGTGCCCCGGGTTGCCGCGTTCCGTGGTCCGCCCGCGCGGAATCGCCGACGGCCGTCACGCCGGACAGAAGAGTCAGAACCTGGCGAGACGGCCGGCCTCAGAACCTGCACCTCTTATATGTCGCCCTCTTGGCCAAGCCCTTCGCCCAAGGCGGATCGACCTGATGGGTGCTCACACGGCTGCTGGGCGGCCGGGACTTCGCCCAGGGGGTTACTGGCGCATCGAGGCAGGGCGAAGCTCAAGGCTCGCTGCCGATCTCGGCACCAATCCGGAAACCCTGCGCAGCGGGGTACGGGCTGCGGGGAGCCATCGGGGTCCATCACGAGAGCTACCAGCGGGGCCGGGCGAGCGGCCAGCACCGGCATTCGGACGGCGGGGCTCAAATCGCCATGCGGTCAGGGAAGCGCGGTATGCCCATTGGGTGGAACAGTTCGCCAGGAGCCGCGGCAGTCGAGGGCCCGGTCCAAATGAATCTCGGGCCTTGAGGACCCGGCTGTCGACATGCCGGGGGGAGGCCGCGCGCGGGCGACGGGCGGGGCGGACCAGGCGTCCCACCCGTCCAAGCCCGGGCGCACCGCCTCTTACTGCCGCGGACTGTGTGATCGCCCCCGCGAAATCATGTTGCCCTTCGGGAAGAGCGGAAGCGTGCCCACAGCGGCGTCCCCACGGCGACCAGGAGCACGGCTCCTCCTAGTTGCAGACCATGGCGCACCCAGTCGATCCCCTTGGTGTGGTCCACCCCGATCCAGTGGGCGACTGCATTCCCCAACAGGCCGCCGGCGATGCCGAGCAGCGCGGTCAGCCAGATGGGGATTTCCTGCTTTCCAGGCAGGATCAGTTTCGCGAGTAACCCCAGCACCAGCCCAACAATGACTGCCCATAACCAATGCATCTGTTCCTCCTCGTATCTCGGTGGTTGCACTGCGATCCATCAGCGTCAGCCGAGCCAGCAGCTCAACCCTGCCGAAGTCGCCGCGCACGGGGAGCCTTGATCCTGCGAACGCTGTCATCAGACGGAACTTGTGAGCACCCACGATCGACGGCACTCACCTGAGGGGCGACTTTCCCGACAGGGACCTGACAGCGAACAGTAAGACTCGAAAACATGCTCATCGTGCCACAGCCAGTGAAGAAACAGTGATACGCCGCTGGACATTTTCCACTTCTGTCGGAACCCGGCTCAGCCAACTACACCAATAGGGTGACGCTCCGGCTTTGGGGTAGCCGGAGCGTATTGGAGAAACGTCCACAGCGGCGGGATCCAAAACTCAAGAGGGGAGTCGTGCGCGCAACGACATGTAATGCGGCGATGTCACGACGGGAGCTCACGTCTGCCCTCCGGGCACAAGGGGCGGTAGCTCAGCCGGTTAGAGCAGCGGACTCATAATCCGCCGGTCGTGGGTTCGAGTCCCACCTGCCCCACCAAGCAACCCCCGCCGTCATGGGTAGGGGTGGTTCCGCGACCTGCTGGTCCTAGAAGCCGCCCAGACCATCGCGGCGAGGGGAGGCCGCAGGCGGCCGACATAAGAAGGACCGCACATCCCTACAGGGAAGGGCTGACCCTCATCGCCTAATCGGCAGCCAGCCCAAAAGGCAATCGAATCGAAGGGGCATGGAGATGAAGGAAGAAAGAGGAGACTTTTACTACGGCAATTTCATCGTGACGAATAACACGGGTCACGAGCTGCGTTTATGGGATTCCCACACCGGTGGCCGCATCAGCGAAGGGCAGCTCAAGGGGCACAACCTTGACACCTACTGGGCAGAGGGGGCGGCTCCGCAGAGCATACCTTCCGGCGGGCAGATGACTTTCGAGTCGCGTACCGATTACTACATCCCTGGAGACACCAGCAATCAATACTGGACAGGCGCAGGATACTTGGATTTCGGTTTCGACAGGGAAAAGCCTCACGGCCAATACAACCCCGATGTCTCCCTACATTTCACCTACGGCTATGACCTTTGGAAATATGGGGGCAAGGACGGGAAAATTGGCTACTCCCTTAGGTTGGGAGGGACGGGTAATGACGAAAAGGCGTGCACCATTTCCCTTGAGCTGCAACCCGGCACGTCGTGGGATCCATACCGTCCTCAGGTTCAAGGCACTGTGACGTACGACGGGTGACGCAGGGCTGTCTCAAGGCCTCGACGATCAAGGACGCGATCTGTGACCTGCCGCCCGGCCGACTACGGTGCGGGGACAACGGGGCTCGGGTAAGCGGTCGAGGCCGTGGCACGCGCGCTTGAGTCGGCGTCGTGCCACGGCCTCGACCGCTCGCTCTTCGAACCGGTGCGGCGTGCCGCACATCGACTGCATGTGTTGCTGGATGAGTTGGGCCTCCAGGCGGGTGTGATGACGACCGGTTTCCGCGGCATGCACGTCATCGTCCCGCTCAACCGGCATGCGGACGTCGACGATGTGCCGGCCTTCACCCGCGAGGTTGCGGACGTGCTGGTCGCGCTGACCGAAGCGGGCCAGCGCCCGCACAGGGCAAGAGCCGCAGGGGCCAGCAGAAGCTGCAGGAACCATGGGTAGGAGTGGAGGGACTCGAACCCTCACGCCCGCTAGGACACCGGGACTTGAATCCGGCGCGTCTGCCAATTCCGCCACACTCCCGAAGGGCCCACGAGTAGGCCCCTGCGCATGCTCTCACACAACTCACCCAAAATTTCCGGCTGTTCCGGTTTGTCGTCTGTGCTATCCCTCGAAAAGGTGTCTCTCCGGACAAATGAGTGAATATCAATGCAGATGACTGCGGAAACTGACCCGCCATGTCGGTCGAGCCCACCGGCAGCGCGCGGACCGACCATGGAGGGAGCCGCACCTGAACCGGCACGTCGGCGTCGATCGACAAACGAGGCGAAGTTCGAGGTCACCAAGTAATTGAGGCAGAAATATTTTAGAGGCGTTGGTTCCCGACGAGGTAATAACCAAAGGACGGGCAGTTCGCGCCACAGCGTCTCTTTGAGTCAAACTTTCTTGATGGCTGATAGGTCGCCCCCGCGATGGCTCATTTTAGTGGACTCCCTTTATTTTCCTGGTGAGTTGTGCTGACGTATGAGCGAACTCAGAAACGCGTTTCCCTTCCCGCCGGCGGGTTGGGCATGTGAATGGAGAAAGCATGCGCAAGAGTGCTCTGGCAGCGGGCTGTGCAGCAGTCGCGTTGACTGCTTCAACAATCACCGGGGCAACAGCAGCCGAGGAAGGAGCCGTCGCCCCTCCCGACAAAATCGTGATTGAGCTGGCAACCGTCAACGGGTCGGGCTGCCCCCTGGGCACCGCAGCCGTGGCAGTCGCCCCCGACAACACAGCCTTCACCGTCACGTACAGCGATTATCTCGCCCAGGTGGGCCCGGGCACCAGACCAACGGATTTCCGGAAGAACTGTCAGCTCAACCTGCGGGTGCATGTCCCACAGGGCATCACCTACGCGATCGCCAGAGCCGACTACCGCGGATTCATGAAACTAGAGAGGGGCGCCGTCGCACAGCAGAAGGCAAACTACTATTTTCAAGGAATGCCGCAGACGGCAGAGAGTTCCCACACCTTCACCGGGCCGCGCGCCGACAACTGGCAGGTCTCTGATGTCACCGACATCGATGCTCTCGTCTGGGCGCCCTGCGGAGAAAAGCGCAACTTCAACATCAACACTGACCTGCGTGTGAACGCCGGCAACTCGGACCCGTCTAAGACGAACTTCATCACCATGGACTCGACTGATGCCAGCATCGGTACGGTTTACCATCTCGCTTGGAAGACATGCCCTGGATCTGTTCGTTGAGTCGTTGACTCAGTCTCATCAAGCACTCGCCTGAGGACCCTCACGATCGCAGGCCGGGCGTCGCCAGGAGCATGGCGTCGTGTCCGCTGGTATCACCGGCGGACACGACTTTCTCGGCGAAGAGAGTGGTGCCCCCCACGGCCTCACTCCTCAATGCTCTTCACGCGTCACCCGACGCAGGATCGCACCGAAGATCATCAATGCAGTTGGCTCTGGCTTTCGCGCAGGGGGCAGAAAGGGCTGTGGCGGAAGATGCCTCAGCGAGTGGCGTAATCGAGGGAACGCCACAGCCACGGCGCACAGCACTGCAGCGGCACGCGCTGCCGTAACAGCCGTACCACCCGTCCTGCCTGTGTACCGGAAACTCAACGCCCTCCCCCCTTTGTCCGAGGGGAGTCGGGAGCACCGGTGTCCTGCTCCCTGCGCTTGCGCAACAACGCCCCCACACCGACCGCGGCAGCGGCGAGGAGCCCGGCCCCGACGACCAGCGGACGTACCGCGGAGTCCTGTGTTGTTCCGCTGATGTACTCGACGCTGCCGCGGACAGCTCCGGTCGAGGTGGTTTGCGCGGCATCAGGAGATTCGCTGGTGTCGTCACGGCGGGGCGCGCTCCCCTCCGTGGATTTGAGCGCGTTGCCCTTCGCGTCCACCAGGCTCCAGCCGCCCATATCTTGCCCCTTGGGCTCGTTCGGCTGGTCCCCCTTGTAGTAATAAAGCAGGTGCCCGTTGTAGATGACCTGCGGCTTGTCGGCGCCTTCTGGATTGTCTTTCGTGAATCCCGTGGCGCCGTCCACCCCGTCCGCCTTGGTCGGATAGCCGGTCGCCGCAGGCCAGTTGATGGCACACTCACCGACGCATGGAGCTGTGTTGGCCTTCTCCGCGTCCTGCAGGTAGAGCGCGTAGCCGTCCTTGTCCGCGAGGACTCTGCCACTCGGGGTGTCGATCAGCTTGAGCACGCCCGGTTCGGTGGGCTTGTCCACTGCCGCGGCGGTAGGAGTGAGTGCAAGAAGGAGCACGGTCGTTGCGGTGACCGCACGGCCCCCTAATCGAGGTCGGGGGTGACTTGATCTCGTCATGAAATCCTGCCCTTGGAGACGCATCGGTCAGGGACTCCTCCAGGGCACCCTCCCCGTAGGCGCCGGACCAGCCGAGACGCGCCCTTTGCCGCCGCCCGAGCAGCGAAAGGAGCCGTTTGAGGCGTGTCGTGGCTCATTCGGACCACAACGCTTGCGAAGTGTGGCAGCGGTAGGTCTCCGTTGCGGTGGCACGAGTTGCCCAGAGGCCCATCTCATGCCTTCGCAACAGGCGATTGGTTAGAGGTACGTCAGGCAAGACTCGGCCCGTTTGGTGGATTGACCCACTTCGCAGGTCTTGTGACACTCTGTTGCATTGCTCGCGCGCAGGCTGCTGTCAACTGCATAGAAGAGCTGGCTTGTTCACAGGCCGCAATGAAAGCAGCGACCGGTCGGTTGGTGATCCGCCGACGCCAAAGCAATCCAGGCCCACGCGACGCCCGATGGGGCCTCGCCGCCTCTCCCTTGGGCGCCGACTCTTGTCCGCACTGGCTCGCAACTCCTGTTGAGCAGCCGTCAATCAACACGTGCTTCGTCACGCGACGTTCCATGTCCGGGCAGGCCTCCAGCCGTTCGTGCGTCACATACGTGCGTCAACAGCAGTCGGTCGGCCTGCCATCGACGAGGCGCGTCCCCATCGAAAGGAAGCAATACCCATGCGATCTTCACACGCCACCGGTCCTGCGGGTTCATGCCGGTGCACGTCACAGGGCCGAGTGCGCTCCCGTACCTGTACCGGCTCGTGCCAGAGGGGCACGGAAGCCGCCGGCCGTGCAACTCGCTGCGATCACGCCCAGCAAAGGGCGACCGGGAAACGTACGCAGCACGCCGCACCGACCTGCCCTCGCCGTGAGACACGCAGGTCCGCGCGATCGGGACGTCAGCAGCCCTCTGCGCGGCCCCCGTGCAGAGGCGTGGGCACCTCCCGCTCCGCGATCTGGGCCGTGGCGGGCATGGTGCTGGCCATAGCCACCGCGTTGCCAGGGACAGCCGATGCCGCCCAGGCAATCACACCGGGAGAGAAGGCTCTACGGATCGCCGCCTCGAAGAGGGGCGCCCCCTACCAATGGGGCGCGGCCGGCCCCTACCGCTTCGACTGTTCGGGCCTGACGCTGTACGCCTTCAAGAAGGTGGGCAAGAAACTCCCGCGAACCGCCGCCGCGCAGTACAACCGTTCCTGGCATGTGCCGGCCAAGGCGCGCCGCGCGGGCGATCTGGTGTTCTTCCACTCAGGTAACCGCATCTACCACGTCGGCATCTACGCCGGGCGCAAGAGAGTCTGGCACTCCCCCAAGCCGGGCCGGAGTGTGCGGCTGGAGAAGCTGTGGACGAACCGTGTCTGGTACGGCCGCTATTGAGGAACCCGCCCCGTCTGACGGCCGACACAATGGCGTGCCGGTTCCGTCTGCATCGGGCTGTGTCTAGACCGTCTCAGCAGCGAGCAGGGACAGAGCGGCCATGGAGAGGCTGCCAAGGAAGGCAGGGCCGGTCGGTTCCGAGGTCTGCACCGCCACCCAGGCATGGACCCTCATGACCAACGGCCCTTCAGTGTCGGTCTGGCGGCGGGGCGCCTCCAGTGACACCGGCGACAAGAGCACCGCGAGTCGCACTGCGCGCGCTGCCACCGCAGACACCCCACGTCTGGCCAGTTCACAGCCGTTCGGGGTGCGCCAAACCGTCCGCCTCTGGACCAATCTCACAAACGCACAAGGCTGCATCGCTTGCAGCACATCAGCTGTCCGGCCCTATGTACGAACCCAATCCGCCTGCTTTCTACTGCTTCTACCCGAAGACGCGGCCAGTATGCGAAGGCAGGTGTTTGGGTGTGATCCGGCTGTTCCTCCCAGAAGGGAAATTCATGGACAGCGGGATTCCGCTTCTTTGCGCTAGTCGCCGACTCACCGCGCCAGTAGGGCAGCGTCGGCGCCCCCAGCATCTGACGGCCTCCACAACGAGGTGGACGGCCGACTCACGGTCACAACCTTGCCGTCCACCGACGGGTGCAGGCTTCTGCACTAGTCGGCCTGCAAAGGAGAGCCATGCGACCTGGCAAATCAACGCACACAGCAACCTAGACCGCAGTTCTGTGTGGTGTCCGCGCCTGCCTTCCCGAGTAGGTGGCCGACAACGAGGAGATCGCGGCATGTCTGGACACGTCCGACGCCAGGATCTGTACACGCACCGGTACTCAGGGACGAAGGCTCCTCAAGTCGGGAACCGGCACGGGCGACCTGCCGGTGGGTGCCGGGCACGCCGCGCCGCAGCCGGCGGACGCTGACGCCGAATGCCTGCTGCTGGCGATCACCACGTTCGATCCCGCATGCCCTGTGCCCCTGCTCAGCCCTGCACTCACCACCCTGTCCACGAAGGAGTCTTCGAGTGGTTCCCTCACCGTGCGACGTTCCGACCGCTGTCCATCTCTTCCCGGGACAAGGCGACTTCCACCTCCGCGCGCTGCAGAAGGCCGCACAAGAGCAGCCCGTTGTACGCAGGGCCGCTGAGCGAGTCTTCACCGCGATTGACTCAGCCATAGGCGCATACGGACTGCCCCCGCTCAGTGGTGTGGTGCTCGATTCCGGGGCGGACTCCCGGCACCTCACATCTGGTCCGGCCGGGCTTGCAGAGTCTCTGCTGTACGGAGCCTGTCTGACGGTCCACGAGGCGCTCTGTGCGATGGGGACAGCGCCTTCAGCGGTGGCAGGGTTCAGTTTCGGTGAGATCACTGCCATGGCCGCCGCCGGAGTCTTCAGCGTGGGAGACGGGGCCAGGATCGCTGTTGTGCTGGCCCGGACGATGCCACAACGGCACGACGGCCTGCTCAGGCTCCGCGCCAGTGCCGACCAAGCCGACGCGTTCTTGTCCAGCGCTCACGAGCCGGAACTCATTGTTGCCTGTGTCAACACTCCGTGCGAAACCGTGCTGGCCGGTCCGATCCACTCAGTGGAACGGGCCCATCAGCTGGCAATCCGATACGGGCTGTCGGCCACCCGGCTGCCCACGCCCTACTTCGCCCATCACCCGAAGGTGGCCTATGAGGCCATGCAGTTCAGCGATCAGGTTTCCGGACTGCGCTCACACGCGCCACGCATAGCGCTCCACCTGGCCTCACAGTCCCGCCCGTTCGCCGAGGAAGACGTCGCTGCCAAGGTGCTGGCCGACTGCATGGTGAAGCCGGCTGACCTCCCTGCCCTCCTGCGTCGGATCTCGGATCCGGGGAGCCCCTTGCTGTGGCTGGAGGCGGGAACGGGTCTGACTATGACCCGCTGCGCCACCCAAGTCATACCCAACGCCACTACTTGGGCTCCCCTCACCGACCCGGCTTTCCTCTCGCCCCGCCCTGCGCCCGCCATGGCCCCTCGCGTCGCGAGCTGAACCTCCGTCAGGCAAGGTCGGCGCCCCGGCCTCCCGGACTGGCCCGGTTGGTGTCGGGAGAAAGGCCCGGCGTTGAGAAATCGGGCGAGTGGGACCGAGCCAGGCGTGACATAAGACGGACACAAGACAGAGTGGTCGGCTGACGTGGGCAGCCGCACGCCGGGACAGCGGCAGGCACATTCCGCCGCGTACCGGCATCCGACGGGGAACGTGATGCCGGTACGCCGCGGAATGTGCCTGCGCCGCAGCCGACCGCCAGACCACCACCAACGCCGCTACCCGCGGAGGAAGGGCCCGGTAATGACCACCGCCGACCTCACCCGAAGAGTCCGGGCCAGCCGGGTGGGCCGCCCACTGGCCGCCCGGCTTCTTCCGCGTCTGCAGACCACCGCCCGCTCCACCACCCGGTCCATCGGCCTCCTCCGTCACACCGCGCGGTACAAGGTGTTGTACCTCCATCACCTGCGGACGAGGCTGCACCGAGGGCGGCGCGTGGCCATCCTGGCCTGGCTGGTGCTCGGCTGCCTCGCCTTCGATGCCCTCCTGCTCGGCATACCCCGGGTCGGATGCGGCGCGCTCCTGCTCGGCGCCGCCGTGTTCGGCTGGCAGTGGGCCTCGCGTCCTGCCACCACGACTGCCGCGGAAGCCACGGCCCCGTCCGGGACGTGATGGCATGGACAGCACCAAGAAGACGCAGGCCGCACCCGCCGTCGGCCAGGTCCTGGCGCGGCGTGTCTGGGCCGTTCTGGTCGGTCTCGTCGGGGCGTTCCTGCTCGGCTGGATCTCGCTCGTTCTGGTGGGGCTGATCCCGGTCGCACGCTGGTGGTTGCGTGCGCCCGAGGACGATCCCGCCGACAAGGAAGCCGTGAAGCTCTTCCGCGGCTGTGCGTCCCTGATGGGCATCCCCCTGGAGAAGCCCTCATGGACCGTGACGCGCCAGGCCGACGGGGCGGAGCAGTGGGTCAAGAAGATGGTTCCGACTCGGGTGAGCGACCACGTCACCTTGCGCCGTGGCCGCGACGGACAGATCAACGAGATCACGCTGCGCTGTGCCGACCGCTTCGAGGCCCAGGACATTCATCGCCTCACCGACCAGCTCCGCGCCGTCACCGGACGGCGATTCGTCGCCGACCGCGCCACCCCGTACAACCGGCCCGTCTTTCGCCCGGTGCCTGCGCTGGCCACTGGCCCGGACATCCCCTTCACCCGGACCCACCTCGACGGACTGGCATGGAACGAGCTTCCGCTGGCCGTCACTGATCCCGGTACGCCTGGTGCCCGTCAGCTCGCCGATGGCCGCTGGTGGCTGGTCATCGACATGACGAACCATCCGCACATGCTGGGCACGGGTACGCCGGGAGTCGGCAAGTCCGTGTCGCTCGGCACCGTCGTCGCGACGATCGCCCTCCAGCACCAGAGGTTCCTGGAACAGGCCGAGGCCAGCGGCGGCGCCACCGACCCCGAGACGGGCGGTGCGGTGCTCGCAGACGGCAAGGGCGAGGGCGACCTCGCACACCATGAGCGCACGCGTGGGGTCCTCACGGTCGCGGAGGAGCCGGAGGACATCGCCCATGCCGTCGACCGGGTCTTCCGCGAGATGTGCCGACGCCGTGATGTGCGGCGCCGGATGCGGCACGAGGACGGGGCAGAGCCCAACTTCCCGCCGCTGTACCTGAATGTCGACGACTGGACGAATGCCGTCGATGAGATGGCCGTCGGCGAAGACGGCATGGCCCGGCTGTTGACCTTCTTGCGGCAGACCCGTCGTATCGCCCAGCGGGGACGCTCGGTCCGCGTCTTCCTTCTTGTGTGGCTCCAGTGCCCGGAAGACGCGATCGACCCGGCTGACGGGCTGCCCGGTCCCCTCAGCCGTCTCCTGAATGTGCGTGTAGGGCTCGGTCACGACGACGCGGAGTCCCTCCCGGGACGCGGCGTGTTCCAACTCGGCTCCAGGGTCGGCCGTCTCCAGTTTCCCCATCTGCCCGACCCCACCACGCTGCCCGCCGGTTCAGACCGGCGCCGTGAGATCGAGGCGATGCTCCCGGCCTGGGCCGAGGGCGAGGCGGCAACCGCGTGGGCCGCCACGGGCCGGTGGGCCGGACCCACGGACGCCGTGTCCCTCGACTCCGGAGACGTGGAGCTGGAGCGGCTCGCAGAGGCTCTTGTGGCGAGGCGAGTTGCTGTTCCGGGCAACGCCGCCCTGTCCTGAGTCGCCCCTTTCCCGCCACCAACTCCCGGTCTGCGCAACAAGGCCACAAGTTGATCTCACGCCTGCCAGAAGATGACAAGAGTCAACTCGAGTGGTCCAACCCTGCATTACTGCTGTTAGCTTTCCAGCAGGCCAAATCCACTGCGGACGATCCAGGAGAGCACGGGTGCCCAATTACCTATCCCCGGGTATCTACATGGAGGAAAGCGATGGCGGTTCGCGCCCCATTCAGGGGATCGGCACCGCGGTGGCCGCCTTCGTCGGATTCGCCGAACAGGGTCCTCTCAACAGACCGGTGCGGGTCGCGAATTGGAGTCAGTTTCTCGCGACTTTCGGTGAGTTTATCGAGCACTCGCATCTGGCTCGTTCGGTATACGGGTACTTCGCCAACGGCGGCGGAGCGTGTTACATAGTTCGCGTCGACGGCCAGTCCGCCGATATCGATTCCGCCCCGCGTGTGCTGCGGACCGGATCCGTGCAGCCCCTGGGCAGTTTCCAGGTGAGCCCACTGCCTGGCGTTGTCGGGCAGGAGCTGACGGTCGAGGTGCAACGGGTGGCCGGGCCGAGCACAGACTCCGGGCAGCGCACGGAGCAGAGCACGGACACGGTCGCGAGGCCGCCGAGGCGTGCCGCCGACAAGACCGAGAAGGCGGCGCCCAAGGAGTCAGAGGGTCCATCGGCTGCCGGCGGTGAGACAGACGCGCGTACCAGTGGTTCTGATCTGTTCCGGCTCGTGATCAAAGCGTCGGGAAAGCGGGTCGAGGCCTTCGAGGTTTCCACCGACCGTGCATCCGATTTGTACGTGGCCACACAGGTTCGTAAACACTCGCAGTTCATCTCCGTCGTGAACCGTGCCGCGGGCAGCGACGCACTCGTTCTTCCCGAGAAACAGGCCGTCACCCTGCACCCGGCGTCCGGGGAGGACGGCCGAGACACGGCCGCCGACGCGGAAACATCGGCAGTGAGCCGCTATGTCGGCGACGTCGCCAAGCGTTCCGGGTTCGCCGGTCTTGAGGCCGTCGACGAGGTGACCATTCTGGCGGCTCCCGACCTGATGGCCGCGTATCAGCGGGGTATGGTCGACCGTGAGCAGGTCAAGGCCGTACAACTGGCGATGATCGACCACTGCGAGCGGATGGCCAACCGCGTGGCCGTCATCGATCCACTGCCGAACATGTCTCCGGCCGAGGTCCACCACTGGCGGCAGACCGAGACCGGTTTCGACTCGAAGTACGCCGCGCTGTACTACCCCTGGGTCGGGGCCACCGATCCGGTCACCGGCAAGCAGGTCCTGATGCCGCCGTCGGGGCATGTGGCGGGGGTGTGGGCGCGCAGCGACACCGAGCGGGGCGTGCACAAGGCGCCGGCCAATGAAGTGGTGCGGGGTGTCCTGGATCTTCCCTTGCAAGTCACCAAGGGCGAGCAGGAATTGCTCAACCCGGTCGGCATCAACTGCATTCGCAGCTTTCCCGGACGTGGCATCCGCGTCTGGGGAGCCCGCACCCTGTCGAGCGATCCGGCATGGCGCTACCTGAACGTACGACGGCTCTTCAACTACCTGGAGGAGTCCATCTTCTTGGGCACCCAGTGGGTGGTGTTCGAGCCGAATGGCGAGCGGCTGTGGGCCACGATCCGGCGCAATATCGCCGCCTTCTTGGTGAACGAATGGCGGCAAGGTGCGCTCTTCGGCCGTACAGCCGAGGAAGCCTTCTACGTGAAGTGCGATGCCGAGACCAATCCGCCGGAGGTCATCGACACCGGGCAGGTGGTGTGCGAAATCGGCGTCGCGCCGGTCAAGCCTGCGGAATTCGTGGTGTTCCGTCTTTCGCAGGCGGCGCTGGGCGGCGGGGAGTCCGCCGAGTAATGGTGGGACACACGGCACACCGGAGACTCACACACCAATCGTCTCGCACGCATAGGACATAGGGAGAAATAGGGTGCCTAGCCCGCAGGACGACTTCGTCGTCCATACCTTCGCCATCCAGATCGATGGCATCCAGCTGGAGCAGCTCAAGGGAGTATCGGGACTCGGTATCCGCCAACGGGTCATCGAGAGCGAGGAGAACGACGCCTCCACCGGCAAGCAGATCATCCGGAAGCAGCAAGGTCCCCGCGAGGCCGGCAGCATCGAGATCACGCGCGGCGTGGACAAGAGCACGGCGCTCACCGACTGGATCAGGCTGACCGCCGAGAACAACGACATCGTCAAGGCCCGCAAGAACGTCACCATCGAGGTGAAGAGCGGCAAGGGTGAGACGGTTCGCCGGTACAACCTCGCCAATGCCTGGGCCAGTCAGTACCAGCTCGGCGCCCTGACCTCGGGAAGCTCCGAGCCGCTCATGGAGACCGTGACCATCGAGTACGAGGACCTGACGATCGCGTGAGGCGTGGGCGTGTGACCGAGGGCCCGGCGCCGAGGGCCAAGGACCAGACGGAAATGTTCTCCGGCAGTGAGGCCGCAAGTGCCGTACAGCGACCTATGCACCGACCCGTGACCGCCCCGCCGGTCCCGCCGGAAACCGAGTTCCCCTTTCGGCTCCCGCGTGGGTTCGTCGACGCGGAGGGGCAGTTGCACCGCGACGGTGTCATGCGCCTCGCCACCGCGCGGGACGAGCTGCTGCCGCTCAAGGACCAGCGTGTGCAGGAGAACCCCGCCTATCTGTCGGTGGTTCTGCTGGGCCGGGTGGTCACTCGCCTTGGAGATCTCCCCGAGGTCCACGCCGGCGTCGTGGAAGGGCTTTTCGCCGCCGATCTGGCCTTCCTGCAGCGGTTCTACGAGAAGATCAACACGGATGGCACGGCGGCGGCCTCGACGATCTGTCCGGCCTGTACGCACGAATTCCCGGTCGATCTCGGGAGCCGCCTGGGGGAATGACGACGTACGCGATCGACGCTCTCTACGCGGAGATCGCGTACATCGCCTATCACTTCCACTGGCCGCTCACCGAAATCCTTGACCTCGAACATGACGAGCGGCGCCGGTATGTCGGGGAAATCGGAACCATCATTCAACTGACGGCCAGAGAGTAAGGGTTGAGAGACAGTGTGGCATCGGTCCGCGACGGGGCAGCCGTCCTCGCTGCACCTCGGGCGCACCCCTCAGGGGGTAGCACCGGGCGGTCGGCCGCTGCCGCAGAGTCACGCTTTCCTCCCCATTACGGCAGAGCAACGCACCGCCGACCTGCTGGCGGCCTGGCAAGACCCCAGGCTGGCCGGCGACTTGGGCACACAGGTCGCCGACCGGCCACCACTGGCCTTCCAGGAGGTCATCGCCTGGCGGCGCCCCCCGGAACGGTTCCGGCACCGCCCGGCGGCCTCCCTGGTCTGGCCGTCCCCTGACAGCCCGGATGCGGCACATCCAATCCCCCGGCATGCCGCGTCCGGGCCCTTGACCCACCCCGCGGGGGCACCTGATGCCCTCGCCCGCGGCGAGCGGCGCCCCGGCAGCAGTTCCTGGAAGGCCATCCTGCGCCCGGTGCGCGGATGGTGGCGGCGCTCGCCTTCGGCCTCCGGCGGTGCGGCGCCGGAGCCTCGGCACGACGAGCGGGCCGAGCACCGGCCGTCGGCTCCGCGCGATGACGATGCGCCTCGGCCTGTGGATGCCGGCAGCGCGGCCGAGAGCGTGCCTTTCCCCGCTCCCTCCAGCAGTCGGCGTCCCCAGCACCTGGCCCTGGGGACGCCGACACCCCCTCCGGCACGTCACTTGCCGCCCACACGCGAGGGGGCGGCACGGCTGCTGCCGTACGAGGCAGCCGCGCCCTCCGCGCTCAAGGGCCCGCGCAGCACGGGCCTTCCCACTGGACGCCCGGCGGCGAGTACCACTGTCCAGGCTGGTCCCGCCGTCCCGGCTGGTCCCGCTGTCCAGTCTGTGCGGGCCGTGCGCGCGCAGTTCGTGCCGACCATCGCGTCCGGCGGCGCGGTCGTCGTACCCCCCGGACAAGGGCAGCAGAAGCAGCTGGGGAAACCGTCGGTGCCCGCGAGGGCACGGCTGATGGTCGTCGGTTCGGCCGCCGTGCCCGCCCCTGCGCGTACCGGCGGGAGCGTGAACTGGGGTACTCCGAGCGGGTGTTCCGCACAGGGCAGAAGCGAGTGTTCCGCCGAGGGCAGAGAGGACAGGAGGTAGGGGCATGTCGAACCGGAGCGACAGGGCACAGGCGCGGTCGGACCCGGCGCGCAGTCACCACTTCCGGCTGACCATCGACGGCCAGGATCTCGGCTGCTTCACCAGCTGTGAGGGACTGGCCTGCTCGGTCGAGATGGAGGAGTACGCCGAAGGCGGCAGCAACGGCTTCAGCTGGTACCTGCCCAAGCGCCTGGCCTACCCGCCGCTCCTGCTGTCCCGGCCGGTGCATTCCGGCGTCGGTCAGACGGTGAGCTGGGTTACCGCCGCCGTCGCCGAGCGACGCCGCACCACGGGTGAGATCGCCGCGCTCACCAACAGCGGTTCGGTCCTTGCCAGATGGGGGCTGCTCGGCGTGGTGCCGGTGTCCTGGAGCGGGCCGAGTTTCGACGTGCGAAGCGCGACGGCTGCCATGGAGGTCCTGGAGATCGCGCATCACGGCTTCTTTGAACCCGGAGGCCGCTGAGATGACCGCGTCCCTGTCCGGCGACAGCCAGGACAAGATGGTGCGGGCCTGCCTGGAGTGCTTCGCGCCACCGACCAGTTCCGCGGGCGAGCCGCGCAAGCTGCCCGGCGAAACGATCACCCTGCAGTTCAACCCCGCGGAACTCACCCTGACGAAGGGCGCCTCGTGGTCACGGCACCGCGTGCGCTCCGCCGCTTCGGCCGCCACACCGGAGTTCACCGGGAGTCAGCCTCGCGTGCTGACCCTGAAGATCCTCCTCGACGGCGCCGACAAAGGCGGCTCGGTGGATGCACGTATGACCAAGCTCCTGAAGTGGTGTGCTCCCACCGAGGACAGCATTGACGCGGATCGGCCCTCACCACCATGGCTGGTCTTTCGGTGGGGGAAGTTCGAGTCGGTGTCCTTTCTGTCGTGCCTGCGTCAGGTGGAGGCTGTCTACTCTCTGTTCTCCCCTCAGGGCAGTCCGGAACGGGCCACCTGCACGCTGGTGCTCGAGGAGATCGGCCTGGCACAGCGGCGGCAGAACCCGACGTCCGGCTCGCCCGACTCACGGCACGTACACACCGTGATCGCGGGCGACACCCTCCCCTCGATCGTCCACCGCCACCTGGGCGGTTCACCCGCCGAATGGCGGGAGATCGCCGAGCGCAACAGCATCGATGACCCCACCCGGATGCGTGTGGGCCAGCGCCTGGTGCTGCCGCTCGGCGGCCCCGACCGGCACACGGTCTGAACCCCACTACCTGACCTGGAGGAGTTGATCCGATGGAACGTCAGCACGGTGCCGCCCTGCTCGCCTTCGTCGAGGGCAACCCGCTGCCCGAGCCCTGGGCGCAGGCGCTGGCCTGGGGTTTCGTCGAGGAGTCCCGGCGTTCCTCCGCCGTATGCGAGGTGGGTTTGCGCGACCCCGGATGTGAACTGCCCCGGCGCACCGGGCTGCGGCCGGGGGCCGGGCTGAAACTGGTGGCCCGGAACGGTACGGGCAGCAGCGAGCTGTTCACGGGCGAGGTCACCGGATGCGAGGTGCTCGCCGGGGACTCGGGGACGCACACCGTGATACGTGCCCACGATCTGTCCCACCGGCTGCGGCGAGGGCGCCGTGTCGCCGCGTACCGGCAGCGGTCGGCGAGCGACATCGCGGCCGAACTGGCCAGGAAGGCGGGCCTCAAGACCGGTCGTATCGACAGCACTTCGCTCGTCTACGAACACCTCAGCCAGGCCGAACCTGACTGGGACTTCCTCACCCGGCTCGCCCGCCAGAGCGGCCACGACGTCTTCATGCGCTCCGGTGAACTGCACTGGCGTGCCGTGGCGGACGCGGGTGAGGCCCCCTCGCCGCCCGCGCGCTCCCAGCAGAGCCCGCACGTCCTGGAGTACGGGCAGAACCTGCTGAAGGTGCGCGTCGGCGCCACCCTGCGCCACCAGGTCGACACCGTGCACGTACGGGGCTGGGACCCCGACGGAGGGAAGGCGCTGGTCGCCGAGCACCGCGTACAGCGGACACCGTCCCGTGACGTCTCCTGGCGGCCGGGCGACGGCCTGGGGGGCGAGCCGCTGCGTCTGACCTCGCTGCCGCGCATCGACCAGAACGAGGCGGAGCACCTCGCCGCCGCGATGGCGCAGGAAGTCGCCGCCAGTCTCACCGAGCTGCACGCGGTCGTGACCGGCACCCCGCAGCTGCGGCTGCGCTCGGCCGTGACCCTCAGCGGGCTCGGCGAGGACTTCAACGGCCGCTATACGGCGACATCGGTACGCCATGAATTCCATCCCGACACCGGCTACCTCACCGAAGTCACCGTCCAGGAAGGCGACGGGACGGCGGCGGGCGAGGTTCCGGGAGACTCCGAGGCGTCCGCTCCGCGCCTGGCCGGACTCGTCTGCGCCACCGTCTCCAACATCCAGGACCCCCGGGCACACGGGCGGGCCCGCGTGCGCTTCCCCTGGTTGTCGGACGACTACGAGAGCGACTGGGCCCGGACCCTCCAGCTCGGCGGCGCCCAGGACGGCGGCATCGTCTGCCCCGAGGTGGGCGACGAGGTCCTCGTGGGCTTCGAACAGGGCTGCCTGGACAGGCCATTCATCCTCGGCGGTCTCTACAACCAGCGCCATGCCCCCGGTAAGCATGCCGTCAGCGACCTGTACGACACGACGAAGGGCACCACCAATGTGCGCTCCTTCGTGTCGAGGACCGGCCAGCGCCTGGAGCTGCTCGACGCCGAGGGCGGCCCCTTGGGGGTGCTCCTGGCCTCCGGCGACGGAAAGCTGCGACTCGACCTGGACCAGCGCGGTACCAGCATTTCCATCGAGAGCGACGGCGAGGTGCGTATCGATGCCAAGAGGGCCGTCCATGTGGAGGCCGACGGCATCAGCCTCAAGGCGCGGAAGGGATCGCTGAACCTCAGCGGGCAGCAGGTCAACGTGCATGCCGATACCACCGTGTCGGTGGAGGGCGGCGGCACCTGCTCCCTCAAGGCCCCCCTGATCAAGCTCAATTGATCAAGCTCGATTGAGCAAGCTGAACTGACCTCACCGGCACCTCAGCACGGAACCGCACCCAAGGAGCACGCTGCCCATGCCACCAGCCGCACGGATCGGCGACGCGCTGTCGCACATCCCGAACCCGACCCCCGTCCCGCTTCCCTCGGGCGACGGGGCCATCGCGCCGCCCGGTGCGATGACCGTGCTGATCGGTGGGCTGCCCGCCGCCGTGACGGGCAGCTTGGGCGCCTGTGCGTTCCCCGGACATCCGCCGGTACCTCCGGCTCCCCTCATCCCCACCCCCATGCCGGGCGCGACCGTGCTCATCGGAGGCCTGCCCGCCCTGCGCATGGGCGACAAGGGGCCCTGCGGCACCATCATCGTGGGCGGGGCACCGACCGTACGCATCGGCGGTTGACGTGACATCGCCCAGGATCTTGGAGCCAAGGTCAGAGCAGGTGAGCGTCCGATGACGGAGACAGCGGGGATGTTCATCGGCCGGGGATGGGCCTTCCCGATCGGGGTGAACCCGTCCGGAGGCGCGGACATGGTGGACGGCGACAAGGAGATCGTCCAGGCCATCCACCTGATCCTGGGCACCGACCCCGGCGAGCGGCCGATGCGCCCCGAGTTCGGCTGTGCTATCCGCGACTACGTCTTCGGCTCGGGCGATGCCTCCGCGATGGGTGCCGTCTCCCATGAGGTGCGACGCGCCCTGGACCGCTGGGAGCCGCGCATCGTCGTGGACGACGTCACGGCCATCCGGCTGCCCCGGCAACCCGAGGTGCTGCACATCGAGATCACGTACCGCCTCTCCCACACCAACAGCCGTCGCAACCTCGTCTTCCCGTTCTACGCGATCCCCGCCGACCACGACCCCTCCCACAACCCCTCCCTGCAAAGAGACCACGATGCCCCTGCCTAGCCCGCACCTGGACGACCGGCGTTTCCAGGACCTGGTGGACGACGCCAAGCGCTTCATCCAGCGCCGCTGCCCCGAGTGGACCGACCACAACGTCTCGGACCCGGGCGTCGCACTCGTCGAGGCCTTCGCACAGATGGTGGACCAGTTGGTGTACCGGCTCAACCGGGTGCCCGAGAAGGTCCACCTCGGTTTCCTCGATCTGCTCGACCTCAAGCTGACGGCACCTCAGGCCGCCCGCGCCGATGTCACCTTCTGGCTGTCGGCCCCGCAGGACACGTCCGTGGTGGTACCGGCCGGCACGGAGGTCGCCACCCCGCGGGCCGGCAGCGGCCAGCCCTGTGTGTTCACCGTGGACCGCGACCTGGAGATCGTCCCCACGGCGTTCCAGCAGTTGGGAACCGCCGAGGCCGGACATGTGGCGGTGCTGGTCACCGAGCGCTTCGCGGCCGGTGATCCGGTGACGTGCTTCTCGCAGCACCCCGTACCCGGAGACACTCTGCTCATCGGCCTGACCCAACCCGCGCCCCGGTGCGCCGTGGTCCTGCGGATGGACTGCGCCCTGGAGGGCGTGGGCATCTCCCCCACGCATCCCCCGCTGCTGTGGGAGGCGCGCTGCGGGCAGGGCTGGGAGAGATGCGAGGTCCAGCGGGACACCACCGGTGGCCTCAATCGGCCGGGTGAGGTCGTACTGCATCTTCCCGACGGGCACATCTCCTCTCTGATCGGTCGGCGCCGGGCCGCCTGGCTGCGCTGCCGCGTCGTGGAGGCCGAGGCCGGCCGGCCCGCCTACTCCTCCTCGCCGCGGATCAGCCGCCTGGAGGCGTTCACCATCGGCGGCACCACGTCCAGCGCGCACGGCGAGGTCATACGCGGCGAGGACCTGGGGAGCTCGGACGGCACCCCCGGCCAGAGCCTGTCCGTCGAACGGCTGCCCATCGTCTCCGGCTCCCTGCGCACCGTACTGACCCACGGCACGAACGGCACCGAGGAGTGGGCCGTGGTCACCTCCTTCGCCGATTCCCGCCCCGACGACCGTCATGTGCGGGTCGACGAGGCCCTGGGCCTGGTCCAGTTCGGGCCCGTGGTCCGCGGCGTGGACGGCGCCGTCCACCAGCACGGGGCGGTACCGGCGGCCGGTGCGCGCGTCAGCGCCGCCGAGTACCGCACGGGCGGCGGCCGCGGCGGCAACGTCGGCGCGGGCGCGCTGACCGTGCTGCGCACCCCGCTGGCGACGATCGCCCGCACGGAGAACCGTGCCCCCGCGACCGGCGGCGTGGACGCCGAGACCGTCGAAAGCGTCAAGCTCCGTGCCGCTCAGTGGCTGCGGACGCAACGGCGTGCGGTCACGGCAGGCGACTACGCCGTCATCGCACGCACCGCCTGCCGCGAGGCCGGGCGCATCGAATGTGTGGAGGCGGACAAGCACGACGGGCACGGGCTGGTGCGCGTCCTGGTCGTACCGGATGTGCCCGAGGCCTTCGAGGGGGCCGACTGGCGTACGGCGGTGCCCTCGCCCGCGATGCTCTCCATCATCTCCCAGGCCGTCGAGGCCCGCCGTCCGCTCGGCATCCGCGTCGCGGTCAGCGGGCCCGCCTACCAAGGCGTGACCGTCGTCGCCGGGCTCGACGCCGCCCCCGGACAGGACCCCGACGAGATACGTGAGCGGGCACTGGACGCCCTGCACGCGTTCCTCAGCCCACTACCCGCCGCGGACGGCCGTCCAGGCTGGCCGCTCGGCCGTCCCCTGCGCTCCGTCGACCTGCACGCCACGCTCGCCTCGGTACCGGGCGTCGACGCCGTGGGACGGTTGGAGATGTACCCGGCCGACCCCACCACCGGGGAGCGCTCCGGCGCGGCACAGCGCATCGAACTGAAGCCTGCCGCCCTCTTCCTGTCCTACCGTCATCAGGTCTCGGTCGTCCCTTCCTCAGCCGCGTCCGCGGGCCGGTGGAACGCCAGGGGTGCATCGTGACCAAGACGGCCGGCCGACGCGGCCAGGACCAGCCCGCCGCCGCACTGCCGGAACACCGGTCACTGCGCGCGATGCTCCCCGCGGTCTACCGGCAGGGCGACTTCGCCGACCGCTTCGTCTGCGGCTTCGACGACGTGCTCGCCCCCGTCGTCGAGCAACTGGACTGCCTGGACGCCTACTTCGACCCTTCCACCACCCCGGACGACTTCCTTGAATGGATGCTCAGCTGGAGTGGTGTGTCGCTGCCCTCCTCGGTCCCCGAGAGGGGTCGACGCTATGCGCTGTGGGCGGGGACGCGCCTCCAAGGACTGCGCGGCACCCGCCCCGGCCTGGAACTGCTGGCCAGTGAAGTCCTCGGTACCCCGGTGGAGATCACCGACTCCGGGAGCACGCGCTGTTGCGCGTGGCCGGACGACCTGCCCGAGGACGACGAGCCGCCGCGTGTCCATGTCCGGGTGGAGGTGCCGCACGGGATGGCCGCGCAGGAGGTCAGCGACCTGGTGAGCGACTGGCTGCCGGCCCATGTCCACCAGGTCATCGAAACGCACCAGGTCACCGAAACGACCTGCCCTCGGGACGAGACGTAGATGGCCCGCACTTCCCCGCTGCCCGACGACGAGCCGTGCCCCGGCTGCGAGAGCCCCGTACACCGCACCGACATCTTCTGCGGTGCGTGCGGCACCTATCTGGGCTGGGACGACGCGCAGCCCTCGGTTCATGTGCCCGAGCCCCGGTTCACCCCCGATGCGCCCGAGCCCCGGTTCAGTCACGATGCGGAGGAGACGCTGCGCCTCGGCATAATCGAGGCCGACGTCGCCACACCGATGGCCTGTCCGGGCCGCGGCTGCCGCTACCCCAATCCGCGGGTACGGACCTTCTGTACCCGCTGCGGGACGCTGCTGAGGCCCCTCCTGCCGCCCCCGCCCCGGCCCTGGTGGGCGCGGATCACCGAGGAAGTCCGCGACGCTCTGCACCGTCGTCCGCAGGTGTGGCACCGGGACCACCGCAAGTACGCCCCTGTCGCCGTGGCCGCCGCCGTCCTCGCGCTCGCTCTCACCGGGGCCGGGCAACCCCTGACCGGACCGCTGCGGCAGGGCATCGCGCTGGCGCACGACAGGTTCGCGTCGAAGGCCATGGTGGTCGCCTCGTCCGTGTCCGCCTCCAGCCAACAGTCCGGATTCCCGGCCCGCTGCGCCGCCGACGGCGTGGACAACCGGGCCTGGGCCCCCGAAGCATCCGGCGACCAGGCGCGCCGCCAGTGGTGGCAGGCGGACTTCGGGCACCCCTTCCGCCTCACCACCTTGGTCGTCTTCGGCGGTGTCTCGCCGCAGCCCCGGGAGTATCTGGCGGCCGGCCGCCCGCAGAAGCTCAGGGCCGTGGCGATCACCGCCGGAAAGCGCGCTTTCGTCAAGGAACTCGATCTGGCCGACCAGCCGGGACCACAGACCTTCTCCTGGGGTGTGGACGACGTTCAGGCGGTACGTCTGCAGATCGTCGGGGTGCGATCGGCGGGCGGCAAGGGGGCGAAGAGCGCGAAGGCCCCTGTGGGAATCGCGGAAGTGCAGTTCTTCACCCGCCGGTCGGAGGTCTGAGGCTCAGGGCCCCGCTCCACGGTTTCCGGAGACCAACAGACCACCTCAGCACGGCACACCGACACGGCACACCGACTCGACGACACGAAGAGAGCAACGCGTGACCCTACGGGCCGAACTGATCATGCCGGGTGATCCCGTCGTCCCCGGCGAGCGGATCATGGCCGACCTCTTGATCTGCAACGACGGCCACATCGTCGACGCGTACGACCTGGATCTCCTGGGCCTTCCCGGGGAGTGGGACACCCGGCGCCTCGGACGGGTGGTGGTCTTCCCCGGTACCAGCGAGCAGATCAGCATTCCGCTGGCCCCGCCCCGCTCCAGCGAGACGGCCCCCGGAACGCTCCCGTTCGGCGTCAAGGTCGTATCGGCGGAGAACCGTGAACTGACCGCCGTGCCCGAAGCGGAGCTGTCCGTGGGCGAGTTCTGGGACCTGGATGCCGGACTCGCGCGCAAGACGGTCAAGGGCCGGATCGGCGCGGCGCAGTTCGTCACCTTGCACAACACCGGCAACGCGACGGCCCATCTCCGTGTCCGATGCGCTCCTGACGAGGACTCCGCGCCGGTACGGACACGGATACGCCGTACCAGAATCGTTCTGCGGGCAGGGGAGCGGGCACGGATCGGCGTAGACATGGCCAACACCAAACCGCGTCTGTGGGGCGAGCCGGAGAGCTGCGCGATGCGGCTCCAGGTCGACTGGGACGCGCAGGGGCGGCGTGAGTTCGGATTCACCTACGAACGTGGTCCGTTCCTCACGAAGAAGACGGTCAAGGTTCTCTCGGCCCTGGCTGCCATGACGGTGGCAGGCGCCGCCCTGTGGCTCTCTCCCCTGGGCGGAAAGGCGGAACCCAGGACCCAGTCGCTCGGCGGAGCATCGCAACAGGCGCAGCAGCAGAAGGCGGAGAGCGACCGGCAGCAGGCCGAGAAGAAGCGGGAAGCCGCGGCCGACAAGAAGCAGGCGGAGCAGGAGCGGAAAGAGGAGGAGAAGGGGGCGCCGCAGCAGAAGACCCTGCAACAGCCCCTCAACGCCCGCTCCCCCGACGGCACCGCCTCCGACACCTACCGCGTCCCTCAGGGGTACGAGCTGCGGCTGACCGGCGTGAACATCACCGCCGCAGGACCCGCCAGGGGAAGCTGGCAACTCTCCGCGGACCAGGGGGCGCTGGCGACCGGCGGCATGGCCGAGCCGCACCAGCAGACCTGGAAGGACAGTCCCTACGTCGTGTCGGCAGGCAAGAGCCTCAAGCTCAGCGTGGACTGTACGACCGAGAAGACGGGCGCGGTCCGCCTGCGGCGCTCCCCCAGCCCTTCCGTCGACGACGCCTCGCCCGACGCCGCCTCGCCCAACACCCCATCGGCCGACGCACCATCGGCCTGTGCCGCCACAGCCCTGCTCGACGGCATGCTCGTACCGAAGAAGGGCCCCTTCGCCTCCCCTCTGCCCCATCCCATCGCATGACCGCGGGGAACCTGAGAGAAGAACCGACAGGAGCGGCCCAGTGAGTGTTGTGCGGCATGCCGACGACATCCTTCGAGAACTGCTGCTTCAGGGCCCTTTGGCGGGCAGCCGCATTCCTGTCACGTTCGATACGCCCGGACCCCAGTGGGCCGCCCACCGCGACGGCCCGTGCGTGAACGTCTTCCTGCACGGCCTGGAGGAAGACGCGACCCGCAGCCAGAGCGGCGACATCGGCATCGTGGACGAGGACGGCGCGGTGATCGGATACCGCAAGCCGCCCCGATACTTCGCCCTTTCCTATCTGGT
This sequence comes from Streptomyces sp. NPDC050658, assembly GCF_044457025.1. Taxonomy (NCBI): domain Bacteria; kingdom Bacillati; phylum Actinomycetota; class Actinomycetes; order Kitasatosporales; family Streptomycetaceae; genus Streptomyces; species Streptomyces sp. NPDC050658. The sequence continues at coordinate 82,836 of NZ_JBITGM010000012.1, forward strand.
CACCGTGTGGGCCCAGGCCGTGGCGGACGAACACCACGTCCTGGGACGGCTCCTGGAGTGGTGCGCCGACACAGAGGAACTCCTCCCGCCGGAAGATGACGGCCGCCGCTTCACGATGCGGCTGCGGGGCTGCGGCGGACCTGAGGGCGAGGGCAGCGTCGCCGCACGCGTGTGGTCCGCGCTGGGCACACCGCCGCGCCCCGCCCTCGATCTGGTGGTGACCGTCCCGCTCGAACGCCGGGCCACCGAGGCCGCCGCTCCCCCGGTGCGCGGTGCCGCCCTGCGCGTGCGCCGTCTCCCGTCCTTCGAAGGGGAAGCGGGGCCTCGCGGGGAGGACCGGCCGGAGCGAGGTCCGGGCCGCCCGCGCCGCAACGTCAAGGAGGTCGGTTGAACACCGGTCTGTTCACCCGGCGACTCGCGGTCGTCGAAGAGCGTCTGCGCAGCCTTTATCTGAAGGGCGAGGAGTACGCTGCTGGCCTCCACCCCCATGGGACAAGCACGCACGACGGCGTTCCATGGCCGGACAGTCAGGAGGCCGCGCGGCTCGCGGACGAGGGAGATCCCCTTGCCCATCTCGTCCGCGAGTTCGCGTTGCGTTCGGAGGAGGCAGACCTCCTCGTCACTTGTCTGCTGCCCGATCTCGTCCCGGCCTGCGGTGCCGCCTTCCGTGCTCTGAGCGGCTTGGCCCACTCTTCCCGTCCCACCGTGGCGGTGGCTCTGGCCGCCAACGCCATCCCCGTGTCCGAGGCCGTTCGCAGTGGATTCCTCCGTGAGAGTTCCCCTCTGCTGCGGGCTGGGCTCATGGCCCACGAGAACCCGGGGGCGGCCTTCCTCGACCGGATTCCGTACGTTCCCGATCGTGTCCTGGCCTTTCTCAGCGGGGACCGCGAAGGCATCCGGGGTGGGGGGCAGTGGCTCCATCTGCTGCCCGATGTGCCGGGCGGACCGGCGGTCGGCTCCTGCACTGCGGCCCTCCCGGATCTGGACGCCACCACACCCCAGACGCGCTATCTCCGCCAGGGCCTCGCAGGTGAAGCCCTGCCCGCCGCCTGTGCCGCGTTGGGAGCGGTCGGCAAACCCGCCCTTCTGGTCGCCCCGGACGCGCTGCCTTCCGCCGGCCTGCCGCCGGAGGACCTGGCCAGGAGCATCGCCCTGGAGGCCCGACTGCTGGGAGCGGGCCTCCTCGTCCCGCTGGACGTCTCCACCGGCGCGCCGCCCGAGACTCCGACGGAAGGGGCGCAGGACTTCCTGCGCCCCGTCGTCACCTGCCTGGACCGCGCCCCCCTGCCCCTCCTGCTCTACGGCAACCGCGCGTGGCCGTCCTACGGTTGGGAGGCCTTGCTGCCCAGGGAGGCGGACCTTCGTTCTCGTACGCACGAAGATCCGCGGGAGCCGATGTCCGCCGCCTCGCTGGCGGCGGCGGAGCGTGTCCGGTGCGCCGCCGCCCTGCAGTCGCGCACCGCTCCCCTCGCCTCGGTGTGGGCCGCCGCCCGCGAGTCCGCGGTTGCCGAACTGGACCGGCTGGCCCGCCGGATCGTCCCGGAGGTCTGCTGGTCCGACCTGGTCGTACCCGATCCGGTGCGCGAGCGGCTGCGCATGCTGGTGGCCCGCGTCGAACACCGCGACGCCGTGTTCACGCGGTGGGGCCTGCGTCGCGGCGGCGGGCGTGGACGTGGCACCGTCGCGCTCTTCGCGGGCGAGTCCGGCACCGGCAAGACGATGGCCGCCGAGGCTCTCGCCGGACGGCTCCAGAGCGACCTCTACGTCGTCAGCCTGCCGTCCGTGGTCTCCAAGTACGTCGGCGAGACGGAGAAGAACCTGGAGCGCATCTTCGCCGCGGCCGAGACCCTGCGCTGTGTGCTGCTCTTCGACGAAGCCGACTCCCTGTTCGCCAAACGCGGCGAGGTCCGCGGCGCGGGCGATCGTCACGCCAACCTGCAGAGCGGCTACTTGCTCCAGCGCCTGGAGTCCTTCGAGGGGCTCGCCATCCTCACCACCAACCTGCGCTCCTCCATCGATGGGGCCTTCACCCGTCGCTTCGACGAGGTCATCGTCTTCGAAAGCCCGGGGCCCGAGGTACGAGCCAAACTGTGGCGCACCTATCTGGGCTCCGCCGCACCGGCGGAACTGTGCGTCGACGAGCTGGCACGGACGTATGCCCTGGCTGGCGGCAGTATCCGTGCGAGCGTCGAGAGCGCCGCATTCGCCGCTGCGGCACATGACCGCCCGCTCACCGCCGCCGACGTTCTCGACGGAGTCGAGACGGAGTACCGCAAGATGGGCCGGCTCTTCGACCACAGTTCGAGGGAGGCGACGTCGACTACCCCGCGCTGAAGTCCGGCAGCGCAAGCTCGCAACCCGGCACCGGCGCCGCCGCCTCCTGCGGGTTGAGGTCGTCGGGGATCTCTATGTGGCCGGCGAGGATCGACTCGATGAGGCACGGGTCGGTGATCCAGCGCGGGATGCGGCGTGGGACGCTCTGCTCGGTGGCGGGCAGGGGGCCGGGCAACACGACCGGCTCTGCGGTCTCGGGTATCGGCAGCGACCTGCCGCGGCCGGTGGGCCGCTCAGGCAGGACGGCGGTCATGGCGAGTCCGCCCTGGAGTTGTAGGCGCGGTGCACGCTGTCGAGGGCACAGAGGTACTCGTTGCGCTGCCGCTCGGTCCATCTCGTCTCGTCGGACCCGAAGGCCTCGTGCGCCAGGGCATCGACCTTGACGAGGGCCTGCTCCTCGATGTCTTCGGGGCGCGGGCCCTCGGGCGTGACCATTACGCCACCTCCGTCGTGGTGTGCCGCCGGCCGGTGCCGACAGTGATGCTGAGGCTGCGAGTGGTCATAGCGCCCTCCTGGACTTGCGGTTGCCTTCGGCGAGGGTGGCGATGTGCGCGTCCCAGCCGGGGTACGACTCATTCGTCGACACCGGCGCGTCGGGATGGGTGAGCAGCGTCACGTCGAGCGCGTAGGCGATCCGGTCCGACTCGCTGTGCGTCTTCGTGGCCGCCTGCCGCAGCACCAGGCATGCGGCCTCGGCCGCCACCTCTGCGGCGGGCACGTCCAGGGCTGCGATGTCCCAGGGCGGGCTGCTGGTCTTGGTCATCGGGCCCTACCTTCTTCTGCACGGGTTGCGTTCGAGGATGCAGCGAGCAGGGCGGCCCCCGGGGGGCGACGCCATGGTCGCCTCTTCCCGGACGCGTGACGAGCGCGCTTGCACCTCCGGATCCGGTTGCCCGGCGAATTGTCTGTGCGGGAAAGGGGCCGGCACTCCCGGGAAACTCTTCCGGGTGCCGGACTGGGGCAGGTATTGCCGACTCGCCCGCAGATTCGCCCGGTTACCAAGCAGCGCCTGTGGGTAGGGACAGTACAAAGCCGCCCAAGCCTTGCCGTACAGAGGTCCGAGACCCTGTAGTCGGAGCAAGCGCTGCAACATCGTTCTCTTGTGAAAGAGACCGGCGGCACTCCCCTCACACCGCCGCCCCGCGCCCTCGATTCCTGCGTATGGCAGCCCAGTTGACGGTCGCGGGCATCCCCTCGTCATTCACGCCTTCTGGACGGCGCGCGTCAACAGTTCGGGACGGCTCCTGTGGGATCGGGGTTGTCGCTCCCCTTCCTCTGCTCCGCCCCCTCATAACTCTGCGGCCAGAGCACGGTTTCCGCCTCCAGCAAGTCGTTGACCGTGCAGTCCAGGGCGGTGCACATCATGTCCAGATCGTCCAGCCTGACCGTGATCGGCCTGTTGGACCACAGGGCGGCCACCTTGCTCAGCGACGGGTTGAACCCGATCTGCCGGAAGACGGCGTGCAGTTGATCCGGCCGCCAGATGCCCTGTTGGGCCGCGGCCCGGCGCAGATTCCACTTCACCGCTTCACATCTCCCATCTCTTTGACCTCGAAGAAGGAATCGGGGAGTCGAGACTCGCCAGGCGACAGACGGTTCGCCTGCGGATCGCGTCCCACACCGTCGTAGTGCTCATGACTCATCCGCAGGAAAGCCGTGACCCGGTACTTGCCGACAGGGAGGGGCGGAAGTGGGCGTGAGACGAGGGCTGTGTGCACGAGCTCGTCTCCGCGGATGGTGTCCTGTAAGAGTTCCGGACCGAAAGTGAGCGTCCTTTTCTCCGCGCCGTTGTCCAGGACTACCCGGGCACCACGAAATTTCGCCTGGAAATCGAGCATCGGGGGTACGCCCCGGGTGCGAGCGGCCCGGTAACCCTGCGGGTAGACGGCCTTCTTGCCGTCGGCGACCATGCGCCATCCGGGGACGGACAGGGCCCATTTCTCGCCGGACGGCACCCTGCGGCAGCCCGGATGACCAATGATCTGTTCCTCGATCGAGAGGTACTCGTTGAGATTGACGCCGTAGTGGTCCATGCAGTCGACGAGTTCGGGTGCTGTGGCCCGCGTGGCGGTCTGACCATGAGGGTTCACCCCGTCCTTGGCCTGCCCCGTACCGCCGCTCGCGACGGCCGACGCGGTCATTAAAGCGGCGGACACCAAAGCCGCACGAATGTGAGTTAACTTCATAGGTAATATCTTTCAGCAACATCACCGAAGACGCGCTAATCAGCATTCAAGGATCAGAGCCCCCACCTTTGCGGGCGAGCATAACCGATACTCGTACGGCCTTTTCCGGACACGCCGGTTGGCGGCACGACTCCCCGCGCCTTCCGGAACCTTCCGGCCGAATCGTGCTCGGCACGACCACGACCATCGGGCTGAACGGGACACCCCCGGCGTCACGGCCGGCCGGGACGTTGGTCCTGGTCGTTCGGGACGTTGGGCCCCTGTTTCGGTGCTTCTGGTCCGAAATATGTTCTTGCCTTGACCTGATTCTTTCTTCGTTGGGTTTGCGCAGTAATGTCGGCGCAGAGATTTTCAAGCCCTGGAGGGGAGTTGAGGTGACCAGGTGAACTCATTAGTGCTGATCGCCGATGATCAGTTGGCGGTCAGATCGGAACTGAGACGCTTGGTACAGACCTTTTCCGCTTTCGAGGTGGTCGCAGAGGCGGCCGACGGCGTCGAAGTGCTCGAGCGGACCCGGATGTACCGACCCCATGTCGTCTTGATGGACATGGGTATGCCACGCGTCGACGGTGTCACCACCACCACGCGTCTGATGCGTTATGCCGATCCGCCCAAGGTGCTCGTCCTGACGAATTCAGACGTCGACAGCCGCATGCTGGACGTATTGAACGCGGGCGCCAGCGGTGTCCTGCACAAAGGCCTGTCTCCCCAACTGCTCGAAGCAGCCATGCACACCGCGCTCGCCGGCGGCCGCGTGATGACGCCCGGGGCATGGGACCGCCTGCTCCAGTGCGCGTCCACGTCTGTGCCCGGCCTCGACGAGACGGCACGCAACCGGATCGCCCGGCTGAGCAGCAGCGAGCACCGGGTGCTCGAGCTGATCGGAGCGGGCCTCAGCAACGCTCAGATCGCCCGACGGCTGTATCTGTCGCACACGAGCGTAAAGACATACGTCTCGCGCACGCTCGCCAAGCTCAATTTGAGCAACCGCACGCAGGCAGCGATCTTCGCCTGCGAAGCAGGTATTTCGACCCATCACGAAGCAGGCTGATCGAGTTCCCGGATCCAGCCCGCAATTCCCCCGGCCTCTGAGTCACCCTTTGGCCTGCCGGAGTTCACCTTTGCCGACAACCGCTCTGGGTGATCTTCCGTACCGTGGGCATCAACTCCCGACTCGAGACAGTGTCTGCTGACCGGTCAGCCGCGCCTGCTCCACACAACCCGAAGGAGAGGCCGCACAGTGGCCGTTCACATAGCGGAGCCCGGCAGCGAATCGACGCCCCGTACCGTGCCGGGCAGTCCGGCGTCTCGTATGCCTGCAGGCTCCGGCGACGTCCAGTGGCAGGTCAGCCGCTTCCTCGAGGCCACGAAAGGAGTGCGGCACGCCTTCGTACTGTCACCTGCCGGGAATCTCTTGGCGTCGTCGGGCGCGCTGGACCGGAAGCAGGCGGATCAGTTGGCCGCCATGGTGTTCGACCTGTGCGTCCTCACGCAGGGCCTGGACACGGTCTGCGGCGCCGGCCGGCCCCGTCAGACGGTGGTGGACCTGAGAAACGGCGTTCTTTGCCTCGTTGCGGTCGCCGACGGTTCTCTCCTCGCGATGCTGGCCGACTCCGACGGCGATCGTCAGCACGTCGCCCACAAGGCAACCCGCCTTGCGGCCCGCATCGGGACGCTCCTCGTGCCCGAGGCCCGAGCGGAGCTTCGGGCCCACCGGCCCAGCTGACAGCCGTACGGCATACATGCGGGACCAACGATCAGGGGCAGCAGCCCTCCCCCTCACCCACAACAGCGAAATATGAAGCCACCAAGCACATGCGCGTCAGAATCTACGATCGGCTCCACCATTCCTTCGTCCGGGTCGGGGCGCGGGGCCGGCGGTGGGCCTGGGACATCGGCATCGTGCTGCTCGCCGCACTCGCGTGTGCCACCCACGCATCAGACTTACCGAGCAGCGGTGGCGCGCGCACATCGGGCGCCTGTCTTGCCGTGGGGTTAGGGGCCTCAGCAGCGCTGCTGCTGCGCCGTCGGCTTCCCGAGGTGTGTGTGGCCGCCGGACTGGCGGCAGGTTCGTTCGCCGGTGCCCGCACCCCACTGATCGCCGCCGCCTACTCAGTCGCCTGCTACGGCGGCCGGCTGCGCCACGCGGTTCTGGCCGCAGGAGTGGGCATCTACCTGACCGTTCAGCATGTGACGGGCCCGGCCGACGGGAGCGTCATCCAGATGTGCCACCGCGCGGGCATCGACCTGATCCTTCCCGCGGTCTTCGGCGGGCTGGTGCGATACCAGCGAGCTCAGCAGGCAGCCCTGCGGGAACGGTGTGCCGGCCTTGTGGACGCCGCGGACAACGTCACGTGGTTCGCGTTGCTGGAGGAGCGGACGCGGATCGCGTTCGATCTCCATGACCACTTGGGGCACCAAGCCACCAGCCTGGCGTTGCGGGCCGGGGCACTCCAGCAGGTGCCGGGGCTGCCGCCCCGGGCCCGGCAGGCCGCCGACGCGGTACTCGAGGCGGCACGCCACATGCTGGGTGATCTCCGGAAGTTGCTCGAAGCACTGCGGGAGGGGGGTCCCCGGCACAATCCCGTGGGGTCCCGGACCAGTTGTGCGGAGTTCCTGGGCACGCTGGCGGACAAAATGGTGTCGGCCGGCATGGACGTGCGATGCCGCGTGAACGGCGCGCCCCGACTGCTGTCCCCACCGCTGGAGCAGCTGCTCCAGCGCGCCTGCAGAGAAGCTTTCACCAACATCATCAAGCACGCTCCGGGAGCGGCGGTCGAGGTCTGCCTGTCCTATCGACACGAGCAGGTGGCACTCGCGATACGCAACGGCGCGTCCGCCGGTACCGCACCCGTGGACAGCTCCGGAAAGATGGGCCTGGCAGGGCTGGAACTGCGGGTCACCGAGGTTGGTGGTCGTATGTCGGCCGGCCCTGGACCCGGCGGCGGTTTCGGCCTCGAAGTGGTCCTCCCCACAGGCACGGGCCGGGAGGGCCACGGGCAGTGCGCATTCGCATAGCGGTGATAGACGACCAGGTCATCGTCCGGGCGGGGTTGAGAACCCTGGTCGAGTACGCCGAAGGGTTCGAGGTAGTCGCCGAGGCCGACGACGGCACCCACGCGGTACCCCTCGCCGAGAAGCACCGTCCGGACGTCGTTCTGATGGACCTGAGCATGCCTGGTCTGGACGGCCTCGAGGCCACCCGCCTGCTGATGCGGCTGCCCACACCGCCCCACGTCCTCATACTGAGCGTCTACGACGCCGACACCCGGGTGCTGGACGCGCTCAGGGCGGGTGCCTCCGGCTTTCTGCTCAAGGATCTGCAGCCACAGGAGCTGTTCGCGGCGCTGCGCACGGTGGTGGCGGGCGGCCGGGTGATCGACGACAACGTACTGAGCAGATTGGTGCGGCAGGCCGCCGAGCGTGCGCCGGCCCAGGCCGGTGCGATCGACCAGAAGCTGTGCACCCTGAGCGAGAGCGAACGCCGGGTGCTCGCCCTCATCGGTGCGGGTCTGACCAACGCGGAGATCGCCGACAGGCTCAACTGGCCCCGGTCGAGTGTGAAGACGTACGTCTCACGCAACCTCGACAAGCTCGGCGTGGAAAGCCGCACCCAGGCAGCGCTCCTGGCCTATAGGTACGGGCTGACCGCGTCGGAGCCGGAGGCCGAAGCCGCTCCGCCTGGTCACGATCCTCCCTGTCCCGAGGTCAGCGATTCCCACAGCGAGGAGTGATCCGATGCCAGAACTCGAGAGTCTTGCGGTACGCCGTACGACCCGTGCTGCTTCACCGGTACGCGCGGGGGCCGGCCCCGGCCCCGCACTGCGGCCCGCCCCTCCAGCCGTGGTGAACGTCCCCCTCGGGCTCGGCCGAGAGCTGCTGGAGTGGTCCGGCGGACGGCCGGGGCCCAGCACTCGGCGCGAGACGGCTCTGCGGCACCCGGCGTCTGCCTCCGCCGCCGACCGGATGCCGGTCCTCTGCGACACCCTGGACCAGGTCTCCGAGAACCTCGGCAATGCGGTGGGTCTCGTCGCCGACCACGCACATCATGCGGAGGAGGTGGTGCACGAGGCCTTGGGCCGGGCCCTGACCGCCCTCGCCCACCAAGGCCTTGGGGCCTGCGCACAGCACATGGCGACTGCGACGGCCCAGGCGGCAACGGAGGCCACCGCGTGGCTCACGGCTCTGCCCGATCGGCGGATCTCGGAGCTGCTGCCGCTGCCGCCCGCTGTCTCTGCCCTGTTGCCCCGGCACACGGTCGCCGCGCTGCTCCAGGCCGTGCCCGACGCGACGGCCCAGGCCGCGGAGGCGGTGCGCGGCGGCGCCGCGTCGGCGGAGGAGGCGGTACACGAGGCCCTGGGCCGCGCCCTGACCGCCCTCGCCCACCAAGGCCCTGGGGCCTGCGCACAGGAAGTGGGCAACTCCCTGGTGGAGGTGTCCCGTTGGGCGGGCGGCACACTGGCCAAGGCCCCCGCGGACGCCCGGCAGGTTCTCTTCGACGCCGTTCCCCTGCCGCACTGGTGCACTCGCGCGATCCTGCGGTGGGCCGCCTCGTACGCGGCCGCGTCCTTCTACCGCACGGCCTGCCGGGCCGGACAGACGGCGACTGCCGTCACCGGTGAGCTCAGTGCCGAAGCCACGCGGATCATGGGCGTGGTCGAGCAGGAACTACGCCGGTTCACCGGCCCGGTCGCAGCCGAGATGGATCCAGATCCAGGCGCCGTTGCCGGAGCGGACCCGCACCTGGCCGCAGAGCAGCGGAGCCAGGCGGAACTGCGGGCCTTCCGGGCCACCCTGCTCGGGATGGGGCTTGAGGAAGTCCAGGACCTCATCGGTGAGTTGACGTCGAGCGCCGACCCGCTCGACACGCACCGGCTCGCCACGGCGCGGGAGTTCCTGACTCTCCAGTGGGCCGCCGTGGCCGGAGGCACCGAGGCGTATCTGGGCAGCCTCGAACCGGAACGTTCGAGAGCGCATGAGCAGATCAGCCGACTGCAACAGAAGCAGCACAAGGCCACGCCCTCGCGCGTACTCCCTCTTGCCCTGCTGCCCGCGCGCTCGCGGGAGAAGCGCCTACGGGAGAAGGATGAGGCCGCTGCGGCCCGCGCTCGGCTGGAGGAGATCGAGGCCACCCGGGCGACAGTCCTGCGCGGCAGCCAGGAGATCACGGGGCTGCAGGCCGTCATCGCGCATGTCCAGGGGCCCAACGCGAAGAATCTGGCAAGCCTGAAGCCACACGAACTCGCCGCGTGTGAACGTCAGTTGCAGGAGGCGGTCGCCGCGGCCGAGGGGTACGCCGACACCACCCGCCTGCGCCTCTTGCTGGACCGCGTCCGCAGGGAGCCGGACGCACGGTCGATGCTGAACATGGTCCGCGCGCGGGGCGTCGTCGCGCTGTATGCGCGCAGTGACGACATGGAGCGGATGGTCTCGGTCTACGGCACAGAGCGGGCGAAGTACGCGCCGGACTGGATGGAGCGAGTCGGCCTGTCCGCCCACGATCCCGAGCGTGCGGCGCTCTACGACCGGCTGACGCAGCAGCTTGAAGAGGCACGCTCGGTATCCGCGGAGTACGCGGCTCTGCTGTCCCTCTACCAGTCACCCGAGTACGCGCAGCGCACCGCCGAAGCGGAAGCCCGCCTGAAGACCTTCCGCGACCACGAGTTCCACCGGCTCCTCCTCAAGGAGTACGACGAGGCCGCTGACCGGGTCGTCGCGGCGGCCGGGAACAGCTCGGTGCTGCTGGAGTGCGCGGGCACGCTCCTGGAGTGGGCGCGTGGCGCCCGTCCGGACGGCCTGGGCCGCGCGCATACGGCCATCTTGGAAGGCATGGCCGAGCGGCTTCCCCAGCTGGTGGCCGCCGCGGGACCTTTCTACACCGAGCGGGTGGACTTCGCGTTCCTTTTGGCTGCGGTACAGAAGGAGCTGGCCCGTCGTCACACAGGAGCCACTTGAGGAGTACGTGGACAGCCAAATGGACCAAGGCCCTGGAATGTCCTTCGTCTATTGGCCTACTGCTTGAATAATAAGCTGCATGCGCTCCTCCTTAGATCGGGGCACCGGGCGTGGAGACTCTCACGCAACGACCCTTTCCACGCTTCGCGGCCGGGCCATTCCCAATCTTCGGCCGACCTCGTGCACGGCGTGCGGCCGTTCGATGGGCAGGCTTTCGGGCTGGGCGATCCGAGGTCCGGACGGCTGGTCCGCGTACTGCTCCGATTTCCTCTTGACCGACGACACCACGGGGCAGGTGAAGCGGTGTTCAGGAAAATGAGGGGCATCAGGCAAGGCTCTGGGACCGGAAGGCGAAGAGCCGGGTCCAGGTTTCAAGTGTCGGATAGCCGTCGGCTGCCGTGCCACGCCACCCTAATGACAGCTGGTAGCGGGTGCAGGCATAGCGCAGGCCCTCGTCCCAGGTACGAGCTGCGTCAAGGGCGGGGTCGTCGTCGAGGAGGGCGCGCTGGTCGTCGGCGCCACCATGGGTGATGAGCCGCAGACGGAGCATGAGGACCCAGACGTTGGCCTGTCCTGGGCCAAAGTATTCGTCGCCGGGAAACTCAGGAACCGAAGAGGGGTCAATGTTTTCGCCGCTGGGGTGCTTGTGGGTGAGTGCGCGATGTTGAGTACGTACGACATCGCATCCGTAGTCATTGACGAGAAGGCGCCAGGTATCCGCGTCGGGGGTGCCCGTCGCACGATGCGCCTCCCAGCCCTGTGCACGCTGAAATGCCATGCAGGCCTGGCGGTCCTCGACGGTCCATTCACTGGTGACCGGCAGCGTGTAGAAATCACCGGCGCCGCGATCAATCAGCATGGCGCGCACAGTGCCGACGTAAGGATTCTCGGCCCCGAGGTGGAAGAAGCGAGTGCCGGGAAATTCTGTGAGCTGATGCTGCGGGGCGACCTCAGACAGGAGAGCCGTGTGTTCCGCGGAGGTCTCGGTGGTGTGCGGAGAACGACGGCGGAGCCGAAGACGGTCAGTGATTCGAGACAGCATGGGTTCGATTCCTTAGCGGGTAGGGAAAGCACGCTGATGTCGGACGGCAGGAGGCGGGCTCAGCAATGAGGGTCGGCCGGAGTCCGCTTGCGGTGGCGGCGCAGGAGCATCTCGACGCTCTTCGGGGTGGTGTTGAGACGGCTGGCGACTTCGCGATGGGAGTAGCCGACCGCGACGTGCGCCAGCGCCGTGCGGGTGCGGACGGGGGCCTTGGCCAGGACGCTCAGGGCATCCAGGTGCAAGGCGACGGCCTGGTCCGGCCCAGGGTGGGGGTCCGGGAGGTCGGGGGTATGCACGGCGGCGGGCGTGAGGCAGGCGCCGGCGCGGTGCTCGCGGAGCCAGCGACGGTATTCGTTGGGGAAGCGCATCAGGCACTGGCCGATGAAGTAGGTGCGAAGGGAGGCACCGCGCCGGGGGTCCCAGCTGCTGCCGTGCTCGAGTTGATCACGGAAGGCAGGGATGGCGACGGCTACGGTCAGGCCGGCAAGTTCGGCGGCCGCATCAGGGTCGTCCCGCAGATCCATGGAAGGCGCGAGCCGGATGTGCAGGAGGGCGTCTATGCGGGAGAAGACGGTGCCGTCCCCGATCCATGCCCGCAGAACCGAGTAGCCGTAGCGGGCCAGGGTGTCATTCAGCCGGTCCCACTCCTGGGGGGTGGTGGGCAGGGTATGGGCCGTGCCGGCATGGCATAAGGATGTCGGAGCTAAGACGTGCGACACGGAAAGTCTCCTTCACACTGCGGTCTGAAGGGAGGCAGGGTGTATTGACCGGTAGGGAAAGAGGTGGTGTGTGGAGCAGGCATTGACGATTCCTTCCTTGCCGCTCAGCGGCTGGGCCTGCGGTCGAGCGCCCCGGGGGTGCGCCATCCGCGCAGATCAGGCAGGGCGCAGTCACGTGAGCCGCCGGGGCGCTGACCAGCCACTTCACGCAGGTGGGCGGACGCCTCAGCACCTGATGTAAAGTGACTCACGTAACATAATCCAACGTTCGGACAGATGGCAACCCGAGCTGATCCGAGGCCCCTGGACCCCCTCCGTAACGGGTCGGCAGTGCAGAATTCCGCTACCTGCGATTTGTGGGAGATTTACACCTGATGACGAATGACCTTCGAGAACTTGTCACCACACGCCTGGCCGAACTCGGGAGCCCCGAACGCCCCTTGAGCTACCGCGCCGCGGCAGCCCGCAGCAGCGGGCGGGTCAGCCATGGCACGATCGGCCGGATCGCCCGTGGCGATCACGCGGGGCTCCTCACCGGCGAAACCATCGACGGCCTGGCGCTGGCGCTCAGCGTTCCCCCTGCCGCCATCGAGCAGGCGGCGGGCATGTACCGCGACCGCCCGCTGGAGCCGTTCGTCATGCCGGCCCGGGCCGACCGGCTCACCCGCCGCGAACGCGGAGTGATCCTGGCCATGGTCGACGCCCTGCTCGCCGCCGCGGAACAGGGACAGTCCCTGCAGCCGGCCGGGGCACCGAGCCTGCCTCCGCAGACGTACCCGACGGCCGACCTCTACGCGGGTGCCGAATCTCCCGCCCAGGACGACTTCGACCTGGTCGCCTATTCGGCGGACGGCAGTGGCAGCCTCTCCGAGGCGGACATGGAAACCATCCGGCGCCACGAAGAGGAAGAACGGCGCCGCCAGACCGAGGACTGACAACTGAGGGGCCATCACCATGCCGACAGCCCCTCAGTTCCTTAAAGCCGCGCGGCTCCTTAAAGCTGCGCGGCACCGCTCTCCGGCTTACCGTCACCACAGGGGGCACTTTGAAAGGTGACGTGCCATGTCAGGCAAGTTTGAAATATATAAAGACAAGGCGAACAAGTACCGATTCCGGCTCAAGGCAGGCAACGGCGAGATCATCGCGGTCGGCGAGGCATACGAGAGCAAGGCCTCGTGCATGAATGGGATCGAGTCCGTCAAGACCACCGCTCCGGATGCGCTGGTGGTCGACAAGGAACAGGCGAAGTCTTCTTAACTGTCGGACAGCTCCAGGTCCCGCCGGATCTGCCCCCGGCGGGACCTCGCCCTGAATGTGGTGCAAGCGATGCAACCTTGCGCCTATGGGAACGTCACCGAGATGGCCGGTTCGCCCCACGCCGAGGAGGGACACTCTCCCTCGGCTCCAGCCGTAGGCGCTGCCCAAGGAGCCCAGGTAGGGGCCCAACTCGCCCCAGCCGCATGGCGGGTGGTCGACGGCCACGGGGGCTGCCGGTGGCCTCTGCCCGAGCAGCCGCCCCCTCGGCGGCTGCCAATCACCGGGCAAACGGTGCCATACCCCTGTTGAAGCAAAGCAAGGGCTGGGTATCCATATCCGTATCCACGACTCAGGCCACATCAGCAGTCGACGGGAGTGGATGCGGTGAAAGGCGAGGCCGCTGAAGTCGGGAGCCGCTGCCGGGTGGTCTGGTTTACCCAGAGCAGGAAGAGCAGCTATGACCCGCATACCGAACACCCGTCTGAAGCTCTTGGTTGAGGAGACCGGCTGGAGCGGATCCCAACTGGGCGCCGCGGTCAGGGCAGTTGCAGCCGAGAACGGACAACCCCTGCGCTGCGACCGGTCCCTGGTCTCACGCTGGATTTCCGGCACGCGTCCCCGCCCGCCCGCCGCGGGGTTCCTCCTGGAAGCCCTGTCCAGGAAGCTGGGCAGGCCGATCCCCGCTGCCGAGGCGGGCCTGAGCCGCGTGCCGACCCCGCTGCCGGAGATGTCCTGGGAATCCGACCCGGTGTACGAACTGTCCGTGCTGACCCGAGCCGACCTCGACCCCAGCCGCCGCTACACGCTCAACACCAACCCCTACAGCATCGCCGCCCTCAAGGCCCCCGACCCCGAGCGGCTGATCAGGCATACGCCGCCCACCACGGCCGTACGCCGCGCCGGGCAGGCGGAGGACGAACAATTACAGGCCATGGCCCGCGTCTTCGCCGAAGCCACCAACCTGCACGGCGGCGGATACATGCGGACCGCCCTTGCCGCCTACCTCAACCATGACGTCGCCAGCTACCTGCATGCCAGCGCCAGCGAAGGGATCCACCGCCGCCTCCTGTCGGACGCCGCGCAGCTGACCCTGCTGCTCGGCATCATGTGCGCCGGTGACGGGGCCGACGCGCTGGCCCAGCACTACCACCAGACCGCCGCCCGGCTGGCCGTCAACGCCGACGACACCGCCATCTTCGCCGTCGCCCTGCGCGCCATGTCCACCCACGCCCACGACCTGGGCCACCGCACCCCCGCCGCCGTGCACCTGGCGGAACGCGCCGTCACCGTCGCCCAGAGCGCCCCGCCGCTCGTCCAGGCCTACGCACAGGCCCAGTTGGCCGTCGCCCAGTCCCACGACAGCCGACGCGCCGCACTGACCGCGCTGACCACCGCCGAGCGCCTGTACGCCCAGTCCGACTTCACGCCGGGCCCTTTTACCAACTACTCACTGGGTGCACTGCATTACCAGCGGGCCGAGACGTTCGCCATCCTCGGCGACCGGCCCGGCGCGATCAGCGCCCTCACCGCCTCGCTCCGCCTGCGGACGCCCGGCGAGCGGCACGCCCGCGCGCTCACTCAGGCCCGCCTCGCCGAGACCCTCTTCCGCCTCGGTCACCGGGAGGCCGCCCTGACCCACTGGCAGGCCTACCTCGACGTCTACCCGACGCTTCGCTCCACCCGCGCCGCCCGCCGGCTGAACGGCATGCGCAGGATCCTGTATCCCCACCGCCGTGAGACCGCTGCCCGCACCCTGCTCAGCCGTGCAGCCCCCCTGTGACGAAAGGCCGGGCGCTGTTTGCGCACCCTCTCTCGCCACAGGGGGGCAATCACCACAGAGTTGCTCACCGGGGCCGTCGGGTAATAAGCCCAGGCGCCTGTACTCATACCAAAACGGATCTTGCATAACCGAAAAGATGCCTTACGGGCGGTGCCACGCAGCGATGCCCCACCATGACCTACGGCAGATTCATACGTCTGGTCGAAATGGGTTCGTTTGAATCAAGTGGACGGTCGGACGGCGCCGGGCCAGTGAATCTGCGGCGGCATTCGGTGACTGACGGAGTGTCATGCACGAACTTCGGCGACCACCTGTCAAAAGGTTCCTCATATCTGTCGTATCAGTCCACAACAGATCAGGAGCCGCACTGTGCCGGGCATCGACGCCGTGGTCACCGGAGCCGGGGGCTTTATCGGGGGGCATCTCACCCGCACCCTCATCGCGGAAGGCAAGTCCGTCCGCGCCGTGGACCGCAAACCGTTCCACGAGTGGTACCAATTACACCCGCAGGCCGAGAATCTCATCCACGACGTCTCCGGGCTCGACGCCTGCTTCCAGGTGTGCGACGGCGGAGCGGGCGAGGTGTACCACCTGGCCGCCGACATGGGCGGCATGGGATTCATCGAGCACAACAAGGCGGCCTGCATGCTGTCCGTGCTCTCCAGCACACACATGCTCATCGCCGCCCGCGAATGCGGCGTCGGACGCTACTTCTACTCCTCCTCCGCGTGCGTCTACGCCGCGGACAAACAGACCGATACCGCCGTGGTCCCGCTGCGCGAGATGGACGCCTACCCGGCGATGCCCGAGGACGGCTACGGCTGGGAGAAGCTGTTCAGCGAGCGGATGGCACGCCACTTCCACGAGGATTTCGGGCTCGCCACCCGCGTCGCCCGCTATCACAACGTCTACGGCCCCTGGGGCACATGGACTGGCGGGCGGGAAAAAGCTCCGGCCGCCGCCTGCCGGAAAGTCGCCACCGCCGTCCTCACCGGCGCCCAGGAGATCGAGATCTGGGGGGACGGCGAGCAGACCCGGTCCTTCACCTATATCGACGACTGCGTCGATGGCACCCTGCGGCTGACCCGCAGTGAGGTCTCCGAGCCGCTCAACATCGGCTCCGACCAGCTGGTCTCCATCAACCAGCTGTACGCCATCGTCGAGGAGATCGCGGGTGTGCGGCTCGCCCGCCGACACGTCCCCGGGCCCTTAGGTGTCCGCGGCCGCAACAGCGACAACACCCAGATCTACAAGGAGCTGGGGTGGCAGCCCTCCACCGCCCTCCTCGACGGCCTCGAGGCGACCTACCGCTGGGTGCACGACCAAGTGCGGGCACGCCGCGACGGTGACCCCCACTTCGCCGGATGACGGCCTTCGCCGCGCCGCCGCCGGTGCCGCGCATCGACGTACTCGGCACTCACATCAGCGCGCTCACCCCGCAGATCGCCCTCGACGAGATCGACCACTGGATCGAGAACCGGGTGCGCTCCTACGTCTGCGTCACCGGGGTGCACGGAGTGATGGAATCCGTCCGCGATGCCGGGCTGCGTCGCGTGCACAACGCCTCCGGACTCACCGTGCCGGACGGCATGCCCATGGTGTGGGCGGGCCATCGGGCCGGGGCGTACTGGATGCGGCGCGTCTACGGACCCGACCTGATGCTCGCCGTCCTGGAGCGGGCCGCGGGGCGGGGCTGGTCCTCCTATCTGTACGGCGGTGGGCAGGGCGTCCCTGAGCTGCTGGCGCAGCGCCTGGCCGAGCGCTTCCCGGGGCTGAAGATCGCGGGCAGGTACTCCCCTCCCTTCCGGCCGCTCACCGCGGCCGAGGACGCCGATGTCGTCCGGCGCATCAACGACAGCGGCGCGGACCTGGTGTGGGTCGGCCTGTCCACGCCCAAACAGGAACGGTGGATGGCCGAGCACCGCGACCGTCTCACCGCCCCGGCGCTGCTCGGCGTCGGCGCCGCCTTCGACTTCCATGCCGGGCTCAAGCCCCAGGCCCCGGTACTGCTCCAGCGGCACGGTCTGGAGTGGGCCTATCGCCTGGCCAAGGAGCCGCACCGCCTGTGGCGCCGCTATCTGCGCAACAACCCCGCCTACCTGGCCCGGATCGCCGTCCGCCCGCCCACCTTCGTGTGCGCGCCCGCCGCCCCGGACGACAAGGAGTGACCATGATGACCGTCGGCCAGCTGAGAGCCCGCGCATACGGGCTCGTCAAGCGCACCCCGCTCGGCCCCTACATCAACAACTGTCCGCCCATCAGGATCGGGCCCGAGCGGCTCTATGTCTGGACCCATGTCCTGATGCAGACGCGCGACGTGCCCGGAGACGTCGTCGAAGTCGGCTGTTCACTGGGCGGCACCGCGATCTGGAGCGAGCGGATGCTGCGGCAGGCGGGCACGCCCAAGAAGTACGTCGCCATCGACACCTTCAGCGGTTTCGTGCCCGAGCAGTTCAGCGCGGATGTCGGCCTGGGCACGCCGGAGCGGCTGCGGCGGACCTTCGACTTCATCTCGCTGCCCGCCGTGCGGCGCTCGGCCCGCACCCTGGGCGCGCCGGACGTCCAGTTCGTGCAGGGGGACATCGTGCGCCTGCCGGCCGAGGAGCTGCCCCCGGAGATCTCCGCCTGCCTGATCGACGTCGACCTCTCACAGCCGGTGTACGCCGCCTTGGAGAAGGTGTGGCCACGCCTCGCGCCGGGCGGTGTCATCGTCGTGGACGACTGTCCCCCGGGCGACGACTACAAGGCGCGGCTCGGCTACCAGAAGTTCGCCGCCGAGCACGGCCTGGTGGAGCGGTATGTCCTGGGGATGGGTGTGCTCACCGGGCCCAGTGCCGATATCGACTTCGGGCACGCGGAGAGCACCCCGACGACCGAGGAGAGCGCGGGATGAGGGTCGCTCTCGTCCACAGCTTCTATACCGGGCGCTGGCCCTGCGGCGAGAACGAAGCCGTCCGGGACCAGCAGCGGGCGCTGGAGGCAGCCGGCCACCATGTCACGGTGGTGGGCGCCCACACCGACGAGCTCAGCGGCGGGCCGCTCTACCCGGTGCGGGCCGCGCTGCGCGTCGCGAGCGGGCGCGGCCATCACCCGCTGGACGACCTGCGCCGCGTCCAGCCGGACATCGTGCACGTCCACAATCTCTTCCCCAACTACGGACACGACTGGCTGGACCGCTGGGACGGCCCGTTGGTGGTCACGCAGCACAACTTCCGCCCCCTGTGCGTGGGCGGCAACCTCCTCAAGGACGGCGTGCCCTGCACGCGCTGCCCCGACGGCGACCGCTGGGCGGGCCTGCACCACGGCTGCTACCGCGGCTCGCGGCTCGCCAGCCTGCCCCTGGCCCTGGCCAACCGGCACGGGGCGGCCGGGCATCCGCTGCTGCGCCGCGCGGACCGTGTGGTGGTCCTCTCGGAGCGTTCCCGGCTGACCTATCTGCGCGCCGGCGTTCCCGAGCGGAAGCTGGCGCTCGTGCTCAACTCCGTACCGGCGGTGTCCGTCGACGGGGCGCGGGAATACCGCGACGCCTGGCTGTATGTGGGCCGCCTCAACGCGCAGAAGGGCATCCTCGGCCTGCTCAAACGCTGGCCCGCCGGGGAGCCGCTCGATGTCGTCGGCGACGGCGAACTGGCCTCGGCCTGCTGGGCGGCGGCGCCGGACTCGGTCCGCTTCCTCGGCCGTCTCGACCGGGCCGCCGTACGCCAGGTGATGCTCCGGCGGCGCGGCCTGGTCTTCCCCAGCGTGTCACCGGAGGCCTCCTGCTCGCTGACCTGCACGGAGGCGTTCGCGTCCAGCCTTCCGGTGCTCGCCATGGACGGCACGGTGGCCGCCGACACCGTCCGGGCCCACGGCACGGGCGCGGTCATGACCGTCAAGGACCCGCTCGCGCCGACGCTGCGCGAGGCCACCCGACGCTTCCCCGAACTGCGCGATCAGTGCCTGCGCACGTATGAGACGCACTTCAGCGAGCACGTCTGGCAACGGCGTATGACGCGGCTTTACGACGAGGTCCTCGCCGAAAGCGGCCGAGTCGGCGCGGCGGCGAGGGTGTCGTGAGCGGAGCACGGGCCAGGGTGGTGGTGGTCCAGCCGTATCTGGCGGGCTATCGCGTGCCGCTGTTCCGGCGGATGACCGCGGACCTCGCGGCGCACGGCATCGAGCTGGTCGTGGCCCACGGCGCGCCGCACGGCGACCAGGCCCGGCGCGCAGACGCGGCCCGACTCGAAGGGGCCGTGCCCCTGCGCCAGCGGGAACTGCCCCTGCCCGGCGGGCGCACCCTGGTCCGGCGCCACCTGGGCGAACTCGCCCGTGACTGCGATGCGTTGGTCCTGGAGCATGCCTTGTACGCTGCTGAGTCGTACGCCCCTCTGCTGCGGGGCACGCGCGGTGCGGGCCCGCGGGTTGCCCTGTGGGGCCACGGCGATCCGCACACACGTCGCGCCGTGCCCCTGGCCGGGGCCGTCAAGGCCTGGGCCGCGCGGCGGGCGGACTGGTACTTCGCGTATACGGAGAGCGGGCGCCGGGCGGCCCTGCGCTGGGGGGTGCGCGAGGATCGGGTCACGGTGCTGCGGAACACGGTGGACACGGACGAGCTGACCACGGCGTACGCGGCGGTGGAAGCCGAGGATCTGGTCCGGCTCCGTGCCCGCCACCGGCTCTGTCCCGGCCGCACCGCCTGGTACATCGGCGGTCTGGACGCGCCCAAACGCATCCCGTTCCTGCTGGCGGCGGCCCGCATCGTCGCCGAGCTACTGCCGGGCTTCCGACTGCTGGTGGCCGGAGACGGGGCGCAGCGTTCCCTGGTCGAGGCGGCGGCGGCCGAACCGGGCAGCCCTGTCGTCGCGCTCGGTACGGTCACGTCCGCCACGGCGAAGGCCCGGTACGGGGCGGTGTCCGACGTCATGCTGATGCCCGGCCGGGTCGGTCTGTGCGCGGTGGATTCCTTCGTCCTGGGCACCCCGCTGGTCACCACCGCCTGGCCGTACCACAGTGTCGAGTTCGACTATGTGGCCGACGGCCGCACCGCGGTGGTCGTCCGCGGCGACGAGAGGGCGTACGCCCAGGAGGTCGCCGCCCTGCTCGTGGACCGTCCCCGGGTCGAGGGCCTGCGCCGGGCGTGCCGTGCGGAGGCCGCCCGGTACACGATCGACGGGATGAGCCATCGGTTCTCAACGGGGCTGCGGGGCCTTCTGGTCTGACCTCCGGCCACCGCCTCCGGCGTAGCCGCGCCGCTCGGCCACACGGAACGCCGGTACGCCCCGCCGCCCCAGCCACAACGCACCCGCGCACGGCCCCAGGGCGAGCAGCCCAAGGCCGAGGGCGCTCACGGAACGCTCTCCGCGAGTGGCGTACCAGCTCACGAGGAACAGGCCCGCGCCGATCCCGGCGTGCACCGTGTGCGCCCAGAGCAGCGCCCGCACCCGCAGCACGCGATCACGTCGCCAGCACGCCACTTGCACGGCGTGCCCCGCTGCCGGTCCCGCCGCCATGGCCAGCGCGCACCACGTCACGCTCTCGCGTGCGGCGGCGACGGCGAGCACCGGGAGGCTCGCGGTGACCATCGCGGCCTGTGCGGCGACGATGGCCCGCGGGGCGTGCCGGATCTGGTCAAGGGCCAGGCCGCTGTAGCAGATCAGGCAGAGTCCGGCGGCCGTGCTCAGCCAGGGGACGAGGGCGACCGCGGGCTCCCAGCCGGGGCCGAGCAGCAGGCCGAGCGCGGTGGGGCCGAGCCCGGCGGTCACGCCGAAGACGCCCAGGGCGAGGGCGGAGGCCGCGCACACCACGTCGTCCACGTCCCGGTGCGGCAGGAGCCGTCGTCCGGGGTGGTGCTCGTCGGGCCGCCCGCTGTCGGCGAGCCGGGGCGCGACCGCTCGGGCAAGCCCTTGGTTGAGGACGGTCAGCGGCAGCACGACGAAATTCTGTGCGCGGGAGAAGTAGCCGACCACGGCGGGTCCCAGCAAGGCCGCGCAGCCCACCGGCAGCTGCGAGACAGCGGAGCTGACGAAGGAGGTGGAACCGAAGAAGCTGGAGAGGCCGAGGAGTTGGCGGACGCCGACGGCCGGCCCGTCGGGCAGCGGGCCGCCGCCCGACAGCATGCGGTGGGCGATGAGCAGACAGACCGCGCCGTTGACCGGCCAGGCCATGGCGAGACCGTAGGGACTCCAGCCCGCGAGCAGCAGCGCCGCGCCCGCCGTCGAACCCGCCAGCTGCCCTCCCGTTTCGGCGAGGACCGCCGACTGTGCGCGCCCCAGACGCCGCAGGGCGGCGCACAGCGTGACGGCCACCGCGGTGAGCGGGAACTGGAGGACGAGAAGCCGCAGCAGGGGGACCGTGTCGGCGATGCCGAACAGGCCGCCCACCAAGGCGGCGGCCAGCTGCACGGTCGCGCAGCACACCAGGCCGCTGCCGACGGCGACACGCAGCGCGGTACGGAGCAGGGAGCGGGTCAGGGTGTCCGCGCGCAGCAGGCAGACCGCCATGCCGTTGCCCGCGAAGTAGGAGAGGAGGGTCGTCAGGGTGAGGGCCAGCGCGTAGGCACCGAACTGGCCCGGGGCGACCAGGCGCGCGGTGAGGGCGGTGTAGCCGAGCTGGACGAGGAACGCGGCGGCGGAACCTCCGTAGTTCCACAGGAGGTTGCGCGAGGTGCTGGCGGATGCGGCCGGCATGGGTGCGGTTCAGTGGGCGCCGCGCGCGGCGAGTACGACGGGCAGGGTGCGGGCGAGGATCTTCAGGTCGAGGCGGACCGACCAGTGCCGTACATAGTGCAGGTCGAGCCGGACCATCTCCTCCCAGGACAGCTCGGAGCGGCCGCTGACCTGCCAGAGACCGGTGAGCCCGGGCAGCACGTCGAGGCGGGCACGGGCCGGGCCGGTGTACCCGGAGTCCTCGACGGGCAGGGGCCGCGGACCGACCAGGGACATGTCGCCGCGTACGACGTTGACCAGTTGCGGCAGTTCGTCCAGGGACAGGAGGCGCAACTGCCGTCCGACGCGTGTGACGCGCGGGTCGTCGCGGATCTTGAACAGCCCGCCGCCGGATTCGTTCCGCGCCGCGAGGGCGGCCCGCTGGGCGTGTGCCCCTTGCCGCATGGTGCGGAACTTGAGCATGTCGAAGGTCTGACCGCCGTGGCCCGTGCGCCGCTGCCGGTAGAGCACGCCGCCCGGTGAACTCACCGCCACCACCAGGGAGATGACGAGGAGAAGGGGAGCTGTGGCGATCAGCAGCAGTACCGCGCCGGTGAGGTCGATCAGGCGCTTGACGCGGGGGACGGGAGGCGCCGGGGAGCAGTACATGGCAGTGGTCTTTCCTGGAGTGGCTGGAGTGGGAGGGGTGGCGCTCCGGTGGGGGCCATCAGCAGGGCGCAGACCAGCAGAGAGGTGAGCGCGGTCGGAACCCACAGGCCGGTGCCGGACAGCGGGACCTCGGTGACGCCCACGACGGCCGTCATGGTGAGCCACGCCGCGGAGAGTCCCGCGGTGGCGCCGAAGGAGCGGACGGCGAGCCGCACGGCGGCCACCGCGAAGAGCAGCAGCCCGGCGGCGCCCACAAGGCCGCTGGTGGCCAGGACTTGAAGCAGCTGGTTGTGGGCGTGGCCGAAGGCGCCGCCCACGGGTGAGAGCGGGTCGGTGAACAGCCGGGGGCCGTAGCCGAGGAGCGGGTGCGCCTCGAACGCCTCCCGTGCGGCACGCCACGGCAGATGGCGGCCGTGCAGCGAGCCGATGTCCCCGCTGCCGGCCGCTCGCGCCGCGGCGGCGACGGCTCCGGGCACCGGCAGCGCCAGGCCGACGGCGGCGCCCACGCCCAGCGTGCGGGCCAGGAGCGGGTGCAGCATCCGGTGGGCACCGGGCCGGTGCAGCAGGAGCAGGCCAAGGACGCAGGCCAGCCAGGACGTCCGGGACTGCGTCAGGAGCAGGACCGTGGCGGCGGCAGCGGCGTGCAGCGGCCACAGCCGGGCCCTGCGCAGCGGCACGCACTCGGCGGCGAGCGCGAACGCCGCCAGCGGGCCCAGCAGGTTGGGGTGCAGTCCGGTGCCCATGAACCGGCCGGGCAGGAAGCCGAGGCGCAGCTCGGCCGTGTCGGGATACCCGAAGGTCTCGGCCGTACCGAAGAGCGCGAGGGCGGCCAACGCGCCCCACGTGTAGGCGCGCAGGATGCCCCGCAGGTGCGGCAGTACGTCACCGGGGGCCGGGCGGGGCGCCAGGCACAGGGCGATCGTCACCAGCAGCGGCAGCCACAGGTCCCACCGCCCGGCGCCGCCGCTGCGGCCGGTCAGCGCGGACAGCAGCCGCGCCCCGTACAGCACGGCCAGGCCGACGGCGAGGGTGCCGCAGAAGGCCGCGGCGCTCCGGCCCCGGCGGGCGAGTGCGCATCCCAGCACGGCGGTTGTGACCAGCAGCGGGACGAGGAGCAGGGCGAGCAGCTGCGCCGGAGGGGAGGCGCCCAGGCCGAGACTCTCGGCGGCTGCCGGGCTTCCCCATGCACGGCGTACGCTCCACACCTTCGGCGGCTCGTACACACCGCTGAGCACCAGCGCGCTGAGCCCGGCCGGGGCGACCCCGACGATCCACAGGACCACGATCCGCAGCCGTACGGCGAGCACCTCGTTCACACGCGTTCCACGAGGCTGGGGGCCACCACAGGAGCAGGACCCCCGGAACGCGGGGGAATCACCCTCACGGTGCCGCGCCGGGCGACGGTCACCACCGTGATCAGGACAAACGCCAGCAGGACGTTCGGCGACAAACCGTCCGAGCGCAGCGGCACTTCGGTGACACAGAAGACGAGCGTCATCACGGCGAGCGCCGGCGCCAGACCGCAACTGGCCCGTCTCGCACGAGAGGCGGCCCGCAGCAGGACGGCGACGAAGCAGACCAGCGCGGCGGCGCCGAGCAGTCCGGCCGTGGCGAGGGTATGGATCACCTGGCTGTGGCCGTGCGAGAAGGCGCCGCCCGCCGGGGACCCGACGTCGTGGTAGAAGCGTGGCCCCCACCCGGTCAGAGGGTTCGCGCGAAAGGCCCGCAGCCCCGTCTCCCACGGCACGGTGCGCCCGTGCAGGGTGGCCACCTCGTCGGAGAACAGGGCGCTGGTGACGGAGGCGGTCGCGCCCGGGGTGAGCAGCAGCAGGCCAGTGCCGAGCACGGCCAGCAGTCCGCAGGTGAGCCCGCGTGAGAGCAGGGTCGGCGGACGGCCGGGACGGTAGAGGAGCAGCAGGCCGAGCAGGGCGGCGACCCAGCCGGTGCGCGACTGGCTGAGGCCGAGCACGAGGACCGCAGCAGCGGCGTGCAGGGGCCAGGGACGGGCGCGCGCGATCGGGGTGACCTCGACGACGAGGGCGACGCCCGCCAGCATGCCGAGCAGGATCGGATGCCCGGCGACACCGCCGAGCCGCTCGCCGTCGAGCCAGCCCATGTTGAACAGGCCGTTCCCGTTGGCTTCGGTGACCTGCTCACGGATCAGGACGAGGGAGAGCAGACTGCCCCAGGTGTAGATGCGCAGGATCCGGCGCATGCGGGGAAGCAGACCGTCGAGCCCGTACGAGGGCGCGTACCGGAGCAGTGCGAGCAGCACCATCGGCAGCCACAGCCACCAGTCGCCGAATCCGCCGTGTCCGGTCAGCAGCGCCGACACCAGCGGCGCCGCGTAGAGACCGCAAGCGGCGGCCAGGACTCCGCTGCTCGGGCGCGGACAGCGCACGCCCCTCCAGTCGTGCGCCCATCGCGCGATGACCAACGCCAGGACCACCGCGGCCAAGAGCGCGGCGAGAGAGGAGCGGCCCGGGTTGACGTACTCCCAGGCGCGTGGGACGCCCCAGCGTCCCTGTGGTGGGGGGACGAACGGATGGCAGAACTCCCGGTCGAGGAAGACCACGGCCGGGGCGGCGCCGACGATTAAGAGGGCAAGACCGAAGATGCGGTCGGAGCCTCCCTCACCGCCGTCACGCCGTCTGCCTTCCATGATCAACCGGATATAGCAGATGGGGTCCTCGGCGTCCTGCATCCCGGCCATGTCCAACCGCCACTCGCGTGAATAAACAGATGTTTCCGTGTTGACGGGTGGTGTCACCGTCCATGGGTTATTTGTCACCGTCCATGGGCTGTTCGTCATCGTCCATGGGTTGTTCGTCATCGCCCTCGCACGAGGCAGCCCAAGGGAACACGAGCTTGGGCCACAGCGGAGCGAGAGCGCACGAGAGATGAGGATTCCTGATGAGAGCGGTAGTGACCGGCGGCGCAGGATTCATCGGCGCACACCTGTGCGAGAGGCTGCTGGATTCCGGCTTCGACGAACTGCTCTGCCTGGACAATTTCCTGACAGGGCGTCCAGAGAATGTCGAGTCATTAGTCGGGCGCCCGGGATTCCAGCTCATCAACTGTGACGTCAGCGAGCCCTTGGACGTGATCGGCGAGACCGACCTGGTCCTCCACTTCGCCTCCCCCGCCTCCCCCGCCGACTATCTGCGCCACCCCCTGCAGACGCTGCGGGTGGGCGCCGAGGGCACCCGCCGCATGCTCGACCTCGCGACCCGCACGGGCGCCCGATTCGTCCTGGCCTCCACCTCGGAGACGTACGGAAATCCGCAGGTCCATCCGCAGCCGGAGACGTACTGGGGACATGTGAACCCCATCGGCCCGCGGAGCTGCTACGACGAGGCGAAACGATTCGCCGAGGCGACCACGATGGCCTACCGCCGCAGCCGCGGAACGGACGCCTCGATCGTCCGAATCTTCAACACCTACGGCCCGCGGATGCGCGCCGGAGACGGCCGGGTGGTCCCCAACCTCATCCACCAGGCGCTGAACGGTCTGCCCCTGACGGTGTCCGGGGACGGCAGCCAGACGCGATCGCTCTGCTACATCGACGATCTCGTCGAAGGGATCGTCCGCATGGCCGAATCCGATGCCGCGGGCCCCATCAATCTGGGCAACCCCGAAGAGGTCAGCATGCTGGAACTGGCCCATCTCATCCGCGACATGACCGGCACGGACTCCGACATCGTCTCCATCCCGCTGCCCCAGGACGACCCGGAGCGGCGCCAACCCGTCGTCAGCAGGGCACAGGCGCTGCTCGGCTGGACCCCGCGTGTCCCGCTCGTCGAGGGCATGGACCGCACCATCAGGTGGTTCGCCGGACAAGGTGCCACGCAGCTCCAGGCCGCGACGCTGGCAGCGCCCAGGGGGTGAAGCGGGCGGCACTCCGGGGCGTGGCACGAGGAGGCACCGCTACGGCTGCCTTACCGTCCGACACGTGCTCGCCCAGAGATGGCACAAGGCGGCGAAGCCTCCCCGAAACCCTTCTCAAACCGTCTTGAACTCCCTTGAACCTCCTTGAACCTCCTGAACGCCCCTATCCATTCTGAACCCTTCTGAACGCGGAAGCGAAGGCTGGACTCCGGTGAATCTGCACGAATTTCTCCGCACGCTGCGCCGCCGCTGGCGCATCGTCGTGGTCTCCACCTTGCTCGGCCTGGCCGCCGGTGCCGCGCTGACCTCGGCGATCACCCCCGAATACGAGGCCACCACGCGTCTGTTCGCCGCGCCACAGGGCGCCGACACCATGGCCGAGCGCTCCCAGTACGCGAACGTCGCGACCCAACGCGTCCAGTCGTACGCGAAGATCGTCGCGAGCCCTCGCTTCACCGAACCCATCGTGAAGAAGTTCGGCCTGGCGGACACGCCGGCGGAGTTCGCCGACCGGGTGACCGCCGAGGCACCCCCGTACTCCGTCCTGCTCGACATCACCGTGCGCGACGGCAACGCCGAGGCCGCAGCCCGCATGGCGGACGCCCTCGCGAAAGAGTTCAGGAAGCAGATGATGCTCCTGGAGACTCCCGAGCAGCGGCTCACGAAAGAGGAGCAGGCCAAGCAGGAGGAGGAGGCCCGCGCCCGTGGAGAAGAGCTGCCCGAGGGCCCGCAGCCGGATCCGCTGACCCGGCTCGAAGTGATCAGCGCCGCGCAGGTGCCCGAGGAGGCCACCAGCCCCCGGCCGCTGCTCAACATCCTCGGCGGACTGCTCACCGGACTGTTCGCCGGGGCGATCCTCGCCGTGGTGCGCGAGAGCCTGGACACCACGGTGGGCGACACCGCGGCGCTCGCCGCCGCGGCCGGACTTCCGGTGCTCGGCGCCATCCCCTACGACCGCAGGGCGCACCAGCGCCCCCTGGCGATGACCCGCGACGCGTACGGAGAACGGGCCGAGGCCATCCGACTGGTGCGCGCCGGGCTGCAGTTCGCGCGGATCGACCAGCAGGCGGGCACCATCCTGGTGACCAGCGCGGGGCCCGATGAGGGCAAGAGCTCCTTCGCCGCGAATCTCGCGGTGGCCCTGGCCGAGGCCGGGGGCCGGGTCTGCCTGGTCGACGGCGATCTGCGGCGCCCGTCGGTCGCCCGTACCTTCGGACTCGTCGAAAGCGCCGGTCTGACGACCGTGCTGATCGGCCGCGCCTCGGTGGACGAGGTCCTGCAGAACACCGACAGCGACGGTCTCTCCGTCCTCACCAGCGGTGAGCTGCCGCCCAACCCGGCCGAGATGCTCGCCTCGCCGCGCATGCAGGAGGTACTGACGGAACTCACGGAACGCTTCGACACGGTCGTCGTCGACAGCGCGCCCGTCCTCAACGTCGCCGACACCACCAGCCTCGCCGCGTACGCCGACGGAACCGTCCTGGTGGTCCGCGCGGGCATCACCCCGCGCCGCCGCATCGAGGAGGCCGTCGCGGCCCTGCGCGCGGTCGGCACTCCGGTCCTCGGCGCGGTCCTGTCGATGGCGCGGATCCCCAAGGACCAGAAGTACGGGTACGACGACGGCACGCTCCGGCAACGGCTCGCTCCCGCCGACCGACCGCTGTCGGAGAGCTTGCGGTGAGCGCCGCCACCGAGCAGGACGAGGAAACCCGGTCGGCCGGAGTGCGCCAGCGGGCCCTGTGCGCGGCCGTGCGGGCCGGGCGGCGTGCCGTCCACGGCACCCCTTTGCAGGGCAGCGGCCTCACCACGTCGCTGTCGGCGGCGCTGCACCGCATCGCCTTCCCCTCCCGCGGGAAACGGGTGCGAGTGCCTTACCGGGGACTGTGGTTCACCATGGCGGACGGGGAGCGCTGCACGGCGGCGGGGCTGCTCTCCGGCCGCCACGAACAGCTGGCACTGGACCTCTTCGAGACCTTCTCGGCGCACGCATCACACGTCCTCGACATCGGTGCGAGCATCGGCCTCTACGCCTGCTCCGGAGCCGCCGCGCTGCCGTCGTCCGGCCGCTTGACCGCCTTCGAGCCGGTGCCCGCCAACCTCCGTGCCCTGCGCCGGAATCTGACGCTCAACGAGTGCGCGGACCGGGTACGTGTCGAAGCCGTCGCGGTCGGCGCGGGCCCCGGCCAGCTGACGCTGCACCTGTCGGGCGTCAACAGCGGCGGCCACACCGCAGGCACCGCGGGCCATGCGCCGAGCGGCGAGACGGTGACCGTTCCCCGGGTCGACGTCGACTCGTACCTGATCGCCCAAGGCCTGCCCGCGCCGGACGTGATGAAGATCGACGTCGAGGGATACGAGGCTCATGTGCTCGAAGGCGCCGCCCATACCGTGGCGCGGTCCGGCGCCGCGCTCTTCGTCGAGTACCTGCCGTCGCAGATCCGCGGCTGCGGATCGCGCCCCGGTGACGTACTGGACGCGCTGTACGAGGACGGCCGCCGCGTCTACGTCATCGACGAACACTGCCGGCAAGTACGGCGTGCCGAGGCCGCGGACTTGAGCCGCCTGCCGGGCGGTCATCCGCACGCGGCCAATCTGCTGTCCCTCGCGCGCACCGATCAGGAGCGGCTGCTGCCCGAGTCGGCACAGCTGTCGTGGGAATGCCCGGCAACGTAATGGGTTCTCGACCCGGCATCGTGATCGGCTCTCAACCCGCCTCCGGGTATGTGCTGTTCGTCTGTACGGGCAACATCTGCCGCTCGCCGCTGGCCGCGCGGCTGCTGACGGCCCGTGCGGACACGCCCGCCGTGAGCGCCGGCACCTCGGCCGTGCCGGGCTCGCCCATGGATCCGGCCATGAGCGACGAACTCGTGCGGCTCGGCGGCAATCCGGACCGGTTCGCGGCCCGGCGCCTCGATGCCCGCATGGTCGCCGGGGCTCGCCTCGTCCTGGGCCTGGCACGCGAACACCGGGAAGCGGCGGTGCGCCTGGCGCCCACGGCTCTCGCCCGCTGCTTCACGCTCGCCGAGTACATCCGCGTCGGACACGGCCCACGCACACCTGCCGCCCGCCCCGAGGACGACGACGTACTCGATCCGTACGGAAAGTCCCGGGCGTGTGCGCGGCGGTGCGCGGACCGGATCTCCGTCCTGGTCAACGGACTTGTCCCGCTGCTCGCGGAGCCGCCCGGCCGCCCCGGCGCCGTCCCCCATCTGCCGTATTCGGCGTAACCCGACCGGCCCCCGGGGCGTTTCCGTGCAGTATGCCCGCGCCGACCCCCATGGATACGCCTTGCCCCGGTTCAGTGTCATCGTCCCCGTGTACAAGGTGCGGGCGTATCTGCACGCATGCCTGGAGTCCGTCCTCGACCAGTCGTTCACGGACATCGAGCTGATCGCGGTCGACGACTGCTCACCGGATGCCTGCGGCGCGATCATCGACGAGTTCGCTGCCCGCGACAGCCGGGTCAAGTCCGTGCACCTCGCGGAGAACGTCGGCCTCGGCCGCGCCCGCAACGCCGGCATGGAGCACGCGTCCGGCGACTACCTGATCTTCCTCGACAGCGACGACACCCTCACCCCGGACGCCCTGCACGCCATCTCCGACCGCCTCAAGGAGACCGACGAGCCGGACGTCCTCGTCTACGACTACGCACGCAGCTACTGGTCCGGCGAGACCGTCCGCAACCAATTCACCGGCTTACTCACAGAAGAGGGCAAGGCCCCGTTCCAACTGAGCGACCGGCCCGCCCTGCTGCGGCTGCTGATGGTCGCCTGGAACAAGGCGTATCGCCGGGAGTTCATCGAGCGCGAGGGCTTCGTCTTCCCGCCGGGCCTGTACGAGGACACGCCCTGGACGTATCCGGTCCTGATGAAGGCGGGCACGATCGCCACGCTCGACCGGGTCTGCGTGCACTACCGGCAGCGGCGCCAGGGCAGCATCCTGGGCACCGCGACCCGCAGGCACTTCGAGATCTTCGACCAGTACGAGCGTGTCTTCGCGTTCTTGGACGCACACCCGGAGCTTTCGGCGCTCTGGCGGCCGGTGCTGTTCCGGCGGATGGTCGACCACTACTCGACGATCTTCATCAAGCGGAACCGGTTGCCGCGCGGCAGCCGCCCCGCGTTCCTGCGCAAGGCCCGCACCCACTACCGCCGCTACCGCGTCCCCGGCGCCCGCGTGCAGACCCGCACTCGGCTGCGGCACACCCTGGTACGCCTCGGCTCGCACCGCACCTACCGGACCCTGTGGACAGCCATGCGGGTGCGCAGCAGGGCCAGGCGGTACGCAGTCACCGCACGCCGCAAAGTCAGGGGCGCAGCGCTGCAGTTTCACTACCGGATCCAGCTGCGCCTGCCGGTGCGCGCCGACCGCGCGGTGTTCTCCTCCTACTGGGGGCGGGGCTACGGCTGCAACCCCGGCGCGCTTGAGGCCGCCGTACGCGAACACGCCCCGCACATCCGCACCGCCTGGATCACGGACTCACGTCACGATCACTCGGTGCCCACCGCCACCGCGCGCATCCGCCCCGGCACGGCCGCCTACTGGACCGCCCTTGCCCGCTCCAAGTACCTGGTCAACAACGTCAACTTCGACCGCAGACTGGTCAAACGACCCGGCCAGATCATGATCCAGACCCAGCACGGCACCCCCCTGAAGCTGATGGGCCTCGACCTCCAGGACCGCCCCGCCGCCGCCCGCGGCACCGACTTCGGGGCACTACTGAAGAACGTGGACAAATGGGACTACGTCCTGTCCGCCAACCGCCACTCCACACTCGTCTGGGAACGCGTCTACCCCGCCGCCTACACCACCCTCGAATACGGCTACCCGCGCAACGACATCTACCAGCGCGCCACCTCCGCCGACGTGGCCCGGCTCCGCGAAAGCCTCGGCATCCCCCGCGGCACGGTCGCCATCCTCTACGCGCCCACCCACCGCGACTACCGCACCACCCAGCTCCACACCCTCGACCTGGACCACCTCCTGCGCGCCCTCGGCCCCCGCTTCGTCGTCCTGTCCCGCGCCCACCACACCTACAAGGCACCCCTCGCCGCGACCTCCGGCCGCCTCATCGACGTCTCCGACCACCCCAGCATCGAATCCCTCTGCCTGGCCTCCGACGCCCTGGTCACCGACTACTCCTCCCTGATGTTCGACTACGCCAACCTCGACCGGCCCATCGTCCTGCACACCGAGGACCGGGAAGCCTACGAAGCCGCCCGCGGCACCTACTTCGACGTACGCACCTTCCCGCCCGGCGCCATCGCCCGCAGCCAGGACGAACTCACCGACATCTTCGTGTCGGGCCGCTGGTGCGCGTCGGATTCCGCGCAGCAACGGCAGGCGTTCCGGGAGAGGTTCTGTCCCCACGACGACGGACGCGCCGCGGAGCGTGTCGTGCGGCATGTGATGTGCGGCGAGAAGGGCCCGCGGCCTGTAGTCGTACCGCTCTCGGAGCGACAGCCCGCACCGGCGGCCCAGGCACTGGGCTCCCAGTCGTCCAAAGCTGACATCGACGAGCTGTCGCCGTCGGCCGCACGCCCGTTGCTGAGCACTCCGCCCGCCCAAGGGAC
Source organism: Streptomyces sp. NPDC050658 (assembly GCF_044457025.1). Classification (NCBI taxonomy): domain Bacteria; kingdom Bacillati; phylum Actinomycetota; class Actinomycetes; order Kitasatosporales; family Streptomycetaceae; genus Streptomyces; species Streptomyces sp. NPDC050658. The sequence goes on from NZ_JBITGM010000012.1 coordinate 114,862, forward strand.
CTGACATGCCTGAACTCTCAGCACCCGCGCCCACCCACGCCCGCGCGGCGGACGGCCTGGAGCCGCCGTCCACCGCAGCGCCCCCCTAGTCATTGCGTCACACCCCCCCCACAGAGGAACCGATCCCACGAGGAGGCAGCCTTGTCGCGCTTCACCATCATCGTCCCCACTCACGGCGTGCCGGGACGGCTCGCCGACTGCCTGGGCTCGGTGCTCGGACAGTCCTTCGCCGACTTCGAGTTAATCGCCGTCGTCGACACCACCGAAGGACCGGCTGACCTGTGCTCGTCGATCGTCGCCGAGCACGCAGGGCGCGACCCGCGCGTGCGCTGCACGCCCTCCCCGCCCAGCGGCGGACTGCCCGGAGCCCGGAACGCCGGGGTAGCGATGGCGAACGGCGAGTACGTGCTGTTCCTCGACGGCGACGACACGCTCACGCCGCGCGCACTGGCCACCATCGACGCACGGCTCGCCGAGACCGGTGAGCCCGATGTACTGCTCTTCGACCACGAACGTGTGCACTGGTCGGAGGGCTCCAAGGGCCCGGCCCTCCAGCGGCTCTGGAAGGACGCTCCGGCCGACACCTTCGCCGTGGAGCGGCACGCCGCGCTGCCGGACCCACTGGTGCCCGCCTTCAGTGGCGCCTACCGGCGGAGTTTCCTGACTGAGCATCAACTCTCTTTCGCGCCGGGCATGTTCACGGACACGGTGTGGGGCGTCTCGTGCGCGCTGCGCGCCGAGCGGATCGCTCTGCTCGACCGTGTCTGCGTACGCCATCTGCTGCGCAGGCAAGGAGCCCGGAACCGGGCAGCGGGCCCGCACCACATGGACCTGCTCGACCAGTTCGACCTCGCGATGACGGAGGCGGCCGCGCTGAAGCCGCCCGCGTCCGTGCTCACGCGGATCTTCCAGAGATTCACGCACGAGGTCCTCAAGACCGCGTCCATGCCCGCGCGGCTGCCGTCCGCGGTGCTGCGGCGGCGCTTCTTCCGCCAGGCCTCACGGCTGTACCGGAAGCACCGGCCCGCGGAGTTCCGGTGGCCTTCGGGACGTCTCGGGGCGCAGCACCGGCTGCTCGCATCGGGACAGTACGCCGTCTTCTGCACACTGCGCGGTGCGAAGAACAGGCTGTCCAGTGTGCTCGCCCCGCCGCTGCGGTACGCGGGGCGCCGCTGGCAGCAACACCGCCACCCCTACCGGGCCTTCCTCAAGCGGCCCGTCGACGACAACCTCGCCGTCTTCTCCGCGTACTGGGGGCGCGGCTACGCCTGCAACCCCGCCGCCATCCACGCCGCGGTCAAGCGCCTGGCCCCGCACATCAAAGCCGTCTTCCTCGTCGCCGACGCCCGCAGCGCCCGGCAGATGCCGGACGACGTGGAGTCCGTGCTGATCGGCAGCCGCCGCTACTGGGAGGTGATGGCCACCGCCAAGTACACCTTCAACAACGTCAACTTCGAGCCGGCGGTCAAGAAGCGCCCCGGCACCATCCATGTGCAGACCCAGCACGGCACACCGCTGAAGCGGATGGGCGTGGACCAGGTGGGCTTCCCCGCCGCTGCCGCCGCCGCGGGCCCGCTCGGCAAGCTCCTGGAGCGCGTGGACCGCTGGGACTTCAACATCTCCTCGAACCACCACTCGACCGAGATCTGGGAGCGCGCCTATCCGGGAGCGTACGAGAGCCTCAACGTCGGCTACCCGCGCAACGACGCCTACTACAGCGCGACGGCCGACGACGTGGCCGCCATCCGCAAACGGCTCGGCATCCCCGAGGGCAAGACGGCCGTCCTGTACGCACCCACCCACCGCGACTACCGCTCCGGATTCGTACCCCAGCTCAACCTGCCCGCCCTGTGCGACGGTCTCGGCGACGACTTCGTGGTGCTGATGCGCGCCCACCACTTCTACGACGGGCCGGCCAAGATGGAAGAAGCCGTGCGCTCCGGCAAGTTGATCGACGTGACGGAGACCCTCTCCCCGGAACACGTCTGCCTGGCGGCCGACGCGCTCATCACGGACTACTCGTCCATCATGTTCGACTACGCCAACCTCGACCGGCCGATCGTCGTGTACGCCGACGACTGGGACATCTACCGCGCGACCCGCGGCGTCTACTTCGACCTGCTCACCGAGCCGCCGGGCCTCGTCGCCCGCACCCAGGCCGATCTGGCGCGGATCTTCCGCAGCGGCGAGTGGGACGGGGAGCGGTCACGGCGACTGCGCGCCGCGTTCCGTGCCCGGTTCTGCGATCTGGACGACGGGCTCGCCGCGGAACGGGTGGTGCGGCGGGTGCTGCTCGGCGAGCCGGCCGGCAAGCTGCCGCCGGTCGTGCCGCTGAGCAAGCGGATCCCCGCGCCCGCCCCGATCCGTGTGCCGCAGCAACGGCCCGCCGCCGAGGGCGTCCCGCCGTACCACAGCTGAGCGGCCGGCGACCTGGGCCGCCCAGGCTCCGCATGCCGTGTGCGGCCGCCCGGCGCGCCGCCCGCACCCCCGTCCGTCACGACCCGTGGGAGGGCCTGTGCCCCGATTCAGCATCATCATCCCCGTCTACAAGGTGCAGGGCTTCCTGCGTGAGTGCCTCGACTCGGTCCTGACGCAGTCGTTCACGGATTTCGAGGTCATCGCGGTCGACGACTGCTCGCCCGACCACTGCGGCGCGATCATCGACGAGTACGCGGCGCGCGACGCGCGGATCCGGGCGGTCCACCTGCCCGCGAACGTCGGTCTCGGCCGGGCCCGCAACGTGGGCGTCCGCCACGCCACCGGCGACTATCTGCTCTTCCTCGACAGCGACGACAGCTACACACAGGGCGCGCTCGCGGCGATCGACAAACGGCTCAACGTCACCGAGGACCCCGATGTGCTCGTCTTCGACCATGTGCGTACGTACTGGTGGGGGCGCGCCGGACGCAGCATGACGGCGGGCCTGCTCGCCACCGCGGGCGTGGACACCTTCGACATCCTCACAAGCCCGCAGTATCTGCACCTGTTCCTGGTGGCCTGGAACAAGGCGTACCGCCGCGACTTCTTTGTCGGCCACGGATTCGCCTACAAACCAGGGCTTTACGAAGACGCTCCCATCACCTATCAGGTCCTGGTCTCCGCCCGCCGCATCGGCTGCCTGGACCGGGTGTGCGTCGAGTACCGGCAGCGCAGGCAGGGTGCCATCACCCGCACGCCGGGCCGCAAGCACTTCGACATCTTCGCGCAGTACGCGAGTCTGTTCACGTTCCTCGACGAGCACCCGGAACTCGACGCGTCCCGGCCGCTGCTCTTCGAAAGGATGATCAACCATTTCCTGACGACGCTCTCAAGTCCCGAGCGGGTGCTGCCCGGCGACCGCCGCGACTTCTACCGCATGATCGTGCGGTTCTACCGGCGCTACAGACCGGCCGGCTTCACGCTGCCCGACGACGACCACCGCTTGCAGTGGCGGCTCGCCTCGACCAGCCCTTACGCCGTCTTCCAGCTCTGTGCCCTGGCCGCTTCGGTACGTTCCGCCGCCCTGCGCAAGCGGCGCGAGCTGCGCAGGGCGGCCGTCCGCAGGGCCAAACGGACCCTCGCCCGGGTCGAGCGCAGGCGCCCGCTCGACCCGCATCTCGCGGTGTACTCGGCGTTCTCGCACCGCGGTGTGCTGGGCGACCCGGCGGCGATCCAGCAGGCGGCCACGATGCTCGCCCCGCAGGTCCGGCCGGTGTGGGTGGTACGGCCCGACGCCGTGGAACAGCTGCCGCCCGGCATCGACTTCGTCACCCCCGACACCCCGCGCTACCACCGGGTGACAAGTCGGGCCACGTACTTCTTCAACAACCTCAACTGGGCGCCGGGCCTGGTGAAACGCGAGGGACAGATCCACGTCCACACCCACCAGGGGACCCCGCTCAAGCACATGGGTGTCGACCTGCTCGGCCGGCCCGCGGCGACGTATCACATCAACGTCCCCGCGCAGCTGCGGCGTTCGGACCGCTGGGACTACAGCCTGGTGTCAGGACGGTACGCGCAGCGGGTATGGGACCGCGCCTATCCCTGCCGCTTCACCTCACTGGCGACCGGCGCCCCGCGCAACGACGTCCTCGTGCGCGGGGACGCGCTGCGCGCGACGGCCGTGCGCAAGCGCCTTCGTGTCCCTGACGGCAACACCGTCGTGCTCTACGCCCCGACACCGCGCGACAACAGCAAGTGGTACGAACCCCGCGTGGACTTCGAGCGCCTGGTGCACGAGCTCGGGCCCGGCTTCACGCTGCTCGTGCGACTGCACCGGCAGTACGCCCGCGCCGCCGTCCGTGGCCTGCAATTGCGTGACCTGGAGCAGCGCGGTCTGCTGCGCGACGTCACCGACGAACCCTGCGTCGAGGATCTGATGCTCGCCTCCGACGCCCTGGTGACCGACTACTCCTCCCTGATGTTCGACTACGTCCATCTGGGCCGTCCGATCATCGTTCACGCGGATGACTGGGCGACCTATCAGGCGGCACGCGGCACGTACTTCAATCTGCTGGCCACCCCGCCAGGTCATGTGTCCACCCGGACATCCGAGTTGGCGCGCCTGTTCACGTCCGGGGTGTGGCGGGACGAGCGGTCCGCCATGTTGCGCTCCGCCTTCCGGACACGGTTCTGCGAGTACGACGACGGGCACTCGGCCGCCCGCGTCGTCTCCCTCGTCATGCTCGGCCAGGACGCCCCACTTCCGGCCCTCCCCCAGCAGCTCCCCGGCGGACGCCAGGCCTCAGCGCTTCCCGCCCTCCCGAACGGCACACGATGACCGATACAAAGGCCCCCATCCCCGGGCAGGCCACCCAGTCGGGGCTGACGCGCATCCGGACGACGGTCGGCCGCCCCTCCTCCTTCTGGGCCCGTTGGCGGGCAGACGGCGCGGCCATCGCACTGGGCACCGTCCTCATCGCCGTGCACGGCACCCGGTTCGGGCAGTGGGTGGTCGACGACGCCGCCATCACCTTCGCGTACGCACGCAGCATCGACGAGGGGCTCGGACCCGTCCAGCAGCCTGGAGCGGAGCCGGTCGAGGGCTACTCCAACCCCGCCTGGCTCGCCCTTCTCGTCATCGGCCGACGCCTTGGCCTCTTCGACCAACGGGCCATCCTCGGCGTACCGGATCTGGTGCTGTACCCCAAAGCGCTCGGAATGCTGTGCGCCCTCGGAATCCTGATCGCGGTCGCCTGCGCCGCCCGGCGCCTGGTGTCCCGCTCCTGGCTGGTCACAGGGCTGGCGGGCATCCTGCTCGCGGGCAACGTCTCGTTCGTGGCCTGGATGGTCTCCGGCCTGGAGAACCCGCTGTACGCACTGCTCGCCACCGTTCTCGCGGCCGTCCTGATCCGGGCGGCGACCACGGGCACCCTGCTCGCCCCCGGTACCGCGGTGGCCGCCGGCCTGCTGGCCCTGGCCGCCGCGCTGACCCGGCCGGACGGCGCGGTACTCGCGGGCGCCTACCCCCTGCTGGTCCTCGTGTCGCTGCGGCGCGGCGAGCTGCGGCCACGGGGGCGGGCGGCGGCCTGGTCCGTGGCCGCCTTCACCCTGCCGTACGCCGCGTTCCTGGTCGGGCGTCACGCGGTCTTCGGGCGTCTGGTGCCCAACACGGCCGTGGCCAAGGCGCAGCAGCTGCCGGATGCCGAGCTGTTCGCGCGGAGCACCGGCGAACTGCTTATGTTCACCGGCGGGGGCGTCGTGTGTGTGGCCGCCGCCCTCGTCGGCGCGGTCTTCGCCCGCCGCACGATGTCGCGCGCCGCGCTGGCCGCCGTCCTGCTGCCGCTCGCCCTGACCCTGTGCGCGTTCGGCATCCTGGAGCCGGACTGGATGGGCATGTACCGGTTCGCGACTCCCGTCTGGCCGCTGGGAGTTCTCGCCGTATCCCTCAGCGCTGTGAGCCTGGCCGAGCGCAGCACACCGCGGGCGCGGGTCACCGTGGCGACCGCTGTGAGCGCGACGCTGCTCCTGTCCTTCGCCGCGCAGCGGGGGCCGGCCGCCGAGTTCCATGCCCGGCCCACACTGCCGATGTGCGTCATCGTCAACCGGGACGGCGTGATCTTCAACGAGTACGCCCACCGGCTCCGTGTCCGCGACGCCTCGCTTCTGCTGCCGAGCCTCGGCGGCACGCTGCTCACCAGTGACCTGAAGGTGTATGACCTGGCGGGTCTCACCGAGCCGCGGATCGCCGACGCGCTGGCCGCGGGAGACTCCGAGGGTCTACGCCGTTACGTCTTCCGGGAGTTGCGGCCCACGTTCATCCACGCCACCGGAGTCTGGGCCCGCAAGACCGGGATGAAGTCGCCACGGCTGACCGCCGAGGGCTATGTGCCGCTGTATCGCACGACGGACGGCGGCGGCGGTGACTGGGTGCGGTCCGACGCCGTCAACCACCCCAAGCAGCTGAAGCCGCTGCGCGCCTGGGCCTCCCATGCCGTGCCCAGAGCGTACGAGAGCGGTCGCCACCAGTGCGGTGACGTCCTCAGGCCGGGCCAACGCGCCGCTGCCGCCCTCCCGCACCAATGAACCCAAGGGCTCACCCATGCCCCCGATACCCCCAATGGAGACCCCCACCATGACGACGACCGCCATGACGACGACCACCGGAGAAGCGACCCCCGCCACCCGACAGCGGACGTCCGAACTGCCCCGCCCCACCTGCCTCGAGGACGTACCGGGCTGGTTCTGGCCGCTCGACCAACGCCTGTTCGCCTGGTTCCTGGGCGCGGGTGCCGCGGGCAGCGAGCCGGGAGATCTGCTGGAAATGGGCTGCTACCTGGGCAAGAGCACGATCGTGATGGGTGAATTCCTGCGCCCCGGCGAGAAGATGACCGTCTGCGACCTCTTCGGGTCCGACGACGGCTATACCAAGGAAGCGACCAAATCCTTCTACCAGAAGTCATTGACCCGAGAGGCCTTCGAGGCGAATTACTCGGCCTTTCACGACACCTTGCCCGAGGTGATCGAGGGCCGTACCGACGTGCTGCCCTCCCTGATCGCCGAGAACTCCTGCCGGTTCATCCACATCGACGCTTCCCACGCGTACGACGACGTCCGCGAGGACATCCTGACGGCGAAGAAGGCATTGCGCGAGGACGGCATCCTCGTCCTGGACGACTACCGCACGGAGCACACGCCCGGCGTGGCCGCCGCGTCCTGGGAGGCCGTGTTCCGCGACGGCCTGCGCCCCGTCATGCTCTCCTCGAACAAGATGTACGGCATGTGGGGTGAGCCGGGCTCACTGTCGGGCGCCCTCCTCCAGGAACTGTGCGCCATGCCGCGCTGCCGGCCGGAGGTCCAGCGCATCGCCGGTCGGGACGTCATCCGCGCCACACGGGAGAAGATCCCGGCGCCGTCACTGGTCACATCCCGCCACGCCAAGTCCACCTGGCCCCCGGCTATTCCTGCCGCCGAGGCCGAGGGAACCCAGTCACCGTCGCTGGCCCGCAGGATCGCGGCCGACGTGCTGCCGCCCGTGGTCACCCGGGCGGTGCGGCGGGCACGCCGCTGACCCACCCGGCACCCATGAAATAGAAGGTGAGGGCAGGTGACTGCACTCGAGGTTATTGATGCCAGAAACAGGGAGGAGAAAGAAACATTTACAGGCGCCCCTGACGAGGCAGTGGCGCCTGGCGAATCAGTGGCGCCTGGCGAGGAACTCGCGTACGCCACCACCGTGGACGGCGTGTTGCGATGGATTCCCGCACCCACCACAGAGATGACCGATCCACGCTATTCCGCTGCGGCATACCGCAACGGAGAGGTCACGTCAGATACCCTCTCCCCCAAATGTCCAAATACCTCTCGCTCGCTATGAAGCAAGCAGTCAACTCGCAGTGCAGATACCGTGTTGGCGCCGTCTTAGTGAGGGGTGGAAGGGTACTTGGAGGTGCCTGCAACAAGTACCGGAACCACCCCATCATTGATTTTCGGAACGCCTCGTTTCATGCCGAGGAAGTGATCCTCCGACGCACCCGCAGGCCGCAGGGCGCGGTGGTCTACGTCGCGAGAGTGGACAGCCAGGGCAGGCCACTCCTGGCCCGCCCGTGTCCACGCTGCCAGCGCGCCCTCGCGGCGTACGGAGTCGTCCGCGCCTACTACACCACGGACACGGGGGTGGGCAGCATGCGGATTGCCCAGCCCCTTGAGCGCGCGAGGCAGTGATGTCGTCGCGTCCGTCATGTTCGTCGTGTTCGTCATGCCAGAGACAGGGCCTTCAGCGACACGTCCTGGAGATCCCGGTCGAGGCCAAAGGCGGAGTGTACGGATGCCACCGCGGCAGGCAGGTCGCTGTCGGTACAGACAGCCGAGACGCAGTTCGGCGTGGCGGTGACCAGATGGACCTTTGCTCCGGCGTTCCGGAGTGCCGAGGTAAACAGAGTACAGATGGCATCGCTGGGGCTCAGCGCGGTACCGATAATGCTCACTACGCCTGTCGCATCGATGTTCTCGAGGTGAACGATGCCAGTTTCGCTCTGGGCGGCGGTTAGCGCCGCCATCGCTCGTTTCCCTTCCCCGCTCGGCAGCGTGACATGAATGGTCTGCCCCGCATCGGCGCAGGGGTCCGGCGTCAGCGCGGTCATGGTCACATCACTGAGTACTTGAGCTATGTGAGCCGCCCCGTTCTCGGGGCTCGTCTCCATATGGACGGTGATGAGAGTCTGCCCTCGTCGATGAGCAACAGTGTGGACTTTCGCCTGTGTTGAGCCGTCGGCGGCAGTGACCCAGGTTCCGGGCCCGTCGCTGAACGAGGACCGGACGAGCACGGGAGTCCGGGTCTGCCTGGCGTGTTCGATGCAGCGGGAGTGCAGGACCTTGGCACCGCTTTCGGCGGCACGCAGCATCTGCGGGTACGAGAGATGCGGGATGCGGCGGGCCGTGACCACGATCCGGGGGTCGGCGGTGAACACGCCGTCGACGTCCGTGTAGATCTCGCATTGGGCGGCGTCAAGGGCGGCGGCGAGGGCGACAGCCGTGGTGTCCGATCCGCCCCTGCCCAGCGTGGTGATGTCGTCGGTGGCACCGGCGATGCCCTGGAAGCCGGCGACCACGGGGATCGTGCCTTCCCTGAGGCACTGCCATACGCGCGCGACGTTCGCTTCGACGATGTGTGCGTCGCCGTGCGAGGCGTCCGTGATCAGACCGGCCTGCCAGCCGGTCAGAGACCGGGCGGGGTGTCCAAGGTCGTTGAGGATGCTGGCCAGCAGGGCGGCGGAGGCGCTTTCGCCGGTCGCCAGCAGCGCGTCGATCTCGCGGGCCGGAGGGTCGGAGGACGCCTGGCGGGCCAGGGCGAGTAACGCGTCGGTGGTGCCGCCCATCGCGGAGACGGTCACAGCGACGTCATGGCCTTGGCGCTTCGCCTCAATGATCCGTCGAGCGGCGTGCCGCATGGTCGGTACATCGGCGAGCGAGGTGCCACCGTACTTGTGGACGATCACGGTCATGGCTCTGTCCCTATCGTCTGAGGTGCTACGGGCGTGTCAGAGATTCCGAAGCGGGTGAAGGCGGTTCGGCCGGGCAGCGCGTAGACATCGCGCTCGCAGGCCTCGTTCACGATCACGGCTGCGCGCCAGGCGGCGAGCCCGAGATCGGGAGCGCCTACGCCGTGGGTGTGACGTTCGGCGTTCTGCACGAAGATGGATCCGGTGATGGTGTCGTCAGTCCGGACTCGGTAGTCCAGGCCGATGTCGAGGCCCCCGGTACTGTCGCGAACCAGGTGGTCCGCCAGCGGAGCCAGCGTTGCTTCCATCGGCCGCTCGGTGTAGCCGGTGGCCAGGACGACTGCGTCGGTGGGGAAGGTGACGCTGCGGCCCTGCCGGCGGGCCTCGGCATCGAGCTCGACGCGCGTTCCGAGACGTCGGGCCGCCGTGATCGCCACCCCAGGAGTGAGAGTGACGTCGGGCCAGGAGCCGCCGATGCTGCGTTCGTACAGTTCACTGTGCAGGTCGGCGAGGGTGCGCTCGCTGATGCCCTTGTACAACTGCCATTGCTGTGGCACCAGTTCCGCCCGGACGTCAGGGGCCAGGGAGTGGAAGTAGCGGATGTAGTCCGGGGTGAAATGCTCCAGGCCCAGCTTGGAGTACTCCATGGGAGCGAAGGCGGGGGTACGCGCCAACCAGCGCAGCCGACCACCGGACCGGGGCCTGCGGCGCAGCAGGTCCAGGACGATCTCCGCCCCCGACTGGCCCGAGCCCACAACCGTCACGTCACCGGCTGCCTCCAACTCCCGCCGGTGGGTGAGGTAGTCGGCCGCATGGAGTACGAGGGCGTTCGGATCGTCGGTGAGGGAGCGCAGACAGGCGGGGACTGTGGGTTCGGTCCCGACACCGAGCACGATGTTCCGGGCGGCGTGACGGGTGGTTGTGCTCTCCGGACCACCTGCGGACGTCTCGACTTGGAACAGCTTGTCGTCGGGGTCCCAGTGCACGCTGCCGACACGTCGGCCGAAGTGGCAGCTGGTCAGAGACCGGCTGACCCAACGGCAATAGTCCTCGTACTCGGCACGTGGAATATGAAACCTCTCGGCGAAGTAGAAGGGAAAGAGCCGGTCATGGGCCTTGAGATAGGAGAGGAAGGACCAGCGACTCGCCGGATCGGCCAGGGTCACCAGGTCGGCGAGGAAGGGTACTTGGATGGTGGCCCCTTCGATCATCATCCCTGGGTGCCACCGGAACTCCGCGCGCTGCTCGAAGAAGGCGGAGTCCAGGTCCGCGACCGGTTCGGCCAGGGCCGCCAGGGCCAGGTTGAAGGGGCCCACGCCGATGCCCAGCAGGTCCAACGGAGCGGCCGGCGGCCCATCCTGAAGGGGCGTGTCAGTCATCATTGGTTGCTCCTCGGGAGCTTGGGCTGCCGACGGATCGAGCTTGTTCGGACGCGGAGGTGGCCACCAGGTCGAACAACTCCTTGTAGTCGGCGAGGGTGGTGTGTGGGTTCAGGATGGTGAGTTTGAGCCAGATCCGCTCCCGGCCGTCCCGGTCGGGCATCCGGGCCCGCCCCAGGACCGCGGTTCCCGTGAGGAGTTGCCGACGCAGTGCGGCCAGCACCTGGTCACCGTCGACGCCCGGGCGGTCGCAGGCCCGGGGGCGGAACAGTACGGTGCTCAGCTCCGGCTGCTCCCACAGCCGCAGTGTCGGATGACGCTCGACATACTCGGCGACTTCGGTGGCCGTATGGCAGCACTGTTCCACCAGAGCTGCCATCCCCTTTCGCCCGAGAGCCTGCAAGGTGACGGCGACTTTGAAGGCGTCGGCCGGCCGTGAGGTGCGCCAGGAGCGCCGCAGCAGATCGGGCAGGCCGGCCGCGGTGTCGTCGTCGGCGTTGAGGTATTCGGCACGTATGGCGAGCGGGTCGAACAGGGTGGCCTTCCGGGCAGCCAGCACCCCGGCAGCCAGCGGTTGCCAGCCGAACTTGTGCAGGTCGAACGAGACCGTGTCGGCCTGTTCGACGCCACTCAGCCGGCCCTTGAGATCATCGCTGAACAAGGCAGGCCCGCCGTAGGCGGCATCCACGTGCAGCCAGGCCGAGTGAGACCGCGTCAGCTCGGCGACTTCCCTCAAGGCATCCAGGCTTCCGGCATCGGTGGTGCCGGCGGTGGCGACCACCACGGCCGACTTCAGCGATTTCAGGACTTCGGCCAGGTGTGAGATGTCCAGCCGCCCCCGCACACAGCGCACCACGACAGGCGGGCGGAGTCCGAGCATCCACGCAGCACGCGCCACGCTGTGGTGGGCATTTGCCCCGCACACCACCTGGGGCGGTCCATCTCCGACCGTCAGCACGTGTTCCCGGGCCAGAAGCAGCGCCGTCATGGTGGAGTCGGTACCGCCGGTGGTCATGACTGCGCCAGGAGCCGATTCCTGCGGGAAGACCATACGCGCGAGGGCCTCGGTGAGCTGCCCTTCGATCACGCTGGCGCACGGTGCCTGATCCCAGGAGTCCACGGAGGCGTTGAGCAGACCACTGACGGTGTCGGCTGCCACGGCCACTGCCAGCGGCGGCGTGTGCAGATGCCCCGTGCACCAGGGCATGGCGGGGTCGGCCGCGCCCTCGGCAAGCGTCCGCGCCATGCGCGGCAACGCCTTCGTTCCGCTGCCGACCTCCGGCAGGATGGGCTCGAACGCCGCGGCTGCCCTTTGGGCCAGTTCGGCGGCTTCGAAAGAAGGGCACGGTCCTGAGCGGGCTTCCGTGCCGTCGATCACCGCGGCCAAAGCCTCCCGCAACAGATCCAGCACAGCGGGTGCTCCCCGCATCCCGCCGGCCAATGCTGTCGCGTCACGTGGGTCCATGGGGCTCAACGTGCCTCACGCCCGTTCCAGGAAGCGCAGCGCGTGAAGGCCACGGAGAGTCGCTCCAGGATCTGGTCGGCCTGAGCATCACTCAGAATGAGCGGGGGCAGCAGCCGCAGCACCGCGTCGTGTCGGCCCCCCAGTTCCAACAGCAGCCCGGCGTCAACACATGCGGCCTGCAGGGCCCGGGCACGGGCGGGCGCAGCCGGCAGTACCCCCAGTGAGTCCGGTGAGGCATGGGGGTCGACGACCTCCACACCCAGCATCAGCCCGCGCCCGCGGGCCTGCCCGAGGTAGCTGTGCTCGGCGACCAGCGCCCGCAGGCCCTCGGCAAGGCGCGCGCCGACGGTCCCCGCGCGCTCATCGAGGCGTTCCTCGCGCACCGTACGCAGGGTCACCTCGCCCGCGACCATGGCGAGCGTATTGCCGCGGAAGGTCCCTGTGTGGTCTCCCGGCAGCCATACGTCCAGTTCCGGCCGGTAAGCGATCAGCGCCAGAGGCAGGCCGCCCCCCACCGCCTTCGACATCACCAGAATGTCCGGCGTCACGTCGGCCCGTTGGCAGGCCCAGAACGTTCCGGTACGGCCGACGCCCGTCTGGACCTCGTCGAGGATCAGCACGATCCCGCGCTCCTTGGTGATCCTCCGTACCTCGCGCAGCCAGTCGTCGGACGCCGGGATCACTCCGCCTTCCCCCTGGACGACTTCCAAGATCACCGCCGCCGGAAGGCCGAGCCCGCCGGACGGGTCATCCAGCATGTTCTCCAAGAGCCGTATGGAAAGGCGCGCCGTCTCGCCGTTACCCACTCCGAAGGGGCAGCGATAGTCGTGAGGGAAAGGCAGCCGGGAGACCGGGGCTCCGCCCGCCCCCGCCAGCATCCGCATCCTGTCGCCCCCGCTGACCGCGGACGCCCCCATGGTCATGCCGTGATAGGCACCGGAGAAGGCCACTACGCCTTGCCTGCCCGTGGCCAGCCGGGCCAGTTTCAGGGCCGCCTCCACCGCGTCGGCTCCGGTCGGACCGCAGAAGTGCACCCGCGCCGAGCGGCCCAGGCCACCCGGGAGAACGCCGAGGAGTTCACTGGTGAAGGCGTCCTTCTCCGGCGTGATCATGTCCAGCACGTGGAGCGGGGCACCCCGTTCGAGCGTCGCCTTCAACGCACCCATCACTGCCGGGTGGTTGTGCCCTAGAGCCAGGGTCCCCGCCCCGGACAGGCAGTCCACGTACGTCCGCCCGTCCATGCCGGTGACCTGTGCCCCCCGTGCCTGAACCGGAACGACCGGGAGATGCCGCGCATAGGTGCGCGCAGACGATTCGCGTGCTTCCTGCCGTCCCAGCAGTCGGGCGCGTGACTGCGCGTCAGAAGTGGTCTCGGGCCCGTCCATCAGTCCAATGGCGGTCTGCTTCATATGTCCTCACCCAGCTGATATCGAGTCATGTAGTCGGGCAGCGGGACCACGACCCCGCTGCGGTCCTCGTGTGCCGGCCCCGCCGTCACACGCAGGGGAACGACCCCGGCCCAGTGCGCCAGAGCCATGTCCGTCGGCTCATCCGCCACCCCGCCGGTCTGGATGCGTGCCGATGCCTCCACCAGAGGCAGCCTGAGTACGGCGGTCTGCGCCAGTTCACGCGCCGTCGGAGGACGGGTGTCCGCTGACCGTCCCCGTGCCAGCTTGTCCAGCAGTGCGGCCATCACCGCCCGCTTTTCCGCCTCCTCGGTGACCGGGCACACCTCTCCGTGCACCGTCACCGACCGGTAGTTGAGCGTGTGCATGAACTGCGCCCGCGCGAAGACCAGTTCATCGAGCAGGGTCACCGAAACGCACACCTGCGTCCCTTCGCCCCCTACGACGAGCATCAGACGGCTCCCGGTCGACCCGTGCAGGAACAATTGGTCACCGATCCGGACGTGCGTCAATGGAACGACCCGCGCCTCGCCGTCGACCTGATATCCGGTATGGCAGACCAACGCCTCATCGACTATCCGGTAGATCGAACCCTTGTCATAGCGCATCAAACCGCGATCTCTCATCGGCCTGCCACGCCCAGTAGTTGATTCCATGCCCCCGCTCTCCTAACGGCACAGCACGAACCTGCATGCAGAATCTCTGCGACAACCGGTATTACCCCCCGTTTCCATGCCGAGTACGCCGCCTCTATTTCCAACCCGCGCGTTTCGTTCGACGGGGAAGGGCAGCGATTCCGCACCCGTTTCGATGAAACGCGTACGGATCATCGAGCCGTGAGGCGGGGTAGCGAGTCCATTGGAATGCCTGGGACCAGCCTCAGGAAGAGGGGCTCAACAGGCAACGTGCTGCACATGCTGCGACTTTGTGCGCTCGTGAAGATCCTTTGGCGGCATCGTAAGCGCCTGGCCACAAGGCTCACCTCGCGGCCTCATACCCGCGGAGGCGGCGGACATGCAGAGTCCGAGTACACGATTGCGGACCCATTGCCAACCCGCCCGAAGGGTCCCCAGGCCCTGAGGGTCAACAGGCCCCGGAGGAAATGAGGCGCTACTGCATCAGGGGGACAATCCCTCACGAACAGGATCTCGTAGCCATCCTTAGCAGCACAACGCAGCGACAGCTGCACACGCGTGCTCCCCCGCAGTGGTCGGGCAAAGGAAGGCAACGGCTTTGATGTACTCCTACCTCGTGGTCCTGGCGATCGGTGCCGCGGCGGCCGTGGTCGCGGCCACCGCACCAGCCAGTCGCGCGAAGCGAGCCGTTGGAAGGCGCGCCGCCCATATGTCGCTGCGGTCGTCGATCGACGCCGAAGCCTTCGTCGAGCTGGCGCGGTCGGCACGGGCGCGCGCCGAACGGGTATCCGTGGACCATGAGAGCGAGCGGATGGCCTCCGCGGTGGAACAGGCCTGCAATTCAGAGTGCGCGGCTGCAGAATTAGTCGACCCGCACGGCGCCGCCGAGGCATATTCGGATGCCGCTCTCGCGGCCTACATTGCCTCAGCGCTCGCCTACAACGATGCGCCACTCGGCCGGTGGGCGATCGGAGCCTCCCACCGGGCTTATGTGGCAGCTGTACACGCGGACCAGTGTCTGTCCGAACGGCACTTTTGGAAGGCTTCCAGGGCCGAGGAAGCCGCAGTTGACTGGATCGAGCGGATCAGGCCCTTCGCGCACCCCGAGCTGGAGCGCGCCGAGGAGTACCCCATGCTCACAGCGACGGCCGGCCTTGCGCCGGCAGAGGCCCTGGACCACCCGGACGTCTTGGAGTTGGAGCGAACCCAGGTCGAGCGAAGAGCAGAAGACTGATCTTCCGCAGCTCCAGCACATTGCGCGGGTCTCAGTATCGCGTAGACCGCCGTTCAACCCAGAAGGAGAGAGCCTCGTGGTCAAGCGTCCGGTGGCCATCCGGTTCGCACGCGGAGCGAAGGGGCTCCCGCTTACCCGCGTCATCAAGATCTCCGCCTTTGCGGCGGCACTACTTCTCTTGATCGCAATTGTCATCAGCTGGCTGGTCTACGCACAGCTCCACGGCAGCCGCACGGACGAGGCGACCCAGCGCGCGCTCGACGCCGACATCGGTTCTCGCCCCACAGCGGCGGCGGGCAAGGCCCAGAACATCCTGCTGCTCGGCACCGACAGCGAAGCCGACTGGGGCTCCACGCGCGCCGACACAACGATCCTGCTGCACGTGGCCGCCGACCGGCGCAGCGCCTCAATGACGAGTGTGCCGCGTGACCTCATGGTTGACATCCCTGCCTGTCTACGCCCCGAGGGAGGCCGCAGCCGCCCACAGCGCGCTCAGTTCAACTGGGCGTACCAGTTCGGTGGCGCGGCCTGTTCGATCCGCACATTCGAGAACCTCACGGGCGTCCGCGTCGACCACCACCTCGTCATCGAATTCTCCGGCTTCATGAAAATCGTGGACGCGGTCGGTGGCGTAGAGGTCGACGTGGCGGAGACATTGCGCGAGCGCAAGTACGGAATCAAGATCCGGCCCGGAAAACAGACGTTGCGAGGAAGAGAGGCGCTCACTTTCGTCCGCGCCCGGTTGGGAGTCAGCGACGGCAGCGATCTTCAACGTGTCGAACGGCAGAAGCAGTTCATGCATCAGCTGCTGAGCAAGGTCGGCTCCTCCGGAACGCTCTACAACCCGACACGTCTCTACCCGGTCCTGGACGCGGTCTCCAAGAGCGTGGTGGCCGACCCCGGACTCGACTCACCGGGCGAGCTGTACTCCCTGGTGAGCACCGCGCGGATGATCCCGGTCAACCGGGTACGCGCCGTCACCGTTCCCAGCGTCGAGGACGAAGACCACTGGGGCCGGTACGCAGCGGTCAAGGGACAGGCGAAGGCGCTGTTCAAGGCATTACGCGAGGACAAACCGCTGCCGAAGCACCTGTACAACGCCTACCGCTCTGACGGCCGTGTGGCCGACGAATGACAGCCGGGACGTTGCCGCGCCAGGCGTGCTGACCGGCCCAGATTTCTGACCACCAGCCAGATTCCTGACCAACAGGTGGGTGTCACATCACCGTTCAGTACGGTCTCTGGGACGGCGTGGCCGACGGAATACGGGACGCCGGCCGCCCGACATCACTCGAAACCACAGCCGATGGCCACTGGACACCCGAGGCCGCGATCGGGGTCGGCACCAACAGATCGCACGGCGTGCACTCCAAGACCGTGCACAGCACCTCGAGATCGTCCAGCCGGATGGTCGTCGGGGTCTTGGACCAGAGCATCGACATTTTGCCCGCACTGATCTCCAGCCCGGCTTCGGCCAGGAGGCGTCGCATCTTGCTCGCCTGCCAGATCCCGGCCTCCGCCGCCTTCATCCGTAAGTTCCACTGCACCGCGAACTCGCTCCGTTTCTGACGCCTGTTATCCAGATAAATGAATCAATACCGACACAATTGGCAACTGATCCAGAGTTAACCATAGATCTTCAACTATCGACTCAGACCACGCAGACTCATCCGCTGTCAGCTTCAGGTACGTCAATCAGAGGGACCTCCCGCCAGGCAAACGAGGGAGAGGACTTTCGCGCCCATCACACGGAGCCGATCTGGCGTATTACACCAGAATTCGACCATGGAACATATGTGCAAGTCATGACTTATAGGGGCAAGATCGACAAAACACCGCACGCTCAACCATGAACGCCACCAACGCATTGTTAGTATTCAAATACGGTGGGTTCGCACCACACGCACTACAAGGCGTGGCGCGACTGCGGACACGCGGCATCTTTCATGCCCTTCACGCAGCGAGCGGCATCGACACACTCACCCACAGGGAACTCGAATGGTTGTACGTACCTCCCATCAGTGGCATGACCAGACAGTGCCGGCCGTACCTGAATCGGTCCGGCTCGTTCGCTACACGACAGCGCTCGCCCTGACTACATTCGGAGTCATTCCCGGCAGTCCGATTTCCGACGCGACACTGCTGAGCGTCAGCGAACTGGTCTCGAACGCGGTCCGCCACGCCGCCGACCACTCACCCACGATCAGCGTCAAAATCACCCTCACCGGAAGCTGCCTGACCATCGCCGTCGCCGACACCCATCCGAGCTTCCCCAGCCTTTCGGACGATTCCATGGGCGTCGGCCTGCAGACAATTTTTGAGTTGGCCAGCCGGCACCGGGGCATGGTGAGCGTTGAACCGGTTCCCGTCGGAAACGGAAAGACCATCTTCGTATCGTTTCCGTACGAGCTGGCCGGCGAGCCCGTGGGAAGTTGAGCGCCTCCAGGATCAACTGCGTGTGGTCAAGGCCTTCGATCCCCTCCGCGTTCGGGGCCTATGCCGCGCCTATCTCCACGCCCTGAACAGCCGGAAGTTGACAGGCCATACGCCCCAAAGATGATCTTTGGCCTCTTCCTCCATCCCCCTGCTCCGCCGATGCAGCGCCGTCCAAAGGCGTCGCAGCGCAGCCCGCCGAAGCTGGCGGAACGAGGCTGCGTTCAAGGACGCGAGTGCCCCACTTGCGCTGGGCGGACACGCCGCCGCATATGACGTATGGCTAGGCGCCACAGGCGTATGCATCTCTCATATTCAATAAACATCGCGGAGTCGGGATGCCCGTCTCCTCTATCAGCATCTGAAGAAACGCCCCTTGCAATGACTCCGCACCCATGCAATCAACCTTTATGACACGGGCGGCAGGGCATTGATCCCACCCGGGCCTTCCACTTAAACGCATTAAACGCATTGGCCCCCCTCCGAGGCTCCCCGACCTGAATGACCGCCCGTTAAATCATCACTCAGGTGGGGATGAAGATCTTGATCAACCCCGGGGGGTTTGAATTTGAGTCAACAATGCAGCTTCAAGATTCGAATTTATGTTCACGGGCACCCCACGCGCTGACCGTCGCAAGAAAACTGGAATAGATCACTCCGGTTTTCGGTTCTGCTCGACCAAAGCGCCCCTCATCAGGGTATGACGCTCCACCAGCTGGCAGGGCAGGCAGGCCCGCCGGTATTTCAAATCCCGGATCGGCCACCTAATTTCACGAGAGGAAATCAAGGTGAAACGCCCTAGTTATCCGACTGAGCAGCAGGTACGCGAAGCCCTGCGACAACAACAAGACCGGGCTCGCTCCAGCGGACAGCAGCCCAGCATCCTGGCTCTTGCCCGTCATTTCGGCCTGCCTAATACGAGTTTCCGACGAGCCTTTCCTGATATTGCAAATGAAGTCTCCGAAGCCCGCTACAACCGCTCGGAGGTAGGCGCAAGCTGACACTCCCTCGGCGCAGAAGCAACGTCACCCACAACCGCTCGTCTCCCGCACCCAGGACGGCCACACGCAGCCGGCGAGATCCCACCGGCATATCCTCAAAGCCACTGAACGGCGTGTGTGCCCTGGCTCACGGCCACGGCGCCCCCACCCATCGCATTCAGCCGGGGAGGGCGCCGCTGCCAAACCGTCGCCTAACTCATGGTGGCATTCTGCTGGTTGGCGATGTCCTCGATCGATCCGCGCTGCGGGATCTTTCCTGACGGGGTCAGCTTGTCGACCGCCAGCGGCAGCGTCCTCGCAAGCCGCTGCGCCGCGTCCTCTCTGTGGAGCCCGTGCTCGTCCGCGGTCTTCTGCAGCGCGTCATCGGGCAGGACCCGCGCGAGCTGCGTGCCGCTGACCGGATCATTGGAGCCAGTGCCGACCCAGGACGCCACTTGGTCACCGAGGCCTCCGTGGTTGAGGTGACCGATCACCTTGTGCAAGAAGCTCACGTCAGTAGCTGATCGGGTAGAGCCTCCATGTAAGTTCCCCATCAGCGTTCCAAGGAGTGCCACGTCTTGGCTGCCCCCTCCGCCCATGAGGTTCTCGAGCGCAGTCCCAAGGCCAGTTGTCTTCATCGTGCTCATGCCTTCCATGAGGTACAGGTGACTTACAGGCACAAAATTACCCATGGCGGTCAGCTCCGCCACTTGAAGCCGGGTGACCGGTGACCATCCCCCGCATTGACGCCCGCGTCGCGCCAGGACCAGCAGCAATCACTCCCGCCGTGACGTCACGGGGCGCAAGCGCCGCTGTCATTCCCGGCCGGCCAGGGCCCTCTCCAGCCGCGCAGCACCTCAGGATGGGCGATCCGGGCGAATCTGCGGGATCGCACCCGCGCGTCCATCTTGCCGCTACTCGATTTGCACATTAACTGCATATGTGAGATAGCCCGATGCTCTCGGCCAGTAGCGACGGCGAGACTTCGCAGGAAGGTTGCCTGCCACGTGAGTGCGTTCGATCCAGAAGCCGAGATTGAGCAAATGGGGATCCCCATTTACTACCTCAATCTCCAGGACACGCTCGCTGCCTGGGATGCTGAAAACCGCAAGGTCTACTGCTCCCTTGGGCTCAGTAGTGCGCAGAGGCGCTCCGCACTCTGTCATGAACTGGCCCACATTACCCTCGGGCACCGAGAATGCCTGTTCGGGGGCAGCACTCCTGTCGCTGCCATCATTCAGGAGCGAAGTGCGGAACTGTGGGCTGCCCGAAAGCTGATCAGCGTCGTTGAACTCGCCATCGCCCGCGACTCCGGCCTGCCCAGAGAAGCCATCGCCAAGGCCTACGGCGTAACTGAACGCATGTACCACGCCCGCCTGTTAGCCGAGGAGGAAGACGAGCGACGCTGGCTCAGACCGCTGGAAACATACCGCTGAGAGAACTCGGATCGGCGCTTCGCGACCAGCATCAGGAACCGACATGATCATGCTTGAGTGCGCGGACGCACGGAGGGGAATCACTGTGTCCGCAGGCCCAGGCCAGAACGTCATAAACACCAAGGGTGTACTCGCAGTATGAGGGGTCACTTAACTGTCGGCGCTGCCGCTCAAGGAGTGCTGCCTGCTCCTCGGCTAACAGCTGAGCCGAGCAAGGGGCGCTTGATCCCATAGTCGCGGTGGCAGTCGTCGGTGAGATGCGCGAGACGCCAAGTACCCATCGGTAGCATGCCAGTGCGCCATAAAAGTAGTAAGGGTGTCCGAGATGGGCGTCCGGAGTTCTGATCCAGCAGACACAGGCATGTTCAACCTGTTTGCGATGACGCACTCCTATACGCGTCGCAGTCACATTACTGGTAGCCATGTAGCACAGTAGGCACATCTCTCCGGCATCGGCACACCGGATTGCCCTGTTCGGGCTGTCTTCAGCACGGGCTATCTCAAGGACTCGTAGTAGTCCAGTTGGTGCAGCTGACTCTCGAGGTAGGTCTTCAGCCGAATCCGACAGTCATGCTCGAACCCGCGCAGCGCGCTGGCCTTGCGTTCCATCGCATAAGCGTTGGCGTGAGCTTCCTGCCTGAGCCTGTCGGCGAACCTCTCTGCCTCGGCGATGATTTGAGCGGCGTCGGCCCGGGCTCCCGCGATGGCCTGATCGGCGGTCTGCTGGGCCAGGTGCAATACGCTCACGCTGCAGCAGTCCTCAGCCGGAAATGACTCCCCCTGCGCCCTGGAGTCTTCATGCGGGCTCCGGGGAGGGGGCGTTGGCGCGTTTCGCTGGGGCTCCTCGCTTCCGCCGAGATCCCGCTGCCGTGTGACGACAAGCTCGAACTCCAGCTCCTCAACTCTCCGGCGGAGCCTGGTCACTTCCACCTCGACCTCATCGAGAAAGGCATCAACCTCTTTCTCGTCGTAACCTTGCCTGAACAGCACGGTCGTGAACTTGCGCTGCCGAATATCATTGGGTGTCAACAACACTGGCTTTCCTCAGTCTTTCTGGTGCGCCCTCAGAGAATGGTGAGGGGTCCAAGAAACAATCGACGCGACCTGTGCATATCCGCAGACACGACGAAGCAGTCGAAGTGAACACCTGATCTGCGACGGGGCGGAGCCCCGCAACAGAGGGTGAGAACTCGCCGGGTGCACCTTAGCCGGGCATCCCACTTCTCTCAACTCACGCCACAGAGCGTCGTGTTGGATCCAGGAACCACGGCCCCTGCCAGCAGGAGAAGCGGACCCTTTCTCGATTCGGGATGATCTTTTCGATCTGACCGACCGGAGCGGTTTCAGCATTGTCGGATATTCCACAGCACCAGTTGCAGAGCACTGCGCAGCTCGCGCGTACACCTCTCCCTTCGGATGTACCCACCGCCTGGAGGCGTCATACTCCACAACTCATCCTGTGCTACGCGTCAACTGCGCGCCCCCATGGCCCCAATTCGAGGGCAAGCCGCGACGTCGAGAAGGCCGGCGAGACGCGCATCGTCGATGTCGGTGAGTAGCCACCGCTGTGGAACTCGGCGTTTTCCCTGCTCACATGGCCTGTCGGTGACATGGTCCAGCGGGAGGTCGTGCGGCTCCTCAGGCCTTCGCCTCCTTGCGAGGCATTCGGGCCTCTTTCAGCGACCGACTGTCCGGCAGTCAGCCGAAGTTGGTCGCCACCGCTGGTGCGCTACGCTCCCCGACGGCCACATCACCTTTGAGCGCTGCCGCTCAGCCGCTCAGGGCGAATCCTTTCGCGCCTCCGGCTCGTTGCACCCAACATTCCACCATCAACCGTGGGCAAGCTCTTTGGCATGCCCTCTCCGACCCATAGGAGAATGGAAATCATCAATGACGCGAGGCGCGTTCCCCCGCATCTCCATCGAGTTCCGTTGATGCATGAAACCGGAGAACTCATGGACAGCACCGCCAACCTCAGGGGAATCAGCCATGAAATCGACATCGAGGCGAAATGGGATCTGTTCCCACCGCCAACGCCAGGTCGGCAGCGTGAGCCGGCCCACCGCCGACACGCCAGCCCTGTGCCGCCGCCCCGCCCGCGCAAGCGACGGCATCGAGCCCGCAAAGCCAGCGGCAGATGGTCAAGATTCGCCAGCCGCGGCGTCACGACGCTCACCGTGGTCATGGTGCTCTGCGTCGTCTCCCTCGGGGGCTTGATCTCCTACAAGACTCTCCATGTCCTGGGCACATCAGATCTGCCGCAAGGCGTAGCACACTGGTGGCCACTGTTGATCTACGGGCCTTGGATCGTCGCCTGCCTGACGATCCTGCGATCGGCTCTCCATGGGCGCGGCACCAGGGGCTCTTCATGGACGATCATGATCTTCTTCTCCCTGATCAATGCCACCCTGTGTGCGGTAAACGCAATCGGAGATGCCGTCACCACGACCGTTGCGGGTCTGCCGCCCATCGCAGCCCTTGCCTGCCTGCACCAGCTCGTGGACCAGCTCGGTCACAAGTCGGGACAGATTCCAGACTCGCAATCCACCTGAGATCGATCACGCGTCGGCCCAGCCGCCACATGCCGTCGACCCAACCGAATTCTCCACAAGCGGAATCACCCACTTCCGTTTAAACCCACCTCCTCAAAGGTGACGGGAACAAGGGAACAAGGGAACACCCCAGGTCAGATGCCTGATTACTGTTCCCACCAGGCCTGGTCCAAACAAGCGCACATAAGTTCACCCCAGCTTGCGGCATCAAGAAGGGCCCCTCCCAAGACGAAGTGACAACAGAGGCCCCGCGACGACTGCGCGGGGTTGCGGCCCGGGGGCATCGCCAACGCCCTGGAGGAACGTCGACATGCCGATCTGCTTAGTCCGAATCGTCGAACCCCTGTTGCGGCTGCTGTACCCCGCGGTCGGCCGTCACCGGTCAGTCGCTGTCGCGCGCATGCCCGCGCCGGCTCCTCAGCCACGTGTACCTGCGCTGCGAGGCGAGGACATCGGGCTCGTACGCCCGTACCTCGTCGCGCACGAGCGGCGGCAGCGAGAACATCGACTGCGCCAGGAGACCCAGCAGCGGCACGTGGTGTGAACCGCCGGGCTGGGCCAGCCGCGAAGGCGACCCAGCCCCCTTGCTTCATCGTGCTCTCGTCATGCGACGAGCAGGTAGGACACTAGAGATCCCACACCAGGTCGGCCTTCACCATGAGCAGCCGGAGGTTGTCCGGTCCCACGCGTACCCGGTGGGAGGTGACCCGCTCCTTCTGGGTGGTGTTACGCAAGGTCGCACCCGCCTGCAGCAAGGTGTCGGGCAGCGAGCGGTCCACGTAGCTGTTCACTCGAGGGTCGCCACTCGCCTTGAGCAGCATGTTGAGGTTGCCGTTGGTGATTCCGATGGCGGGGCCACGGTCAGGGAACCAGTAGGCAGCTGGGCCCTGGCCTTCCCACTCGCCGCTTCGCTGTCTCTTTACCCCTTGATCCTGCTCACTCTGACCCGGGACTGAGGGGCCGATGTGGCCCTTGCTGTCGCGGATGTGTGCGTCACGACGGGACAACGCCTTGCGGAGTACTTCACCGACGGCAGTGGCCACTCCGTCCTGCGCGACGTGCTGCTCGTCCATCCGCAAGGCCTGTTTGGCGAGCGAACCGGCAAGCCGAGGAGCCACGACGCCGACGAGGTCGGCCATCTTCAGGCCGGTCACGGCGGCCACGAGTCCCAGTCCGGAGAGCATGGCGGCGGCGGCGGTGACGACACCGTCCATGGTGCCGCTGCGCTGGGGCAGTTGGCTCTCGACATGGGGGGCCAACTGGTACAGGGCCAGCGTCTCGAGGTCTGCGAGGTAGGTGTCCACGTCGCTCTGAGCGTGCAGAAGCCCGATGATCCGGTCACCGATGGCACGCAGGGGAACGGAGAGGCTTTCGCCGCCGCCGGACTTGTACCAGCGCCAGTCGACATCCCCGCCGTCGCGCGAGAGGTAGGCCACGACTGCCCGCCGGTAGAGCGACTCCTGCATGGAGGGCGGGAGCATCTGGGCGGCGATGGTGGGGATGGACCGGATGCGATTGCCGGGCTTGGCCGTGAGGTCGCGGTTTCGGCGGCCTTTGATCTCGGTGGCGTTGCCCGCGGCGCGGATGACGAGTTCGAGCTTCTTCTCGATCTCTCTGACCTCCACCATGGCCGACGTCCGGGTGAGCGGGATGTCGTCCAGCAGGGTGGGCATGTCTCCTTCGAAGTCGATGGCGCACTCGATGTCGGTGACCGTGCTGTTCATTCCCTTGGTCGGCACGGGCGGCCAGGCGCTGGGACGAGGGGTCAGCAGCAGGCTGCGGCCGGTGTTGGCCGCCGAGGTCTTTCCGGAGTTCGGGGCAGCATCAAGAATGAAGGTCGCCGCCACAGGGCGCAGTGTGTGGGCGATCGAGCGAGCGCCGACCGCGAGGGCCATCAGGGGAGCCCATCCATGGCTGGCGATGTCGCGGATGGCTCGGCGGCAGTCGTCGAGAGTTGCCGTGCCTTCGAGGGGTTCCGCGGCTCGGCGCAGGGGTTCCGGGGCGCCGATGATCCGGACCGGGGTTCCGGCGGGGTAGGTCCGCCCGTCCGCGTGCACATAGGTGAGGCCGGATCCGGGGATCTGGTGCCATCCGGTGTGCGTGACGACGAAGGTTCGGGGCAGTCGCTTCCCCTGGTTCGTGATGACGTTGATGAGGACCTCACGGATGGCCCGGGACGCCGCTCCGGCGTCGTCGCTGAAGTCGTTCCATCCATCGGCGGTGCGCAGGTCCGCGAGGCTCTTGGTGAGGGTGTCGGCTCCGATGGTGATGGTGTAGTAGCGCCCGGAGGACTTGCCGTCGTCGCCGAGGACGACAAGGCGCTCGGAGACGTAGGGCGCCCAGTCCAGGATGAGTTCCCATTCCTCGGTCTTGCCCCGGCGCAGTTTCCAGAGTGCGCCGCCGTCGTGTTCGTCGGCTTCATAGCACCAGCCCGGGGAGCCGATGACGAGCCGGCCGGGCGGTTCTTCGCTGCCGTCACGGTCGGCCTGACGGGCCCGTTGGTCGTTCTGAGGGGCCTTGCTCGTGGGGCGCTGCGGTGTGCGTTCAGGCCCCTGCGGGGCTACGGCGGCCGGGGGGTTCGCCAGGGCATTGGTGAAGTCGGGTCGGCGTGGCCTCGGGCTCTGGCCGACCTTGGCACCGGTGGTGGCGAGCACCCCGTCGGAGAACGAGGGGATTACGTCGTGCAGTCGCTGCCCTGTCATCGCCGGTCCTCCCTGAAGCAGACCGGGTTCAGGCCAACTGCCTGACACTGCACGACACTTGCCAGCACCCTGCTCAAAGGGAGGCACTCCCACAGGTCGATGGCCGGGAATTGCTCCCAGCCCTTGCCCTGCGTCAAGTCCGCGGCGGAGAGCGTCGCCACGTGGCCGCGCAGACGGACCGTGAAGTACTGCTCACGGAGCTGGCTCTCACCATCCAGCGCCGCCAACTGGGAGAGCACCTCTGGGCACCAGGACAGAGCTTGGCTCAGGCGGCCGCAGGACGTCCGCCAGATGCCGCCGGTGTTCTCTGCGGCATCCAGTCGGTACCACCAACCGGCTGTCGCCCTCACCCGGGTGAGTCCAAGGGCAAGCGGGCCTTCTTTGTCCGAGACGCCTGGCCGGGGGTGGGAGCGTTTAAAGTCGTGGAGTGCCTGTGTCATAGGTACCCTCTACTTTCAAGAGGTAATGGCACGGCCGACCGAGCCAACCGGTGCTCTGCTGTGGGCGCACACCCACACCCAGCCCGTCGTGGCTCGGCCAGCCAACTGTCGGCGAGGCCCGGTAGCTTCTTGGCGGGAGTACCCGGGCCTTTGCCGTGTTCATCGTCATGCCAGCATTTGCTGGTCAACTTTCTCCAATTGGTCGCGCATGATCTCCAAGACCAGAGCCTGTAGTTCCTGTGCTCCCCTGAGTACCGCCTGTGGATCCTCGGCGATCGCTCGGGCCGAGCGTTCCGTGAGCAGGCCCACGGACATGGCTGCGGCCATGCGCTTCCCGTTCTCCTGCGAGATGCCCCTGCGGGCTTCATGCCCCGGAACACGAGCAGTGGCCGCCACTGAGGCAACGGTCGGCCTTGTGACCACTCCTGAGAGTTGGGCAATCTCCGCCGCCGTGACGCCTGGGCGTCGATCGGGTCCACGATGAGCGAGGGGTTCCACCTGGTCCTCCCTCTGAGCCGATGGAAAATTGGTCAGCCATCAACTTAGTGCGCTCCACCTTCCTAAGCCCACCAATCCCCGATGTCATGCCATGTTTCACCCCATCGATACTCCGGAAGACGCCTGGTTGAGCTCTTCTGATCGGATTGTTGCCGGTTGGTTTTGATTCCGAGCCAGGAAGAAGTGCGTTCGGAACGGCCGTCGGTTAAGGATGATTTGCGCGGCGTCATTCGGTGCTTACGGGCGCGAAGTGTGTTGGTGTGGGGTACATGTGTGCACATCCCACATGCTCGGGAGCTGGTGCGGGCCGGGCGGGAACGGGGCGACCGATCACTCCCGGTCTCCTTTTCGGCTGGACGTTGGGCCCGGCGGCGGTAGCGCCCGGGCGGTCGCCCCAGACCATGACCGCAGATCCCGCTCAAGGAGAACAGCTCGGTGACAGCTCAGCTCCACTGGACACCAGCCGATAGCGGTCAGATCGGAATACTTATCGCCTCTATCGAAACCAAGTGCGCCGAGGAGCCCGGAAGCTGTCAGCGGACGACCGGCGGGCGCTCGGCAATCTGCTGGTGGATAGGGTCCTCGTAGAACACACTGCGCAATACTCTCCGCACGGCCCGGGCAGATGCCGCCGTCAACTGGCGTACCAAAACCGCGGGTTCGGCGGCAGGTCTCGGCGCCGACGCCCCCTCCCCCAGGTCTTTTGAGCGCAGCAACCGGCTGCTCTCATAGTCCAAGGGCAAATGGCTCTGGCTCATGCCATCGACCGTAGAGCAGTCGATGGCGACCCGAACAGGCGCATTCGAGGCAGACAGCTCAGAGCATGCCTCACATCTCCACGCCGGTTCACACCAGTTGACGAATAGTGCAGCAACGCGCTTACGGAATGGGGCGACGTTGCAACAGCCCGTTTGGGCGCGGTCAGGAAGGGCACACCGGGCACAGTCCTCCGCATGAGTTGATCGAGGTGAACTGGTCCGCTCCCACGGTGCAGGGGGTCGGCGTCAGCGATGAGTGCCCGGCGGGTCGGCGGTACGCGCGGCCTCCCAGTCGTCGAGTTCGGCACTCAAGACAGCGCATGCCCGTTCGGCCTCGAGCTGATCGCGCATCAGCTCGAGCCATCCCTGGTCCGACTCGGGAGTCGCCCGCCCGGTGGGAGTGGGCAGACCCAGAGCCTTGGCCCGGTAGACGTCACGCGGCGCTACGTCTGCCCATGACTGGATGGGAAGGCTCTGCGCGAAGACCTCATCGCTCCCACGCCACAGCGGCTCACGCCCAACGCACCGAGGTGGCTCTTCCCTGCGGGCATCACGGACTTCGGCAAGGCGGGAGCGCAGTCCGGGGCGAATCTCCTCGGCGTAGCGGTCCCAGACCGGGGTATTGCTCTCTTCGCGGCGGCGCAGTATGGCGGTGTATCGGGTGCCTGCGTCGTCGATCCGGTCATCGGGTAAGGCCGGCGTCGCAGGGACGCCGAGGTCGTGGAGCCGTCGGCGGCGTTCGAACTCGTAACGGAGATAGGCGGCGGGATCACGCAGATGACCGGGCACTCCCCAAGTGAGCAGCTCGGCCGCCAGGCTCTGCCAAGTCCAGCCATCAGCGAGCAGCGGTCTCACCATGTATCCAAGGCGGCGGGCACAACTGCGCCCCAGCCACCACACCTCGCGCTGCAACTGCTCGGCGAAGACGATGGCCTGGGCACACTCTTCGGGCGACACAGGTGGACCGTCGGCGGTGTTGCGGAGGGTGTTCTTCGGTCGCGCCGCGCGCTTGCGCGGGGTGTCTTTCCTACTTCCCTCTACCTGTGACTGTCGATGATCCGGGGGGACCATCACAGAAGGGGTGCACGAGATTCCCGGCGAAGTCGAGGTTCTTGTCGCCGCCCTGCGGTGGGCGTCCTGACAGGCTTGCGCTCGCCCGGCGTTGGTGACGCCGACGACGCGTGATGTGTAGCCGGTACCGCTGATCCGCCGGCCCATCGCTTCGTCCCACACGCACGGTGCCACGGCCGCGAACAGCGTTGCGGTGCCTCGGTAACCATCCCCTGGCTTCCACGCATCGCCCCCGAGCCGGGTTCGGATGACGTTCGTCCTCGAACCGTGTTCGACATACGCGAGAAGGCCGAGCTCACGCAGATACTGGGCGTGATTGAGGATCGTCCGCCGATTGAGACCGAGTTCATGCGCGGTCCTCTCCACGCTGAACGGGAAATGTCCGTCCTTGCTGCACCGCATGCGTCGCGCGAAGACGTCGGCCAGGCGCATCGTGGTGCACCCGGCCTTCGGGTGAAAGCCGGAATCAATCATGAAGCGGGCGGCGGCGTGGAAGTCATCGGCATGGCGTAACTGTCGAGAAGCGGTCGTCGCCAACTCGTGGTCGGCAGCGTCATGTCGCAACGTGAAGCGTCGGTCTGATGGGTCCGCAGCCCGCCACGTCTCGGTCAGATTCAGGTGAGCCGTCGGGTCGACATGACGGCACGCCAATACATCGTGCATCATTACCTCTGTTCGCCGCTCGCATCACTGAGTGGCAACACGAAGCCCGCTACCGGCCTTGCGGCCTGAGTGGGGTTCTTGGGAATCGGAAATCTGCCCGATCACAGATGGGCACTTCGCTCTTCCAGGGATTGCACCCCTGGAAGAGCGGTGGCAGGAGGTCGGCTGGTCCGATGAGGATCGGACGAGCCGACCCGGGCTGCAGCTACAGGCCTGGAAGGCCGTGGGCAGCCCCTGCTGTGGCTAGTTCATCCAGCTCCTTCAGCACGGGAGCACAGGGCGCCATGCCGGAGGGCACGAAGGAGTCCGCCAGGTGGTCGGATTGACACGGCACTTCCCTGGCGGTGTTTGTTGTGCCCCGGAGGACAGTTGCGGGTAAGCTGCATTGCAGCGAGACCTCGTTTCCTGGCAGTCTCGGTCTCGCGCCGTGCGAGACCTTTCGCGGAGCTTTCTCGCACCGACTGGCCCCAGTAGCGCTACTCCAGGTTTCGTCGGCCTGGAGCTACTAGGGGCCTTTGTCGTGTCCGAGAGGGCCGCTGCTCGCATCCGGCGGATAGAGCAGGCGACGCGGATCCACCTTAGTCCTTTGCCTCCAGGACAGTTGGCGCATGTTTCACACGTCAGCCTTCCGTGTCGCGCATTTGTACTTGGAGTTACGTTTCTTCGCTAACTTGCTCGTATTGATCTCGTCCGGAAGTGCCGGTGTGGCGCGGGAAACAGAGGCCGTGTTGCCAACATTGGGCTGGCCTTTCGAGTGACGGTCACTCTCGGCGTGTCCGAGCTCCCGTGGACCCTGTGAGGGTCTTCTCCGGGATCGCAGCCAGGAGTTGCTAGGACCGAGGCCGCGGTGCGCCATGGCCCTGATAGGGCATGGGACGAGGTGAAGTACTGAACGGGGAGCGTGGCAGCCCTGCTTCAGGTCTGCCATGACGCACTCGCCGAAGGCATGCGATCCGCGCAGGAGTCTGTTGTACGCATCGATGTTGACGGCGGTGTCGCCGGGCAGGGGGTGGGGGACTTTGGGCGGGGTTCTCGTCCAACAGCCCCAGCCGGACGTGAGGTTGTCCGACGTACGTGTGAGGGCGCTGCCGACGCACCGGGCGACACCGCAAGTCCCCCTGACGTGCGGCCCACAGCGCCCGCATCTCCCCGGCGTGAGCGCGGCCCCTTCTTGCTGTCGGAGCTGTTTCAGAGGGGCAGGGTTATGCCGAGCTCCTGCATCGCGGACGAGGGCGGGCCGCCTTCGGACCGTTCCGTCTTGCAGCCCTTGCGGCCGGGGGCCAGTGTCCGTGGATCGACGGCTTCGGCCGGCGCGCCCGTGGAGTAGAGACCTTGGGGGTCGGCGTCCCGATCGTGGGGCAGGAGCCAGAACACCCTCCGGCGGAAGGTCCCCGACGAGCGCGAGGGCTTGGCTGCCGGAGCGAGCAGGGCATAGCCGATCATGCGGCCGTCCCGGTGGTACGCGGGGCGGCTCCGGCGGTTGGGAAGCCGGTCGAGGCTTTGCCGGACGTAGTCCAGTCCGCTGGTGTCCTCAAGCCAGACGAGTTCGGTCTCGTGGCTGATCTCGTCCTCTGCGATGAGGGCGCTCATGCTGTCTCCTCGTCGGCAAGCATTCCGATCCCGGGGTAATACTTCCGCTGATTGGACAGGATCATCTCCTTGGGCGAGGTGAGTCCGACCACATCACGGACTCGGGCGGCGAAGGCTCGGGACGAGACCGCCGGCGCGCCTTCATGCTGGCACCACGAGCGGTACATGGCATAGAGGTGTGCCTGTTCCTCGCGGAGGGCAGGGTGCAGGGTGCAGCACTCGCTGAGGAAGCGGCCCGTGTGGTCTTCGGTTTCCGCATAGGCGTTGGTGGCGATGCGTACCCGTTCCGGACCGGTGAGGTCCTTGTCCCCGCTCAGGTAGCGACGGGCGCCGTCGATAAGCCAGTTGAGAATGCCCGGGCCTTCCTCCGTAACGAGAATGTCCGCCAAGTTGTCGATCTTACGGTTGTCGGAGACGACGCGCTCGAAGGGAATGAGGCGCATGCGGCGCCAGAAGGCGAAGCCGCCCGTGCCGACCTCGGGCCGGTGGTTTCCGAGCAACCAGAGTTTGTGGGTGGGCGCGAAACTGAAGAAGTCCTGTCTCATCCGGCGGGCTTTGATGCGGTCGCCGCCTGTGAGCAGTTTGACGCGGGCTTCGTCGAACTTGTCCCCCGGTTTGACCTCGCTGCACACGATGACGCGACGGCCGTGGAGTTCCGCCAAGTCCGTGGGATGCCCTTCGTAGGGGCGAGCCATCAGGAATCCCGGCGGTGCGGCATCGGCGTAGTCCCCCAGCAGTTTCATGAGGACGTCCAGCAGTACGGACTTGCCGTTCTTGCCCGAGCCGAACAGGAAGGGCATCACCTGGCCGCCGACGTCTCCTGTGATGGAGTAGCCGAGGAGGATGTGCAGGAAGTCGATCATCGGCGCGTCTTCGGGTCCGTCGCCGAAGGTGTCGGTGAGGAACCGGCTCCACCGCGGAGTGGGCATGGCTTGTGGCCCGGCGGAGGTGGAGTGCGAGTGGAAGTCCTTGTTCGGGTCCGGGGTTCGGACCAGACCGGTTCGCAGGTCGACGATGCCGGAGGGGGTGCAGAGTGCGTACGGGTCTGCGTCCAGCAGAGAAGCGTTGAGGACCATGCCGGGCGCCGACTTGGCCTGCGTCAGCATCGCGTTCATCCCGCTGGTGCTGAGCGCTCGGCGGCGGTGTTGCTGTAGGGCGGCCGTGCTGTGGAGGCCGCGGGGATCGGTGGTGGCGATGCTCTCCGCGAGGTCTCCGGCAGCCCACAA
The DNA here is from genome assembly GCF_044457025.1 of Streptomyces sp. NPDC050658. Classification (NCBI taxonomy): domain Bacteria; kingdom Bacillati; phylum Actinomycetota; class Actinomycetes; order Kitasatosporales; family Streptomycetaceae; genus Streptomyces; species Streptomyces sp. NPDC050658. The sequence goes on from NZ_JBITGM010000012.1 coordinate 146,749, forward strand.
GACGGTGTCGTCCTCGTCGATCTGCCAGCGTGCGCTGTCCCAGCGGTACCAGCCGAGACCGGGGACGTGCCGGTAGTCGTTGGAGTAGAGCTTGACGAAGAGCTTGGCATTGCCGCGGTCGGTAAGTGTGTCGGGAAGGAGTCCGTCCGCGGTGACCGTGCCTGAGGAGGCGGGGCCTGAGGAATTCGTACCTGAGGAGCCCGTGCTCGACGAGACCGGCGATTCTCTTGCTCGCGAGGGCGCAGGTGTCTGATCCAGGATTTGGGCCGCGACGGCGCGGGGGTCGAATCCGACAAGGATGTCGTCGTTCCCGTTGAGAGTCATGTGTGGCTCCCGGGGAACAGAGGGCGCAGGGAGCCGGCGCTCATCCCGCTACGGATGATCGAGTCAGAACGGCGTTCCTGCCCGGGGCGGGCCAGCTGGGCAGCGTCTTTGAGCGCCTGTTCGGCCTCCCCCTCTGTCAGATGCCCTGCTGCCACGAGCCCTCCGGCGGTGTACGCGGCGGAGTTGAGCTTCTGCGAGAACGCTGCCCCCTGAGGGACAGTGGCGCAGTCGGTGACATCGGCCAGGACTGTGGCGAGAGCCCGTGCGGCGGCGCCGTTGCCTCCCCCTGCGGCACTGACTGCCTGTCGGGCGCGGGGTGGTACCGGGCGTGGAAACTGAGCGTGACGCTGAGGGATATGGCCGGTTCGGCTTAACTCCTCGGCCAGCCAGTCGGGGAGGAGTGCGGGTTCTCGGGTGTGGCCGAGTGGGGTGTAGGTGCCGGCGTCGGTGACGGTGCCGGGAGCGATGATGTAGCCGCCGTGAGCGCGGACATCAACCTGCCATGCAAGGGCCCGGGTGGGGCTTGAGCCAGTGGAGCAACTCCATTGGTGGTGGCGTCGGGCGCGGTACCAGACGTGGACACCGCCAGACGGTGTGCGCACACGCAGAGTCGTTTCGTCGTCAGTCGGGCTGACGACGTCACGCAGGGCTGCCAGGACCGCGAGAGCGTGGTAGCCGTTGGACAGCCCCGTGAGATCGACGTGGTCGGCAATGCTGATTCCAGGCAAGACTCGGTCCCGGGCTGGCAGGGGCTGGTGGTGCACGTCTACGTCGATGACTACGAGTCCTGCGGGGCCGCAGGCGACTCCGACCCCGAAGTCGGGATTGTTGCCCCACCACTGGTCAATGCGGGCAGGGTCGAGGGTAGCGGCGTGGAATCCGTGACACCAGCGACCCTGGACGAGGCAGCTGCACCCGTTGCTCGTGTGGCCTTTCCTCCGGCACGCCTCGCAGTTTCCCGCAGGGGTCTTGCGCCGCGGGGCCAGCGGATGGACAGGCCACCCTTTTCCGGCACACCACTTCGCGGTTGCGAGAAAGGGCGTGGCAGTTGACGAGTCAGGGGCTCTCTCAGTTGAGTCGCTGCACGAAGGCCGCAGCTCAGGAGCCATGTGGTCCCCCCATTAGCGACTGAAGCGACTCAACGACGGGGATAGGTTACCGAACCCCTGGGGCTGAGATGCGTATCCGGGGGAGAATAGCGCTGGCCGTGCCGTTGGTGCGATACGCAGCGACTGAACCCCGCGACGAGGCAGCGACGGTAGGCGCTTGGTCGCTGCCCGGAAGGCGCCGAAAAACTGCAGGTCATGGAGGTCAAGGCGACGTAGCAGCGACTGAAGCGACTGAACTCTTCTATATATGACGCACGCGCACACACGGGAATGTCTTCATATATGGCAAGCCTCGGTCGCTTCAGTCGCTGTCGTTCACTGAGATGCGCCCTGACCTGCGCATTTACTCATCGGAGCTGAAGCGACCGAGAGGCAGAACGGTCGCTGGCGTTGGGCCGTCCCGGTAGCTCCTGAGGTAGGTGTGCTCGTTCCCGCGGGAGAGTGGACCGTCGACAGGACGGAGATTGTCGACAGGACGGGCACCATCGACAGGACCACTCCCCCGCAGCCGGCCCCTCAGTAGTTCGGCACCCGTCAGGGTCATACCGATGCCAGGGGCCATCCCGATGGGCTGCACTCGCGCAGGCCTGCCACGGGAGCGGCGAGACCTCCTCGCTGGCCCGCATCGGCACATCAGGCTCTCCCAATTGCGCCCCCCAGCGTCGTTCAGCAAGGGCACGCCCCCGCCCCGCACTTAAACGAATTAATCAGATTGCTCGACCATCAAGGCTCCCCTACCGAACGACCCACCCGTTAACTCTTCAGTCAAAGTGGAGAATCGAGAGTTGATCCATCCGTAGGGGTTTTGAATGTAAGTCAACGACCGCTTTTCAGTTCGAATGACCACTCGCGCCACAGTCGCCACTTTTCCCGTTCGGGCCGACCCCATCTGGAATCTAGAATTCCCCTTCCCGTGTGCCGCAGCAGTACTTGACCTGCAGCGATCTTGGATTGATGGGCTGTTCGCCCCATGGACTGCCTCACACTGAGACATCCCGACCAACTGGCGAGAAGTAATTGACTCGGCATGCCTCCTGACCATCAAAGGCTGCCCGTCGGCACCAATGAGTGCGTCGCCTTTCAGAGTCTTCAAAGCGTCGATCATCCATTTGAATTGCGAGGGGGAATCAAAGTGGAACGTTTTTACTGGCCTTCCGTGCACCACGTGCGCGAAGCTCTCCAGCGACAGCCAGTAGACCGAAACTGCGCAGGTCGCGGACAGTCTCTTCGCCGAAGGGTGCACTTGCTGGTGACACCCAGCCCCTGTGGTGGGTCCGGGAGCCGGGAGCATACGCACACTCCACGGATGAGGGGGGTCCCGCACACCATGCTGTCTCGCGAGGTTCCGGGAACACGGGAACAAGGGGAACGAGGCATTCCTGTTATCTTCGGCCTGAGCTGGGCCGACCGGCTGCGGCCGACGCCTTCGCCGCCAGCAACACCTTCGCCGCTAACAAGATCATTACGCCTGGAGGGCGCGCCCCGCAGGCACAAACCGTGCGAACGGGCCTCATGATGGCGCCTCTGGTCGCCCCTGGCGGCCTCGCCCCGGGCCATGGCATCGCTTCCTGGCAGGTTGTCCCCCAGTGGAGCAGGGCGGGTGCCGGTTGGGCCCCGGTGAAGCGTGATGGCTGAGTTCACCGTCACCGATCTGATGGCTCCTTTGGGCCCGGAAGGCCCAGGCCCGTCGCCGAAGTGGTTGCAGGGTTGTGCTGCTCTGCTCGGCGTGGACGGCGTAGCCGTGTCATTGGGCAAGGACATCACCGAGTTGGTGTGGTTCAGCGATGAAATGAGCGCCCGTCTGGACGATTTGCAGTTCACCGTGGGTGAGGGACCGGGGATTGACGCTGCTCAGCACGGTGCTCTGTGCCTGGTGAGCGATCTGGAGCAGGACCCCGGCACAAGGTGGCCCGCGTTCGCGCCCGTGGCGCTGGCAGAAGGTACTCGGGCCATGTTCGCCTTCCCGCTGAAGCTCGGTACGTTACGCATCGGAGTGCTGGTAGGAAGTCGGAGCAGCGTCGGCCCGATACGCAAGGATCAGGTCGCATATGGCTTCGCCGTCTCGGATGCACTTGCGCTGTTCGTCCTGGCCCATGACGACGAGTTGAACGGCGGCGGCAGCGCCCAGTCCGGTGATCTGCACCGCGCGGTGGTCTATCAAGCGACAGGTGTGGTGAGCATGCAGCTGCTGATGCCCCTGCATGACGCACTGGACCGAATCCGCGCCTACGCGTTCGCCCATGGTCGGCAGATCACACATGTGGCCCGCGACATCGTCGACGGACGGCTGCGCTTGCCCGGTCAGTGAGCTGGTAGAAGTCTTGTCGCCGTGGATGAGGTCATAGCTGCGGAGTCTGTTCCGACTCCGGATCGAAGAGAGCAGAGAGTCGATCGACCGCTGTTCGGGGCAAGGCATTTCAGTGCAACCTGAGCCGTACGAGGGGTGCGTGAAGCACCTGCTTGCCTACCGCTGGGTGCCTGATGTGTCCTACGGCTCGGTGAGAAGGTAGGACGGCAGTTCGACGCCGTCGTGCAGGCCTTCGGCGGGGACGGGGCGGGAGGTGGTCTGGGAGATCGGGATGACTCCGGCCCAGTGCCGCAGCGTGAGGTCCTCGGGGGTGTCCTTGGGGCCCCCGGCGCGGATTTTGGTGGTTGCTTCGGTCAGTTCGAGTCCGAGGACAGTGGTCCCGGAGAGTTCCCGGTCGGTCAGCGGCCGGGTGTCGGCAAGCCTGCCCGGCACCACTCTTTCGATGAGGGTGTTGAAGACCCGGCGCTTGAGGACCAGGTCCTCCACCGTGCGGGCCAGGCCGTGCGCGACCACGGACCGGTAGTTGAGGGAGTGGTTGAAGGCCGCGCGTGCCAGCACCAGGCCATCGATCACAGTTGCCGTCAGACACACGTCCAGTCCGTCGCGTTGGGCCGCCAGGAGCGGGTGTCCGCGGGGTGAGCCGTGGACGTACACCGTGTTGTCGAGGCGGATGTGCATCAGCGGGAGGACTGCGGGGTGGCCGTCGGCGATGAAGCCCAGGCTGCACACGAATGTGGCGTCCAGGATGGCGTGGATGCTGTGCTGGCTGCGGATGATCCTGTTCTGGTGACGGTGCGGGGTGGTACGCGCGGTTGCCGGGTATTCGTCGCCCGGTGGCATCATTCACCTCCTGCTTTCTCGTGGGTGATGAGCGGTTTGATGATGCCGTCCGCCTTGGTGGCCATGAGGGCGAAGGCTTCCTCTGCGTCCGCGAAAGAGAAGCGGTGCGTGGTGAGTTGAGTGAGGTCGACTCGCTTGTTCTCGACCAGCCGCAGCAGACGGGTCATCCACTCGCGGCCGCCGGGACAGAGCCGGGTGCGGATGGTCTTGTCGCCCATGCCACGGCCGAATCCATCCTGCGGGATGGTCAGATCTCCTGTGTGGTAGCCGACATTGACGATGACACCGCCCGGCCGGGTGGAACGGATGCAGTCGGCGAAGGCCTCGGCGGTACCGGAGGCCTCGATCGCGGCATCGACTCCTTGGCCGGACAGGTACAAGGAGAACTCCCTCGGATCCTGCCCGGTCGGGTCCACGGCGAGGTCGACGCCGAAGCCGGTGGCATAGACGGCACGGTCGGGCCTGGGCTCGACGGCGATGACCAGTCCGGCGCCGAGGAGCCGGCACGCGGCGGCGGCGCACAGCCCCACCGGCCCCAGCCCGAAGACAGCTACGGTGCCGCCCGGCGGAACGGCTGCGTCCTGCGCGGCGGCAAGACCGGTGCTGAACATGTCGGTGGTGTAGAGGGCCTGTTCGTCGGAGAGCGCCTCGGGCACGGCGACCAGGTTGAAGTCGGCGTCACTGACGACGAAGTAGTCAGCCAGACAGCCGTCCCTTTGCGACGTGAATTGGTATCCGCCCATCGACGTGCCGCCGCACTGGCCGGACGTCCCCCGCTGACAGTCATCACAGCGGCCGTCGGGCGTGATGGCGCTTACGGTCACCCGGTCACCCTCGGCGAACAGCACGACATCCGTGCCCACGCGTTCGACCACTCCCACACTTTCATGACCGAGAACCCGCCCCCGAGGCAGCGCCATCCCGCCCATGACATGGCGCACGTCGGAGGTACACACCGAAGAGGTCGTAGTGCGCACCACAGCATCGCGCGGACCCGGGCACGGGATCGGCTTCTGGACGAAGCCGACGCGGTCGACGCCGAGGACGGCAAGGGCGCTCATCAGCTCAGACATGGGCGCGGCTCCATGAGAGATCCCCGGAGGCGGCAGCCCAACCATGGACCGAACTCGGAAACCGGAGTGCGGACGCAGAACGCGCTAACCGTCATCACGCACCGCCGCACCGGGCGCCGGTATCCCTGCGCTGGCGGAGGCACTCTGCAAGCCACGGTGGTGGTTCATCTGGGGCAGGCAGGAACTCAATGCGCCGTGTATGGCCGCCGTACGCAGCGAGAGCAGACTGAAGGAACCTGAGTCACCTATGCCGTGCGTCGATTCGCATAGGCCATTGAGGAAGATCGGCGGGATTCCTTCTCGCTGGGGTACGAGGCGGTAGTCTTCGCTTACCTCAAGGTACCCTTCTTTGTCGAACTCGAAATTATCGATGACGTCGGCCAGAAGTCGAGGATAGGCTTCCTGATGAGGTTCAGGACCAAGGTCCCTAAATCCTGTTGCAAGAACCACGAGATCAACGGCGTCATATTCCCGGTCACCCGTGTGTACGTCGCTGATGGAAAGCTCTACCTTGCCCCCGGTGAGGCTGATGGCATTCACCTGCTGATTTCCGCGCACGAAGACACGCTGGTGGCCGTCCAGCCGCTGCTCGTAGATCATTCGGTACAACTCATGGAGCACGTCATCGTCGACCGACGAGTAGTTGGTGGGCCGCATGTAGCTGTCCAGCTTCCGCTTGCTCTCGCGGCTCGACCGGTAGTAGTAGGCGGTGTAGTCGGGGAAGAACCCCTCCTCGCTGAACGGACTCGTATCCTTCAGACGCAGACCGAACGAACGCACATAGTTGGTGACGCGGGCCCGCGGAAACCGCTTGGCCAGGTCGAGGACCAGCTCAACGGAGCTCTGGCTTCCTCCGATGACCACCACACTGTTCACTCCCCCCGCACGCTCCAGTTCCCGCACCCGGGGGAGGTACTCGGTGAGGTGAATGACATGGGACGACTTCACGGAGTCGAAAGGCGGCGGAACATAAGGGGTCCTCCCTGGCCCGATGACCAGCGACCGGCCAAGATAGCGCGCACCGTCCGTGGTCTTGACTTCGTACACCGGCATCTCCCGATGAGCTGTCAGCCGAACGGTCTGCACCCGGACCCCGAAATCAACCATGTGCGACATCTTCCCGGACACCCAGGCGATGTACTGCGCATACTCCTTGCGTAACGGGAATTCATCGGGAAGGTTGAGGTGAGCCAGCAGCCGCCCTTCCTCAAACAGATAGTTGATGAAGGTATAGCGGCTGCGTGGATTGCGCAGACTCACCAGATCACGGCATGGGTGATTCTGGATATTCGACCCGTCGAGAAGCATTCCGCCCTGCCAGACAGGGTCCTTCTGCGCCTCCAGAAAGCGCATCGTAACCCCAGGAATCTTCTGTTCTTCTCCGGCGACGGCGAGTGCGATATTGGCCGGGCCAAACCCAACGCCAAGCACATCGTAGAGCATCAAACGACCTCCGGGTACCGTACGGGAAGATTCCAATGGTTTGTGGGTCTGCCAGGGCAATGCACTACCCCCTGGTCAGGAAAGTTCCGGGAAAGTGGTGAAGACACCATTCGGGTCATACTGGGCCACCACTTCGCGGAGCTTTACCCAGTTGGTGGCGGCGAACGCGCCCGACGCTCGGTGCGCGCCCCGGAACAGATCCGTTTCATTCACGTAATAGCCAGTCGCGAACGGCTCGAAGTCCTTCACGACGTCGTCCACCCAGCGCAGATTAACCGCATCGTGACGGGCGTCCTCCCAGATGGCGTTCGGCGAGAAAAAGATCCGGTCGGTCTTTGAGAACGCCATGTCCGGCAACGGGTCTCCCCCGGCCGGTATCAGGAGGAACAGCAGATTGGAGTCCTCACTCGGCACAGTGCGCAGGTGCTTGGCGGTCAGAGCCAGCAGTTCATCCAGATTGGTGTCACCGAGCCACATATGGTCGACGGCGTAGCGACGGGGCTCGGGATACAACTCGCCGAGGTCGGTCTGCAACTGCGCGAACGTCGTGGGCCGGCACCGGGCCACTTCCTTGCCCCGATGGCTTACCGGCGCCCGGTCGAAGACCGAGAGAAGCTTGCGTGCCTCAGCCTCCGTGTCCACATACGCGACACCTTGCACCAGGATCATGTACTCGCCGCCATGCACACCGACCATCGACGGCGGCGCCACCCGCAAGTACGACAGAATCTGTCCGCTGGGGGCGACTTCCTCGGCAGCGGCACCAGCCCACCGCACCACCTCGTCGAGCATGTCCATCGGGTACAGCCACTGGCTGACGCGCATCGCGCGGGGCAGAGGATAGAGCTGCAACTCGTAACGCGTGATCACGCCAGGGAAGCCGGCGCCGCCTCCGCGTGCCGCCCACAACAGATCAGCGTGCCGGTCCGCATCGGCCCGCACCAATTCACCACTCGCCAACACCACGTCGACCGCCCGCACACTCTTGCAGGCGGGCCCCCACGTGGGCGCGTTCCAGGGGATTCCGCCGCCCAGGAGATAGCCGCTCAGCCCGATGCCGGGACAATGCCCGACCGGGAAGGCAAGACCGCACGCGGCCAGGGCGGTTGCCAGCTGATCACCCGTCACGCCGGGTTCCACCGTGGCAGTCATGGCCTGCGGATCAATCGTGATCCCGGTCAGCCGCGACAGATCGAGCATGAGCCCTTTGTCACGCAATGCTGAAGTGACCCAGCTGTGCCCGCTGCCCCGTGGCGACACCTGCAGGCCGTGTTCAGCCGCGAAACGAACGGCATCCCGCACCTCGTCGACGGTTACGGCGCGGGCGATGGCGTCAGGGAATCGGTTGGGCACGCGGGTGTTCCAGCACAACTCTTGCCGTATCTCCCCGTACCCAACGTCGTCGCGTCGAGTTACCTGCGCTTGCGCCGTGTTCTCGTTGCTGTCCGACATGGTCCAAGACCCCTCACCTGGTTGGTGCCAGGCGTCGCCGCCCCAGCTTCTGCTGCCTGGGGCGCCACACCTGGCTGGGTGAGGCACATTCAACTGTTGCCTGCGGGTGTCGTACAGGCGCTGAACGGCAGCCGCAGCGAGGACATTGAGCAACTTTGCGCGCTTGTGAAGATCTCGCTCTCATAGAGCAACCCAAGCATGACGTCACCAAAGGGGCCCGTCATCGGACTCTGGTGCTGATCGCGAAGCTACGAGAACGGCGACACCCAGTGGTACGGCTGCGAGCCTCGGACACACGCCGGGAATGGCGGTTCGAGACCTCGACGGTTCGAGAAGTACCTCAGGGACCTTCGCCAAGCTGTTCAGGGAGAAGCACATCAGGACGGGTGGCCAGCCATGCGAGTCTGCCGACCGGATGGACCGCGCCATTCCCCCGGCCCGGTGACGGTTGATCCCCCGGAAGGGTCTGCCGCCGGGTGTCGCCGTGACGCCCGTGTCCACGGTCGGGTCAACCTGGGTGATCATGCCCCGCAACTCCGCCCAGGAGGCGTTCGTGCCCACCTTACGTATCTTCCTCGCCGAAGCTCTCGGCACTGCGATCCTGATCATCGGCGGTGTGGGGACCGCGGTCTTCGACGCCGAACGCGCCGGTGTGCTCGGCGTCGCGATCGCGTTCGGACTCAGTCTGCTGGCGGCGGCCTATCTCATCGGCCCGATCTCCGGCTGTCACATCAACCCCGCGATCACCGCGGCGATGGTCGTGGCCCGCAAGACGGACGTTCGGCTGCTGCCCGCCTACCTGGGCGGGCAGGTCGTCGGCGGCCTGTTCGGTGCGCTGCTGATCTGGTCGGTAGGCCAGGGCAAGGCCGGTTTCACCGCCGTGGACCAGAACGGCCAAAGCAGCATCGTCTCCGTCAGCGAGGCCGGCTTCGCCTCCAACGGCTACGGTGTCCACTCCCCCGACCACTTCAACCTCGGCGCCGTCATTCTGGCGGAGGTCGTGGCCACCGCCGTATTCGCGCTCATCGTGCTGGCCACCACGGCCAACGCCTTCCCGGCGGCGGTGGGCGGCCTGGTCGCCGGCGTCGGTCTGGCCCTGGTGCACCTGGTGACCATCCCGGTCAGCAACACCTCCGTCAACCCCGCCCGCTCGCTGGCCACCGCCGTCTTCCAGCACGGCTGGGCCCTGGATCAGCTCTGGGTGTTCGTCGTGTTCCCCATCCTCGGCGGACTCCTGGCCGCCGTCGGTTGGCTGGTGCTCGGCCGCACCCCGGCCACCTTGGCCGGCACAGGTGAAGCGGCCCACTGACGTACCTCGATCCTGCGGTACACGGACCTGCTGGAAGCTGCGATCCAGCGCAGGCCGGAGAGTCTCCTGGCAGCGGGCCAGGCGGCGATGCGACATCAGCCGCTGCCAGCCCGCTCGCTCGACCGTCCCACCGTGTCCGGTCAGACTGTGGCAAGCGAAACGGATACTCCCCCACGTTCCGTCATCCAGGCATTGGGTACGTCGTTGGGCTCCCCGCTCGTTGATCGGCCGGACACAGAGTGGGCCCCTGAAGTCGCGGTGGAGAGTTCCAGCGCCAGGTGCCGAACGCAGAGCTGACGACCGGGCAGAGCCGGGCGGCCGCACGGGACTCCCTCGTCATGCACGCACGTAGTCCCTTGTCGTTGGGCCCCGTCACCGTCGAGGCCTTCGGGCAGCTGGTCCCCCGCCTCTTGGCGGCAGACCTTGCACAAGCCGTCAGCCACAGCCTGGCCAAGCAGGAAGATCCGCGCACCGCAGCCGCCGCAGGCTCCCCGAGGGCGGTCATCCACGTGGGACGGAGCGGGGGCCGCAGCAGGCGAGGCGCACTCCGCCGCCTGCTGGAGTCGGCAAAGGCCGCATGAACCGACCGGGCCGGGGCGGCAGCCGTGGTCGGGGCACAGGCCTTGCTCCAGGCGCTGTGCGCGCTGTTGGGACAGAGACTTCTCGGCGGCGATCTGCGCGCATGCATCACATCGGCGGCCGGTCGACCACATCATCCCAGTCTCGCAGTCCAGGTGACCGCATCCCCAACGGGGCAGCGCCACGCCGAGGATCCAGCGGCCGATATCGCGGATCTCGGAGGGTGTGACTTGGGCAAGGCGGGCAGTCAGACGGTGGCGCAGGCGTGCGGGGCCCATGCCCTCACGCAACTGACGGCCGATCTCGCGGGCGATCTGACGTTGGACGTAGGTGTTGTTCACTTGCTTCAGCAGCCAGTGCACCGGTTCCAGGATCGCGTAGATCTGTGGACTCAGGGTCAACTGAGGTCCGTCGTACGACGATCGAGGTGTCGCTTTCACGCCGTTGGGCATGGTGCCGTCGGGCCCTGCGAGGGAGGGATGGTTGTGATCATCCGCGCGGAGCGCGAGAGCGGCGGCTCGGGCCGGGAAGCGCGGTGCACCGATCATTTTGCGCCCAGGCTCGGGCCCAACTACCGGTACTTCGCCTACGGCGGGTGAGACAAATGCTCCCCCGTCATCTGGTCGGGCAGTCCTAGGGTCTTCCTTATTCGCGAGCCACCCCTCACCAGCCTGCGGACCCGATCCCTCACCAACAGCAGAAGTCGCATCACTGGAATCGACGGGCGTCTTGTGCGGTGTGTCGGATGTCGGCTCCGTACGGAGGGGACGGAGAGAGGACGGGAGTGTGTGTGCGGTGTACTGGTGGCGGCCCTGTGTTCCGGCTCGCCGGTGCACCGTCAGCCAGCCCGCTGCCTCCAGGGCATCGACCACCGCGCCGGTCGCGGCCGTCGTCAGCGTCTGTCCGGCCCGCAGGCCCGAAGAGTGACGCAACATTCCGGCGAGCTCCCCCAGGCTCAGCGGCTGGCGCTGGGCCTGGGCGTACACCAGCGCCGCGTACGCGCGTAGTTGACGAGGTGTGAGATCTTCCGCCGCCGCTACCGGGAGCCACACGAAACGCTCGGTCGGCGACATCGCCCGAACCCGTCGGCGTGCCGTCGTACCCGAACCGCCGGGCAGCGAACGCCGGGTGTTCTGAGGCAGTTCCACTACGCCGTCGGGTGCAGGGCGGCGCAGCAGAGCGATCCCGCGCTCGACGGAGGCCTTCGACATCCCCAAGTACTCCGCCAGCCGCGCGGTTCCGGCCGTGCAGCCCTCCGGGCGCTGCCCGAGGGCCTTGATCTTGATGTACACGGCCAGTGCGATGTCGCTGTAGAAGGGCGTGGCGACGAGCCGCCAGGGCACGCGCACGCGTTGCCGTCGCTCTGGTGCGTCGGGAGGAGCGGGGCTGCTGTGCGCGCGGAGGGGTGCTTGGCGTTCCGTCTTGGGGCACGCCGAAGTGTGATCGTGAGAGGCGAGGGACATGGTTTGAGCCGACTCGGTAGCCATTTGCGGCATGACTGAACCGGCTCCCGTGCGGGTAGCTATGATGTGCTCCAGACGAGAGTGAGGAAGGGAAACCCTCACCGCGACTCGGTGCCCGGCCAGGCAAAGATCACGAGTTCGGTGAGTGGAATGTTCAGTTAGAGGTTCTAGCTGGGTGTCTCCTCCCCTCGACTAGGCGAATGGCCCGGGATCAGTAGTCCCGGGCTGTTTTGCTGTGTGCCCTACACCGGCTGTGCGTCGGTGTAGGGACAGTGGCGCTGTGGCTTCCTGCTGTCTTGCTGTCTTCGGATTTGGGCGGGAAGCGCACAGAAGCTGTACTGGCCTTGCGACAACCGTCAGGCGGCGTTCTTACGGCCTGAGGTGCGGCGCCGACGGGCTTTCAGCTGCGTTATTGCATCGGGCAGTTCGGCGACCCACAGGCCGATGGGGATGCGCATGGCCACGCGTCCGCCGAGGTGTGCGAGGTCGAACGCGGCGCGCTCGGCGGGCGTGGTGACCAGATGGACGGAGTCCTCGAGAACCCAAAGGACCGTCTCCGGGGTCGTCTTGGTGTCGGATACGGCCTGCCGTGCGGCCTCGACGGCGGAGGACTGCCACAGCTCGAGGTCCTGGCGGGCGCTTCGGGGGCGCCGCGTGCCGGGCCAGACGATCTGTGAGACGAACGCATAGACGCGCAAGGCCACGACGGCGTCCTCGAAGTGGGGTTCGTGCAGGACGCCTTGGTTACGTGCCTTCCACGCCCATGACTCGCTCAGCCCGGCGGCGGTGGCCACGGCGCTGGTGCTGAGTTGGTCGCTGCTTAGCGACATCGCTCGACTCTCCTGACAACGGTATCGATTGTTGTCACACCCTAGCGCAGAGAGGCAGGGATTTCTGGCGTCACTAGAGAGAGGGCGTGTCGTCTAATCGGGCAAGTCCGTTCGGATAGCCCATTTTGAGGGCTCGTCAGGGGAACGACAGTCGATTGTCGGGAGTGATTGCTCTAGTGTCACATGGCTCGTAGGAGTGCATGACAGCTCGTGTGTAAGTTTGATCGTGCGTCATAGCGTTGGTTAGAGCGTTGCAGTCAACGGAACATCTAACGTTGCAGCCAACAGGGCAACGAAACGGCGGCGGGCGCCGACATCGTCGCGCGCCCGCCGCCGTACCTGTCCCCCGTCCAGGCGGACCAGTCAGTTGGATCTGCGGCGCCGCTCCGGCCGCTGCAACTCCCCGTCCGCCTCCAGAGCCTGGAGGTAGCGCTCGACCAGCGCCGAGACGACGAGGGTCCCGCGCCGTCCGAAGTCTCGTTCCTGCAGGGTTACGTTGAGAGTCGACACCAGTTCAAAGGCCTGGAGGCCGACCCGATAGGACGACGGCTGCGTCTTGTCCGTATCCCAGATGCGCTCCCCCGCGAAGTCCTGTGCCATCGCGATGAGTTCGTCCACGTCATCGGGAGCGTGTCGCAGTGCCGCGTCGAGGTAGTGCCCGATCGCCAGCTGAGAGTTGCCGGTCGTGCGGCGATCGGCGTTGAGCCGATTCTTGAGGTCTGCCAGCACATCGGGCGTGATGCGGAATCCGTACGCCTGCCAGGACCTGGAGCGCAGCTTGGCATCGGCGAAGCTGTCGTGGACCGCGGTATGAGCCCAGCCACTCGCACTGCGCCTGCGTGCACGTGGCGCTGCGGCGGCGGGCTCGGCGGGCACTCCCCCAGGACTGGCGGCACTCGCCTTCGGCGACGCTGAAGCTGTTGCCGAAGGAGTGGTCGACTTGCGCGGCCCTTTGGCCTCGGTGGGTGACGCCGGGTCGGACGCCAGGCCGGACCCCGGTGAATCGCCCTCACTGCTTTCCATGGGAGTGCCGGCCCGATCGGCGCCCGCGGTCGGAGCGGACACCGTGTCGCGTCCGGCTGCGGACGCAGAAGATGGCGCAGCAGCAGACGGAGGTGTGGCGGGCTCGGCCTTCACGGGCTGTGGCGGGAGGCGCGGTTCGTCACTGGCCTTTGCGGGGGCCGGTACCGGTGAAGTGTCAGGAGCCGTCTCTGGTTCAGGCGGGGCCTGTCCCCCACCAAGGAACGAGCGCCCCGCCACGTCGTCCGCACCCGCGATAAGTCCCTGAACGAGTGAGGCGCCGGCTGGTTTGAAGGTCTTCTTCTTGGTTTTCGAGCGGGGCTTGCTCTCACTCACCCGAGGCCTCGCTCTCGATGCGGTCTGGCATCTCCCACTTCTCACGAGGCTGCTGCATACGCTCAACGATCTGCCCCATGAGCTGGCCGTACATCTTGCCCGGGCCGTGGCTGGCATACCGGATCACTGATGGCACGCCGAAGGCGAAGGAGTCACTGATGCGGTTGTCCGTGCGGATGTCGGTCATGAAGGGGGCAAGGTCGTTGTCGAGCAGTCCGTTTCGCACGTTGGCCTCTTGGCTCTTCCACCGGGAGGGAGGATTGGAGCGGTTCAGGACGGCGCCCAAGAACTGGGGATCGCACTCCCCACCCGTGCGGTCCTTGACGTATCGGACGGTGCCGCGCGTGGCAGCAGCACCCTTGAGAGCCGGGTACTCGGGGATCGAGACGGTAATGACGTAATCCGCTGCTGCCAGTGCGGTGGCAGACAGAGAGGACACGGCGGGTGGCGTGTCGATGATGACGAAGTCGAAGAAGTCTGCAACGTCAAGGAGTATCCGCCGCAAGACCGGAGTGGACTGATACCCCTTCTTGTGGATGAGGTCCTGAGCGGCAGTCATCGTGGACTCTTCGCAGGCGAGCAGATGGAGCGTGCCGGCGTCCTCGAAGTCGTCGAGCAGTTCGCTGCGGTCGAACCACAGGTTCGAGAGGTCCATACGCATGCCCTGCAGCCGGGCCTGGATGATCCACCCCAGGGACCGTGCGAGTTGGTCCTCCCCCGAGAGGTTGACACCCACGGCTGTTCCGGCCTGGGCCTGGGGGTCAAGGTCGACAGCAAGCACGCGAGCGCCCGCTAGAGACAGCCCGGCAGCCAGATTGACCGTCGTGCTGGTCTTCCCCACCCCTCCCTTTTGTGTTGCCACGGCGATGACCTTCATCGCGTGTCCGCCTCTCTCCAGTGAGTCGTCCGATTCCACAAGTACACAGGTGTCACCAGGAGGTTGAGCGACGAGGGCAGGGGCTCTCTACCTGGATGAACAGCCGATTTAGCTAGTTCGTCCGAATGTGTCTGTCGCCTAGTCTCATCGCATGCTCTAGTGACACGGGATATCACGGCATGACGATAACAGGAGTTGCTACACGAGGCGGGTGTGACGCGCAGGCTCGGCGCTTGCCCCGTGCCCTTCTCTCACTGGGCCCCCGGATTCTGAGCCCGTGTCATGCGTCGGACGACGGTTGGGCGCAGGGCACGTGGGTGAGTTGAGTCGAACGTGTGAACGCTTGCACGTTCGTTGCTCTGTTCCTGCGATGGCATGGCGGTATGGCAGCTAGTTCGATCGTGCGATCGAGAGAACGGTAGTGAGTGCGTGCGACCGTTAGACGAGTTGGTTGTTCGTCGGATGGCTCGCTCACTGGTGAGATCGCTTAGAACAGCGACGGTTCGGTCCATCGACCGGTAGAGCGACCGATCGGTCGACGGACCGATGGAGTGATGCAAACAAGGTTCGCTTGATCCAGACATAGTTGGAACGAACGTAAGAGAGAGTCATCGTCCGCTC
This sequence comes from Streptomyces sp. NPDC050658, assembly GCF_044457025.1. Taxonomy (NCBI): domain Bacteria; kingdom Bacillati; phylum Actinomycetota; class Actinomycetes; order Kitasatosporales; family Streptomycetaceae; genus Streptomyces; species Streptomyces sp. NPDC050658. The sequence goes on from NZ_JBITGM010000012.1 coordinate 162,333, forward strand.
AATGGATGGACAGTGGGTCCGTTCGTTTGATCGTGCCATCGATGCATACATAGATCGATGCAAACATCGATTGTTCGATCGCTCTGTAAGAGCAACTAGCGCTCGTCTGCTGGAAGGTTCTATCAATGGATCTATAGCTGGATCTATAGATCGTTGCAGCGTTGCAGTGATAGTTACATGCATCAGTGTCGAGGTCGTTGCAGCTAAAGCTACCTAGCTTGGTCTAGTAGTTGTAACAATTATCGGTAGAGCTGAAGCTACATGAAACGCAAGATGAGTGAATCTATCTGTCAACGCATACATCACGATATTTATCGTTGCACTCACAAGTCGCTGACCTGCAAGGACCTTCCTAAGTGTGCTCCGATTCCCCCTGGCTAGCCCGAATCGTCCCCTCTCAGGCGCCCTCCCCTACGCGCTTCCCGCCCACAGTCTTGGGATGAGGGGGCAAAGGCCTACACGAGCTGCGCACGGCCACACCTCTCTGTCTCGCTTCTTCACCCAGAGCCGTTCGCTCGTGCGCCGGGGCGGCGCACGAGTAGAGCTCTTGTCCAGCCCTGCTCCGTAGTCCCATGGCTTTCCCAAAGAGTTGGCACAGTAAGGGTGTTACACACGGGGCGTGCTATTCCGCGAGGAACAGCCGGGTGTTCGACTAGTTCGATTCTTCTCTCAGATCGATCCTAAGCAGGCGCACTGTTCAGGAGTAGTGGTCGCTTCCGACCTCAGGACCGTCTACGACAAGCTCCGTTGGCCCTTCCAGGACTGGGCCCCGAGCTCAAGCGGCCACATACTCCGGCCCACGCAAGCCAACGGCTGCAGCGTTACGCCGCTACAACGGTCTGTCGAATCCTCAAGCTTCCCCTACAGCCGCTCCGTCAGCACCCCTTCCAACTGGCTGGTCCGGATGATCGGTACCGTCGCCGAAGCCGGCTGGCCCCGTGCATTGGGCAGCTCCTCCTCGACTGCGATCACACACGCGATCCTGATGCCGCCGATCTCCACGTCGCACATTGGCCGCCGTGTGGCCTGGGTGCTCCGGCAACGTCAGGGAAGTGAGGGATCGCCTTACTGATCGTTTCAGAATGCTGTCCTGCCGAGACGCTGGCGGCCCATGAAACAATCCCTTCAGCCACGGGCTCAGGGGGATGACGCCGTATGGAACGGGTTGGGACTGCACGGGACCTCGTGCTTGGTTACGTCCACGCTCTGAACACGATTGACAAGGCCATGAGGGCGGCGATCCCCTCGCTTGAGCGACTGGCAGATGTCCTCGGCCTGGTCCGTTCGCGCCGGATCATCAGCCGGAGTGGGCACGCCGGCACCTACTCCTACACGGTTCATGGGGCAGGCTGCCGCTTCGTCAGCGACAACGGTGCTGAGGTCGATGTGGACTTCGCAGCCGACGGGAGCGAAGTTTTCGACCTCTGGCGGCTGCGCCGGTACGGGCTGAGCCTGCCGGAGTCTCTTGAGGTCACGGATCAGGACCTGCGGGCCGCAGTGCGGTCGCTGCAACCGCTTCTGATTGAGGTGCGGCCGGGGTGGTTCCGTGTAGCCGACTGATCGCTTCAGGATGAGGTTCGCAGGCGGCGCAGGCATATGAGGCTGCAGGCCAGTTCGAGCAAGCCTTGGTGGAGATCGGCGCGTCGCTCGTAACGGGTGCGGAGCCGTTTGAACGGGTGCAGCCAGGCGAAGGTGCGCTCGACCCCTTAGCGCACCCTGCCCAGCCCGGAACCGTGGGCGACGCCGCGCCGCGCGATCAACGGCTTGACGCCGAGCTTCCACTGCAGGGGGCGGTACTTGTCAAAGTCGTAGCCCCGGTCGGCATACAGACGCCGGGGCTTGCGGCGGGGGCGTCCCCGCAGTCCCCGGATCGACGGGACGGCGTCGAGTAGCGGCAGGAGCTGGGTGACGTCGTGCCGGTTGCCGCCGGTGAGCGTGACGGCGAGCGGGGTTCCGTGACGGTCGACTGTCAGGTGATGCTTGGAGCCGGGACGGGCCCGGTCGACGGGCGAGGGGCCGACGTGATCCCCCCCTTGAGCGCCCGGACGTGCGACCCGTCCACGGAGCAGTCGTCCAGGTCAAGCAGGCCGGCTCGGCGCAACGCGGACAACAGGGCGGCATGCAGGCGCGGCCACACGCCCGCCTCGGTCCAGTCCCGCAGCCGACGCCAGGCCGTCACCCCGGAGCAGCCCACCGTCTCCGCGGGAACATCACGCCACGCGACACCCGTCAGCAGCACGTACATGATGCCGACGAGTGCCGCTCGGTCAGGAACACGCAGCCGCCCGGGATAGCGGCGGCGCCGCTCGGGAGCGGGCGGCAGCAGCGGGGCCACCCGCTCCCACAGGTCATCAGGAACAAGATCAGCGCGCACCCCGGACACTCTGCCGACCAAGATCGTCGAGCACAAGACCCGCCGCTCAACTCATTCTGAAACGATCAGTTAGCCGGATGCGACCTCGAGTTCCCCACCCTCACCCAGGACTCGGTGGTCGACGGATCGTCCCCGGCATCGCAGTGACTTGCCACACTCGTCCGTCCACGACGAGACAGTGGATGGGTGGTGGACGCGAGGGGGAGGCTATTACGGCGTAATAGGCCTTCGGGGTGCGCCGACACGCGACAGGCTTGGAGAGCGTCGCAGATTGTGTCGCGGACTATTACGGCGTAATAGCCTCCCCCCGTCCATGTTCCCCAGTCTCAGGCGTCGTGCCGCTGCACTGTCCGGTGATGGCCCCGGGCTGTGGCGGGTGAGCTGGATGATGTGGGGTTCCACCCAGTACGACCCTGTCATCGAGGTCCGCTGCTGAGACGCCGTCTCAGTTGGTGCAGCGGCGGTAACAGATGAAGGTGCTGGCGATGACGACGAAGGCTGGGAAGTGGTCGGTCTTGCGCTCGTAGTGGCGGCGCGCAAGCGGCGGCTCCATTGAGAAGCCCACACCCGACCTGGACCAGCCAGTAGAGCGTCGGTGGACTGGTGCAGGAGGCGCCGCAGAAGCTAGGGCGTGTAACGAAAGTTCTGGTCGTCGGCGTGGCACTACCCAAAATGACATGCGGTCTTCGCTCGGTCGTGCTGGGATCAACCGCTATGAATGATCATTCCCTTGAGGAAGCCGATGTGACGGACAGGATGGAACGGAACCTGGCGGAGCACGCCTGCCATCTGCACCGCAATATGCCCGGTGCGTCCGTCGCAGAGACCGGCGACCTCCTGGTCGCGGACAGCGGCCTGGACGACGACACGTTCAACATCATCGCCGCGGCCCGCTTCACCGACGCCGACGCCGCGGTCCGCATCGCCGAGACCGTCCGGACGCTGGTCGGCACCGGCCGCGGTTTCTCCTGGTGGGTGGGCCCTGCCTCGACACCGGCAGACCTCACTGCCCGCCTGACGGCGGCCGGTCTGCCGTTGTCCGAACGTGCGACGGCGATGTGGGCCGAGCTGGACGACCCCCTGCCGCTTGCCTCTGTCCAGGGCCTGGACATCCGGACGGTGACCACGCCCGAACAGCTCGCCGACTACGCCACGGTCCTCGCAGCGAACTGGCATCCACCCGCCGAAACCGTCCGCGACTTCTTCGCCCGGGCCGTTTCGCAGGCGCTGGCCGCGACCTGCCCGGCCCGGTACCTGGTGGGCTACGTGGAGAACCGGCCGGTCTGCTCTGCCGAGGTGTTCCACCACGCGGGAGTCGCCGGCATCTACAACATCTCCACCCTGGCCGCCCACCGCCGACGCGGCTACGGCGGAGCCATCACGCTCGCAGCCCTCACCACAGCCCGCGAGCGGGACCACCGCATCGCGGTCCTGCAGGCGTCGGCCGACGGAGAGCCCGTCTACCGCCGCCTGGGGTTCCACGCCTGCGGCCAGTTCGTCGAACACGCCGTCAACGCCTGAACCGTCAAGACTCCACGGACGTCCGTCCGTAGCGGCCTGCACGCTTGTCGTATCTCGTGGCCACGGCCCGGTTCCTTTGAAGGCGGTTGATGCCGCACTCGACGCCATGCCGAGCCTTGTAGTCCTCGGCGTTGAACCCAGGCTGCCGGCCACCACGGGAGCCGCGCTTCTTGCGGTTGAGCACCTGGTCGGCCTTGTTTGGAATGGTGCAGCGGATGCCGCGACGGCACAGATAGGCAGGGTTCCTGCGGGAGGCGTACGCCTTGTCAGCGCGGACCCGGGTGGGGCGGACACGCGGCCGGCCCGGCCCGAGGCGGGGCACACTTACCCTCTTCAGTACGGGCTCGAACTGCGGCGAATCGCCGCGCTGCCCTGCCGTGATCACGATCGACATGGGCTTCTGGCCTTGCTCGACTGCCAGGCGCAACTTGGTGGTGAACCCGCCGAGCGACCTTCCCAGTCCGTGATCTCCAGGCTCGGTGAACACACCGCCCAGCGGTTCCTTCTGCGGTCGCCTCGTCTACGGGCTCGGCCGCATGCTGGCGGGTGCGGCAGACCGTGGAGTCAAACGCTCAAGTCCCAGACGATCGCACCTCTCGCGTCGGCCAGGGACTGAAGCTGAGTGAGGATCCGCTGCCAGGCGCCGTTGCGCAGCCACCGGCGGAACAAGTCGTAGACCCGGCTCCACGGTCCGTACTCGACGGGCACGTCCCGCCATGGCACACCGGTCCGCACCCGGAACCGTATGCCGTCGATCAACTGCCCCCGCGGCCAGACGGGCGGCCACCCCGCCCTGGCGCCCTTCGGCAACAACCGCTCCGCCGAGCCGTACCGGTCCAAGAGGGCTTACGCGGAAGCCGGGTTGACCGTGCAATCGCTGACGCCGGGGGCCTCACGATCCATCGGCCGCGACGTAGGGCTTGGACGACTGAGGCCTCTGTGCACTGCAGTTGTTCTACTTGTTCGATTCTGCTGTCAGATCGATCCTAAGCGCAGCAACCGCCGACGGGCGGCTGCTCCTTGACCTCAGCATGAGCTCTGGGAAACGAGATGTTCGGTCCTGAAGGCCGAGAGGGACTCGATCGGAGGCGACTCCGCCGCGCCGGCGCGGCGTTCCTCACCGGCTCGGTCGGAGCCCTCTCCTCAACTCTCGATGGTGCAAGTGAACAGCCAGAGGTGTCGGTGCTGGTGGGTGACGACGTCGGGGGCGACACTATTACGGCGTAATAGCTCTCCACGGCGCAGCGGTGGATGGGGGAGGGGCTGCAGACCATTACGGCGTAATACTGAGCCGAGCACGACTGGTGACGGTCCGACAGTCCGGACGGCACCTCGGAGGTCAGCTATTACGGCGTAATAGCTGATGCTGTAAAAACTAACGTGTCGAAGTCGCTTGTGAGTGGCTGGCGTTAGTATGGTGTCCTTCATGAGCTCGTCAGCCAGCGACCGCGAGAAGGTCGTATCCAAACTCCCCAGCCAACTCCGACACGATCTGAAGATCCGAGCTGCTCAGCACCGGATCGACCTGCAGGACGCGGTGGAGCAGGGCATCGCTGCCTGGGTGCAACTCGCCGCTGCGCCCGCGCCCGTGGACACCTCCGGCGCTGACTCATTCTCCACCTGGCTTCCCCCGGGGCAGTGGGCCTCCTTCACTCAGGTGGCCAAGGAGCGAAAGGTCTCCTTGATCCAGGGACTTGCCCAGTCGGTGACCCTGTGGCTGGAGAGCAACCCGCCCCCCGCCGTCCAGCGTCGCAAGCACCCCAAGCGCCGCATCGTCTGCAACCAGAAGGGCGGGGTCGGCAAGACAGCCGTGACGTCAGGCCTTGGCGCAGCACTCGCCGAGGATCCCGACTCGCTGCACCCGGTCCGGATCTCGCGGCACCTGGCCGACCAGATCGCTGCGCAGGAAGCTGCCGCCCTCGATGAGGAGTCGACGCGAGGCTCGGCGAAGTCGGCGCTCAAGATTGAGGAGTTGCCCGGACTGGGACGCCGCATCCTGATGGTCGACTTCGACCCGCAGCGTCACCTGACCAAGCAGCTCGGGCAGGAAGACATTCCGATGAGCCCGGACTCGGACAGCCTCAGCAAGCACATGGCCGGCGAGGCCAAGGGCGACATCCACGACCTCGTCGTCACCATCAACGATGACCGCTACGGCAACCGCCTGGACCTGCTGCCTGGTTGCAAAGACGCCTTCCTGCTGGACGTCGCGCTGTCCAAGGTGCGATTCCGTGAAGCAGCCCTGGAGCGAGCCCTGGCACCGCTCGAGGGGGAGTACGACGAGATCATCGTCGACTGCCCGCCCAGCCTCGGCCTCAGCATGGACGCCGCGATCTACTACGGCCGACGCCGCGAGGAGGAAGACACCGGCGTCTCCGGCCCGCTCATCATCGTGCAGGCCGAGGACAGCAGCGCCGACGCCTACGACCTCCTCATCGAGCAGATCGAGGACCTCCGCGAAGACATGGGCATCGACCTCGACTACCTGGGCATCGTCGTCAACCTCTACGACCCGCGCCGCGGCTACATCGCCACCTCCTCGCTCGATGCCTGGATCGCCATAAAGGATCCACGAGTTGTCGCGGTCATCGGTGACCTGGGAGACCAGCGCAAGGCAGTACGCATGAAGCAGCCGCTGCTGTCGTTCGCCCCGCGTGGCGAGCAGGCGATCACGATGCGCGCACTGGCAAGGGAGCTTCCGTGAGCCGCGTTGCAGACCAATTGGGAACCGGCGCGTCTTTCGGCAAGGCCCGTGGCGGAGTCAGTGCCCGTCGGGCGGCCGTGGCCGCGGCAACCGGCGGCGTACCCACCGAGGGCGTGCCCGACCCCACCAGGCTCTCCGTCGATCTCATCAGCCCCAACCCCGACAACCCGCGCACGACCTTCGGGGACCTGACGGACCTGGGCAACAGCCTTAAGGACCACGGCCAGAAGCAGGCCGTCACGGTCATGAACCGGGATGCCTACGTCAAGGCGAACCCGGCCCGCGAGGGCGAACTCGAGGACGGCACCACGCACGTGGTCGTCGACGGCAGTAGCCGCCTCTGGGCCGCCCGCGAAGCCGGCGTCGCCGAGCTAAAGGTGATGGTCGACGACACCCAGGGCAGCTCCGAAGACGAGCTCCTGGAATCGGCCCTGGTCGCCAACGTCCACCGCCAGGACCTGGAGCCGATGGACGAAGCGCGGGCCCTGCAGCGGCTGCTGGAAATCCATAAGACCCAGACCAAGCTCGCCAAGCGACTGCACAGGTCGCAGGGCTGGGTCTCGCAGCGTCTGGCGCTGTTGGGCTTGACCCCCGAATTGCAGCGGAGCCTGGAAAACGGCACTGAGAATGTCGACCTGCTCCGGGCTGTGGGCAACAAGCCCGCCGAGCAGCAGCAGGGGGCTCTGCAAGAACTCAAGGAGAAGAAGGCGGCTGCAGAGTCGTCCCGTCGGCGTGAACGGGGTGGGCCGCGTTCCGACTCCGGCTCCTATTACGGCGTAATAGAGCACGGCATGACGGAGGAGGGGCAGCCCGAACCTGAGGCCACACGGCACCCCACCCCCAAGGCGAGCCCATCGGCAGAGAACGAGCCGTCCGCCCGGCAGGAGCGGACGGCCACGGAGACGAAGGAGGCGCCCGCGCAGAAGCAGCGCGAACCGTTGCCGGAGCTCGTCGGCATCCAGTCCATGCCCTTTGGCAGGCCCGAAGCAGTGCTGCGGATCCTTGAGGAACACATGCCTGCCGAGAAGCTGGAACAGCTCATCAAGCTGCTCAACAACCGGGCCTGAAACACGTGAAGAGCGGCGGTCCTCGTACTCAGCCTGCCAGCGGAGCCTGTTGGCTGATCTGGTTCGGGGTCCGCTGCTTCGCGCGTCGATCGCTTTGACCGGCTGGCGAAGTGCCGCGATACGGCGGGTGTGGGTGCGGGATGTCAGGTGCTCGGAACTGTCTGCCTCTGCCGCAGCACATGGATCATTCCCACGACCGACATCAGCGCGAAGAGCAGGGCCGTTCCCCCCGACAGCACGGCCAGAATGACCGGTCCGCCGCCTCGGAGGTCCTCTTCACGAACGGCCGTCTGCGGATCGTCCGCGTGGTACCGGACGGTCATCTGGCTTCCGGCAGATTGCCGTCCACCAGTGCTGCCCGCCGGTAGGTCCGCGACCACCGTCCGCCCGCCAGTCTTGAACTCAACCTGGCACCGGCCCAGCATGCAGGAGCCTTCCGTGTGTAGCGTCGCGGGCGTCTGTTCGCCGTCCTGGAAGGAGCGCAGATGCTGGGCCGCTGGAAGCAAGACCAGCATGGACAGAGCCCCCGACAGCAGTGCGAGGCCTAGCAGGATCAGTACACCCATAGGCCGTACACGCCTTGCGGTCGCATGCTGAGGCTGGCCGTCGGCAGCGCTTGCCTCTGGTATTCCGTCCATGTCCCCGCTGTCTCTGTCGCTTCCTCCGGTTTCCCCTGGAAGCGTTCAACCGTGCTTCAGTGTGCAGCAGCCCACCGGGGCTGCTCCATTCTGACCAGCGTAAATGACCAGATCAGCTGTCACGCAACGACCAGTCAGGACGAACGTACGCGCTGTTGCGGACCTTGCGGACCTTGCGGACCTTGCGGTCAGCGCGGCCTTTGCCAACGCGATGTGTCGTCCTGGGTCTTGGCCGCCGCGGGTATGACAGTGAAGCTACCGATCAGGGCCCGTGTGACTCCGCGCCACCCGCCCATGCAGCGAGGGGCTCAAGAAGTCAGGAGGCCGGTGTGCAGTGTGCCTTCTTCCACTTCAGGAACTGGACCGGGCGGTTGGTGATGATGCCGTCGACGCCCCAGGACGTCGCGGTCGGCCAGTCGGCTGCGCGGTCGACGGTCCAGACGAACACCTTGATGCCCGCTGCTTTGAGCTGCTTCACCACCGTCGGCCGGGCTGAGAGCGCCCGGAACTTCACCGAGTACGTGCTCAGGGAGAACTTGCGAGCGGTGGCCACCGGGTCGGGGTCGAGCTTGGTGCGCAGCAGCGCGATCTCCGTCTTGCGGGCCGACTTCGCCGCGTCGCGCAGTACGTCCTTGTCGAAGGACTGAAGCATGGTGCGCTGTGTCATGTCCGCTTTGGCCACGAGCCTGAGCACTCGCTTCACGGCTGCGGGCGGCTGTGGGCCCTTGATCTCCAGGAGGAGCCGGACAGACCTGCTCTGTAAGGAAGAGAGGACCTGTTTCAGAGTAGGCACCCGTCCGCCGCCCTTCACCGTCAGCCCGGCGATTTCCTTGGCGGTGAGTTCGTCGACCCGCCCTGTCCCGTCGGTCATCCGGTCGACGGTGTCGTCGTGCATGATGACCGGCCGGCCGTCCTTGGTGAACTGCACATCCATCTCCACCCATTCCGCGCCGTGGTCGTCTGCCGCCTTCATTCCGTCGATCGTGTTCTCCGGGGCGATCTCGGGTGCGCCGCGATGCCCGATGGTGTGAGTAGCAGAGCAGTCGACAGTGGAATGTCGTCCGGGGACAAGGATGCTGTCGATGGTTCCAGTGAGGTGTTCTTGTCGGCTGCTCTGGTAGCGGAGGCGGCTGGTCTGGCCCGCCACTCCCAGTTCTGCGCCGCCGGACAGACGTGCGGTGAACCCCTCGGCCGCACCCCCCGTAATCCGCCGTGAACCCGCGCTCTCATCCAGAGTGAACGTCGCCTCGTCCCCTGGGGAGGGTCTCTCGGTGAAGGTTGGGTGTGGGGCAGAAGCCGTGGTTAACCAGCTGCCTAACCCGGTCCAGCACAACGCCACCGCGAGTGCCGCAGTCAACATCGATGGCAGCGGGAATCTGCTACGCAGTTTCATTGTGGGGCTTCACCAATCGCGATCGAGGAAAGGGGGTGGAGGGAGGGCCGGTCTCCGCCAGGAGTTGCCGGTGTCCGGTCTCGGTGGGAAGGCGCTGTACCGACGGCCGCCAGTCCTTGACGCGGGGGCGGCTGATCTAGCACCCGCCGAAGACCGACCAAGGAGTGGTGCTTTCGCTCATGGATCCGTCCCATACTGTGCTGGCGGCACGGGCACGGAGTTCTGAAATCCAAGCATGGGTGTGCATTCCAGACCAAGCTCTGAAAGCAGGCGAATGGTGCTAAAGACCCGCATAGAGGGTTAGTGCTCTTTACTGCGTGCTCGCCAGACCGCGTGCTCGCCACATGTATGCCGTCAGCGCCAACGGCTGAGCCGGCAGATCGGGGCCCGGCGGCGGAGGACCGTCAAGGCTGCCTGGACAGGATCCGGTCCGGGCCTTCCACCCCTTCGTGCTTCGCGGAGTCCGTGCGGGAACTGGCCAGTTCGAGCGCGAGGACGGTACGCCCCTGACCGCCGACGTTCAGGCCGGCTGTGAGCATGACCTCCGAGCTGGGGTAGGCGTCAGCACCATTGGGCGGGTTGGGAACCATGGGCAGGTCGGGGTGGATGTCAGAAATTTGCGCGTTGATCAGGCTGACATTGTCTCTGGTCAGGCCAGCTTTCACCCAGGCGAGACCAATGTATTCAAGGTCCAGGTCCTCCTCGGGGGACACTCCGCCGCCGACCAACGGCAGGCTCGACAGGCCGGTTTCCACACGAACTGCTCCGTGCACACACCACGAGGCATCGCCTGTCTCGGGCTTTACCCTGATCACGACGGCTTCTATGTGTTCCAGCTGAACAGTTACTGCGAGCAGCTCGGGGGCCGATGCGGTGGCGGAGCGGTATGTGAAGGATGCCGACTCGAGGGCAGGAATCAGGGGTTCGAGATCTTTCGGAGGGGCGTCGATGTCGATCCCCAAGGTGTTGGCCAGTTCCACGACATTGAGCGTCGCGCCCAATGAATCCCATGAGCCAGAGACTGCCCAGCCGTCTCCGGGGAGCACCTGAAGCTCTCCGTCGAACCAGACGACGGTCTGTCCCTTGTCGGTTTCTGCGAGGAAGCCTAGTTCGGCGAGAACCGAAAAGTCTCCGGAAGAGTCGCAAGCCAGATCCAGGAGAAAGGTGGAATGCACTCCTCGAAGAACGTAGCTGAAGCAAGCGGAAAATTCCCAAACGGCCCAAGCCTCATCGGTGTGGGTCAATACATCGAGAGTTAGTTTGTCGAGCTGGACATCCCGGAGCTCGGCTGGAATGACCGATGAATCCTGTCCCCATTTTTCACTGATGTAGGCAAGGAGTGCGGAAATGTTGATGTTCTCTACGCTGCCGACGCTGTGCTTGCCGCTGGGGCTGTCGTACCACGAGTCAAGGGTTATCGTGACGTCGCTATTGAGGGTGACGCTGGAAGGAACCTCCAAGGGGACACCCATATCTTTTCGATGCGTGGTGCTGCCTCCTTCGTTCTCCGGGGGAGGTGTGCCGGTCTGGCCGGGCTCGTCGGCCTGATGCTTCGGGTCCGGGGTCTTGAGGCCATGCCGGATATCGCTTCCTTCGTTCTTGAGCCACTTTGGTGACCCGGATCCGGCAAACAGCTTCTTCGTCTTCAGGAAGGGGGCCCAGTAGTAATACTGAGATGGCACTTCGACCCAATTGGAACTCAGGTATTCCCAGTACCACCACTCCCGCTCGTCGGCGTTGGTGCATGCCTCCAGGAATATTTTGAAGGCCTCGTCTATCTCGGCTGCCCCCATGGGCGTCGGAGTTTTCGCCTTCTTCAGCTTGTATATGTGTTCGTACAGATTCCGGTACGTTGCGTAGTGCTTCGACCCGACGACCGTCTCTGCAAAGAAATCGATCTCATCACCCGGGTCGTAGAAGCGAATCTTCTCGGACGGCCCGTTGTGGAGATTCGAGGGAAGCCATAAGTATATGTTCAATAGATTGGTGAGATAGTCCGGCCGGTGTGACGTGGAAACGCTGGCGTCCCAGTAGACTTCCTCGGCGAGCATCTTTTCCAAGAGCTCTCGAGGGTCGCTCCATCCGGTAGCCTTGATGATCGGAGGGGCATCAAACCAGCGCGACCGTATTACGTCCAATTTGTCTTTCAGGTGTTCCAGTACGGCCCTTACTGGGTCCGAGACCTTTCCGGTGTCTGTTGCTGACGAGAACTGGTTTCCGATCATTGAGTCCCACATGTAACTCAAATAGGAGGACGGCGTAATGTGGTGATAGGCGCCACCTGGATAGTTGGGGTGCTCCGAGTTCTCCTTCCACGGGGCTCCCCCTCCTCTGCTTCCGGCGAACTTCAGTGCTAAAAGATCCTTTGTCATTTCGGCGCCTCTCTCGGATTTCGCTTTCCCGCTGAAGTCCCTACTGGCTGAGCCGGGAAAACCCGGCGGCCTTCATGGCTCCTCCAGGAATAGGGCCCTTCTAGAAATAGGGCGGCCCAGCCCAGTGATGTTCGACTGCTTATAGGTCTCGGCGGCCTGCGTTCCCCTCTGCCGGTCGTCGGCCACCCAGGAGAGACGCGCCCCCGGCCCGTTCAAGGGGCGGTCGGCTCCGCGGTCGGCTCCGTGGCCAGCGTCGAGGTCGGGGCGAGGCCCGGCAGCACGAGTCGTACGAGGAAGCCGCCGTCCGCGGTGGGTGCCGCGTGCACGTGACCGCCCAGGAGGTGGGCGCGGTCCCGTAGTCCGGGCAGGCCGGTGCCGCTGCCCGGGAGCGTCGCGGGGCCAGCTGACTGGTGGGAGCTTTCGGCGGGAGCGCTGTTGTGGATCTCGACGACCAAGTTGCGCGGACCGTCGTCGGGTGCGGCGGAGGTGACACGGACCGTCGCGGGGCTTCCAGGAGCGTGCTTGCGGGCGTTGGTCAGGGCCTCCTGCACCGCGCGGTAGGCGGCGTGCTCGGTGGCCGCGGACCACGCGTGGCCCGCCATCTGCCCGATGTCGAACTGGCAGTCCACCTTCAGCCCGCTGGCCGCGATCAGGGCCGGGAGATCCATGAGCCGGGTGGCCGGGCCGGAGGAGGCGCCGGGACCGGAGCTGCGCAGTACGTCGAGGACGTCGCGCAGCTCGTCCAGTGTCCGTGAGCCGAGGCGGCGGATGTCCGCCCCGATGGCCTGGTCGCTGCGGTGGCTGCCGGTCTTCTCCAGGACGCCCGCGTGGATGGTGATCAGGCCGACTTGATGCGAGACGACGTCGTGCAGTTCACGGGCGAGACGGGCGCGCTCGGCCGAGACCGCGCGCTCGGCGAGCAGCACGCGTTCGCGCTCGCGCAGCGCGCTCAACTCGGTAACCCGGCCGGTCAGTTCGCCGTGGAGACGGATCATGACGCCCAGTGCGCTCGGTCCCGCGACGAACAGGGCGGGCCCCAGGAAAACCATGGCCCATTCGGTCGCCGTCCAGGGGGTCGGCGTGCTCGTCTCGTACTCGGTCCAGGGGATGACGGCGATGCCGAAGCCCAGCAGTGTGCAGGCGAGGACGGTGGACCGACGGGCGACGAAGGCCCCCACCGAGCTCAGGGCGATCATGGGGGCGAGCCAGAGGAGTCCGGTGGCGGCCGCGGGGAGGGTCGCGGCGAAGGTGAGCACCGGGTGGCGCCTGCGCAGCAGCAGGGCGAGCACCGCGATGATGTAGCACGCCAGGGTCAGCGGGCCGGCCAGGTGCTGCACGGTCAGTGCCTCGGCGGCGGCCATGGCTAGGAGTGCGCAGTCTAGGGCCCGTGGTGAGAGCCTTCGGCGCCAACGGCCGTGGTGCGTCATCGGGGGTCTGTGTCGATGCAGTTGAGGGAGGCCCGGTGGGCCAGGGTGGCCGCCTGGACGCGGTTCGTGGTGCGGAGCTTGGCGTAGATCGCGCTCACGTAGTCCTTGGCGGTGGACCGGCTCAGGGCCAGGCGCCGGGCGATCTCGTTGTTGGAGTGCCCTTCGGCGAGCTGGGTGAGGACTTCGCGTTCGCGGTGGGTCAGTTCGGCGACCCGGGCGCGTAGGCCCGCACGGCCGTCCTGTGCGCGGTCCGGTCCGGTGTCGTCTCGGCTCATCGCGCGGGCCACCCGGGGGGACAGTGCGCTGCCGCCCGTGGCTAAGAGCCGTACTCCCGATATGAGTTGGTCCGGAGTGGTGTCCTTGAGGAGGAATCCCAGGGCTCCGGCGCCGAGGGCTGCGGAGACGTACGTGTCTGCGCCGAATGAGGTGAGCATCGAGACCGCGGGCGGTTCGGGGAGGGCGAGCAGTGCCTTGAGGACGGCGAGTCCGTCGACGTCCGGCATGTGGATGTCGACCAGGGCGACGTCCGGCCGGTGAAGGTGTGCCAGGGCTTCCGCGTCTGCCCCGCCGCACGTGGCCAGGACTCCGATGTCGTCGGATGTCTCCAGGATTCGCTGCAGGCCGGTGCGTACGGAGACGTCGTCGTCAACGATCATTGTGCGAATCATGTCCCCCCACTTCCGACGTAACGGCGCACAGCATAACTGAACGTCATATACCGCTATCTCTGCCGATGCCATCCGAGATGGCACGTTTAGCAAAAGGGACATAACTGACTTTAGTGGCTGAGTTGCCGGGGAATCCGCCGGTCGGCGGGTGGCGGGGCCAGGTCGCGTTCGGCAGGGTGATGCACGGCTGGCACCCGCGACCGGCGCAGCGCACAACGGATCGCGAGAGACGCCGCCTCTGAGGAAAACACTTCCGCTTACCGCATCTGAGCCTGTGCGGCCTCGAGCGAGGATTCTACGTGTCCGATGTCGCCCTGCCCGGGCCAATACGGGTAATCCAGGGGAACGAGGGGGCCGGTCAAGCGGCCGGTCTTCTCTGTGAACTCCTGCCCACACTTCAGCGTCGCGCGTCCTGCATGGTCCCAGTGCAGACGGCGGAAGACGCGGTGCAGTCGGCCTGCGAGAAACTCCTGAACAGCTCCGACAATTTAGTGCGACACCCCAACCCGCGGGCCTATGCGCTGCGCGCGGTGACCACCGCCGTGTACGACCTGCGCCGCAGGCAGACCCGTGAGACTGCGGTCGCGGAGCTGCCCGACATGCCGACCGACGACAGCCCCATCGAACTGCGCGAAGCCGACTGGGAGGCCGCTCGACTGCTCTCGCTGCTCTCGCCGGGGCAGGCGGCAGCCATACGGCTGGTCGACATCGAGGGCCACAGCATCGACCGCGCCGCCGAAATTCTCGAAGTGCACCGCGGCACCGTTTCGCGTGCCCGCGATCGCGGATTGCGTCGGCTGCGCGGCGAAATAGATTTCGGCCGGTGTCATACGAGCACCACCGGCCCGACGTTTACAGGGTGAAGGGCACACGGGCCGAAATTGTCGGCACGACGTGCCCTCGACGAATAGCTCGTACACATGGAGAAAGGTCTCTCTCATGGAGATTGAAGTCCGCAAGCCCGCACGTGTTTCCCGCACTGGACTGGTCGCGTCCGGCATCGGCGTGGTGGGTGTGGCCGGTGGCGCCCTGAGCACCTTCATCGTCGCCGGCATCCTCAGCTCCGCGGGCATCGGTTCGGCCGCCATCGCCGCGAAGATCGTGGACGCCGTCATCGCAGGTCAGTCGGCCGCGGCTGCCGTGGGCCTGCTGCTGGGCGGCGGCCTGGGCACCGCCGCGATCGGCTCCATCGCGTGGGCGATCAAGTTCTTCGGCAAGAAGAAGGCCGTCGCCTGACGACCTCATCTCGCCGAAGGCCGTCGCCTGACCCCATCTCCCCGGTGGATGTTGCCTGACCCCATCACCCCGGTGGATACCGACGGGCCGACTCGCTCCAATCGAGTCGGCCCGTCGGGCACCCGCCCGACTTTAGTGGAGGAGTTTCCGCAGTGGCAGTACGACTCGGGGCGACCGGAGTGGCGAGGCCACGGCTTTCCCGCGCGCTGCCTCGAATGCCGCGCGGGGCGTGGATCCTCGCGCCTGCCGCGCTGCTCGGGTTCGTCACGATCGGCTGGCTGGCCTCGGCCGACGCGACTTTCCCCATCAGCCAGGGCCAGGAGACGCACCACCCCTGGGGAATGGTGTGGCAGATCTTCGCCCAGAACACCGGGGCCGCGCTCCTGCTGTTCGCTGGAGTCGCCACCGGAGGGATCGCCACCCTGGCCTGCCTCCCCGTGCTCGGGATGTATATCGGCACGGTCATCCGCGCCACGAGCAACTCCATCGGCGTGTACGCCGCTTCGGAGATTCTCGCCACGTACTTCGTTCTCGAGTTCATCGGTCTTGCCCTCTCCGCGGTCTGCGGGATCAGCCCGTTGTTCGCGTGTCTCTCCTGGCGGCGCAGGCACGGCGGGGACGGCCCGGCGCCGAAACGGGAGGCGCTCCGCGTGTATCTGGATTCGGCCGGCCGAGCGCTGCGCTGGATGGTTCTCGCCGCGCTCATCCTTCTCCTCGCGGCATGGCTGGAAGTACTGGGAGGTATACCGCGATGACCACTTCGGTTCCCGGCGCCGAGGCGCCCACCCCGCTCGGGTCTGAAGCCGAGGCGCCCACCCCGCTCGCATCCGAACCGGAGCCGTCGGCTTCCGCACGACCCCGCAAACGCACCCCGAACTGGGGTCTGCTGACGCTGTCCCTGGCCGTGTGGCTGCTCGTCGCCGCCGCGGTGTGGTCGCGCAGGGGCTTGGTCCGCGCCCGGATCGAGGCCCAGCAGCCCCCGGTCGACCCGGAGTTCAAGGGGGTGGCGACGGCATCAGGACTGGTGGTGATCTGCCTCGGCTTCGCCGTGGCCCTCCTCCTGGTGCAGTTCCTGGCGGGTTTCACCGACCGGTGGATCGCGCGCCTGTGGGTGCCTGAAGAGGACGGCGCCGCCTCGATCACCGCCCGGCTGTCGGTGGGCCTGACCGCCCTGGCCGCACTCGTGTCGTACGTATGGACCGCCGAGGACACGGACCGCTTCGGCAGCGCCCTTCCCCTCTGGTGCGTTCCGCTGGTCGCGGTCATCGCCCACCTGCCGGATGCCAAGAAGTGGTCGGCCTCGGCCACACCGGGCAAGGCGGTGAGCGCCGCCGTCGCCGTAGCCCTGTCGGCCTGCGTCCTCATGGCGATGGGGCGGTAGGGGAGCCATGCGCAATCACCACAGGAGGTCCTGCAAGCGCGGTTCAGCCGCGACGGCCTTCGCCCTGCTGCCGGGCTGGACGGCCGTCGCGGGCCTGCTCGCCTCGGCGGTATGGGGCTGGGCGACCTGGAGCGAGCCGGTCGTCGCGGTCGAGACGGCCCACGCCGATGGCCTGGCCGTGCTGATCCACGGCCTGACCGTGGCGACGACGGTCATCGGCGCGGTGGCGACACTCTTCCTGCTGTTTCCTGGGACCTTTCCGGGGGTGCTGACGATCCTACTGTTCCTTGCCGGGGTGGTGCAGATCTTCAACTGGCAGGCCGTCAGAACGCTCTCCGGCGGAAGGCTGTACTGCGCGCTCGCGGTGGTGTGTGTGATCGCCGCGGTGGCAAGCCTGCTCGCGCCGGGCCAGTTGTCCGACAGGTCTGCCAGATCTGAGAGCCAGGAGAGCCAGCTGCCCACCAGGTCTGCGGGGAAGAATGCCCGCTGATACCTGGGGGGCGGTCCGCTTCGTCGTCACCGCCGACGGACTGCACTTCTGTCACCGGAACGGGCTGCGCCCCTCGGTACGGACCGTCGTATGGGGCGGCGCGGCCGCCTGCGCCGGAGCCTTGGCCCTGGCGGCACCGGCCGGTGCGCTCGCCGGGATGCTCGCCGCCCGTCTCGGCCGGGCACTGGACATCGGCGCGGTCGGCATAGAGGGCCTGGTCCTCGTGATCGTGGCCCTGCGCATGCTGGCCGCCACCGCGTCGGCGGGCACCCGGAAGACCCGCCTGAGCGTCTTCGCCCCCGCCGATCTGCCGGTGCTCCGCGGTCTCGACATACCGCTGCACGCGGTGCTGTTGGGGCGCGTCGCGTGGCCAGGGCTGCTGCGCCAGTGCCTGACCGGGCTCTCGGCCATGGGCGCGCTGCACGGCATCGCGCTGATGTCGCACCGGCCGGTCGGCTCGGGCGCGGTCGTGACCGTGGCCGTCTTCGCCCTCAGTGGTGCCGTGGCACCGGTCGCGCTCGCGGGCCGCCCGCCGCGCCGTACGACATCCGGGACCCGCCTCCTCGGCGTGGCCCTCGCCGCCGTCACGGCCACGGCTGTCGGCGGCCTGGCCGGCGCGGCCACCGCCCGCGCCCTGCGGCTCGCGCAGTCGCTGGGACCGGCGACACTGTCGAGCCACGCCGATTCCCTCGCCCGCCAAGCAGGCATGTACGTGACCACCTGGGGCACCCCGGCGTGCGCGGCTCTGGTGACAGGCGCCCTGCTCTGGCACTGGCTGCGGCGCACGCCCGGACAGTGGCGGTCACACGCCACACCGGCAGGTGCCCCGGCCCTCATCCGTGCCGCCCGGACATCCCGCCGCCACCCGCTGCTCACCGTTGTACCGCTCACGATGGCTCGTGGTACGCAGGGCATGGCGGTGACACTGCGCCGCACCCTGTACGCCATCGCACTGGCGGGCCTCGCCGCGCTGGGCGCCGGAAGCACCGCCCCGGGCCTGCTGGTCGACCTCATTGGCGCCAACGACCGGCTGGCCGGCGGCGGCTCACTGCTCGCCGCCGTGACAGTGATCACCGTGCTGTCCGGTTCGGTGGCAGGCCCAGGAGTGCTCCTGAGCCAACTGCGCTGGACCTGGGAACAGGGCCACGCGGCACGGAAACTGACGCACAGCCAGATCATCGGCCTGCTGGGGCCGGTGACCCTGGCCATGGCCCCGGCCTGCGCCGGAGTCGGGCTGCTGGCCGCCTCGCCGGTCCCCGCGCTGTACGGAATGTCGCTGGCCGTCGCGGCCACTGCGGGAGCCGTGCTGGCCGACCTGGTCGAGACAGGCCGCCAGGTGAACCCGGACGGCACCGGCGACGCCGGGGCCCTGGGCGGCCTCGTCTGCGTGGCCACCATCGCCGTGGCCACCGCCCCTTGGGCGGCCCCCACGCCCGTCGCCCTGGCCGCCGGACCTCTGACCGCCCTCGGCTGCCTCGCCCTGGCCGACCGGACCCTGCGCAGAAAGATCACCTCATGACTGTGTGCCACTTCGCCGCGGTGACCGCCGGATACCGCGCGAGCACCCCCGTACTGACGGACCTCTCCTTCCGTCTCGACGACGGCGTGACGCTGATCAGCGGCCCCAACGGCGCAGGCAAGTCGACCGTCGTGGAGTTGATGTCCGGGGCGCTCAGGCCGTTCTCCGGCACCGTCTGGATCGACGGCCTCGCCGCCCATGCCCCGAGCCTGCGCGGACGGCGCACGGTGTGCCGCAGCAGCCCCGCCCTCTATCCGGCACTCACCATCGCCGAACACGTCGAACTGCTCAGGCCGGTACGCGACGTCGACGACCACGAGCTGCGCTTCCGCATGAGCGCCTATGGACTCTGGCCTTGGCGGAGTACGCCCACCGGCGAGCTGTCCACCGGCAACTTGCGCAAGGCATGGATCGTCCTGACCACCATCAAGCCCGCGGCCTTCCTCGTCTTCGACGAACCCTTCAACGGCATGGACGCCCAAGGGGTGGCCGCGCTGCTCGCGGAGTTCGGACAGTGGCACCGGGAAGGCCGCGCGGTCGTGGTCGTCGCCCACCATCCGCCGCCCGAACTGGAAGAACTCGCCACCTCCATCATCCAGTTGGCGCCCTCTGGATCGCCCTCCGGGCGCGGTGGACGCCTCCCGCAGACAGTCACCAGGGACACGACATGATCGAAGTCAGAAACCTCACCAAGCGCTACGGCGGCAAGCTCGCCCTCAATGACGTCTCCTTCGACGTGCCGCCGGGATCGGTCACCGCGTTCCTGGGGCCCAACGGCGCGGGCAAGTCGACCACCATGCGCATCCTGCTCGGCCTGGAGGGGCCGACGAGCGGCACCGCCACCATCCACGGCGCCCCCTACCGCGAACTGCACCGCCCGCTCACCGCCGTCGGCGCCCTCCTGGAATCCCGCGGCGCGCACCCCCGGCGCAGCGTGCGGTCCCATCTGACCGCACTGGCACGCGGCAGCGGCCTCACCGAGCACCGGGTGAGCGAGGTGCTGGAGCTGGTCGGCCTCGCCGCCGTGAGTCACCAGGCAGCGGGTCGGCTCTCCCTCGGCATGAGCCAGCGCGTGGGCATCGCGGCCGCGCTGCTCGGCGACCCGGCCACCGTCATCCTGGACGAACCCATGAACGGCCTGGACCCCGCCGCGATCATCTGGCTGCGCGGTCTGCTCACCGACCTGGCGGCGCAGGGCCGCACGGTGCTTGTATCGAGCCATCTGATGAGTGAACAGGCCCTGCTGGCCGACCGGATCGTCGTCATCGGCCGTGGCGAGATCCTCGCGGCAGGCCGCACGGACGAGCTGGTCTCCCGCTACTCGACCGATCGGGTACGGATTCGAACCACCGACCACCACCAGGCCCGGCTCCAGCAGGTACTGCGGGACGCGGGAGGCACGATTCACCCGCACCCACAGCCGAACCCGAACCCGCAGCCGCAGTCGCAGTCGCAGAACGCACTGGACGTCACCGGCCTGCCGCCGGAAACCGTGGGAGACCTGATCGCCCGGCACGGCATCATCGTGTACGAACTGACGCCTCAGGGCGTCTCGTTGGAGGAGGCCTTCATGCGCCTGACCGCCCCGGACAACGAGTTCGCCGCCCAGCGGGAGCTGACCAAGAGGGGTGTCGCCGCATGACCTCGCCTGTCACTCCCACCGCCTCGCCGACGACCCCTGGCAGCACAAGCGCCACGGTCACCGCACGCGGTCTCATGGATGCCAGCTACATGGAGTGGACCAAACTCCTGTCGCTGCGCTCCCACCGCCTGCTGCTGTTCCTCACCGCGCTCGTGACGGTGGCCTTCGGGACCCTCTTCGCCCTCATCGCCGCCCGCACCGATCTGGCGGGCAGGACGGAAGCGGGCGATCCGCTGGAGATGGCCTTCGCCAGCACGGGCCTGGCCCGCATCACCGTGCTCGTGCTCGGCGTCCTGCTCATCACCTCCGAATTCGGCACCGGTCAGGCGCTGAGCACCTTCGCCGCGGTGCCCCGGCGCTGGCAGGTGCTGGCGGGCAAGGCCACGGTGCTCTCGGGAGCCGTGTTCGTCGTGGGGGTGATCGCTGCCGCAGCGCTGCTCGCCGCCGCCCACGCGCTGTACGCCGAGCACGGCATCCCCGTCACCACACCGACCGGCACCCAGCTGCGCCTGGTCTTCGGCACCGGCCTGCAGCTCGCGCTGAGCGGTCTGATGGCGCTGGGCCTTGGCGCGCTCATCCGCTCCAGCGCGGGCGCGGTCGTCAGCGCGCTGGCCCTGTTTCTGGTGCTGCCGACAGTGACCTTCGCGCTGGACCGCGTCCAGCCTTACCTGCCCAGCGCCACGGCTTCCTCCCTCACCAGCGTCGACGTACTGCCCGGAAACCTCTCCCCGCTGCTCGCGCTCCTGGCCACACTCGTTTGGGCCGTCGCACTCCTGGCGGCCGGTGCCGTGGCGCTGGAGAAGCGGGCCATCTGACCGGATCGCTGGAGAAGAGGACCATCTGACCGGTCACGCATGGGGATATTTTCTCCCTCGCTGTGGGCGTATGGGTGAAGTCAAGCGGCGTGACGGGAGCGTTGGCCCATGAATCGGCCGTACCACCAGCACCTTGAGATATCTGTTCTCAAAACTGGTGGAGATGCGCAATGCGGTGGAGAGGGAAGCCCGCGCGGCGGTTAGGGATGCTCCTGGCCATGGCGGTCAGTGTCTCGGGAGCCTCATGGGCAGCGCCGGGTGCCGTCTCCGACCTAGCGCTCACGCACCGGTCGGTCGACAAGGGTCGCTCCGTGGCCCTGGCCGACTGGTCGGCACTCGGCAAGGGGGGCCCGGTGCGCGACGGCGCCCAGTACTCCGTGCCTGGGCGTGCCGGACAGGACGGCAAGGACGGCAAGACCGCATTGCGGTTCGACTTGCGGGGGAGCGGTGCAGCCGGGACGAAGAAGAGCGCGGGGGCCACGTCTCCCGGCATCGCCCGCACCGGTGACCTCCGGTGGACCACCGCGCGCTCCCCATTCCCCAGCGGTGGAACCGCGTTAGTGCTGCCGTCAGGCCGCGGCGCGGACAGCTATCGCGCGCGCATCACCTTGCCTGCCGCCCAGCCCGTGCGGTTCACGACGTCTTTGACGCCGGGCGCGGAGTTACAGGTGGAGGGGCTGGCAGCCGACGGGCGAAAGGTCGTCGCGCCGCTTCCGTCGTTCCGGGCCGCGCCGACCAGGCTTTCCGCCGCGCGGGCAGGCGGGCTCCAGCTCGCCGCGCCCGCCGGACAGGGGGCGTTATGGGATCGGGCGACCTCCGCCGATGTTGCCTTCGCACACCCGGTGAAGGAGCTCAGGGTGCGGGTGGCTGGCCCCCAGGGGGCACGGGCCGCGTTCGTCGGGCCGTTCGGCTCGCTGAAGAGGAAGCCGCAACCGCAGACGAAGCCGCAGACGCAGACGCAGAAGACGAAGACGAAGAAGGGCGACGCCGGTCGGACGGCCGACAGGAAGCGGGCGGCTGCTGCTCCGGCGGACGGTGAACCCGCGCCAAAGACCCACGTACAAGTCGGCGAGTTGCCGAGCGGCGGGACGGTGCAGTTCCCGATCGACGAGCCGTTCACAGGGACGACGACCCAGCACACGTGGGCCGTGTTCAAGCGGCCGACCAATGACGCGGACACGGCCAAACTCGGAGGCGGCTGGCTCCAATTGACAGCGCCGAAGAACGATACTGCCGGTGCCTATGTGATGGAGGACAGCTTCACCACGGACAAGGGCGTCCTTGTCGACTTCGACTACAACGTCTCGGACCCCAAGGCCGGAGGCGGGGCCGACGGCTTCGCCCTGATGCTCATCGACGGGTCGGTGACACCGACGCGGACCGGCACGGCGGGTGGCGCGCTCGGCTACGCCTGTGCGACCACCCAGAACAGTGGCCCCTGCCAGGCGGGCACCCCGGGGATCGAAGGGGGCTGGCTGGGCGTCGGGTTCGACACCTTCGGCGGCTGGTCGTCCGTACAGGTCGGCAACGGAGGGCCAGGAGCGACGCCCAACGCGGTCGGCCTGCGTGGTTCTGGTACCGGAGGAACCACCGGCTACAACTGGATCGCCGGACCGAAACCGGTTTCCGGTGGCATGACGACCGGTGACGGCAACAGCTCCCGCCATGCCCGCGTTCTCGTGCAGGGCACGATGGTCACCGTCTGGATCGAGAACCCCGCCAATGGGGAGCTGGTGGAGGTCGTCCCGCGGACCGATGTCTCCACCGTGGCCGGCCAGGCCCCGCTGCCTCCTACCTTCAAGCTCGGTTTCGTCGGTGGTACCGGCGGCAGTTACGAAGCCCACAAGGTCAAGAACTTGGCTGTGACGCTCCCGGTCAAGGCGCAGATCGAGAAGACCGGCACGGCAACCGCGGGCGCGGGCGACACGGTTTCGTACACCGTGACCGCCACCCAGCTCGCGGACTCACCCAACCCCATCACCGGTGCCGTCATCAAGGACACCGTTCCCCCTGAGATCACCAACGTCTCCTGGACCTGCACGGCCACCAACGGCGGTTCCTGCGGTACGCCCTCCGGCACCGGCAACACCATCAACACGACGGCAGACCTGCCGGTCAACTCCAAGGCGACCGTCACCGTCACGGGCAAGGCGAGCAAATCGGCGCACCCGGCCAAGAACACGGCGACGCTGACCCTGCCGCCGGCGAACGCCAACCTTGATGAGAACCTGCCGCTGTCCGCTTCCCAGGACACGGACATCACCGCGGACGACTTCGACGTCACCCCGAGTGCGGCGGGCGGGCCCGTCGCCCCCGGCGCTTCGACGACGATCCCGGTGAAAGTGCGGAACAACGGCGCGGACGACGCCCAGGCGGACCCCGTCGTCACCGTGAAATTGCCTACGGGCGTCACGCCGTCCGGTACCCAGCCCACCGGCTGTACCGCCTCCGGCGACACGGTCACCTGCACCGTGCCCAAGGCTTCGCTGACCAAGGGGTCCACCGTCGACCTGCCGATCTCGGTCACCGTCGCGGCCAGTTCCGCCGGCAGCACGACACTCACCCAGGCCGGCGGCATCACGGTCAACGGGACGCTGGACACCGACAGCACGAACAACACCGCCGACGCCTCGGTACAGGTCTCCGCGCGCTCCGCCGACTTGAAGCTCGACAAGACCGTCGACCCGCCCGATCCCGATTTCGGCGGCGATGCCAAGTACACGATCAAGGTGACCAACGACGGCCCGTCCGACACGACGAACGTCAAGGTCACGGACAAGCTGCCGGCGGGCGCGACGTGGAAGAGCGACGACTCCTCGGGCGCCTACAACCCCACTACCGGGGTGTGGACGGTCGGTGCCCTCACGAGCGGTGCCAGCAAGTCGCTGGTCGTCACGGTCACCATGGACTCGACCTCGGCGATCACCAACGCGGTGACCGAGGCGACGTCCGACGCCACCGACCCGACCCCCTGCAACGCCTCGAACCCCACCAACTGCGCCAGCGTGACGTCCACCGCGACCGGCGCCGACCTCGCCGTCACCAAGACCGTCGACAATGCGACGCCCGACTACGGTTCGAACGTCACCTTCACCCTCACGGTCAACAACGGCGGTCCGAAGGCGGCTACCGGTGTCACCGTGACGGACAAGCTGCCGTCGGGCCTGACGTACGTGTCGGACAACGGCGCAGGCTCCTACGACTCCTCCAGCGGGGTCTGGACCGTCGGCAACCTGGCGAACGGCGCCAACAAGTCGCTGACGATCACCGCGAAGGTGGACACCACCACCAACGTCGTCAACAGCATCACCGAGGCAGACGGCACTCCGGGCGACCCGACGCCGTGCAACGCCGCCAACCCCAGCAACTGCGCCTCGGCATCGGTCACTCCGGTCGCCGCGGACCTGTCGACCGACAAGGACGCCACGACCACGACGCCGGTCAAGCCCGGTGACACGTACGACTACGAAATCACGGTCAGCAACGCGGGCCCGTCCGCCGCGACCAATGTCAAGGCCACCGACACGCTGCCCAGCGAGCTGGCATTCGTGTCCTCCCCCGACGGTTGCACCGCCTCGGGGCAGGACGTGACCTGCCCCGAGGTCTCCACCGTGGCCAAGGGCGCAAGCACTTCGTGGACCATCAAGGTGCGGTTGTCCGCCGACTACACCGGCGACGGCACGGACATCCACAACCAGGCCACGGGTGCGGCCGACCAACCCGACCCGGACCCGAGCAACAACACCTCGTCGGCAACCGGCGGTGGGCCGCCCGGCGGCACCGTCGACCCGCCGGAGGCCGATGTCTCCGTGGCCAAGCAGGCGAGCGCAAACCAGCCCGTCCACCCGGGCGAGGAGTTCGATTACACGGTCACGGTGACCAACCAAGGACCTTCATCGGCAGCACAGATCGAGCTCACGGACACCCTGCCGTCGCAGGTGACCTTCGTGTCGTCGGCCGACGGGTGTACGGCGTCCGGCCAGACGGTCACGTGCCCCGCTCTCGCCAGCCTGAGCCCGCAGGCGGGATCGAATACGAAGACGTACACATACACGGTGCGGCTCGACTCGTCCTACACCGGCGACGGAACGGACGTAAAGAACCAGGCCACGGCGACCGCCCAGACCAACGACCCGGACACCTCGAACAACACGGCCAGCACCGATCTGTCGGGCCTGCCGGGCGGCGGCCCCGAAGCGCCGTCGGCGGATTTGGAGTTGTCGAAGGATACGACGCAGTCGACGAGGCCTGTGCCGGGTACGACGTTTCCGTACACGTTGGAGGTGACGAACAACGGTCCGTCGGATGCGAGGGATGTGGTGGTGACGGACAGGTTGCCGAGCGAGTTGTCTTTCGTGTCGGGTGATGATTGTTCGGCGTCGGGGCGGACGGTGACGTGTGGTCCGGAAGGGACCGTGGACAGTGGGAAGAGCAAGCACTACACGATCACCGTGAAGCTCGCCTCGTCGGCGGAGGGTGATGGCTCCGGAATTGTGAATACGGCGGAGGTGTCGTCGTCGACGGCGGACCCGGATATGGCCAACAACCGCGCTTCCAAGGGCCTGCCGGGTGGCGGCATGGACGCCCCGTCAGCGGATGTGGAGATCACGAAGGCAACAGCTACGGACACAGCCGTCGAGCCGGGCGAGACATTCGCGTACAAGCTGACCGTGAACAATGACGGGCCGTCAGACGCCGTCGACGTCACCGCGACGGACAGGCTGCCCGAGCAGGTGTCGTTCGTGTCGTCCACGGACGGCTGCACGGCCACCGGCCGGACCGTGAACTGCCCGGTGCAGGACACCCTCAAGGACAGAGCGACGAAGACGTTCGTGTTCACGGTGGAGCTTGAACCGGATTACAGCGGCGACGGCTCCGACATCACCAACACGGCCCGCGTCACGTCCGACACCGCCGACCCGAAGACGGACAACAACGCGGCCACCCTGGACAACGCGGTGCCCGGTGGGCACGTAGTGACGCCCGAGGCAGACCTGGAGACCAACAAGAAGGCCGTTGACAGCGAGGGCGTAGGGCCCGGCGGCACGTTCGGGTTCGCCATCACCGTCACCAACCACGGCCCGTCCCCGGCCCGGCACGTGACAGTGACCGACCCGTTGCCCAAAGGCCTCACCTTCACCGCCTCCACCGACGGGTGCAAGGCCTCCGGGCAGACCGTCACCTGCCCCGCTGTGGCGTCCTTGAACCGCGGCGATTCGGTCACCTTCAGCTTCACCGTCAGGCTCGACAAGAACTACCGCGGTGACGGATCGGACCTGGCCAACGTCGCCACCGTCGACTCCAGCACCCACGACCCCAACACCGCCAACGACCAGAACAGCGGTTCCGAGGGCACCCCGCAGGGCCTGCGGCTCCCGAAGGACAAGCCGCACCTGCCCGACACCGGCAGCGACAACTCCGTCGAGCTGCTGCTCGCCGCCATGGCCGCGTCGCTGCTGCTCGCAGGAGGCGTCTTGATCACGGTTGCTCGCCGCCGGCAGTGACAGCCCCGAGGCGCACAAGGGGCAGCGAACGAGGTGACACGTAATGATTCACCTCGTTCGCTGTCTGGGTTTGCAATCCACCTTCGGTACGTTTCCTCCCGAAACCCCACAAATCTGCCACCGGAGGATCCCGTGCACTTAACTCGCACCACCTGGACCGCTGTTGCGCTCCTGCTCGCCGCGTCGACCGGCTGCACCGCGGGGGACGCGGTTGACGACAGGCCGAGGGCCGAGGAGAACGCCGCGGTCGCCCCGCTTCCCGGCCTCAGCACGAAGGCATTCGAGGCGCATCTCGCCAAGGCCGGCTGGCAGCTCACGTACCGCAATCTCGAGGCCTCACGGCACATCGCCCAGCGTCTGCGCCAGGGCAGCGGCGTGGGGCACAAGTCGCAGCGGTTCGGGGTGATGGAGAGCGGTGCCCTGCCTGGCTCCATGGCGTCCGTCACCTGTCAGTCCTTCGGCAAGGACCAGGAGGCCGCCCAGAAGTTCCTCGCCGCGTGCGCGAGCGTCCCCGCCACGAGGGGGGCCGGGCGCGACGCGTTCAACGGCTGGCTGGGGAACCACATCGACCAGACCAGCCGGGGTTCCGGGCATGAGCTGGCGCTGGGCTTGGTGACGTACCACTTGGCCGTGAGCGCGAAGAAGGACGTCTTCGCACTCAACATGGCCCGAACGAAGCAGGGCTGAGTACGTCGGCCGGTCCGTCGGCCACGGCGACGCGCCGATTCAAGGTTGCGTGCCCCTGAACTGGCTTATCCACAATGTGAGTTCATGGCGCTTTGCCTGCCGATCGGCAGGCACGGAGCTTCACTGCCGAGGGTACGTCTGGGTCCGCAGACGGCATTGATTGCGGGCGACGACGGTGGTGAAGCCGAGAATGCTCGCTGCGCCGATCAGGAATGCCATCTGGTGCCCGCTGGCCTCGACCGCCGCACCGCCTGCGGCCTGGCCGACGGCGCTGCCGAGGACCATGACGGTGACGACCCATCCGAAGGCTTCGGAGACCTGGTGAGGTGGTACCAGTGATTCCAGGAGGATGTTGTGGGTGGCCTTTTGGGGCGCCAGGGTGAGGCCACTGAGGACCACCGCTGCCGCGACCCCGTAAAGGCCCCCGATCAACACCGGGCAGAACAGGAGGCCATAGGCCGTCATCAGAAACGGCAGCCGCCGGGGGAGGGGCCGGGGCCAGGGCCAGCGGTTGTACGCGAGGCCGCCCAGAACTGAACTGGCGGACCCTGCGGCCAGCAGGTATCCGGCGGCCTTGGGCGCACCGAGCGCGTCCGCCGCGGCGGATACGCCCACCATGACGAAGCCGATCCCAGTGCCGAACCCCAGGACGGCGGCGAGCAACACCGCCATTCCCCGGCACCGCAGCACGGCTTGACCTTTCAGGGACCGGACGGCGGCGCTCTGTCTGCCCCGGTGCCGACGTGCGGCCGGGACCAGGGCGAAGCCAACTGCTGTGGTGGTGATGATGCTTGATGCCAAGGTCAGAGAAGTTCCCGGCCACAGCACATCGGCCAGGACGGCAGCGACGGTCGGGCCGATGAGGAAACACGTTTCCGAGCTCGTTGTCTCGTAGCTGTAGGCCGTCTGGCGTTGCGGTCCCGCTGGGACGAGACGCGGCCACATCGCGCGCGACGCGATGGCCAGTGGCGGTTGCGTGACCCCTTGCGCGAAGACAACGCAGGCGAGAAGGGGACTAGGAGAAGGGCGTGCGGCCACCAGGGTGATCAGCCCGAAGCTCAACGGCGCGTACACCGCCGCCAGGGCGAGCAGGGGGCGGCTGGGCCCGAAGCGGTCGATCAGACGGCCCTGCCCGATGGCCCCGATCGCCGCACCGATCAAACTGACCCCGATCGTGCCGCCGGCGAAGGCGTAGGAACCGCTGGCCGCGTTCACATAGAGCAGCAGGCTCAGGTTTGCCATGGCGGTCCCCAGCCGTCCCAGCAGAGACAAGGCCACGACAGGAAACGCTCCTGGCGCCGTCAGGACGGCACGGTAGCCGGCGGATTCATTACGTTGATCCGCACTTCGTGTCTCCGTAGGGCGCTTAGCCACACGAATGCTCCGTTTCCCGACGGCACGGTGAGGGGCTGGGCACTGCTGCTTGATCGGGTGCCATCGCGGAAGAGCACCGGCGTCTGGGGGCTGGGCGCGCGGATGTGGCACGGCTTTGGTGAACCATGCCAAGGTCCACCTTGTCCGGACGAGGCGAGAAGGCCCAGCGGGGATGCAGGCCGACAGGAATCAAATCGCGGGTCAGTGGGTCACGTCTGCTCTGGAGCGAAGACCGGAGGCCGAAGCACGTGAAATGGGAACGGCAGGCACTCGCGCTGGGCGGACGCACCAGGCGTTCGGAGGAGGCCGGGGCGCTGTCCGGGGAAGGCCGGGACGGCGAGCGGTGATCCCGGCCGCGTCGTCCGGGAGAGCCGATACGGCCACTTCAGCAGGTCTGCGCCAGTGGGCGCGGCAGCGGGACTGGCAGACGTTCGTCCTGCTTCCTTTCTGAGACTCCGAGTTGAACCTTGGCGTGCTGTCGTGGGAAGCAGCACGCCAAGGAGGAACTCGCCGACCTGCCGCTCGCTGGAGCCGGCGAGTTCACCCGGGTTGCGATGAGCGCCTCACGCCACGTCCAACGCCACCCCGGACTCCTCCTCAGGATTTCCTGTGCGGACCGGCCTCATCTCGCCGGTGTCAGGTGCGTCATCAAGGGTGCGTGGCGTGTGCTGACCGGGCTACCAGTACACCGCTGCGGGCCGACTCCGTATACGGGGTCACCATCGGCAATCCCGGGCAGGTAGAGCAACATCGTGCGATTGTGAACGGCCGTCGACGCGTTGGACATGGCCTTGTGGCGTCGGGGGAGTGCGCCAGAAGTTCCGGTGGCCCGGGGCCGATTCATCACGCGGGTCGCCTCCACCGGGCAGGCGATGCCATCACTCACGTTGACCAGGACACGCATCAGGACACGTGGTGGTGCTTGAACGCACAAATCTGCGTTGACGCTGGCAACGTGGAGGCCGCCGTACCTTTCCCTTCATCAGGCACAGGAGCTTTCATGGCCGGCGACTTCTCCTTCAAGCAGCGCTCGACGCGGACTCGGCCGCGTATGTTCAATACCCCCCTCGCCAGAGTGATCTGGACATTAGTCCCTGCGTTAACCATCGGTTTGGCCGCCGCCTTACCGTTCGTGGTCGCGGCAGTGAAAGGTGTCGTCAAGCCGTGGCTGGCCTCCGTTTACGTGGTTGCGGAGATCGCGGTATTCGTCATCGCTGGTGCCACCACCCCAAATGAATACGGCAGCAGTCCACTGCCAGGGTTCCTGATGGCGCTGTTCATCATCACCGCGACTGCTCACACCATGCTTCTCGACAACGAGAGAGCCAGCTTCGGAAGGTAGAGAACAGAGCGGGTTCCTAACGCCCAACTCACAACTCCCGACTGCCGACTCGCGACTCCCAACTCCGACCTACCGACTTCGGCCCGGAGACGGAGCTCCGTGCCGGGCGGCTACGTCGGCGGGTTGAGCTTGCGGAAGTACGTCCAGCTGGTCTCGTTCGGCTCGCTCCACTTCTCTGGGGCCTGGGCGAACCGCGGGTGATGGCCGGCTATGTAGGCACGGGTGCGCTCGGGGACCTCGGCGTACGAGTCGAGCTTGCGACCCCTGCAGTGATAGGTGAGGCCGCCGGGCCGCTGGCCGCGGGCCATCCACGGGAGCCACGGAGACATCCGGGTCCACGACATGATGGCCGGGACGCTGGGCGCCGGGCCGGCCAGGTCTACTCGGTCCGCGAAGAACTGGAAGAGCTCCAGGGCCCGGTAGGTGTCGTCGGCCGAGTGGAGCGGGTACTGGGTCACCGGCAGGGGCGAGGGGTAAGCAAGCGGGATCTCCAGACTGAAGCAGACCTGCTTGCCGAGATCGGTCGTCGGTATGGGAAAGGGGCGCCACTTCTGGTTCGCCGGGTCATTCCATATGTGCTCCACCGGCAGGCCCTGCCAAGTCTCCAAGATCTCGCGTGACACGGGGTCCAGGAAGAAGGCGGCCTCGCGGGAGAGCAGTAGGTAGGCGTCCGGTTCGCCTTCGTCGTCCTGCACCAGGCGAGCGACGTTGAGCCCCTCGAAGCCGAACACGCGCTGGTAGGGCTGGTCGGGGGCCCAGGAGTACACGTCCCCGGACCACCAGTACGTGATCTCCTCGCCGTCGAGCGACGCCCGCGTGCGGGCGAACGAGCGGAGCAGCTCTGGGGGTGTCGTCATACGGAGTACTTTGCGCGACTGTCGTACGGGCAGGGTGGGCGCCCCCCCCGGTGGTTCGGTCGCTCGTCATGCGATGCGCGGGGCAGGGCCTGACTGAACGGGGCCAACGCGGTGCCATCGTGATGGAGATAGGGCCGCCGTCCATTGCACTGGGCATCAAAGGTTGATTCTCGTAGTCAACCTTTGATTGGCAGCTAAAGGGCCCCAGCTATCAGCAATTGAGCAAGATCTGAGGCGGAATTATGGCCTCCGTCATAGCTTGACCCTTCCTTTGGTGATGAAGTCGATCTTGACGGGAAGGTCGTGCTGATGCCTATCACCCCTACGCGGACTGAGCTGCGAGGAACGACCGAAAGGACGTTCAAAGGAGTGCGGCGCGTGCAGAACAGCACTCATCTGCGTCAGCTGGGCAGGCTCTCTATCGCCGCTGTGTCCGCCACAGTTGGGGCGGCGCTCTTAGTCTCCGCCATTCCGGCCCACACCGCCGTATCGCACCCGGAAGGCGCGGCGCGGGCTGCCGCTGTCGTGGAATCCGTTGCGGGGACGGCTGGCACCGCGGCCTCCGAGGCAGCTCGGGCTCATCCTGCTCGGCGCCCAGGACGTGGCCGGTGCGAAGGTCCGCGTGGGCAACGTGGTCTGCCCGAACACCGTTGCCGCCACCGATATCGCCGTGCGGCAGGTCAAGAGCGGCGGCGCTCGTACCCTCGGCACGCTTCAAGGGCGTCCAGGCCATGCCCCCAGGGCCCACCGCTTCCCTGCTCGACTTCCCGGAAGGTGCGGGCATCGGCGCGGCGGCTACTGCAAGCAGAAGTTGAGGTTCTTGACCATGTGGGTTCTGTACAGCGCCTGTATCGCTGTTTTTCTCTCCGTCGCGATCGGGCTTGTCGTGGGACGGAATTCGTTCGGCCGGCCGTGGCGTGATGTCACCTCGATCGCGTCGGGCGTCCTCGTTGCGTCCGTCGTCTATGTAGCGGCGACTGTGGCAGTGCATGTCGAAAGCCAGATTGCCGTCAGCTCGGCTCTGCTGTGGCTCACGGCCACCATCAGCGCTGTCCATGCCATCAGGGAATCGCTACGCCCTCATGGCTAAAGGGCCGACGTACGACCGGTCGGTCTCTCCCCCTCCGTCGGAGGGGCTCGACCGGCACGAGCCGCGCGAAGAGGAAGGACAGTCATGCCGGCAGTGGACATCGTCCTGGCCTGCGAGACCCTCCTGGTCGTGACAGGCATCATCTGGATGACCGCAGTCGTCCGGACCCGGGCTCGGGTTGCCGGAGTCGACCGACCTCGATTCGGCCTCCTCCGGCCGACCGGGGGACTGATGACCACCGCGGCACTCGCCGTGTGTGGGGGGTGGGTCGTCAATCAACACCCCGTGCCCAACTTGCTGCTGCTCGCCGTGCTGGGAGTCCGGCTTCCCGCCGTGGCCGGCATGGCGCTTGCTCTGATCATCCGTCAGGAAGAACCGCCGACGGTGGGCGTACGAGGCTGGCTGGTCTATCTCGTTCCGGTCGTCGGCGGCGGCATGGCCGGGTTCGCGCCTCAGGAGCTCTGATCGGTCGCCGTAGTCGCTCCGCGCGGTCGTCCATTCGCTTTCTGGTGGGGCGGCAGAGAGATGGTTTCTTAATCAACCGCAACTTTGCTCGCCCTTGGTGGGATTGATGTAAATAGTAGGACAATCTCGCCTACGAAAGCGGTGAGCGCGGCCCGGTCGACAGTGCCCAGGCATGGACAAGGGCCGGCGCGATTCACCTATGGCCCCGCAGAGTGGGAAAGGCGTACCAGAAATGACGATGAGTCACGCCCTGAGACAGGGCGTTCGGGCATTGGCCGTTGCGGCGGGAACATGCGTGATGGTCACGGCTGCCACCGACACGGCAGCCGCGGCGGAGGAGCCGACCCGTCAACTTCTCATGGCCGACTGCGTATCGGGCCAGGGCAAATGCACCTTCAACGAACCCGAGCTCGGCAAGGCGTACCTCGGAGGGTTCCGTCAGGTCTCCGACTCGCTCTACAACTGCAGCGCTTCGCCCGCCACCCAGTCGATGACGTGGGCCGACTCGGTCGGTGCCACGGATTCGGTGGGTGGTTCGGTCGAGGCGGGCGGAAAGATTGCGGACATGGTGAATCTGAGCGTCACCGCGACCTATAACCACAGTTGGACCAGCACTCATACGGAGAGCAGTTCCCTGAACATGACGGTGCAGCCCGGAGAGGTCGGCTGGATTTCCCGGGCTCAGGTGATGCAGCAGGTGTCCGGTACCTGGCAGACTCACTACGACAGTCCCAAGTGGGGTCACTATTTCTGGTTCTTCGGCGACACCATCACCGGACCGGCCAAGAACGGCACGGACGGCAAGAGCAACGCCGTGGTCGTCAAGACCCGCAAGATGACCGCGGCGGAGAAGACCTCCTGCGCGGCGACGGACAAAGCGGGCCGGGCATACGTCATGCAGCACTGAGACGAGCAGGTGAATTGTTGACCGGGTGACCCGGCCCGGCCCCTTCCAGGCCGGGCCGGGTCACCTTTCACCGTTCGGTCACGGGATCGCGCCTACGCAAGGCCCCGACGCGTGTCCACCACGGAGCGCAGCTTGCCGCTGGTCGGGCTGCGGTGCAGGGACGCCCCGTGCACCGCCTCGACCTCGAGGTCGAGCAGCTGTTGCTCCGCCGCCGTACGCAGCTCCGGATAGCTGGCCAGGAACGCTTCCTTCAGCCGTTCCGGATCCTGCCCGCCGGACCGTTCCACCAGGACGGTGAGCCGTTCGCGGGCACCCGTTCCGGCGAGCAGGATCTGGAGTTCGCCGGTGTAGCGGCCCCGCTCCTCGGCGATGCTCACGAAGCGGCGGTGGCTGAGCGAGAAGGTGGCCACCCGCATGACGTCGCCCAGCCTGCCGCACAATTCGAAGCGGGGGGCGTGGCTGCCGCACGGGCAGCGGCCGGGGACGGCCCGGCCGAGGTCGCCGATGACGTAACGGCTCAACTGCTGGCCGCGCCGGGCATGGGTGGTGAAGACCAGGCGGCCCGTCTCCCCATGCGGTACCGGCCGGTCTTCGGCGGTGTCGAGGATTTCCATCGTGTGCAGGTCGGCGTGGAGGTGGTGCACGCCGCCGGTGCTCTCCACGCACTGGTAGCCGAGCGGCCCGAGGTCCGTGCTGCCGTAGGCGATCGACCGGACGACCTCGATGCCGAAGGTGTCCTGCAATGTGCGCCGCTGCTCGTCAGTGAAGTGCTCCCCGCCGTAGAAGATCTTCCGGATGCCGCCGTAGGCGCGCAGGGCGTCGGATTGGGTGTGCAGCAGCTGCCACAGGTAGGAGGGCATCCCGAACAGGGTGTCCGCCTCGTGGGCGATCAGGGCCTGGGCTATGGCCCGGTGATCCGGCCCGGCGGCCAGGGGCAGTTGCATGCCGCCGAGGCGTTCCAGGACGGAGAAGAAGCTGATGAAGCCGCCGTACATGTCGCCGCAGTAGAAGAGGTTGGCCGTACGGTCGTCGGCCGGGGAGTACCCGGCGGCGAGCAGCCCGCGGGCGGCGGCATACATCTGGGTGTCGTAGTCGTCGTAACTGAAGAGGGACAGCGCCGGGGCGCCGGTGGAGCCGCCGCTGTGAAAGTACAGCTCGGCATCGGCCCGAGAGACATGCCGGTTGAGTTCCTGGACCTCTTCCTTGCCGAGCAGCCGTCCGCCGAGCGGCGGGAGAAGCACGGGCCGGGCCAGCTCGTCCAGGCAGGCCGCGGTGGTGAACCGGGAGTCGGCCTGGACCGCGACGCGGCGGCTGTAGCGCTGGAGCGCGTAGACGCCGTCGTGCGGTTCGCCCGCGTAGCTGCGGAGCATGGCACCCACCGGCGTGACCCGGGTGACGCCCGCGGCCAGGACGGTACGGGAGAGTTCCGCGATGTCGTTCCGGGTGCCCGCGAGGCCCGCCGTCTGCAGGTATCGGCGCATGGGGCGCAGGGTGGCGATCAGCTGCTCGCGCGGCAGCGGCTTGACCCAGACGCTGCGGTAGAGCGGGGAGGCGGTGAGGGCCGGCCGGGTGTCGGCCATGACCCGCCACGAGCCGTCCGGGGCGGCGAACACCCGCGTCAGCCCGAGGTGTTCCTCCAGCCGAGCCATCAGCTCGGTAGTGCTCAACTCGGCCTGCTCGGCGTGGTCCGGGCCGTCGTCACTCGGGGGCGTGGCGGCGAGCACGGCGGCGAAGCGCTCGGCGAAGGCGTGCACGTCACGCTCGTCCCGGGTGTCCAGGTAGACCACCTGCGGGCTGGAGCAGGACTGCTGGTCGTACTGGCACACATCGTCCGCGAGGGCCTTGAGCGTGCCGCCGTCCTGCCAGGCGTCGCGGGTGAGGTAGGCGAAGGAGATGCGGTGGCCCCACTCCACCAGGCGGCAGCCCGGCGGCACGTGGGCTGCGACACCGTCGACGGCACCCTCGCCGCCCCACACCGCGACGGCGTCGGCGGGCGCGCACATCAGTCGCAACCACTCCTGCCGAGAGGAGGGGAAGCGCAGCACGATCATGCGGTCGGCGAGGGTGCCGGTGGTGTCCAGGCCGGCGAGCTCGGCCATCAGCGCGGCGGCGAACGAGGTGTCGCCGCCGCTGGTCTTGAGGATGTTGACGTTGCCCGCGAGCAGGCCCTCGACGAGGCTGAGCGGGGCGACGGTGGCCGCGTTGCCGGGGGCGATGTGGGCGACCAGGCCGACGGGAGCCCAGGCCTCGTAGACGGTCTCGCGGGCGTCGGGGCGATTCAGCCGGCCAGGGGCGATACCGCCGAGTTCACGGCGCAGCTTGCGGGTCAGCCCGCCGCGTTCCAGGCAGGCGGCGAGTTCGTCCAGGACGGCGGGGCCCTCCTCGGCGGGCAGGTGGCGGGCGAGCCGGGCGCGCACCGGGTGCTGCGCGCTGCCGAGGGCGTTGCCAAGGGCGGCGCTGCCCAGGTCGGCGGTGCCCAGGGCGGTGGCCAGGGCGTCGCAGGCGGCCAGGACGGTCTCGGTCTCCAGCGGGGTGCCGAGCGCGGCCTCCACCCTGGCGGGCAGGTCGGCGAGGCGGCGCTCCGCCTCCTCGTCGCCGATGAAGTCGCCCTGCCAGTAATGGTGTTCATCGACGTTGTGCACGGTCACGACATTCCCTTCAGGAGTTCGGCGGCGGCCACCGCGCAGCTGCGGTTGCGGCTCACTCCGGCGCGGCCGTGGACGGTGAACCAGGGGGTGCTCAGCTCGCACCGGCACGTGTCGCCGGGGTGCAGGGAGGCGAGGTCGCCCATGACGACGCTCTGTGCCGGTACGGAGGTGATGTACGGCGACACGAGGTGCAGGAAGCCGATCTCGCCGGAGGGCAGCGGCTCCAGGGTGCGGGTGGAGCGGATGGTCACCCGCGACCAGACGGGGGCGTGCAGGCGGTGGCGGTCGCACTCGATGTACGGGACACAGTGCTCGACCGATCCGAAGGTGTCCCGGATGCGGTCACCGGGAATGCCGAGCTGCTCACTGACGCGGCCGTACAGCTCCTTCTTGCCGATGCGCCGGTCCGCGTGCCCCTTCCAGCCGCCGCCGAGCACGACGAGGGAGCCCTCGGGCAGCCGCAGCGGTGGCAGACCCATCGCGCGCATCCGCTCCAGCGTGAAGTAGAGGAAGGCGGGGAAGCCCAGGACGCGGACCGGGGCGTCGTCCCGCGCGAAGCGGCGCAGCGCGGCGATGCAGCCGAAGGGGTCGAACTCGTGCCCGTCGCCGTCACCGTCGCCGGTGCTGCGCAGGGCGTACGCGATGCTGCGGGCCGGGGCGAAGTCGCACAGGTAGTTGTCGGTGAACGACGTGCCGAGGTTGAGGGCGGGGGCCGGTTCGTAGCTGTACAGGAGGTAGTTGACGTCCTGGTCCGGGGTGATCCAGCCGTTGCGGTCGAAGATCCGGGCGACCATGCGCTGGGCGGAGCGGATGGTCCAGTCGTCGAAGAACATCTGTGACTTCTGGCCGGTGGTGCCGGAGGAGGTCAGGTGCAGGGTGACCTCGTCGCGCGGGATGGAGGTGACCTCGTGGCGTTTGAAGAAGGTGGCGTGCACCAGCGGGGCGCGGTACGGCCGGGCCGGGGGAGTCGCTTCGTACAGCGAGCGGAAGAACGGGGAGCGTTCGGCGTGCCAGGCGTTGATCTCCGCCATGGCGGCGGCGAAGAGTTCGTCCTCGGCGGGCCCGCAGGTGTACGGGTCGGCCAGATCGCACAGTTGCTGCACATGGGGCAGGCGGGCCGGGTCGGGGACGCCGACCGGGGCGAGGTGGGGGTTCATCGTGTTCCTTGTGTTCCTTGTGTTCCTTCGTGGATATCCGTGCCGTAGGGCCGGGTCCGGGCAGACGGGAGTCCGGCAGACAGGAATCCCGCCCCTGAGGCGATGAGGACGTCAGCAGACGGCCTCGGGTGCGGGCAGCCAGGCCGACAGGTAGCAGTCCACGTACGGCTGGAGCGATGGTTCGATCGAGACGCCGCGGAGATCGATCCGCTCGGTGGACCGGGACAGGACGACGTAGTCGTGGAAGCCGTCGTCGTCCGCGCGCATCGCCGGATAGAGGGCGCCTGCGGTGAAACGCTGGGACAGGAAGGCCGACAGTGCTCCGTGGTGTGCGAGCGGCACCAGCGCCTCCACATAGCCCGCACCGGCCCGGGTCAGGGCTCGCGTGACGGAGTCCAGGCAGGCGGCAGCACCGGCGGGGTCGGGGTAGGCGTTCAGGAGCGAGCAGTAGCCTCCGGTGCGGTTGAGGTAGGCGTAGACCTCGAACCGCCCGTCGCCGGGG
This sequence comes from Streptomyces sp. NPDC050658, assembly GCF_044457025.1. Taxonomy (NCBI): domain Bacteria; kingdom Bacillati; phylum Actinomycetota; class Actinomycetes; order Kitasatosporales; family Streptomycetaceae; genus Streptomyces; species Streptomyces sp. NPDC050658. The sequence goes on from NZ_JBITGM010000012.1 coordinate 200,113, forward strand.
GTGACCAGCACGTTGGGGGTGTGCAACGGGTAGAACCAGCCGGCCACGTCGGGGAAGCGTTCGCGGAAGCGGCGACGGACGAAGGCGGGGGCCTCGATCATCTCCAACTGCTCGGCCGACGCGCGTTCGGTCGATCCGCGCTCGGCCGACCCGCGCTCGGCCGATCCGCGCCCGGCCCGGGGGAGCGGGTCGGTGGGGCGGGTGCCGCGGTAGCTGATTCCCAGGCCGCGCTCGACGGTGTTCAGGAGCGGGAGCAGCGCGGCGGGCACCTCGGGTACGGGGACGCGACGGTCGAGTACGCCCGCGCCATGGCGTACGTATAGGGCGAGGCTTTCGCGGCTGCTGAGGTCCACGGCGTTGGGCAGGATGCCCAGCGGCCGAAAGCCGTTGCGCGCGACGGCACGTTGCGGTCCGGCGGTGACGGTGCGGACCGTGGCGTAGACGGAGTCCAGCCGTCCGGTTTCCAGCGTCCCGTCACACAGGGCCCCGGTGAGCACCGCGGCCAGGCCCTCGCCGCGGTGGTCGGGATGCACGACAAGGCCTTCCAGCCGACCGATTCGGCTGCTCAGTTCACTGCGGACGGCGGCCGACGCCGTCAGAACTCCCGTGTGCTGGCAGCGTGCGATCAGCCAGAACGAACTGGGGTCCTGGATGAGGCGCGCCATTTCGGCGGCATCGGTACCGAGGGCCGCGGGATAGTTCGGCCCATAGACGGCGTAGTAGAGCCGGCGCAGCTCGGCGATGTCGGCGTGGGTGGCCGGGGCGATCAGGGCACTCACCGGACATCGCCCGCGCTCTCGGACGTACGGCTGGTACGGGTGTCGGGATGCCCGGCATCCGCCTCCGCCTCCGGTTCCGTGCCCGTGCCCGCGCCTTTGCCGGAGGCCGGATGGTGCGCGGCCAGCAACGGATCGCCACGGCCCAGCAGGACCAGCGCGCAGGCGACCGGGACCAGACCGGCGCCCTGCGCCAAACAGAGCGCCTGCACCCCGAGTTGGTCCCCGGCCACGCCGAACAGCAGCGAGGCCACCGGGAAGGTGGCACCCAGCACGGCCTGCATCACGGCGAAGAAGCCCGGCTTGTCGACGGGCGGCACCAGTCGCTGGAAAAGGGCCACGAAGCGGACCCCGATGACCCCCACGCAGCAGCCGGCCACGGCCAGGCAGCAGGCGATGACCGGCCGGTCGGCGGTCAGGCCGGGCAGGGCCAGGGCAGCGGCCATCAGGCCCAGGCAGTACGCGCCGGTCACGGTGGGCCGACCGGGCACCCGCGCACCGATGAAGGCGCCGGTCAGCGTGCCGACGCCCAAGGACGCCTCCAACAGGGCCACGGTGCCGCCGCCGTCGCCCAGCACATTGCGGGTGTAGAGCGGGATGACCACGAAGACGGCGGTGGTGAAGAGGTTGGCCGCCGTGAAGCAGATCAGGATCCGGCGGACGTGGGGCAATCCGTGCAGAATCGCGGAGAGGGTACGTTCCTTGGGCGCGGGCGTCTCGTCGGTGGGCGGTGTGACGGTGACGGTGCGGAAGCGCACGCTGGCGACGAGCAGCGCGGCGGCGAGGTAGGCGGTCGCACAGCCGACGGCGAGCCCGGCCACGCCGACCCGGTCGACCAGCAGAGCGCCGAACAGCGCCCCGCAGAGGCCGGCCAGGGACTGGGTGGACAGCTCGAAGCCGGTGGCCGACTCGATGTCCTCGTCGTCGACGAGTTCGGGCACCGAGGTGGTCAGGCAGGGGTCGAAGAAGGCCTGGCAGGTGGCCAGGGCGAGGGCTCCGGCGTACACGGCGGCCGGCGGCAGTCCGCCCGCCCACGCCCAGGCGGCCAGCGCGGCCGCGGCGATGCCCGCGAGACCGGCGGCGGTCCGCAGCACGGACCGGCGGGCGTTCCGCGCGATGACACGGGCCACCACAGGGGCGAGGGCCACCGCGGGCAGCGTACTGACGGCCATGAAGAGCCCGGAGGCAAGGCCGCGTCCACTGCCGACGGCGTAGGCGACCAACCACCACGAGGCGCCGACCTGGAACATGCGCACGGCCGCCTGCGTCAGCACCTGACCCAGCCATACGGCGCCGAAGGCAGGGCTGCGCAGGATGAGCGGGCGGCGGAATCCGGCGCCCGCGGAGGTCTCGGTCACGCGGTCGGCCTCTCGTCGAGGACACGGACGAACTTGCCCGAGCGCGGATTGACGGCGAGATCGCGGTGGCGCACCCATTCCACGGACAGTGGGTGGACGAATCCGGCGCGCATGCTGTCCGGATACATCGGCCGGGCCGCCTCCAGCTGGGAGATGACGGCTTTGGCCAGCGCCTGATGAGTGGCGGGGGCGTCGTCATGGGCGTTGACCGGGTGGTTGTCCAAGCCGTTGTCCGGGTCGTGGTCGTCCAGGGCGTTGTCCGGGGCCGAGGCCAGCCGCAACACCAGCCCGTCGCGCCCGTCCCAGCGGCGGACGACCAGCTGCATGCCGACGACGCGGCCCTCGGTGTCCGCCGCGGCCACGGCGTCCTGCGCGTCCTGGACGTACAGCGACACGGGCCCCACACGCACGCCCTCCTCGGCGCGGCCGAGGATACGGAAGCGGTCGGCCCGGGCATCGGTCCACTCGGCGAGGTCGCCCGCCGGGTAGCGGATGACCGGCATGAGCCGCCGGAAGAGGCTGGTCACCACGACCCGTCCGGGCCGCCCGGGTTCGACGATGGGCTCCCCGGTGCTGTCGTCGAGGATCTCGACGACGGAGTGCGGGGTGAAGGCCCGGTGGACGCGGGGGTCGGGGCCGGGCACCGGGCGGCCGAGCAGGCCGGCATCGACGCTCGCATAGCCGATGGAGCGGACCTCCGCGCCCGGGAACGCGGCGGCCAGCAGGCGGCGCTGGTCCGCGAAGAGCGCCTCACCGCCGAAGAGGAGCAACTCCACGGCATCGAGCCGGAGATCGGCGGTGATCACGTACTCGGCGAGTCGGCACAACGTGGTCGGGGTACCGGTCAGGACCTGGGCCGCGAAGTCCCGCAGGGCGGGGACCGTCGATTCGAGCGGGGTGGCGCCGCCGATGGGCAGCCGGACGTTGTCGACGGGCGCGCGGGCCAGCGAGTCGAGGACGAAGAGGAAGCTGGCGTAGAGATCACCGACGTAGAAGAGGTCGGCGACGCGGTGCCCCGCGCGCAGCCCGCCGTCCACGAGGCCCTGGCCGAAGGCGGTCACGAAGGTGCGCCATTCGTCGCGCGTGTAGACGGAGAACTTGGGGGCTCCGGTGGTGCCGCCGGTCCGGTACACCGTCGCCTCGCTCAGAGGTCCGGTCAAGACACCGTTGCCGTGCGGGGTGTTGGCCACCCAGAATTTCCGCTGGTCCACGACCGGCAGGTCGGTAAGACGATCGGCGTTCGGTGGCAGGGACGCGTAAAGGCCTTGGTAGAAAGGCGAGTTGTTACGGGCGAAGCGTATGAGGTCCGATAACTGATGCGCGGACATGCAGACTTTTCCTAGGTGAGCGAAATCAGAGGGGGGTGGGAATCACCGCAGCTTGGCGTGATTGCGGGACTTGCCGCTGCGGGATCGATCGGAGCATGGGATTTTGCACGCCACTTTCTCGGCGCGCGCCCGGAACGTCCATGCGGCGACGATCATCAAACATCAACCCGCGCATCGCAAATTCGACCACACGCTTTTCGTCCGGCATGGCCAAAAATCGCCCCGGGTGTCTTTTCGCTGTGTCTCCTTCACGGATAGCCCGTCTTTCGTGGCCGAGTGAGTGAAGCCTCCGGCGGTGCACAGCAGGGAAAGCCGGTTCACCCCGGTGACAGGCTGGCGAGAATGCGGTGCAGCCAGCTTTGCCCTGTGCGGCCCGGACGTGTTGCCGACGATGGGCGACGGGGCTGCGGGTGCCGTAGCTGCTGCCCAGTTACGCGAGTCCCGCCGGCCGCACCCCAGAGTGCGGAGCGTGCGTACGCGCGGTGGCAAATGCCGTCGTTGAGACAGTGCGCCGAAGCGAGCGCACAAGCGCACAAGGTTGTACGGCGTGCATCACGTTGTCCACCTGGACCCTCTTCCTAAAGCCGGCCCTAGCCATTCCAATGGAGACGCCACCCACATCTCTCGGCAAGTTGATCTGCAAGTGGCCGAGAAACAGGGGGCGTTGGGGGTCAGAGGCTGGGCGTATGGCAGCGAGCCCGGTGTCTGTGGTGATCCTTCCAGGGACCATGCCCACGGCTGTCACCTTGCGTGGATCCTCCCGATGGGGCCTGCCCATCTCCGTCCATCTCTGCCGCTTCGGGTACACCGCCCCACGGAAAGAGCACTATGAAGAGCCACTCCACGAGTACAGCGCGTCCGATAGCCGGTGCCGCCCATCTGGCGGCACCGATCGACTGTTCACGCAACGAATTTCTCCATCCGCATCCGATCGCCGATGCGCGGCGTTGGCCGCGGCTGCGTGCCGGTGACATCTGCCGGTACCAGTCCAGCCCGCGGCTCCTGACGCACCTCTCCAAGCGGTTCGGGTGCGAACCGGAGCAGCTCCGACTGCACCATGGCGCCGAGGCCGCGCTCAAGGCCATCTTCGCCGCGATTGCCCGCATACCCGATGCCACGCTGCTGTTGCCCGAGCCGGGCTGGGACTACCACGGCACGCTCGCCCACCGGTACGGGATCCGCACCCAGCAGTACCGCTATCTGGAGCAGGGAGACCGGTACGTCCTCGACCTGCCCGACTTGCTACGGCGGATCGAGCACCTCGCCTGCCCGGTGCCGCTGATCGTCTCCCCGTCGAACCCGCTCGGCTGCAGGGTCCTGGACGACGAGCTGAAGGTACTGGCGGAAAGTGTCGCTGCCAGCCCCGGATACTGCATCGTCGATCAGGCGTACGCCGGGTTTGGAGCAGCGCCGAACCTGGACTGGTCGATCGGGCAGCTCCTCGCCGGCATGCCCTCGACCGTGCTGGTGCGCACCATGTCGAAGTACTACGGAATTCCCGGCCTGCGTATCGGGTTCACCGCCGCCGATCCGCGTACCCACGAGCAGCTGGGCCTGGACCCGGACTACCTCGGCTTCAGCGCATTCTCCGACGAGTACGCGGCGCGCTGCCTGGACGCCCATGACGACTTCGCGCGCATCGCCGAGGTGACAGTGGAGCAACGGCACGTGTTGGAAGCGGGCTTGACGGCGTTTCCAGGGTTTGCGGCCTACCGATCGGACGCCAACTTCGTACTGGTGCGCACGCCGGGACCCGCCTACGCGCGGTGGCTGGAAAGCTGGGGAGTGAAGGTCCGGACGTTCGGCTCACCCTTGGCCGACCGGATCCGGATCACGGTTCCACCGGAGGCCTACGTTCGGTTGATTCTTGCCGCCACCGAATCGTTTTCCTTCCGCCCTCCCATCGCTTCCACCACGACCCTGACCGGGTGATGACGCCATGCAAGCACAGCTCAGCCTCAGCCAACTGCGAGACCTTGCCAAGACCGGAGCGGTCGACACCGTCATCGTGGCACTGACCGACATGCAGGGCCGGTTACAGGGCAAGCGCTACCACGTCCAGCACTTCCTCGACGAGATCGCCGACGCCGGCGCCGAAGCCTGCGCGTACCTGCTGGCGACTGACGTGGAGATGCGGCCCATACCCGGCTATGAGCTCAACTCGTGGGAGACCGGCTTCGGTGACTTCGTGCTCTGGCCGGACCTGTCCACCCTGCGCATCGTGCCCTGGCAGCCCCGGACAGCCCTGGTGCTCTGCGACGCGAGGTGGCACGACGGCGAGGCCGTGCAGGCGTCACCGCGTCAGGTCCTGCAGCGCCAGCTCGACCGGCTCGCCGAGCGAGGACTCGTCGCCTACGTGGGCACGGAACTCGAGTTCATCGCCTACCACGACTCGTATCAGGAGGCGCGCCGCCGCCGCTATCACGGCCTCACCGCCACGACCGACTACAACGTGGACTACTCGGTGCTGGGGACAGCAGGCGCGGAGCCGCTCCTGCGACGCCTCCGCGGCGAACTGGTGGCCGCCGGGCTGGTGGTGGAATCCGCCAAGGGGGAGTGCAACCTCGGCCAGTTCGAGGTGGTGTTCCGTTACCAGGAGGCACTGACCACGGCCGACCACCACACCATCTACAAGAACGCCGCCAAGGAGATCGCCGCGCAGGAGGGTATGAGCCTCACCTTCATGGCCAAGGCGAACGAACGCGAGGGCAACTCCTGCCACGTGCACTTCAGCCTCCGTTCCGTCCAGGGCGAACCGGTGCTCGCCGCCGACCCGCACGGCTCGGAGATGTCCCCGCTCATGCGGCACTTCCTCGCCGGCCAGATGGTCGGTCTCGGCGACCTCACGCTGCTGTACGCGCCCAACATCAACTCCTACAAGCGGTTCGCCGAAGGCAGCTTCGCGCCGTCCCGTATGACGTGGGGCCGGGACAACCGCACGTGCGCGCTGCGGGTGGTGGGGCACGGCCCGTCGCTGCGGGTGGAGAACCGCGTGCCGGGCGCCGACGCCAATCCGTACCTGGCGCTGGCCGGGATGATCGCCGCCGGTCTGTACGGCATCGACGCGGAGCTGGCGCTGCCACCCATGGCGGTCGGCAACGCCTATGAGTCCGACCGACCCAGGCTCCCGGCGACCCTGCGTGAGGCCGCGGAGCGTTTCGACGCGTCGGTCCTGGCCCGGCAGGCCTTCGGTGACGACGTGGTGGACCACTACGTCAACGCCGCCCGAGTGGAGATCGCCGCCTCCGAGACGGCCGTCACTGACTGGGAGCTGATCCGCGGCTTCGAGCGGCTGTGACCAAAGCCGGGCCGCGTCGCCGACCACCCATAGAGCACTCATAGAGCACTCATAGAGAGTGAGCCGCCCCATGTCTCCGGCTTCCGTTCCCCGGCCCAGGACCGGTCCTGACCGGTTGGCAGCCCTGCCACCCGCCCCGGTGGCGCTGTTCGTGTACGGCACGCTCACCTTCCCCGACGTCCTGCGCGCGCTGCTCGGGCGAGTTCCGGCAACCGAGGAGGCGAGCGTCGAGGGCTGGCGGGCAGTGGCGGTGCCGGACCGCAGCTATCCCGTGCTGGTGTCGGGTACGGGGTGGACCCACGGCCTGGTTCTGCTCAATCTTCGACAGCAGGAATGGCAGATCATCGACGCCTACGAGGACAGCATCTACCAGCTGCGCGGGCTCCAGTTGATACCTGCTCACCACCAGGCGGTCGGCTACGTCAGCCAGGCCGGGCCGACCAGCGACGCCCCCAGTGACGCCCCGGCCACTGAAGCCCCGGCCTGGGACCGAGACCGCTTCGCGGCCGAGGATCTCGGTACCTATCTGCTGGGATGCCGTCGGTGGCGCCTGCGCGAGTTTCCGACTCTCTGCGGCGGGGATTGAACGGCGGCCCTGATGGTGGACGTCGAGAGTTACTCACTTCATGCACATACTAGTTCGAGGAGGACCGTCGTGCTGCCCTCTGACAATCACGTTCACAGTGAATGGTCTTGGGACGCCCACTTGGGGTCGATGGAATCAACCTGTGCCCGCGCGGCAGAGTTGGGGTTGCCTTCGATCGCCTTCACCGAGCATGCAGATCTAGGGCCACAAGTAATTCCACCGGGGGCTACCATCCCTGATCAACTGCAAGAATTTGTGTCAGATGGCTTCCTGCTCACGCCGCAGCTCGATCTAGAAGGATACTTTGAGTGCCTGGAGCGCTGCAGGCACATGTTCCCTGAGCTGCGGATCCTTTCAGGCGTCGAGCTGGGGGAGCCGCACTGGCACGTCGAGCGTGCAAGAGACCTGCTGCGACGCGGGAGATTTGAGCGCGTACTCGGATCGATGCATTCATTTCAATTCGGTGGAGGTGCGAGCGACTTTTGCTGGGGGCACGGCGAAGTTCCGGCAGGTGACGGACTCCGTACCTACCTGGAGGAAGTCATCATCATGATCAGAGAGTTCGACGACATGCAGGTCCTTGCGCATATCGACTACCCCGTACGGTACTGGCCAAGTGACGGTATTCCCTATGACGTATCGCATTTCGAGGAAGAGTATCGGGTGGTACTCCGGGAGCTTGCGGAGAGTGAGAGGGTGCTCGAAATGAATACGCGAGTCCCCATGGATTCTTGCATCATCCGCTGGTGGTACGAAGAGAAAGGGCGCGGCATTTCGTTTGCCAGCGACGCACACGACCCGGACTCGCTGGCATCCGGCTTCAAGCAGGCGGCATGGATGGCTCAAGCGAATGGATTCAAGCCGGGCCGCACGGCTGATGAGTTCTGGCGACGCGCGTGACTGTGTCGTACGGGTGCATCCATCACGGGCTCATGGTGGCACCGCACCGCAGTCGCCTCCACTGCCCTGGCTGATACGGCCACAGGCCCGTGCGTGCTGCCCCCAACACCGAACTCACGATTGCCCAGAGGCGATACGGGCGATACGGGCTCCATCCGTCCCGATCAGGAGGAGACTGGGCGCGGGAAGGCCGTGACTGCTTCCTCCTGGAGCCGCGGCTGTCCGGACAGCCATGAAGGCCGGCGACGCGCGGGAGTGCCTGCCTCCATGGGAGCTCAGAACCGGTGCCATCGTCGCTGCAGGGACCTGTGCGGCTCGATGTCGCCGGTCCCTGCGGCATGCCTTACTCGGCTGATGGCATCAACACAAGTTGAATGACGGCGGATGCTTCCTGCCGGACAACGGGAGTGAGTCTTTTCCGGCAGAACGGACCGTGTGACCCGTCAGGGGCATACGGTGCTTACTGGAGAAGGGGGGCTCTTGGCCATGTCGGACGATCCGAAGATCCTCATCGTCGACGACCACGTGGACACGCTGTTCGCGCTGGAGAGCACCCTGGCCCCACTCGGGTACGAGATGATCAGTGCGTCCAGCGGTGAGGAAGCGCTGAAGGTCATCCTCCGTGACGAAGTCGGCCTTGTCTTACTGGATTTACGCATGCCGGGGGTCAGTGGGTTGGAAGTGGTGCGCTACATGAGGCACCTCGAACAGACCCGAGGAATCCCCATCATCCTGATAACGGCTTTCGGGATCCGCCAGGACGTGTTCGCCGAGGCTTTCCGACTCGGTGTGGCCGACGTCGTCATGAAGCCGATCGAACCGCTGACGCTGCGCACCAAGGCGCACTATCTGTACGGCATGTACCAGCAGCTTCGGTCACTGCAACGAGAGGTTGCCGACCTCCGGGCCCATCTGGCCCTCACGCATCCTCCAGAGAAGCGGATCTAGCTGTCCGCAGCTGTCCGCGCGGCCGACGACAACGGAGAAGAACCCGACCACGGCCTTCGATACTCGGCCCGCGTCCTCGCCGCACTGGAGCCGGTCCCTGGCCGCGAACCTGCCCTGGCTGACAGGATCTGGCTTCGATACTCCCGAGGGATGACAGCGAACTGCGACATAGAAAGAGAGGAACTCATATGACGCCGGAGCCGTGAATCGCGGGCCCCGGCGATCCCGGTTGGGCATCGCATGCTTCGGCCGGAGCGAAAGGACCTCAGCGATGACAGCGATGAAGTTGTACGACGCGGTATGTTCCGTGGGTCGCCATCTGCCCTATCCGGGCGCCGACAGCAGCACCGGGGGAAGCCCGGTACCGCCCAGCTTGTACTGCCTGAGCGGGACCCACAGCAGCGGCGGAGTCACCTACGAGCGCTACGCCTGGGACCCTGCCTCCGGCAAGCCGTGGCTGGGCGACACCGCCCTCGACACCGGCACCCTCACCGCCCTGATCGGCGGCACCAACATCTTCAGCGACACGCAGGACGCGCTTCTTCTCGACGGCACGAAGCCGCTGGACGCCGCCCTCTGCTTGGCCGACCCTTCCAGCGTCTACGTCTTCCAAGGCGCCCAGTGCTATCGGGTATCCGTCGTCAAGCCCACCGGACAGGCAGGCAACACCGACACGCAGGCGCGCGCCATCAAGGACGTCTTCGGCTACGACTTCGGCGACAAGAACGGCAGCGTATTCCCCTTCCCCTCGGTCGACGCGGCCCTCTACTCACCTGCCGACAACAAGATCTGGTTCTTCTCCGGGCCCAATTGCGAGTCCTTCGACGCTGACACCTACCGCCCGGACCACTGGGGCCCCTCCAACGCGAACGGCGGCTGGGGCAGCTACAACCCCGCCATCGCCAACACTTGGAGCAGCCTCCCGAGCGACTTTGACACCGGCATCACCTGGGCCGCCACCAAAATCACCGACGCCGGAGAGCAGGACAGCGGCTGTTTGGTCAAAGGAACCAGCTGGTGGCCCGTCACCCCCAGCACCAGATCCAGCAATATCTACGTCCTCGCCGACCCCACCGGCCCGCAGACGTTCACCGTCCCCGACGGCGTGGAAGTCATCAACGTCGAACTCTGGGGACCGGGAGGCTTCGGAGGAGCCGGGTCCGACACGACGGCGGGAGGCGCCGGAGGTGCCGGCGCCTACATCAGAGACACCATGCCGGTCACCGCGGGCCAGACACTGACATTCCACATCGGCAATTACGGGGAAAACACCCGCAACGCGAGCACCGAAGAAGACGCCACCCTCATCGCCGGTGGCGGAGGCGGCGGGGGCGGCGCCGGCGACGGGGGCGGCAAGGGAGGCGCTGGAGGCGTCGGCGGTGCGGGGGGTGTGGGCGGCGTCGGCGGCGGAGGCAGCCCCGGCCCCGGAAGTCCCGGCAGCCCCGCCGCGACCGGGGGCGCCGGCGGCACCCCCGGCGCGGGCACCGGCGGTTACGGCCATGGTGGTTCCGGCACCGGGGGCGGCGGGCGCGGCGGAGCCCCGGGCAGCACCGGCAGTGGCGGAGCTGCCGGGGGCGGCGGCGGAAACGGGGGCGACGCCGGCATCAACTACGCCAACTCGGGCCAGCCCGGCTACTTGGGCAGCTCCGGAAGCGGTTCCAGCAACGGAGGCGGCGGCGGTGGCGGTGGGGGCGGCGGAGGCGGCGGCGCAGGAGACGGCGGCTACGGCACTGGCGGGGCCGGTGGCGGTGGTGGCACCGGCGGTGGGGACAATGGTGGCGGTGGGGGCGGCGGTGCCGGCGGTGCAGGCGGGGAACAGGGCCCTTCCCGCTACCCGCAAAGCGCCCACTTCGACCCTGGCTCGGGGGCAGCTCCCGCCGGTAACCCGCCCAGCGGCGCGGGCAACGGTGGGTCGGCCGGTCAGGCCGGCACGCTCGGCATGGGAGTAGGCGCCACCGGCGCCGTCAGAATCACCTGGTGAGAAGTCCCGCGGCACCTCGCCTGCACACCGTGCGTCTCCACCGGGCGGGGTTGTCGCTCACTCCCAGAGCTGCGGGCAGGCCGACAACCTCGCCTGGACCGGCGCTCGTCGCCGGTCCGTTGGTGCCGCGCTCCATCCTGTCCCGCCCCGACTCGTGGGCGCTGCCACGGCCGCCCACGCCAGGACATCCGCGGCCTGCCCGCCCCGCCGCGCGAAACCGCGCCGATTCCGACAAGGACCGTGCGACGAGCGGGTGAAGAGACACCCTTGCACCTTGCACAGACGGGTACCCGCAAGTGCGTCGGCGCCACTGACGGCGTCCTCACGCCACAATGCCCTGCCGGGTCCGGGAAGGCGGTTGCTCCTGATGAAGCGCACACCCCTCGATGCCCCAGCGGTGGACGTGCCCGCGGTGGAGGCCGCGCTGCGCGAGGCCGTGGACGCCGAGGTCCGGTTCGATCCCGGCAGCAGAGGCGCGTACGTCACCGACGGCTCCAACTACCGCCAGGTGCCGATCGGCGTGGTCGTCCCCCGGAGCGTCGAGGCCGGGGCCCAGGCCGTCGAGGTGTGCGCGCTTCGACGCCCCCGTCCTTTCGCGCGGTGGCGGCACGAGCCTGGCGGGGCAGTCGACGAACACCGCCGTGGTGATCGACTGGCCCAGGTACTGCGACGCGTTGGTCCGCGTGGATCCGGGCGGGCGCACGTGTGTGATCGAGCCGGGGATCTTCCTGGACCAGCTCAACCGGCAACTGTCCGACCACCGGCTCCAGTTCGGGCCGAACCCTTCCACGCACAGCCACTGCGCACTCGGCGGAATGATCGGCAACAACTCCTGCGGGGGCTCCCTGTCCGGCGAGCACGGCGACGGCCACCGCGGGCGCGGCCGCCCTCACCGCGACCGCGGCCGGCCGGAGCGCCCTCAGGTACCTGCGCCTCCCCTGACGGCGCCTTTTGACGGCGCCTTCGAACGCAACCTTCCGGAAAGGTCTTCGAACATGTCGATGAAGGTCTCCGATCACGTCCTCGAGCGTCTGCGTGACTGGGACGTGGAGCATGTCTTCGCCTACGCCGGCGACGGGATCAACGGACTGCTGGCGGCCTGGGGCCGGGCGGACGACAACCCCCGGTTCATCCAGGCCCGTCACGAGGAGATGGCAGCCTTCCAGGCGGTCGGGTACGCCAAGTTCTCCGGCAAGCCCGGTGTCTGCGCGGCCACTTCGGGGCCGGGCGCCATCCATCTGCTCAACGGTCTGTACGACGCCAAGCTGGACCACGTTCCGGTCGTCGCGATCGTCGGGCAGACCAACCGCAGCGCCATGGGCGGTTCCTACCAGCAGGAGGTCGACCTGCTGAGCCTCTACAAGGACGTCGCCTCCGACTTCTGCGAGATGGTCACCGTCCCCGAGCAGCTGCCCAACGTGCTGGACCGGGCGATGCGCACCGCCATGGCCCGCCGGTCGGTGTGCGCCGTCATCATCCCCGCCGATGTGCAGGAACTGGCCTACTCGCCGCCCGAGCACGCCTTCAAGATGGTGCCCTCCAGCCTGGGCATGCCGCGCTGTGCACCGGTCCCCGCGGACGACGAACTCACGCGCGCCGCCGAGGTGCTCAACGCGGGCGAGCAGGTCGCGATCCTGGTCGGGCAGGGTGCCCGCGGTGCTCGCCCTGAGGTCATGGCGGTGGCCGACCGGCTCGGCGCCGGAGTCGCCAAGGCCCTGCTGGGCAAGGACGTCTTGGACGACGACCTGCCCTACGTGACGGGTTCCATCGGCCTGCTGGGCACCAGGCCGTCGTACGAGCTGATGATGGGCTGCGACACCCTCCTCGTCATCGGCTCGTCCTTCCCCTACACCCAGTTCCTGCCGGAGTTCGGGCAGGCGCGGGCCGTGCAGATCGACATCGACCCGCACATGGTCGGCCTGCGCTACCCGTTCGAGGTCAACCTCGTCGGCGATGCCCGCGAGACACTCAACCGGCTGCTGCCCCTCCTCAGGGCGAACCCGCACAAGAGCTGGCGCAAGCAGATCGAGAAGAACGTCTCGCGCTGGGGACAGGTCATGCAGCGGCGCGCCGCCGTCGACGCCGACCCGATCAACCCCGAGTACGTCGCGCACGCCCTGAGCGATCTGCTGCCCGACAACGTCATCATCTCCGCGGACTCCGGTTCCGCGGCCAACTGGTACGCCCGCCACCTCACCCTGCGCGGCGCCATGCGCGGCTCGCTGTCCGGCACCCTGGCCACCATGGGGCCGGGGGTGCCCTATGCCATCGGCGCCAAGTTCGCGCACGGCGACCGGCCGGCGATCGCGCTGGTCGGCGACGGCGCCATGCAGATGAACGGCATGGCCGAGCTGATCACTGTCGCCAAGTACTGGCGCGAGTGGGAAGACCCGCGCCTGATCGTGGCCGTTTTCAACAACCAGGACCTCAACCAGGTCACTTGGGAGATGCGCGCCATGCAAGGCGCACCGCAGTTCTTGCCCTCCCAGTCCATCCCCGATGTCCCCTACGCCGACTTCGCCCGCCTGATCGGCCTGGACGGCAGGCGCATCGAGAAGCCCGGCGAGGTCCAGGATGCCTGGCAGGCCGCTCTGGCCGCCGACAGGCCCTGCGTGCTCGACTTCACCACCGACCCCGCCGTGCCGCCGATCCCACCGCACGCCACCCTCGACCAGATCGAAGCGGCGGCAGAGTCGATCCTGAAGGGCGACAGCGACCGCGTCGGCATGGTCCGCCAGGGACTGAAGGCCAAGATGCAGGAGTTCCTGCCCGGGCGGCGGCACCGCGAGGACCGGCCCGGCGCCGAGGACGAAGAGTGAGCCACAGCCCGTTCCCGCCGACGCTCCCGAGGCGGACGCCACTGAGCCGGGGCGAGCGCCACGCCCACGTCACGGCGGACGGAGAACCGGAGATTACGTCACCTCCGGGTACCACGGGCCTGCGGGCCCAGAACCCGGCCTGCACCATGGACGCCGCCAGGGAGTTCGAGTCGCTCGGCGGCCGGTCACTGGTGCACGAGGCCGACCCGGACCAGGTGGAAGCCGCCGTCGCGGCTACCGAGGAGCACTTCGGCCCCGTCGATGTGTGGATCAACTGCGCGTTCAGCACGGTCTTCGCGCGGTTCGAGGAGATCTCGTACGACGAATACCAGCGGGCGACGGAGGCGATGTACCTCGGTTTCGTCAACGGCACCCGGTCCGCGCTGCGGCGGATGGGGTGCCGGTAAGAACGCTGTCACCAGCCGCAAACGGCGGTGATCTTGCGTGGTCGTCACCCGTGTGGGTGAGTCCGGGGTCGTACAGCTGCCCGGGGTGAGGCCCCGAGAGGACGATCGACGATCGTGGCCCGTACCTCTTTGGACCTGGACGACCTGGTCGAGCACGGGACGCTGTTGAAGGATGAGCAGGCGCTTGTGTCCGGCAAGCGTGGTCCGACGCGACTGGGCTTCGCCGTGTTGCTGAAGTTCTATACGCAGCACGGTCGGTTTCCTCGGGGCCGGTTCGAGTTGCCGGTGAGGGCGAGGACGGCCCGCTGGTCCTGGGGAAGATCAAGGAGGCTCCGGGCAATGTGAGCCTGGAGACGATGCTCACCGAGATCGACAAGCTGCTCGCGGTCCGGGCGGTCGGGCTGCAGGCGGGCCTGTTCGCCGACGTCGCGCCGAAGGTGGTGGCCGGGTGGCGGGCGCGGGCCGCGGTGGATTCCCCCTCCCATCTGCGCACGCACTCGCTGCCGCTGCGGGTGACGCTGCTGCACGAGCGGGAGCGGGAGATCACGGACACGCTGGTCGAGTTGCTGATCTCCACGGTGCACCGGATCGGGGCGCGGTGGAGAAGAAGGTCACCGAGCAGTTGGTCAACGCGTTCAAGAAGGTGTCGGGCAAGGAGAACATCCTCTTCAAGCTCGCCGAGGCGTCGATCGGCGAGCCGGAGGGCACGGTCCGCGAGGCCGTCTACCCGGCGGTCTCCGGCGGAGAGCAGACGCTGCGGGAGCTGGTGCACGAGTTCAAGACCCGTGGCCCGGTCTACCGGCGCACGGTGCAGACCACGTTGAAGGCGTCGTACACGAACTACTACCGGCGCGGGCTGATCAGGCCGCTGGACGTGCTGGAGTTCCGCTCGTCCAACCACACCCACCGGCCGGTGATCGAGGCGTTGGCGCTGTGGTCCGGTACGCGGCGGCCGACAACACCACGTACTACCCGCTGGGCGAGATGGTGCCGGTGCACAAGGCGATGGGCGGGGACTGGGCCGAGGTCGTCCACCGCACCGACAAGCGGGGTCGGCGCCGGGTGGTGCGCATGGTCTACGCGGTCGTCGCCTTCCAGGACCTGCGCGAGCAGATGACCACCGAGCTGACGCTGCTGAACGATGGGATGCCGCGCTTGAGCTGGCTGGACATCGCCGAGCGGAAGTCCGGGGCGATCCGGCTGACCCCGGCCGAGGCCCAGCCCGAGCCGCGCAACCTGCGCAGGATCAAGGGTGAGGTACAGCGCCGGTGGGGCATCGTGCCGCTCATCGACATGCTGAAAGAGGCCGTCCTGCGCACCGGCTGCCTGGACGCGGTCACCTCGGTCTCCGGCGGCGGCTCCCTCTCGGTGGAGGTCCTGGCCGAGCGCCTGCTCCTGGTGATCTACGCCTACGGCACGAACACCGGGATCAAGGCCGTCGCCTCCGGCGGTCACGGCCACACCGAGGACGAACTGCGCTACGTCCGCCGTCGCTACCTGTCTGCCGAGGCCGCCCGCGCCATTGCTATCCAGATAGCAAACGCCACCTTCGCCGCCCGCAGCACCGAGCTGTGGGGCCAGGGCTCGACCGCGGTCGCCTCGGACTCCACCCACGTGCGGGCCTACGACCAGAACCTGTTCACCGAGTGGCACTCGCGCTACGGCGGCCGCGGGGTGCTCATCTACTGGCACGTGGAGAAGAAGTCCCTGGCCATCCACTCCCAGCTGATCAACTGCACCGCTTCCGAGGTCGCCGCGATGGTCGAGGGCGCGATGCGGCACGGCACCACCATGGACGTCGAGGCCAACTACACAGACAGTCATGGCCAGTCGGAAATCGGGTTCGGCATCACGAGGCTGCTGAACTTCGACCTGCTGCCGCGCATCAAGCGGATCAACAAGGTCAAGCTGTACCGGCCCGTGGTCGGCGAACCGGACGCCTACCCGCAGCTCACCCCGGCGCTGACCCGCCCGATCCGCTGGGAACTCATCACCCAGCAGTACGACCAGATGATCAAGTATGCCACCGCGATCCGGACCCGCACCGCGTCGACCGAGGCGATCCTGCGCCGCTTCACCCGCAACGCCTCCCACCCCACCTACGCGGCGATGCTGGAGGTCGGTCGCGCTCAGAAGACCATCTTCATTGCCCGCTACCTGCGGCTTCGCGACCTGTTCACGCTTGCAGAGGTGCTGGCCGAACAGGAACGTGTGCTGGGCCCGGACCACTGCGAAACTCTTGTCACCCGGCGAGATCTGGCCTCTCTGCGAGGCGAGGCGGGCGACCCGTCCGGGGCCGTGGCTGCCCTTGAGCAACTCCTTCCCGACAGCGAGCGAGTGCTGGGCCCAATTCGCCCCCTGACCTTCGCCACCCGGAGCGCTCTTGAGAAGTGGCGAGAAAGGAGCGACCAGTGGTCCGGAAGCGACCGATTGATGAGCAAGATCGATTAGCGGGGGTTCGCGACCGGATCGACGGCGGATCATACTCGTAAAACGGTGTCAGAAAGTCGGCGTGCTCAAGAACCTGAACCCCACCGTTTTCTGTACGATCTCGCGGGTGCAGACAGCTTCCGACGACGACACTGCCGATCTCCTGACTCCTGTCCCCGCCGTACGGACCGGTGCCCTCGTGGGGTACGCCCGCGTATCGACGAAGGGACAGTTGCTCGACCGGCAGATCCACGCACTCACCGAAGCGGGCTGTATCCGGATCTTCGCCGACAAGAAGTCCGGCAAGAACGCTGATCGCGAGGAACTGTGGAAGACGCTCGACTATCTCCGCGAAGGAGACACCCTCGTCGTCCCTTCCCTGGACCGGCTCGGTCGCTCGATCCAGGACCTCATCGCCATCGTCTCCGGCCTGCGCAAGCGCGGCATCGGCTTCACCTCGCTACACGAGGCGCTCGACACCACCACGCCGGGTGGGCGTCTGGTCTTCCACGTATTCGCTGCCCTCGCGGAGTTCATCCGCGAACTCATCGTGCAGGGCACCAGCGAGGGTCTGGACGCCGCCCGCGCCCGCGGCGCCCGGCTGGGCCGTCCGCCGGCCATGACCGAGGAACAGGTGGGTCACGCCCGGGATCTGCTCACCCGCCCGGGGAACACCGTCACGTCCATCGCGAAGCTCCTGGGCGTCAGCAGGAACACGATCCACAAGTACGTACCCGAGCTGAAGGGCGGGCGGGTCGCGCTCGCCGAGGCGACGGCCGCAGCTGAACTGCCCCGGCCTGCGAAGTCGGCGGAGTAGACCAGCCGTTTGCGGCTGGTGACAGCGTTCTTACTGGCACCCCCGGATGCTGCCCCGGGACCGGGGCACGATCGTGCAGGTCGGCTCGGCGCTGGGGGAGCGGTCGCTGCCCTTGCAGTCGGTCTACTGCGGGGCCAAGCACGCCATCAACGGCTTCATCTCATCGCTGCGCACCGAACTGCTGTACCGCGGCAGCAGTGTCCGGGTCACCGTCGTCCGGCCCGTCCCGCCCATCTGGGCCAACCGCATCATGCCTGCCCTGCTCGACCGCTGTCTCGCCCGCACCGGCTTCGACTCCCAGCAGACCGAGCGGCGGCCACCGACCGGTGACGGCAACCCTTTTTGAACCCGTCGACGGACCACAGGGCACCGACCACGGTGCTCACGGCATCTTCGACGACGCCTCGCAGGGCCGGTCAATCGAGGCCGCGCTGGCCCGCCACCCGGCTGGCGTCGCCTGCGCACTCACGGCGGGCGCCGCTGCCGTGGCCAGGGCGACGCGCAGACGGCGCGCCCGGTGAGCCGCTGTCTCAGGCCTGGCGCCGACCGGGACAAGGGGGCCCTTCGCTCGTCCCGTGTCCCGGTCGGCGTGTCCCGGTGTAGGCGTGTCCCGGTCGGCCCGGTGGCCGGAGCCGGGCTTAGCCCATCGCTTTGCGTACGACGTCACGCGTGCGGTCGATCACCGCCGCGACCGGCCCCACCGCCATGTTCTTCAGGGCGGTGTCCGTGCCCGGATGCGGGCGGGTCGGGGCGAGGGCCTCCGCGGCCTTGACCGCGCGGGCCAGGTTCTCCAGCTTGGAGCGGTCGGCGACCCGCGCGAAGTGGGCGAACTCGTGGCGCTCCTCGGCGTCCGCGTGGGCCAGCACGTCCTGCCGCAGTGCGGCGAACAGGTCGAGGAACTCGGGGGAGTCGGGGTCCATCCCGTCCAGTTGGGACAGCGCCCGCTTGGCGTGTTCCTCCTCCTCGACCCGGTCCTTGACGACGAGTTCGCCGCCATTGATGCTCCGGCGGGCGAAGGGGTGGACAACCTCCTCCTCGGCGGTCTCGTGCACCGCGAGAAGGCGGACGAGTTCCTGGAAACTCTGCTTGCGCTCGTCGCCCTTGGCGGCCGCCACCTCGTCGAGCAGTGCACGGATCCGCGTGTGCTGCGCCTTGAGCAGTTCCACGACGTCGGTGTTCTCGTTCATCCTCTCGTCTCTTCCCTCTGTCGGCGAATGGTGCGGAGGTCGGCGAGTACCCGGCAAGGCATGCGTTACGCGTCCGTCCCGGCCGGGTACCCGGCGAGCTCGGTCCCTTTCGCCGCCCCGGACTCAGCCCTCGCCGTCGGGGCGCGCCGGCGAGGGCACCCCGGCTGTCTGCAGCCCGGCGAGCGTCGCCGCCATCTGCTGCTTGAGCGGCTCCGGAAACGAGTCTCCCTTGACGGCACTGACCAGTTCCTCGGCGACCAGATGCAGTTTGGTGTTCGTGTTCTGGGAGAGTGAGACCAGGACGTTCCAGGCGTCCTGGGCGTCCAGGCTGTAGGAGGCCATCAGGACTCCGCGTGCCAGGTCGATGACCGGCCGCGTCTCCATGGCCCGCCGGAGCTGACAGATTTCGGTACGAAGATCCTGCTCGGCATCGTCGGGCGGCCCGGAGGGGCCGGTCTCGTGGGCCTCGGCCGGGACGCTGAGCAGATACAGCCGGCCGGTTGCCGAAAGCAGCCTGCGCACGGCGGCGTTGGCGCGCTGGACGGTGACGCTCTTGCCGCTCTCCAGGGCGTACCGGCGCACGCGCAGCAGGGCGTTGAGGCCGGAGCAGTCGAAGAAGTCGACGCCGTCCAGGTCCAGGTCGATACCGTGCACCGAAGAGTCGAGGGCCGTGCGCAGACCGTCCTCCAATTCGTGCTCGGTGACGATGCCGGCCTCGCCGGTCACCGCCACGACCGTCCGGTCGTCCGTGGGACGGACTGCGATGCCGAGCAACTGCGCACGCTCGGAGCGCGGCGGACAGAAGCACGTGGTACGAACTGCGTCGCCCGGGGTGGGCTGCGTGGGAAGTGCGGGTTCTGGCATGGCACCTTCTCCGTGGCATCCGGGCGCGCGGCCGCCCCCTCCAGACTCAGCTCGCGAGGGTCGTACGTCAAGAGATACCGGAAATGCAGTTCGGGCTTTTGAAAGCGTGAATCAAACCCCCTATCTTGGCAGACATGGGTGGAGTACCTGAATCACACAGCGGTTGGACGTTCCTCACCAATCACGCCCGTGTGCTGGCCGCGATCGCCGACGATCCCACCACCCGCATCCGGGACATCGCCGCGCGCTGCCGCCTCACTGAGCGCGCCGTCCAGAAGATCGTGTCGGATCTGGAAGGAGGCGGCTACCTCTCCCATACACGGCGAGGCCGCTCCAACGCGTACCGCATCGAAGCGGGGACCATCCTGCGCCACCCGGCCGACTCGGGCCTCACCGTGGCGGAGCTCCTCTCACTCCTCGTCCAGCACGACGATCACGGCGACAGACACCGGGAGTTGGAAACGGCACCGCCGCAGGCGGGCGGCCCGGAAGCCGACAGCTGACCGACGGCCGTGCGGCCCCGGGGAGCGGGTCTGGCACCGGCCTCCTGCCAAGGCCGCTGGATGGTGGCCCGTGTTGGTCTGGCCATACCGGGAAGTTGGGGCGAAGAAGTTCACCGGGTTGCGGTCCAACACCATGCGTTCCGACGGTCCCGCTCCTTGGGGATGCCGATGGTCTGACCTCAGTCGGTGGCCTTGGTGAACTCCGCGAGGAACGCCTCGCAGAACGCCTTGAGGTCGTCGGGGCGGCGGCTGGTGACGAGGGTGCTGCTCCCGGCGTCGCATACCGTGACCTGCTCGTCGACCCAGTTGCCACCGGCGTTGCGGATGTCGGTGCGCAGGCTCGGCCAGGAGGTGAGGGTGCGGCCGCGCACCACATCGGCCTCGACCAGCAGCCAGGGTGCGTGGCAGATCGCGGCGACCGGCTTGCCCGCCGCGAAGAACTCCTTCACCAGCGCGACCGCCTGCCCGTCGAGGCGCAGGGCGTCGGGGTTGGCGACCCCGCCGGGCAGCAACAACGCGTCGAAGTCGTCTGCCGTCACTTGGCCGACGACCTGGTCGACCGGGAAGGTGTCGGCCTTGTCGAGGTGGTGGAACGCCTGGATCCGGCCGGACTCGGTGGACACCAGGCAGACCTCGCCGCCGGCGTCACGCGCCGCCTGCCACGGGTCGGTGAGTTCGACCTGCTCGACGCCTTCGGGGGCCACAAGGAACGCGATCTTCATGGGGGCATGCTCCTCAACTGGGTATATCGGCGTGAAGCCGACACGCGGGCGGTGCCTCGGGTAGCCCGCGCGCCACCCCACGAAACTCGCCCCAGCCGCCGGAGGCGTGAGGGGGGTATGAACACGGGGACGGTGGGTACTTCGGAGGCCCGGCCGCGGCGACGGACGCCGCCGGCATCGCAACGGGAACCGCCACAGGAACCAGGAACAGGGAGGTATGGACGTGACTACCGCCCGAGAGATCATGACGCCCGGCGCCGAGTGCATCGGCGAAGGGGAGAGCGCACTGGACGCAGCCCGGTGGATGAAGGAACTCGGCACCGGCGCACTGCCGATTTGCGGTACGGACGACCGGCTCAAGGGCATGCTCACCGATCGCGACATCGTGACCCGGCACAAGGTCCGCAGGCTGCCCGTCATCGACAAGCACCGACTCGTCGGCATCATCGCCCAGGCAGACGTGGCCCGTGCGCTGCCCAACCCGCAGGCCGGTGATCTGCTGGAGGCGATCTCCGCGGGGTGATCCGCGCCGCGATCTGTGAACCGGGCTCGCGGGAAGGCTTGAAGGCTGGAAAACCGAACGGCCGGAAGGCCGAAAAGCCGGAAGCCGTAGAGCCAGGAGACCGGCAGGCCTCGCGCGCGAAGCCCCTCACCGCGCCATGACCTCAACAACGCCGCACCAGCCGAGCGATGGCCGGTGCGATGTCCTCCAGATGCAGTACGAGGTCGACCAGCCCGGTGTTGATCGCCGAGCGGGGCATGCCCTGGAAATCGGCTGTGTCAGGGTCCTGCACGATGACGGTGCCACCGTGTGCCTTCACGGCGGTGATGCCCTGGGTGCCGTCGCCGTCGGTTCCGGTGAGCACGCAGGCGATGGTCCTGGAGCCGTAGGCTTCCGCGGCGGACTCGAAGAGCGGGTCGGCGGCCGGCCGGGCGTAGTTCACCCGCGCTTCTTGGGTCAACGCCAGCTTCTTCCCCGTCCGCACACACAGGTGCTGGTCGGGCGGAGCGATGTACACGGTGCCCGGGCTCGGGCCGTCACCGTCCTGGGCCAGCTTGACCTTGAGGTCGGTCCGGCGGGACAGCACGGAGACGATCCGTGTCTCGCGGGAGCGGCGCAGGTGCTGCACCACCAGCACGAACGCCGGAAGCTCGCTGTCCAGGCCGCGCAGCAGGGTCCCCAGCCCCTCGATCCCGCCCGCGGAGGCAGCCACCAGAACGCAACACTCATCGGAAGCAGATGAAGAACCGGTACTCACGTCCGGAGAGTAACCCGGCTTCTGCCGAACAATTCAGAGCGACGAGGCCCCGCGACCGACTGTTCATCCTCACCTGCACTGCGTGCAGGTGAGGATCACTCACCGTGAGAGTGTTACGTCTGAGCAGCGTGTGAGTGACAGAGGCGGGGGAGGCTGCGTCATCGTGGCAGCAGGGCAGGCGGAGCACTCCGAGCGTGAGGGGCGCCCGATCGAACTCGGGCGCACGCAGCGCATCTTGATCGGTGTGGTCGTCGCGGGTGCGGTGGTGATTGCCGGTATCGGTTTCGCGGGGTCGTATGCGGCCGTGCGCGAGCTGGCGGAGAAGAAGGGCTTCGGCGGCTTCTCGGTGGTCTTCCCGATCGGCATCGACGCGGGCATCTGCGTCCTGCTGGCCCTGGACCTGCTGTTGACGTGGATCCGTATCCCCTTCCCGCTGCTGCGCCAGACGGCGTGGCTGCTGACCGCGGCGACGATCGCGTTCAACGGGGCTGCGGCCTGGCCCGACCCGCTGGGCGTGGGCATGCACGCCGTCATCCCGGTGCTGTTCGTGGTCGCCGTCGAGGCGGCCCGGCACGCCGTGGGCCGCATCGCCGACATCACCGCGGACAAACACATGGAGGGCGTCCGCCTCACCCGCTGGATCCTCTCCCCGATCCCCACCTTCAAGCTGTGGCGCCGCATGAAGCTGTGGGAACTGCGCTCCTACGAACAGGTCATCAAGCTCGAACAGGACCGCCTCATCTACCAGGCCCGCCTCCAGGCCCGCTTCGGCCGCTCCTGGCGCCGCAAGGCCCCCGTCGAATCCCTCATGCCCCTGCGCCTGGCCCGCTTCGGGGTACCGCTCGCGGAGACCGCACCCGCGGGACTCGCCGCCGCAGGCATCGGTGCGGCGGGGCAGCAGCATGAGACCCCCGCTGCCGATGTGCACCGCGTACCGGTCCAGCAGACCCCGGTGACGGGGGAGGAGCGGATACCCGTCGGTCCGCCGCAGCAGCCCGAAGCGCTCCTCGCCGCAGCCGGCGACGGACACGGCCCGGATCCGGAACTGCTGTCGGCGGACGGGACGTACCCGGAGGGGTACTTCGACGCCTACCGCGCGTTCGTGGCGCAGCACGGCGTCTACCCCACGGCTCACCAGTTCAGCTACTTCCTCATGGACGCCTACGGCATCGCGCAGCACGACGGGCAGCCGTTGCCGCACGACCAGCTCGGCTCGATGACCCAGCACTTCGAGCAGCGCGACGCGGGCCGGTCGCTGCCACCGCAGGCCACACCCACCGACGCGTCTCGGGACGAGGACACGGGGGACGAATGGGCCGCGTTCGTTCAGGACGCGGCCCGCCTGTATGCCGCCGAGGTCGGGGAGCTCCCCGACCCCGCGACCTTCAGTTCGTTCCTGGCGTCGCGGTACAGGCTCAGCGGCCCCGACGGTTCCCCGCTGGGCGAGGACACGCTGACGGAGCACCTGGCAGCCGTCGCAGCCGAAGGACAAGCCGCCCCGCGCGTCGACGCACCGCACCCCGACGGTGATGACGCATCGGCGGCGCCGGTGGACGGGACTGCGGCGCAGCTCACCACGGTTGACCGCTACTACCTGGCCTGGCTCGGTTACCAGAACGCCCACGGCACCGAGCCCGCGGACAAGGAGTTGTCGGCCTACTTGGCCGAGAACGGCGTGACGGCACGCAGCGGAGCCCCGGTCGACCCGAGCACCCTGCGCCGCTACTTGCCCCAGTTCCGTATCTACGCTGTCTGGGCCGCCGAACGGCAGCACACCGAGCAGCCGAGCATCGCCGACGTCGTGCGGCAACTCGCGCGCCAGGGCGTGCAGAAGCGCCACATCAAGGACGCCGAGAAGGCCGCCTGGCGGGAGCGCGAAGTCCGGGCGATGGCCGAGCAGGCCGGTTTTGAGCGGCGGTACCAGGCGATCACCGCTGACACGGACAGCGTTGCGACCTGACGTCGTGCCCGGGTGACAGGCCCTCAATCCAGGTCGACCACTCGACCGGTACGGGCCCGTCGGCCCTTTTCCTTGAAAATTGCCGGGCGGGCCCTTCGGACACCGTTTAGAAAGTGCGAAGCGGTATGTCCTCGATGGGTTCGCTGAGCTCCACGCGCACAGTCTTGTGGAACCGGTCGCCGTCCCAGCTGGTGGGTTTCAGCGTGTAACCGTTGGGCGCGGTCAGTTGTACCGGGAGATCACTGTCGTTATCTTTGGGGAAGTCCCAGTCGACCTTCACTCGGTCTTCCGAAAGGCCAACCGTGTAGGTGGCATATCCCCAGAACCTGTAACTCTTGGTTCCCCCGATACCCCAATTTATATCCCCGGACTTCTGCCCGAAAGTGACTCGCTCGCCCGGGTGGATTCGCGGCTTGGGGGCTTCGTCCCATCCCGTTTCCGGGTTCGTGGAGTAATCGGAGGTGGAGTAAATGTCGTCGCCCTCCAAGACCAGGGTCTGGCTTGTATTGTTGGTAAACTCAATGTCGCAGTACCAGTACGATGTCATTATGCTCTCACACTCCTGATTCTAGTGATGCTTATCTATGGGCGCGCTGTTTTTGCGGCGCGTCCAAACTGTTGTATGTGCCTCATTTCGCATCTGCCCTCGCGTGGGCGTGGGCGGGCAAGCGTCGGGCCTCGGGTTCAAGGCGGCGGAGCCGACGCGGCCTGGGGCAACCCGTGCAGCGGTCCAGGGCCGATCCGTGCCTCGGTTGCGTGAACGGCGTACGCCGACCATGAGGATCCTGGAATTCTGAGCGGAATTCGCCTTACGTGAATAATGGTCAAGCGGGACAAGGTGTCGGGCTCAGGTGAACGAGTTCCAAGGCGTCGGTCAACTGCCTTTGACTGGTGCGATGTTGAGTCAGTTGACTTTGGCCGTGTGTCACCCGGCTGGATCGTGCGGCCGTCCGCACCAAGATCTATCTATTTCCGCTGAGGTCGCACTCCATGACGTTCTGCGTATGCGCCCCAGGCCCTGTTGCTCTAGCGTCATCGGTGTCCCCATGGAGGGCGGCGCCCGCTCTCCTTTCCGGAAAGCGGAGTTCAATGCTCAAGGAGCTTGACCGGTGGCTTGAATCATGCAGAAAACACCCGATCAAATTCATCACGGAAGTCGTCAAGGGAATTGCCCAAGTCGACTTCATGCCCAGCGTCCTGTGCGGCCTCTTCTTCATCGCCGCGCTCTTTGCCGCAGGTTGGCAGTACGGCTTGTACGCACTGCTCGGCACCGCGGTCTCCACGGCCACCGCCTACGCCCTGGGTGCCGACCGGGGGCGTATCGCCGCAGGCCTGAAGGGCTTCAACGGCTGTCTGGTGGCGACCGGTTACGCGGTCTTCCTCGGGGCCGATCACCTGTCCACGGTCCTGCTGGCCATCGGCGGCTGTGTCACCGTCGTAGTGGTGACCGCGGCCCTGGCAGACATCCTCGCCACCTGGAACATCCCGACCTTCACCCTCCCGTTCTGCATCATGGCCAGCGCGATGACCATCGCCGCGCCGAGCTTCGAGCGGGTCTGGCACCAGGGCGCCGGGCTCGCGCAGCTGCCCAAGGCGAGTTCGGAGCCGACGAGGCTGGCCTGGGACGACCTCTGGCACGCGTTCTTCGCGAACGTCGGCCAGATCTTCTTCATGCCGCAGTGGTACGTCGGCCTGCTCTTCCTCGTCGGCATCTTCGTGGCCAGCCGGGTCGCGGGCCTGATGGCCTGCGTCGGCAGCCTCGTCGGGATCTTCACCGCGTGGGTGCTCGGCTCCCCGGCCGCCGGTGTGCACCAGGGGCTGATGGGCTACAACGCGGTCCTGGTCGCCATGGCCCTGTGCGGGGTCTTCATCAAGGTCAGCGGATGGAGCGTCGTATACGCGGTGATCGGTGCCGCTGCCGCGACCGGCCTGACGGCCGCCATGACCAACTTCTTCGACCCGTTCGGCGGCCACACCTTCACGTGGCCCTTCGTGCTCACGGCGCTGGCGTTCGTCGCGGCCGTCCCCGCCCTGGCGCGGCTGCGCAGGGTCTGACGGCCCGGCACGGACGTACAGGACCCACGAAGGCAGGACTCACGAAAGCGAGACACCCTCATGAACCTCGCCCCGCGAGAGATCGACAAGTTATACGTGTACATCGTGGCCGATCTGGCCAGGAAGCGCCGCGCCCGCGGGCTGCAGCTGAACTACAGCGAGGCGGTGGCCCTCATCAGTGAGGCCATCCTCGAAGGGGCCCGCGACGGCAGGACCGTCGCGGAGTGCATGGAACTCGGCAAGACCATCGTCGGCGGCGGCGAAGTGATGGACGGCGTACGGGACATGGCCGCGCTGATCCAGATCGAGGCGACCTTCCCCGACGGCACCAAACTCGTGTCATGTCACGACCCCGTGGGAGCCTGACCGGTGGCCGCGCCCTCGCCCCGGGCACCCTCGGTGACGAATACCCGCGTGCTCGTCTCCGGGCACGAGCGCGGCCCTGGCGCCCCTGGCTTCCCCGCAGCGGTGATCGGCGGACGCGCCGCGCACCGGGCGGTGAGCGAGGCGCTGGCGACGGCCGAGGGTCCGGTGTGCGTGGTGCCGATGACCCTCGGTCGAGATCCGCACCTCGTCGCCGACACGGCCCGGGCGCTGCACTGGCTGGCCCGATGCGAGGGCGCCGGGCGGATCGTCCTGGCCGAACCCTTCGGTACCCAGGACCACTTGGTCGGATGGCTGCGCGCGGCCGTGCGCCCCTACACCGAGCCGGGCACAGCGGTGCTGCTCACCGCTCCGGCAGCCGACCCCTTCGACGACGCCGACCTGTTCCGGGTGGCACGCCTGGTCCGCCAGTACGGACAGCACCGCTGGGTCGAGGTCGCCTTCCGCGGCGGCGACCCGGACATCGCCGAGGGCATCGACCGCTGCCGACGTCTCGGAGCACGCCAAGTGGTCCTGGTCCCGGCCGCGTTCGGCACCTCGGGGGCCGAGTCCCCGGCCCGGCCCCGCCAGCGAGAGCTGGTGGACCACGGGGCGCTCCTCACCCCGTCCGCCATCGCGGGCGTCATCGAGGCCCGGACCACCGCCGCGCTGCACCGCCTCGAACACGGAGACGACGGCATCGGAGCCGGCCTGGAAGCCGAGCACGGCCACGGATACGCGCACACGCACGGGCCGGCGGACCACGACCACAGCCATACGTCGGTGTCCCACGCGCACAGCCAGCACAGCCAGCCCAGCCACACCCATCCCCACCCCTACCACTGAAGGGAACGCCTGCCATGACAGGTGGTGTCGACTATCTGTACGGCGACGAGCCGGTCGAGATCAACGCGGGCCGCGCGAAGGCGACCGTCACCGTCAGCAACACGGGCGACCGCGCGATCCAGATCGGCTCGCACTATCACTTCTTCGAGGCCAACCGGGCCCTGGACTTCGACCGCAACGCCGCCCTGGGGATGCATCTGGACATCCCCGCGGGTACCTCGGTGCGGATCGAGCCGGGCGCGACCCGCGAGGTGAACCTGACCGCGTACGCGGGTCACCGGCGCCTGGTCGGCTTCAGCAACCTCACCAACGGCGCCGTCGACGCCGGTGACACCCGCATCAGGGCACTGGCCCGAGCAGTGGAGCTCGGCTTCAAAGGTGCCCGCAACGAACTCAACGGCGCCCGCAAGGAAGGCGAGAACCGATGACCACGCTCCCCCGCAAGCAGTACACCGACCTGTTCGGACCCACCGTCGGTGACCGCTTCCATCTCGCCGACACGAACCTGGTCGTCGAGGTGATGAAGGACCACAACGAGGGCCACTACGGCGACGAGGCCCTCTACGGCGGCGGCAAGACCGTCCGTGACGGCATGGCCCAGGACCCCTCGGCCACCGGTGCGATCACCCTCGACACAGTGATCACCAACGTGGTGGTGATCGACCCGATCCTCGGCATCGTCAAGGGCGACCTCGGCATCAAGAACGGCCGCATCGCGGGCATCGGCAAGTCCGGCAACCCGCACACCCAGGCCGGGGTCGACCCCCGCCTGGTCATCGGCCCGGGTACCGAGGTGATCGCGGGCGAACACCAGATCGCCACTGCGGGCGGCATCGACACCCACATCCACTTCATCTCCCCGCAGCAGGCGTTACCCGCCCTGTCCAACGGCATCACCACGATGGTCGGCGGCGGAACCGGCCCGGCGGACGGCACCAACGGAGTCACCAGTACGCCCGGCGCCTGGAACCTCGCCCGGATGCTCCAGGCCGTGGAGGCGCTCCCGGTCAACGCCGGCCTGCTCGGGAAGGGCAACAGCTCCCGGCCCGGCGCACTCGTCGAACAGATCGAGGCCGGGGCCTGTGGTCTGAAGGTCCACGAGGACTGGGGAACCACTCCGGCCGCCCTGGACTGCGCGCTGGCCGTCGCCGACGAGTACGACGTCCAGGTCGCCGTGCACACGGACAGCCTCAACGAGGGCGGCTACTTCGAGGACACCCGCTCCGCGATCGACGGCCGTACCATCCACACCTTCCACAGCGAGGGCGCGGGCGGCGGTCACGCACCCGACATCCTGCGGGTCACGGGCGAGCCCAACGTCTTGCCCTCCTCGACCAACCCGACCCTGCCCTACACCATCAACTCGGTCGACGAACTGCTCGACATGGTGATGGTCTGCCACCACCTGTCCCGCGAGATCCCCGAGGATGTCTCCTTCGCCGACTCCCGGGTACGCGCCGAGACGATCGCCGCCGAGACGGTCCTGCACGACGAAGGCATCATCTCGATCTTCTCCTCCGACTCCCAGGCCATGGGCCGCATCGGAGAGTCCTTCGCCCGCGCCTTCCAGACCGCGCACCACTGCAAGGACCTGCGCGGCAAACTCGACGGTGACAACGAGCGCAACGACAACTTCCGGGTCCTGCGCTACCTCGCCAAGATGACGATCAACCCGGCGATCGCAGCCGGTCTTGCCGACCACATCGGTTCGCTCGAAACTGGCAAGCTGGCCGACGTCGTGCTCTGGCCGATCGGCTCGTTCGCCGCCAAACCCCGCCTCGTGATCAAGGGCGGCCTGATCAACTGGGCGCAGATGGGCGACCCCAACGCCTCACTGCCCACCCCTCAACCCGTGTACTACCGCCCGATGTTCGGCGCCCACGGCAAGGCCACGCAGGCCACGCGGGTCACCTTCATGTCGCAGGCCGGCATTGACGCGGGCATCCCCGAGAAGCTCGGCCTGGACTCCATCGTCCTGCCGGTCCGCAACTGCCGCTCGGTCGGCAAACAGCACATGGTCCTCAACGACCGGGTGCCGAAGGTCGAGGTCGACCCGGAGACGTACAAGGTCAAGATCGACGGTGAGGTCGCCACGATCGAACCGGCGCATGCGCTGCCCCTGACCCAGCTCTTCTACCTCGCATGAGCAGGCATGAGTACGACGGCGCAGGACCTCGACGCACTGCTGGTCAGCCTCCAGCTGACCGACTCGGCCTTTCCCAGCGGGTTCTACACGCTCTCGCACGGGCTCGAAGGCTACGCCCAGGCCAAGGCGGTCCGCCCGGACACCGTCCCCGTGCTTCTCGCCGACCTGCTGCGTCATTCGGCCGGCCCGGCGGACGCCACCGCGCTCGCGATCGCCCACCGGGCCGCCCTGGCGGGCGACTGGTGCCGGGTCGTGGAGAGCGACCAGCGCCTGCACGCCGCCAGGCTCAACCGTGAGCTGCGCCTTGCCGCCACCCGCACCGGACGGCAGTTGCTCGACGTCGTACGCGAGGCGGTGGGCGGCGCCGAACTGGACCGGTACGCGGAACTGGTCGCCGCCAAGCAGGCTCCCGGAACCCAGGCGGTGGCGGCGGGCATTGCCTATGCCGCGGCCGGAGTTCCGGTCGAACAGGCCGTCGCGAGCGACCTGTTCGCGTTCTCGGCGAGCTTCGTCGGCGCGGCGCTCCGCCTGCGGCTGACCGACCACCGCAGGGCGCAGGTCGTCCTGCGTACGACGGCCCCCGTCATCGCCGAGGTCACGACGGCCGCGGTGCGCCGCGACCTGGCGGACCTCGGCGGCTGCGTACCGGCGGCGGACATCATGTCGGGCCGCCACGAGCGCGCCGAGGCACGGCTGTTCGCCTCCTGACCACACCTTTCCCCACCGCACCGATGAGAGAAGAGACGTAGAACGCCATGACGAACAACGTGCTGCGGGTAGGCATCGGCGGACCGGTCGGCTCCGGCAAGACCGCACTGATCGAGGCGCTGGTCCCGATCCTGATCGGGCGCGGCCACCGGCCCGCGGTGATCACCAACGACATCTATACGCAGGAGGACGCCCACCACGTACGCAGCACCCTGGCCGGGATCCTCCAGCCGGAACGCGTGGTGGGGGTGGAGACCGGCGCGTGCCCGCACACCGCTGTGCGCGACGATCCGACGATGAACCTGGCCGCCGGGGCCGAACTCCTGGAGGCCTTCCCGGACATCGACATCCTGCTCTTCGAGTCCGGCGGCGACAACCTCACCCTGACCTTCAGCCCGGTCCTGGTCGACCTCTTCCTCTTCGTCCTGGACACGGCCGAGGGCGAGAAGATGCCCCGCAAGCGCGGCCCCGGCATCACCGAGTCGGACCTGCTCGTCATCAACAAGATCGACATCGCGGAGTACGTACGCTGTGACCTCGCCGTCATGGAGTCCGACGCCCACCGGGTCCGCGAGGGCCGGCCGGTCGTCCTCACAAACTCCCTGACCGGCGAGGGACTCGACGCGATCGCCGACCTGCTCATGGCCTGCCGCAGGCTTCCGGCGTGAGCGCCCTGAAGGCCCTGAGCGCCGTGACGACCGTGAGCCTCATGGCCGCCGAGCCGTCGGCCGGTGCAGAGCCGGACGCCGGGGCCCGCACGGCGCCGCCGCGGCTCTCCCCGGAGCACTACGAGCCGGTCCGGGTCCCGCCCGAGGTGCGGTGCCACGCAGGCCGCCCCGACACTCTGGGCGTAGGCCTCCCCGGCAAGATCGGCCTGCTCGAGCTGGGCTTCGAGAAGCCCGCCGACCGCACCGAACTGGTCGCGCACTACCAGAAGTCACCACTCCAGATCATGCGGCCGCTGTACTACGACCCGCACCGGCCCGACATGGCGATCACGTTCCTGATGGCGACCGGCGGCGGCATCGTCCAGGGCGACCGGCTCCGCATGGACCTGCGCTGCGGCCCGGACACCGCCGTCCACTTCACCACCCAGGCGGCGACCAAGGTCCACGGGATGGAGCACGACTACGCGGTCCAGCAGGTCAACCTCACGGCCGGTCCGGGCGCGTACGTCGAATACCTGCCCGAGATGACCATCCCGTACAAGAACTCACGCTTCTACCAGCGCACCGTCCTCACCCTCGACCCCACGGCGACCGTGCTCGCCGCGGAGACCCTGATGACCGGACGGCTCGCCCGCGGCGAGCGCAACGCCTACGACATCTTCGCGACCGATCTTGAACTCCGTTGGCCCGATGGCCAGTTGGTGGCGCTGGATGTCGTACGCCTGGATCCGAAGACGTCGCCCGGTGTCAGCGGCCCCGCGGTGCTCGCCGGGCACGACCTGATGGCCGGGTTCTTCGCCGTCAGCCCGCTCGCCCCGGCCCGCGACATCGCCGACGCACTGCATGGTGCGCTCGCCGAAAGCGGGCTGCTCTTTGGGGTGAGCGTGCTGCCCCAGGACTGCGGGGCCTGGCTGCGCGTCCTCGGCAGCGACCCGATCGCGGTCACCGCGGCGACCGAGTGCGCCTGGGACGCCGTACGACGACTGCTGACCGGAACCCCGGCGCCCAAGCTGCGCAAGGCCTGAGACCACCCAAGGACCACCCAAGGAGGCGCATCCCGTCATGTCGTCCGCGTTCGACACGGGCAACACGGCCTGGCTGATGGCCAGTACGGCCATGGTCCTGCTCATGACGCCCGGCCTCGCCTTCTTCTACGGCGGCATGGTCAAGACCAACCACGTCCTGGTCATGCTCAAGATGAGCTTCGCCTGTCTGGCACTGGTCACCGTGCTGTGGATGGCCGTCGGTTACTCCCTGGCCTTCGGACCCGACGCGGGTGCGGGCCTCATCGGCAACCTCGACCACGCCTTCCTGCGCGGGGTGGATCTGACCTCGTTGCACGGCTCGATCCCCACCACGATCTTCGCCTGCTTCCAGATGTCGTTCGCGATCATCACGGTCGCGCTGATCAGCGGCTCCATCGCGGGCCGCGCCACCATGCGCGGCTGGCTGGTCTTCGTCGTCGTCTGGACCCTGCTCGTCTACGTCCCGCTCGCCCACTGGGTGTTCGCGCCCGACGGCTGGATCGCCGGGGACCTGGGAGCCCTCGACTTCGCCGGCGGACTGCCCGTCGAGATCAACTCCGGTGCGGCCGGCCTCGCCTGCGCCGTCGTGCTGCGCAAGCGCGAGGACTTCGAACGGCGGCCGATCACCCCGCACAACCTGCCGCTCGTCGTGATCGGGCTCGCGCTGCTCTGGTTCGGCTGGTTCGGATTCAACGCCGGATCGGCGCTCCAGGACGACGGCGCGGCGCCGATGGCGTTTCTCAACACCCAGCTCGCCGCCTGCGCCGCGATGATCAGTTGGCCGATCGTCGAGCGCCTCCAGCACGGCAGGGTCGAGATGCTCGGCGTTGCCTCGGCGTCGGTGGCCGGGATGGTCGCCATCACGCCGTCCTGCGGTGAGGTCTCACCGGTCGGGGCCCTGGTCATCGGCTTCGTCGCGGGCCTGGTCTGCGCCTTCGCGATCACCTTCAAGTACAAGATCCACGTCGATGACACCCTCGACGTGGTCGGGGTGCACGGCTTCGGCGGCATCGTCGGCGTCCTGGGCATCGGCTTCTTCGCCACGGCCGCCATGAGCGGCAGGAAGGGCCTCTTCTACGGCGGCGGCGTCGACCAGCTGGGACGCCAAGCCGTCGCGATCGTCGCCACCGTCGCCTTCTCCTTCTGCGTGACCTGGCTGATCGCCATGGCGATCAACAAGACCATCGGCTTCCGTACGGAGGAGGAGTACGAGGCTGTGCCCGGCAAGGAAGAGGAGGCCGCGTACGACCAGGCCACCGTCGAGGAGATCCGCTCCCGGCTCGCCCCGGCCGGTGGTCAGGCCCCACCGGAGAGCACCGGTGACGAGGCGGCCGCGCAACAGCTCTCGGAGGTCATCACCCTGCTGCAAGTACGGGAGCGCGAGAAGTGAGGGGCACGCACGCCGTGAGCGCCGAAGCCGCGGCAGCCGTCTTCGACTCGGGCAACACCGCCTGGATGATGATGAGCGCCGCCATGGTGCTCCTGATGGCGCCCGGCCTCGCCTTCTTCTACGGCGGCATGGTCAAGACGGGCCAGGTGGTCGCGATGCTCAAGATGTGCTTCGGCTGCGTCACCGTCGTGACCGTCATCTGGTTCGTGGTCGGCCACTCGCTGGTGTTCGGCGAGGACGTCTCCGGCCTCGGCGTGATCGGCGGCCTGGACCACGTCTTCATGCGGGGGATCGGTATGTCGAGCGCCACCGGCTCGGTGCCGACGGTGATCTTCTCCGTCTTCCACATGTCGTTCGCCATCGTCACCGTCGCCCTGATCAGCGGATCGGTGGCGGGCCGGGCGAGCATGCGCGGCTGGATCGTCTTCGTCGTCGCCTGGACCCTGCTCGTCTACATCCCCATGGCGCACTGGGTGTTCGCGCCCGAGGGCTGGGTCGCCAGGCAGGTCCAGGCGGTCGACCTCTCCGGCGGCACCGTCGTCGAGCTGAGCTCGGGTGCGGCCGGCCTCGCCCTCGCGATCGCGGCTGGCCGGCGCGCCGACTTCGCGCGTGAGGAGATCCGGCCGCACAACGTGCCGCTCGTCGTCATCGGCGTATCGCTGCTGTGGTTCGGCTGGTTCGGCTTCAACACCGCCTCCTCACTGACCGTTCCGGGCGGTGCGGCGAACGCTTTTCTCAACTCGCAGCTCGCCGCCGGGGCCGCGATGCTCGGCTGGGCCGTCACGGTCCGGGCACGCAGCCGCCCGGTAGGCCTGCTGGACATGTGCATGGGGGCGGTCACCGGTCTGGTCGCGATGACTCCGGCGGCCGGGGACGTGTCCGCCGTCTGGGCCACGGTCATCGGCTTCCTGGCCGGGCTCACCTGTGCCTTCGCGATCAGCTGGAAGTACCGGCTCGGGGTCGACGACACCTTGGACGTGGTCGGCATCCATGGTTGGGGCGGCCTGTTCGGCATGGTGATGGTCGGGCTGACCGGCACCGGCGTACTGACCGGCCAGAAGGGCCTGTTCTACGGCGGCTCGTGGACGCTGCTCGGCCGCCAGCTGGTGGCCGTGGTGGTCCTGGGCCTCTTCTCCTTCGTCATGACCGCCGTCATCGGCAAGGTCGTCGACCGGACGATCGGACTGCGGCAGGAGGGTGGACCGGTCGAGGGGGAGCAGGTGTACGCGTCCGATGTCGCCGCGCAGCTCAGCGCTCTGGCGGCGTCCGGCCGTGACGGCATGGGCGCTCCGGACCGGGACGACGAGGCGAGCGCGGTGCTCGACCGGATCCGCCGACTGCTTGCGCAGGGGACCAGCTCCGTCCCGGCCGAGCCTCGTGGTCACGAACGACAGTAGATCCCTGGCAGGGTACGGACGTTCACAAGTGCACAATGTTGATCGGTGCGACCCGACTCGGCGGTGGTGACCCCATGGACGGTGTTGGACTGGAGTGGTGGAATGTCAACGAGGGCAGGGGGAGCGCGCCGGGGGTCTGAAACCACGTTGGCGGCGCATGTGGGGGTTCCTCATAGCCTGGCGCCCGGCGTTGTCACGTCTGATGGCGCATCAGTCGGCCAGTGAGGACATGTGTGGTTTCAGACCCCTGGAGTCGTCTCACGGTAAAGCTGTTGTGCTTTGTGCTTTGTGCTTCGTGCTGCGGCGGAGCGCGCCGCCTGGTGCTGAGCCAGGTTCCGGGATCGGCGCGGCCGTGAGCGATGGGCGATCCCGGCCTGCTCATGAACAGCCCGCTAACCCGCTGATGCTGAACCGGCTCCAGGACGACCCGTATCGAGTGTGCAGGCCAGGTGCGGTCCTGCGGCTTTCTCCTCGTCTGATCCTGGGTGCACTGTGCCGGGGGACGGCAACTGTTCTGGCGGAGAGGCGGGGTGCGTTCGTCTGGTGGTGCGTCAGGCAGTGGCATCGGCATCTGCTGAAGCGGCAGCAGCCTCAGTTCGGTCCGTTCAAGCCTGTTCCCCCGATCAACAGGCCGGATTCCGGAGCTGGGAGCGGCGAGGGTGAACAGTGCGGGACGCACCTATACCGGAAACGGCGGCCATTCAAGGCATTCGCCGCGTAAGGAAGGCAGAGCGTTGCACATTCACCAACGCGGGAACCGATTAGGAAGACCCAGCATGAGTACTTGGTCACGATTCCGGAATCTGAAAGGCCCACGGTTTGCACTTGTCGCGGCGGTGCTCGTCGGCAGTGCCGTGGTCGCCGCGCAGCCCACGCCGGCCGCGGGGGCGGCGGGGGCTGCGGCGGCCTCCTGCACAAGCCTGTCGGCCTGCTACGACAACGTCGGCATCAGCCTGGACAGCAACCCCGCAATGGCGGACTTCGACCGCCACGGGAACAGCTTCTCCGACGAGGCGCTGACGGCCGCAGGCGCAGCGCGCGGGGCGACCGTCGACTCGGCGGGGATGCGGTTCACCTTCCCGGACGTGCCCGTGGGCGCAAGCGACAACACCGTGGCCCAGGGGCAGACCATCGACTTGTCGGGGGCCGCAGACAAGCTGGGGTTCCTCATGTCGGGCAGCAACGGGTCGGCAACCGGAACTGGAACCGTCACCTACACCGACGGCTCCGCTCAGAGCTACACGATCACCACGCCCGACTGGCTGTCCACCACGCCGCCGAGCGACGGAGCTGTGGCTGTCAGCACCGCCCACCGCAACGGGCCTGAGGGCGCCTACCCGGTCAACATCTTCTCGCAGACCGTCGCCCTCACCCCAGGCAAGACCCTCGCCTCGGTCACCCTGCCCCCGGGGGGACCGCTGGAACCAAGTACTCCCGCACTGCACATCTTCGCCATCTCCACCCTCACCACGGGCAACACGGTCACGGTCACCCATCCGGGCAACCAGACTTCCGCGGCAGGCACACCGGTCAATCTGCAGATCCAGGCCTCTGACTCCGACCCCGGGCAGACGCTCACCTATAGTGCCGACGGCCTGCCGACCGGCCTGTCCATCAACTCCGGCACCGGGCTGATCACCGGCCGCCCCACGTCCACCGGTACCTCGACCGTCACCGTCACGGCCACGGACACCACGGGCTCAACCGGATCAGCCACCTTCTCCTGGACCGTCAACCCGATCTGCCAGATCACCTATACGGACAGGCACCGCGACAACCGCATTGTCGCCTTGAGGACGTACTCCGCCGAAATCGACATCAAGAACATCGGCAACACCCCGATCAACGGCTGGACGTTGCGGTTCTCTTTCAGGGGCGACCAACGCATCGTTTCGAAGTGGGTCATCGGCGGCAACTATTCACAGTCCGGTAAGGACGCGACGATCACCAACTACTCGTTCCAGCCCACGATCGACGCCGGTGCCACCGCCCCGCGGATCACCCTCGTCCTGGGCTACTACACCAACAGTTTCACTCCCCCCAACTCCTTCACCCTCAACGGAACCACCTGCGTGGACAACATCCCTTGAGCCGGGGGCGCCCAGTCGCCCGCCCGGCGCCGCCGGTGGCTAGCCGGCTGAGTTGGCCATGAGGGTTCTGAGCCCCGAGAGGGTGCGAGGGCTGACCGTGACCCGCAGGAGAGAGGATGGGCTGCTGAGCTTGCAGTCTGTCGTCGTCACGATGCGCCGGATCAGGTCTTCCTCGCACCCCGTCGTGGTCAGCGGCACGAAGTTGGCCTGGCAGGGACCGATGACGGCGTCGGGTGCCAGGCGGGCGAGAAGTTCGCGCACGTGCCGGCGTTCGCGGCGCACCCAGATGATGCCGGCGTCGCGGTCGGGCGGTGCGTCGGGGCCGAAGAGGGTTTCTGCCACCGCGAGTTGGAAGTAGTCCAGAGGAAAGACTTCCTGTGCTTGGGCCATGCGCCTCAGGACCTCGGGGGCGGCGACCAGTGCCCCGATCCGGGCGCCTGCCAGCCCATATGCCTTGGAGAGACTGATGACGCACGTCACTTCCGCGTCGGTCAGTTCCGTGAGGTGGCGTGTCAGCGGTTCGTCTGCGAAGGGATCGTAGGTGAGATCGCAGATGACCGGGCGGGTCCGGGCCGCGCGGATGAGGTAGTCCACGGTGGTCACGTGCCCCGTGGGGTTGTTGGGCGAGCAGACGATCAGCGGGGAGCCGTCGTGAGGGCTCTCCGGGGCCGCCGGCTCCGGCAGCTCTTGTGCGGGGTAGCCCCGCAGCGGAATCCCCTGTGTCTTTGCGGCCAGGCCATAGCCGATGAATCCCGGCACGGGGGCAAGGATCCCCGCCTCGGTGCGGCTGTGGGGTCGTATGGCCAACGCGATGGCCTCGGATGCGCCTTTGGTCAGGAGCACGCGCTGCGGGTCCACCCGGAGATGCGCCGCCACCGAAGCGATCACCTCAGGCTGTTCCCGGCCCGGATATCTTCTCCAGGAGGCTTCCCCCAAGCGTCGCAGAACCGCTGCCTTGATTTCTCGAGGGAGCTCGATGGGGCATTCGGTCAGGTCATTGCCGGGTGAGGGGACTTCACGTCGCACGAGCTGCCTCTCTGCTCTCGCCGAGCCCCGACCCGGAGCCTGCCACCGAACCGTTTCGTGACATCAGGAGGCCGAGGTCGAGGCCGGGATGCCAGGCCCGGCCATCTCGGCTGCCGCACTCCTGGCGACCTCATTGATCTCCGGCAGAGTGAGCCCCATTTCATTGCGCAGGAATTCGACGATCGACCACCACCTCGCCCGCTCCTCGATGAATGCACCGAAATGGTGATAGTAGCGGGGGAGCCAATCCAGGGAGTCCCCGACCGCTTGCTCCTTGCCGATCTTCTCCGCGTACGTCTCCATGTCGATGGCCGCATGGTGAAGAAATTTTCCGCCCGGGAGCTTGGAGCAGAAGTCTTGATAAAAGCGCGTCTCGACGATCAACTCGTGCCAGATATCGTCG
The DNA here is from genome assembly GCF_044457025.1 of Streptomyces sp. NPDC050658. NCBI lineage: Bacteria > Bacillati > Actinomycetota > Actinomycetes > Kitasatosporales > Streptomycetaceae > Streptomyces > Streptomyces sp. NPDC050658. Next base: position 238,373 of record NZ_JBITGM010000012.1, read on the forward strand.
AGTTCGCTACAGAGAGGGATGAAAGTGCGACCCGTAAGTGAGGCGATATAGAGAAACTTCAGACACTCCTCTATCTGCCCGTGCAGTTCCGTCTCATCTCGGTCGGAGAACTTCTTTTCCAGCCCCTCCCGCATGTCCGGTGTCAGATAGGACCACAGGTCGACAGCGTTCACCGCGTACTCCTTCTCTTTTCGCGCCTTCCACCCTGAAGGACAGAGCCGATGGAGACTGTTCGTTCGGGGGGTGCCCGTCCCGGGGCGGGCACCCCCCGGCCGTGCATACTTATCAGTTGACGAAGCAGTAGTGCGCGTACGTGGTGAATGCGTCAAAGTGCTCTTCTGTGACGATTCGCTTCAGGCTTTCGAGTGTCATCTCTACACCCCCATTCCTGCACCGTCTCAATATCAGCATCGAAAATTCGAAGCTTGATGTCTTGTGCGATTGCTGCTCATTGGAATGCATGGGAGAAGGTGTCGGGAAGAGGGGCGGGCCGGCAATGTTGTTGCACGCGCTGCATCTTGGTGTGCTTGCTCAGGCGCTCTCGGGCTCCCTCAGGTTCTTGGTGGAGGGCCGAGGCCCGGCCGCCGCAGGGCAGCCCCCTCGGCATCGAACGCACGTACCCCTGTATCTTGTCCCCATTCGCCATGGAAAGGGTATAACTTGCAAATCCGACGTACGTGGTCGGCGTTAGCCGTCGTATCCGCCGTATCCGCCGCGCTGCTGCTCTTCGGCGCGGCCGCCAAGCCCGCCGTTGCCCAGCCGCCTCCCGTTCCCTCCGCGCCTTCCGCCGTTCATGGGCTCACCCCGCTGACTGATCTGTTCGCCGAGCGACTACTGATCGCCGACAAGGTCGCCGCCGCCAAGTACGGCACCGACCGGCCGATCGACGACCCCGCCCGGGAGCAGAAGATCCTCGACGACGTCGCCGCCCGGGCCGTCGCACTCGGGCTGGATGCTGACGAGACCGTCGCCGTCTTCCGGGACCAGATCGAGGCGAACAAACTGGTGCAGCGCGGGCTGTACGCACGCTGGGACGCCCACCCCGAGGAGCGGCCCACCCAGCGGCCGGACCTCGACAAGGATGTCCGCCCGGCGCTCGACCGGATCACCACGCAACTGCTCGACACGCTCGTGGCGACCCAGGGCCTGCGCACCTCACCGTCGTGCGAGCCGCGGTTGTACGGCGCGGCCGCCTGGTCGGCTTACGGGCATGAGCTGGACGTCCTGCATCTGAAGGGGATGGAGCGGGCGTTGCCCTCGGCGTGCACCCGGCCATAGCACGGGCCAGTCGGTCAAGCGGCAGTGCGGTCGGGGCGGCATCGAGGAGACGGGCACGACCCTCGTCTGACGTGCGGCGCACGACCACGGGACGGGATCTCGAATGATCTCACCGGTAGGAATGCGGAGCCGGATCGCTGGGCGATATCCCGCCGCATGGTGACGGCGGTGTGTCCGCTCAGCAGGTGGACCATCGGTGGGACGAGACCGAGTTGTTGCCGGTTTCGAACGCCTTCCAGTACTGGCCCCGATGGAGGCAGCCGATGAACCGCCCGCCGTAGCCGTAGCTTGTAGAGCTGCACGTTCTGACGGGGGTGGCTCCAGCCCAGGTTGACGAGGGAGGACGTGTCGTTGTCGTCGCCGGTGCAGGCTCCGCCGGTGCGGTAGTCGCTGTCGTAGTCCTTGCACATCGCGGACCCGCCGCAGTCGGTCGCGTCGTACATGTTCACTGTGCCGGTGCCGTCACACCGATGAAGGCGATGGAGGCCGTGGCCGCCAGTGCCGACTTGAGCTTTCTCATGACTGATCTCTCCTCTTGATCCCTGGATCCCTCGATGGGGTTCCATGTGGTGATGGGGTTCCATGTGGTGCGGTCCGACACCGTGCCCCCCTTGATCCCGCACGCCCAGGTGCGGCGGGCCCGGCTTCACCCCGCAAGCTCTCTGGCGCGGTCCAGCGCGGCCAGCCGCATCTGGTCCCTGGCTTCGATCACCGCGCCGTACGTCTCCTGGTCGGCGCGCGCATAATGCCGCGTCAGGCGGTGCGCCGTGGCGGCGAGAGGAGTGCTGCGCGCGCAGGCGGCCTCCGCTGTGGCAAGCCGGACCTCAGTGGTAGGGGTGGCCCTTCGCACGTATGCAGTCCGACCACTGACGCACGGCGGAGCGGAAGTCCGGGTGGCGGCGGACCTCGTCAGCATGATCGGGAATGTTCGAGGCGAGAGTCTCGGCCCGGAACCACTCGCGGAGGCCGCCGTAGAGATTGCCCTTGGCTTCGGCCAGGCAGCCCGTACTGGACTGGCCGATCGTCCCGCCGGACGGGATCGTGATCTCCATGGCCTTGGCCCCGTCCCCGGACAGGGCGGTGGCGTAGGCGTGCCGGCGTTCGGGGGAAAGGCGTTGCACATAGGCGGAGTTGGGCCTCTCCGCGCGCTGCCGCTGAGCCTTGCGCAGCAGGCCTCCGCCATAGCCGTGCCTGCGGGCCCAGGCCAGGTCGTCCACCACGTGCGGGAAGTCGCGCAGCTCATCCGGTGTGACGCTCGTGGCCGTCCGGTACCGAAAGCCGTGCCGTGCCATACATCGGCGGACGAGGACGTCCTCGGCCCGGTCCAGCAGCGCGAGCTCCCGCCCGGTGGCTTTCCTGGGGGGATCGTCGTCGACCGTGGGGGCCTCGCCGCAGGCTGCGGCGACGACGGTGAGGAGCAGACCCCACACCACAAGCACGCGCCGAGGGCCGATAGCCCTTCCACGCACAGCTGTCCCCGTCCCTCGACTTCGAGTTCACGTCCGACGGCGTCTGCCTCTGCTTCTGGCTCCGCCTCTACACGTGACCGGAGTCTGCGGCCGCCCCACCGCGCGCCGACAGGTGCTTCGGGCATGCCCGAAACACCTCACCTTTCCGAGGGCCTGCTGCCTTCTTCACCACGGTGGGCCGCACCGTGCCAAGGGCCTGAATCAGAACTCGAGTTGAGCATGTTCAGCGGTGCCGCCGCTGATCTGCCTGCTGAGGTCGGGGGTGTGCCACAGTCCGAAGCGACCGTTGCTGATCGGTCCGACAGGCCCGTCCTTCAACTGGGCCCGGAGCTCGTCGTTCTCCAGTTGCAGGGATTTCAGCTGCTGGTGGGTTACGAAGAGATGGTGGACCTTGGTGCGCAGCACCAGTGGGGTGATGGGCTTGACGGCGATGTCGGCCACGCCGAGCTGGAAGGCCGTGTCGGCGATCTCGCGGCTGACGTCGAAACCGGTCAGCAGAATGATGGGGATGGAACGTGTCTGGTCCAGATGGCGCATATAGCGCACAACGTCAAGACCGCTCACGCCCGGCATCTGCACATCGAGCAGGATGAGCCCGACGTCCTCGCGCAGCGCCACCTTCAGGGCGTCGTCGCCGTTGGTCGCGCTCATCATCTGGTGGCCCAGAGAGGCCAGCGCACTCTCCAGTGCGAACACGGTGTCCTTGTGGTCGTCGACGATGAGGATCACGGAGTCGGTCGGCATGGACTGGACCTCCCCTCTGAGTTGATTGACCTGCTGCTGTGCTGCCCGGCAAGGCGAAGAGCGTCCAGGTACGGAAGAGAGTCCGATGGGTATGGAAAAGTGCCAGAGGCGTCAACCCGTGCCGCCACGCCGCTAGCCGTCAGGAACGCGCCGTCGGGGCTCCTGCGCGCGGCGGCGATGAGCGAAGTCATTCGGACGATTCCGCCGGAACGTGAGGCGCGCAGCCACCGGCCGCGGCGCCGTCGGACCCGTCCGGGGCTTGATCCGGCAGGGGGATACGAGCGACTCGGCCTTCTGCGATCTGGTGCACGTCCCGCAGAGCCTCGTTCACCCGTGCCAGCAGGAAGCGGAGCTGAGTCGGGGTGGCCCTGGAGTCGGCGAGCAGGTTGGAAGCATGGCCGAGCAGAGCGCCCGCCATGGAGAGCTGCATGCTCTCCACGCTGTTCGCGCCACGGGTGATGAAGCCGCTGCCGACGGAGCTGCAGGGCTTCCCTGCCATGGTCGTGCGCTGCAACGACCGCACGGTTTCGTCGTCCTTCATCATGTCGTCCTGCCTTCTTGGGTGCGTACCACGAGTTCGCGTTTTGGCGGCCGCGTGGGTGAGGCGGAGGCGGGAGACCGTGTGCGTCATGGCCGCCGCACGCATGGCTCCAGTGGCTGATTCCTTCGCCTCGCTCCTTCTTCTGACCGGCCGATCAGGGTCCCTGCGGGCCCGCGACCCCCGGGATCTGTCTGCCCTGCACGGTGCTGTTGTCGGCAAGCCGTCCCGCGACCGTCAACGGGCGGGCCTCGCCAGGGGTTTGTCTGGGCAGGCAGAGGGCGGATGCCCTCCGGGACTCCGGTCCCGATACCAGAGGCCGATGCAGTTATTGCTGACTATCACCCGCAGGGTTGCCTGCTTATCGGCAGTATCTGTGGGTAGGGACAATAGAAGGCCGCCAGAACGACGCCGTACAGAGGTCCGAGACCCTACAGTCGAAGCAAACGACGCAAAATTGTGCCCTTGTGAAATCGAACGGCGGCATTCCGTTCACGGCACACTGGCGAGGAGTCCGGTCGGCAGCAGGTCTACGTTCCGGGATGTACGGCTGTCCCGTACCACTGATCCGTGTGCAGTCCCTTCGCAGCTGTACCGGCACCGCCACAGCTGCGCCTTCCACATCGTCGCAACGGCCTGAGGCGACGTCGAATCAGTCCAATCAGACGACGCCGAATGCGTTGTCCGGGGTCCTGCCCGGCGGCGTGGAGCCCCATGTCCGGCTCGTCCTTCATCCGCAGCCGGTGGCACCAGATTTGACCAGCCACTCCACCGTGGCGTCGACCCGCTGCGTACGGACGTCCAGCGGGACGTCACGTCTCCCACCGACCTTGTCGTCGAAGTGCCGCTGGTTTTTGGCGACCTTTGGCTCCGGAAGTTGCTGGAACCACCATCCCAGGCAGGTCCGACAGACGATCGAGACGGCGCTCCGCAGAAGTCCGCGAAGCGCCGTCATGGCCCGGTACCGGTCGGTCATCCGGCGAATGCGCTGTACGACCGGGGTTTACTCAGGGGCAGTTGATGGCTGTGTCGCCGGTGTCGCGGTTGCAGGTGTCGAAGCCGAGGCCGCCGTCGAGGCTGTCGTTGGCGATCATGCCGTCCACCGCGTTGAGGGTGTCATTGCCCTCGCCGCCGTTGTGCGTGTCGTTCCCGCTGCCGCCGGTGGCGGTGTCGTTGCCCTGGTTTCCGTTGAGAGTGTCGTTGCCGCTGTCGCCGCCCAGGGTGTCGTTTCCGGCGTTGCCGTTGATGGTGTCGTTGCCCGCCAGGCCGGAGATGGTGTCGTTGCCCGGTCCGCCGTTGATGGTGTCGTCGCCGGGAGTCGCCAGCAGGCCGAAGGACGCCGGGTCGTCACCGATGAGCCGGTCTGCCCGCGGACCACCGTTGAGCCGGTCGTCGCCCTCGCCACCGATCACCGTGCCGGCAGCGTCGACATTGGGGGAGATGGTGACCTCGTCGTCGGCGTCCTTGCCGTTGACGCGAACGGCCGTGACGGGCAAGGGGCATTCGGCCGTGTGGTCCGAGCTCGCCCGGCAGGGGGCGACCGCCGCGACCGTGTCACCGGTGTCCGTGACGAGGACGACGTTGCCCCGCCGCTGGACGGTGATGTCGTTCGCCACCCCCTCGTCGGCCGTGACGATCAGGCTGCTGCCGACCTCCTCGACGACCGTGGTGCCGGCTCTTTCCCCGCCGCCGGGCACCGCGCCGGCCACGGAGGCGGCGCCGACCTGCGAGGCGACGACGAGTGCGCCGACGGCCAGGGTCATGGTGCAGATGCGCCGTGTCTTCATCAGTGTTCGCCCTTCGTTTCGTCGTGTCGTGCCCAGCTGCCGGGGTCGGTGGATTCCGCCCGCGTGCTGATCACGGGCAACCGCTGATGCTGTCGCCCAGGTCGGCACGGCAGTTGTCCGCTTGCGGGCCGCCCTCGACATAGTCGTTGCCGCCGACGTTGTCCACGGCGTCGATCGCGGCCCGGCCATTGCCGCCGTCGGCGTAGTCGTTGCCTGGGCCGGCGACGATCTGCTCGCTGCCGTTGCCGCCTTCGATCACATCGTTTCCGGCGTTGCCGTTGATGAGGTCTGCGCCGCCGCGCCCCTCGACGGAGTCGTTGCCCGCGCCGCCGAAGATCCTGTCCGCCTCGGCTCCTCCGATGAGCGTGTCGTTGCCCGCGTCGCCCGAGAGGAAGTCGGAGCCCTCGTCGCCTTGGAGGGTGTCGTTGGCGGAACCGCCGTAAAGGTTGTCGTCGCCCGGGCCGCCAATGAGGGTGGTGCCGAGGCTGGGCAGTGACGAGGCGACGTTGTCGTTCTGATCACCCGCGTTGACCACGAGTTCGGTGGTGCCGACGGCAGGGCAGGCCGCCTCGGTCGCGCTGATGGCGATGCAGGTGCCGGACGGTGCGACCACGTCTCCGGTATCCCTGATCCTGATGCTGCCGCCGCTCTGCCATACGGTGATCGTGTTACCCCGGCCCACACCGGCGACGACAGTGATGGTCGTGCCGGTCTTGTTCACCAGTGTCGAGGCGAGATTCTCTGCGGGCGGCGGTGCGGCGGAGGCAGCAGCCATGCCCGTGAGACAGGAAATGGCGCATACCGTAGCCAGAACCGCCGCAGTGGTTCGCGAATGTCTTCTTCTCATTTCCAACCCTCCTTGAAGAGTAGGTGGGAATGTTGAATTCGGTTCATCGTCCGCTCCCATGTCCCGAGACAGGCATCCGTGCACAGACAATCGGTCCCGTACCTGTCTCCGATTACCAGTGCAGCCCTCACGAGTCGCACGTAGTGAGGGGATGGTGGGGGGGGGGGGGGCTGGCGTGATGGATCCCGTTACGGCGCCGATTCCCGGATGCTTCCGAGGCGCACAGTGGTCATCGACGCATTCCCTCCCTGTCCTGCCCATGGCGCCGACGCCTGGTGGCGCGTCGGAGCAGCCGGAGCGTCCGGACACCGAAGCATGTCGGAGTATGAAACCCGGCTGAAGGCGAATTACCGCCATTACTGCATTTCTTGACTCCCTGTCCGCTTGCGGCTCTGCCAGGCCTGATCCCGACCGCCGGGTGTGCAGGAGCTAGGGCCAGGGCTGCGGTTGGAGAGGACCGTAGATGGTTGAAATCCTCCCAGTTCTAAAGACGGGGAGGGGTGAGGAGAGGGAAAACAGTTTCTCCCGCAACTTCCCCAGAAGCTTGACCATGTGGCCCCGGAGGAGAAGCCTGCTATTAGACATTATCGGAGACCTGATCGTCATGGATATTGGCTTGATAGTGGTTGGCCTGGCCCGGCTACTCAAGTCCCGCCCACGACGCGCGCGCCTTCCGGCCATCTGGGGACGCGAATGCGTCAACCGCGTGCGGAGCCACCCCTGTTCTCATTGAATTGGTGCCAGGGTCTGGGGGCGGTAACGGAAGAGTTACCTGCCTGAGCCAGGGAGTGTTTAGTGGGCAAGAGAGTCGCAGCGCTGCTGTTGACGGCGGCAATTACCACCTTGGGCCTTGTCGGCCAGGCGAACGCCGCGCCGTTGGACCATGCCGCTTCGGGGGTTGTGGCCGATTCAGTGAAGCCAGGAGCTGAGGCGAACCAAGTACGCCATGCACCGTTCACTCTCCACCACAATCAGTCTGTCAGTTCAGACACGGCCCGGCTGGTCATGCAGTCGGACGGCAACCTCGTGATCTACGACGAGTTCAATCGTGCCCGGTGGGCGTCCAACACCGTGGGGCAGGGATGGACGGCCCGCTTTCAGACGGACGGCAACCTTGTCGTCTACACCCGCTCGAACCGTCCGGTATGGGCATCGAATACGGCGGGCCGCCCAGGCTCGCGTCTGGTGATCCAAGATGACGGCAACGTCGTCATCTACGACGGCAGCCGCGCCGTGTGGGCGTCGGGCACCAATCACTAAGTACCTTCAGTTCGTCCACTGACCGGTGATGACAGGACGGACAGGGGACCAGGCCCCCGGGCAGTTGAGCGAGAGATTCGGCGTCTCGACTCACGCCCGGGGGCCGCGTCCGTTGTCCGCTTTGCTCGTCACCGTGTGACGAGCCGGCCCGTCATCCTCCGGAGCCGCCCGGCGTGCTCCGTGGCCATAGCTCTGGACCCTTCCGGAGGGTGTGCTGCTGTGCCACGTGCCGTCGTGCCCGTGCACGGCGTCGTACGCAGGCAACGGGAAGGGCTGAGCCCAGCGGATTCCCGCCCGGTCGAGAAGTCACCCCCGCTGCCCGAGGGATGACAGCGAATTGCGACATAGGAAGAGGGGGAAGGAAAAGCATTCGACGCTGGAGTCGTCGCTCCCGGCACCGGTCATACCCGGTGGGGCATCGAGTGCTGCGGCGTGAGTGTAAGGACCTGAGTGATGACAGCGATGAAGTCGTATGACGCGGTATGTTCCGTGGGCCGCCATCTCCCCTATCAAGGCGCTGACCGCAGCACCGGGGGTAACCCGGTGCCGCCCAGCATGTACTGCTTGAGCGGGATCGACAGTATGGGCGGAGTCACCTACGAGCGCTACGCCTGGGACCCTGCCTCCGGTAAGCCCTGGACGGGAGACGCTCCCCTCGACACCGGTACGCTGACCGACCTGCTCGGTGGCATCAACGTCTTCAGCGATACGTCGGATCCGTATCTCTTTGACGGCACGAAACCGCTGGACGCGGCGCTCTGTACGGGTGACCCCTACACAGTTCACCTCTTCCAAGGCAGCCAGTGCTATCGGGTCTCCGTCGCCAGAGCCACCGGGCACGTCCGGAACACTGATACCCAGGCGCGCCCCATCAAGGACGTCTTCGGCTACGACTTCAACAGCAACGGCGGCGAGTTCCCCTTCCCCTCGGTCGACGCAGCCCTCTACTCACCTACCGACAACAAGATCTGGTTCTTCTCCGGCGCCAACTGCGAATCATTCGACGCGGACACCTTCAAACCAGACCATTGGAAGGGTGAGACCGGCGGCTGGGGAAGCTACAACCCCGCCATCGCCACCACCTGGACCGGCCTGCCCGCCGCTCTCGACAACGGCATCAGCTGGGCCACCACAAAACTCACCGACTCCGGGGAACAGAACAGCGGCTGTCTCGTCAAAGACACCACCTGGTGCCCCGTCACCCTCAGCACCACCACCGCGAATATGGCCCTGTTCACCGAGCCGGGCGACCACACCTACACCGTTCCCGCGGGCGTAGACACCCTCAGCGTGGAACTCTGGGGACCTGGCGGCTGGGGCGGCGACGGTGGCGCCACCTGCCAGTACGGGCCCGGCGGCCCCGGCGGCAACGGCGGTCCCGGCGTCTACCTCCGAGACTCCGCGTTCCCCGCCGCTCAGGGCCAGACCCTCACCATCAGCATCGGCAAACCAGGCGAGTACACCAGCCTTGCCGTCACCAGTGAGTCCGTCCTGATCGCCCCCGGAGGAGGCGGCGGCGGTGGCGGCGGCTCCGACGGCGGCGGTGCCGTCGGTGGTGCCGGTGGTGGCGATGGCGGCGGCGACGGCCGCGTCGCGGGCATGCAGGGCTATGGCGGCCATGGCTCCACCGGTAACAACCCTTACTGGGGCGGCAGCGGCGCCGGCGCTGGTGACTACGGCCAGGGCAACGGCGCACCCGGCTCAGGCGGTGCACCCGGTGCGGACGGCGTGGGCGGCCAGGGCGGTGGCGGAGGCGCCGGTGCCGGTGGCGGCGTCGGAGGCGGCGGAGGCGTCGCCCAGGGCGGCTACGGCTCCAACGGCGGTGGTGGCGATGGTGGTGGCGTCGGTGGGGGCGGTGGTGGCGGAGGCCCCGCCTACATCAGTGGCGGTACGCCTTCCGCCGGCGGTGTCGGCGGTGGCGGTGGCGGCAGCGGTCAGAGTGGTGGCGGCGGTGGTGGAGGCGCCGGCTTCGGCGGCCACGGCGCCGGTGGTGGCGGTGGAGCCGCCGCCGGTGGTGGCGGTGGGGGCTCCGCCGGCAAACCTCTCGTGCGCGACGCCAACGTCACCACCGTGGACTACGGTTCCGGCACCGCACCGGGCGGTCAGGCTCCCGGCGGCATCGCCACCGGGGGCACCGGCGGCGCAACTGACGCACCCGGAACACCCGGAACATCGGGCGGAGCCCGCATCCTCTGGTAGCCGACCCCACGGCGGGCCCTGCCTCAGACCACATGAGGCAGGGCCCGTGCTCGTGAGGCATCCGGCACCTCGGACCATCAACGGCCGAGTTGAAGCCGCCGAAGACTGCGTGCCGACTCAACCCCCAATTGGCTGAGACGGGTATGCGCGCCGATTGACGCCGTGGCAGCGTCGGCAGCAGGGGATCAACGGGACATACGACGGACGACAGCCGTTCGCTCTGCGGGCCTCGCGGCGCAGAAAACGGTCGGCTACGACCCCCGCTATGACGACCCCAATCTGACACTCCGGGTCCTTGACTGCTCGGACGGCTCCAACGGACTCATCACGAGTACGGGTGGCAAACCTTGGGAGAGGTGGAGAGCTTTCCCTATGCCGTGGCGATCGACCAAATCGCGGGCTGGAACTCCCCGTACTGTGGAGCGCAGGTACGAATCAGCTATGGCGGGAGAACAATCACCGCTACCGCCGTCGACCGTGCCCAAAGCGGCGCTGTGCTCTCGAAGGCAGCAATGGACGCGCTGACCGATGGCCGAGCCGATGAGCTCGGTACGGTGACAGCGAACGTCGAGGTGACTGGCTGACCCGGCTGCGACCCATGTGGGTGTACGCCAAGGGTGGCACCCAACTATTGGGCCACAATATGGCAATTCTGACGTACAAGCATTTATCAGAAGAACGTCAGGAGGATGCCATGACCTGGAAGAAGACTGCGGCCCTCGCCGCCGGGACTGTCGTACTGGCAGGGGCGGTGGCGGCCCCCGCCAAGGCCTCCGAGGTCACCACTGCACAGGCGGCGGCCTGTCCCATCGCGTGGGGCAGTCTCGCCGAGACTCGGGCCCTGAGCACGTTAAATCCCCTGACGAATGTCAGGACCGGGCAACACGGCTGTTGGGACCGCGTGGTCATCGACGTTCCCAAGGCTGCCGTCGGCGAACTCGGCTACTACGTCAGGTACGTCGACAAGTTCGCCATGGACGGATCCGGCGAGGTCGTGCCGGTGTCCGGCGGGGCCATCATCCAGGTCAGCGTGCACGCACCCGCGTACAACGTCAGCACCGGCGCCACCACCTATCCCGCCACGGCGGGGAAGAAGCTGCCCGGTGTGGATCTCGCCGGGTACCGCACCCTCCGGGACGCGCGGTACGGAGGCACCTTCGAAGGCATGACGCAGATCGGTTTGGGCGTCCGCGAGAAGCTGCCCTTCCGCGTGTCCGTCCTGAACGGACGGATCGTGATCGACGTCGCCCACAACTGGACCGGCACCCCCTGGCAGCCCAAGCCCGAGAGCAAGGCCTACGCCCAGTGGGGGCTGTTGCAGCCCCGACAACTGGCGCGGCTGTAGGGCGACGCCGTCGCGTTTGGACATTGAGGGGAGGGTGCGGCAACGGGACTACTGGCCCGCACCCGCCCTCACCATCCGGCCTTGTGCTGAAGGGCTCGTGGCCGCAGACGGCTGGTCGATATTAATCGATAGATACCTTCCCGAGGGTCGAAGAAAACGCATCCAGCATCGTTGCTTTCACGCCGTAAGCCTTGGGGAATATGCTTTTCGTGCATAGCGGCCATAGGTAAAGATCATGAAAATCTTGAATTCCCCGACGCAGCGAGTCCCTTTCGAATGAAATCCTGTCAGGGAAGCATCTCTTAATGCTTTCAGGGGTAACCCCCGTCGTCCCGGTGGTGACGATACTCTCGATAGAATCCCAAGACAATTTAGTAGTTGTGACGATCTCCTGCGCGCCTTCGCCGCCAGCCAGCAGGGTTTCGTCACCCCAGACCTGGTACGGATCCGGGTGGGCCGGCGAGCTCACCCATAGGGACGTGTTATTGAGGTAATCGTGGACTGATGCTGCTCCACATAGCTGGATAACACTAGAGGCGAGCATCTGGAGATATGCCTGGTAATTCTCTTGCCGAGTTCCGTGCAGGTTCTCCTTGACGCCGGATGCGGCAACTCGGGCATCATAGCTAGTATTTTCTTGCCCCGTTTCTGGATCCGTTACTGTAATTTTATCCGGGTCCGTGAGGTCGTACAGATACCTTCCTGAGAGTTTGTCCTGCAAACCTTCCGTTAAATACTTGACTTTATCCCAGTTGGGTACGCTCGGGCTGGTTGTTTGCCGCTTCAGCCATGATATATGCCACTGCATCACCATAGTCTTATTGATGAGATGACCTGCTGCGAAGGAATCCTGGAGGAAGTGATTTGCGTAGCCGCAGTACCAGTATGCGTGGCGGGCCCACTCCAGTCCGTTTCCTTGATAGTTCGCATACGCCCTCTGAGCTGCAGTGACGGCCTTGTCGTACCACAGACGCCAGCGCCACCAGGAGAAGGGGACGAAGTGAGACGCGTTCCTGGCCAGCATCCCCTTATAGTGATCTCTGCTCTGCGGTCCGAGGTTGGCCGTCTGACTCTCCATTCGATTGACGAAAGACATGGCATTCAAGTCGGTGGCCAGCTCATCAAAGATTCCGAGGTCGGGCCAGAAGTCCGCATAGATACTTTGAGTAAATTCTCGGTTCCCCGGTCCGTTGAGGAGCTTCTTGTCGATGCGGTTGAATGCCTCTTGCCGTGCACTCTGGACGATCCCCAGTACAATGCCACGATTACGGGTGGAACCTATGTCGAACTCACTCGGGCTTGCCAAGTAGTCAGGCAGGCTCGCGATATCCCCTGCGGTAAACGTGAGACCGTTTTCCATCGTAACGCAGGAGATCCGCGGAAGAATATTCTTGATCGTGGATACATTCGGATTTGAGTTGTTCGCCCACAACTGCTGGATGTTATAACGAATACCCTCCGAATGGGAGGCTCCCCTGCCATTTGCCATGTCGTCAAGCACGTCGGCATCCATGTTGCTGCACAGCCAATGCTCCCAAGTAGAATGGCATTGCACCAGGAGCGAGCCATCCAGTGGAGTTCTTCGGGGCGCTGGTCCGTGATACTTAATCATCGAACCTTTGATTATCTGATCTGCTACGCACTTGGCAGCAGACTCTGAGGCATCATCATGAGATGCGATCCAATCAGGCCCAACTGCACTGGGCCGGCTGGCTTGCTGTATCGCATGTGTTATCTCATGGGCGATTAATCCCAGACCATCCCGAGTGTTTGGATTGAAGCACCCACGCCGGAAAAATATGTCAGACCCCACGGTGAAGGCATGTGCATCAAACTTTCGCGCCAACGCGTCTCCATCGCACTCGGCATGCACTCTGATTTCACTGAGATCCATTGCAAAGTATTTCCCGAGGGTTGTTCTGAGCCTTTGCCCCAACGGCTGCCCTCTGCCGACGCTTCGTCGTATTCGATTGGCGTCGTCTGCATTAATGATCTGCGTCATACGAACTCCATCGAGCTAGGGTGCCTTCTTCCCGAAGCGCAGCAGTCCTCCCTCCTGGGCGGTGCGGTATCGATTTCTATGTCTCGTCTTGGCGGCCCGCCCTCCCCGGCCCGGCTGCGTCGCCCATGCTCCGAGGCCTTGCTGCGAACGATCAGCTCACTGGCTGCCGGGGTAGGTGGCCGTCGGCGTCGAGGAGGCGGGCGCGGTTGAGTCGGAAAGGGTGCCGGCAGGGACGGCCCAGGGCGGACACGCGTCGCGAGCTGAAGTCGCCAAGACCAACAGCCAAGGCTTGGCCAAGGCCCGACCCACCGACGTCGGCGAGGACGACCGGGATGGAACTCAATGCGAGGGCCAACCCTCAGAGGTGGACATAGAAGTCTCTATAGCATCACCTCGATGGGAAGCAGGTTGCTGAACAGGGAAGAAGCCCTTCATACGGCGATGGAGTTTTAGATCATGCAGAACGCCAACGGAGATACCACCAGCCACTGAGTTACTGAATGAAATGAACCTTGAGGTGAAATGATGGGACGCCGTCTTGCCACGTTACGACCGGGCTCAGGGTTTTCGAAAAGACATGATTATTATGGCCTTTGGGTGGTTACCGACAAAGGTGGGCTATCTGAGCTCCGTCGGCATCAGAACACCAGCTGGGAATGGGAGGACCACGGTGTTTACGATCCGCACGTGCCGCTGATATCAACGCCGACAATGTTATGGGACGACGACAAGTACCAGGGCGTATGGGCGATTGATATCAGTGGAAACTTGGTGGAGCGGTACTCCACCGATGTGGGCCATGTAAATATGCATTGGGCTAGACATGTAACGCCTGCTGACTACCCGAAGCTGATGGGAACGCCAATTGGCTGCTGTGATAGCAGCCAGGACAACTATATGGGAGTATTTGCTGTCGGCGAGACTGGCGAACTGATAGAGCTCTGGACTAGTGATTATTCTGATTGGGGTTGGATCAATTACGGGAAGCCGTCCGATGCGGTTTCGCTTACGGCCGACCTGAGTATGAGAGGGGACGGCGCAGGAAGTTTACGAATCTTCGGGATCGGCAGTGATGGGAACCTTTGGCGTTTCGATCGATGGAATCGACAGAGCTGGAGAAATCTAGGAAGAGGTGACGGGAGTAAAGGCATTCGCTTGGGCCCCTATGCCCCACAGGGAGAGTTCCCCAACTTAATGATTGATGAAGATGGCGCCGTCCAGCGCTATTATCAAGGTGATTGGGACGTAGTCTCTCGTGTCGACGACGCGTTCTCTACATCTGCGACATTTGCCTACTACGAATCGATGGAGATCGGAACAGAGCACTGGTTTGCACTCGGTATAGACTTCAACTTGTATGGCGGGGATGCAAGCGTTGACCGTCTTACTCTCGAGGCGCCACCAGGGATTACCCTTGAATCACCGCCTCAGGCCATCAGCATCTATTCTCCCGATCACTGCAATCGAGACCTGTATGTATTTTGTGTGGGATCGGACGGCGAACTCTGGGGGAGACACCGAGGGACAGAGTCGCTAGATTTCGAGGACTGGACCTCTGTCTGGGACTCGGAGAGTAGCCGCGTCGAATATACCGGACCTAAAATTACTTGTTCCTCGTACACTTTATGGGCCAGAGGAATCGGGGGATGGTTCATCAAGGATGACCAGACTCTTTGTGCGTATCTAGGCAAAGACGGCAAACCTGAATCCATTGGCGGTGGCTCCGGCGCTAAAGCTGGCCCCATGACTATCGCTGAACGCTGGCCGAAGCTTCCCGCTCCGTTCTATCGGGGAATCGATGCGATGAGCTTTGTGAGCCTGGGAGGGATAACCGGAGCATGGGGGGCGTATTTGATCAAAGAAGAATCCACGGTCTGTATCGATCCCGGTCAGGACGGAAAACCTACTGACATCGATTCAAGCGTTGGCGGCCAAGCTGGCCCGATGTCGATTGCCCAGCGCTGGCCGAGGCTGCCCGCTGAGTTCCACCAGGGGATCGACGCGATGACCGCATATGATTTCGGTGGCAGTACAGGTTGGCGAGCATGGCTGATCAAAGGTCAACAAACCATTTGTATCGACCCTCGTCTCGATGGCAGACCCGCGTCGGTTGGCAGCGGCCCCGGCGGTAGGGCAGGGCCCATGTCCATCGCTCAACGGTGGCCGAGGCTGCCCACCCAGTTCCACGAGGGAATCGACGCAATGGACTTCTTCTACAAGGGAGGGCTGACCGGAAAGTGGGGGGCCTGGTTGATCAGGGGAGATCAGTCGGTCTGCATCGATCCCGGACAGGACGGAAAGCCCACAAACATTGACGAGAAGAATAGCTTCAGGGCTGGCCCCATACTGTGGGCAAACCGCTGGCCGAAACTTCCATGGGTAACCTCACACATGGGAAAAGAGACAGATGACGGCTCGTGGCGCAACGCGTACGCGACGCAGTTTCCATTCCAAATTGAGGGAAGAAATTACTTCTTCGGTCAAAACCAAGTGAATGGCTACTGGTTTATCCAAGAGCTGAAGTCTGATGGGAGAATGGGCAGCGAAAGCGATAATGGCAGTTGGGGTGACGTCTATCCCGTGATGTTCCACCTCGGTGCAGACGGGAAGGCTCTTTGCTTTGCTCATAAAGCGGACAGTAGTAAGAGTTGGTTCATCAGGGAACTCAAATCCGGGGGCAAGATGGGCGGCAGGCTTGGAGACGGGACCCTGGATGACGAATATTCCGTCATGTTTCCATTGCGAATAGGAAACAGTCTATACATCTACGGCCAGAACGTCCGTACAGGAGACTATTCCGTCAAGGAACTAATGGATGAGCGTGACGAGTCCGGCGAGGTTTACAGGTATGGCCTTTCGGATAACGTCGACGTCGGGACGTGGCCTCGAGGGTACGATGTTCAAATCCCGCTCTACGTTGATGAGAAAGTCTACATGTATTCGCACAGTACAGCCACGAAAGAGTGGTTCCTTTGCGAGTTGGAGTCTGGCGGCAAGGTGATTCCGAGCACACTACTCGGCGAGGGGCCCGGTAGTGGCGTCTGGAGGAACCCGTACCAGGTGACTGTTCCCTACGCGGTGGACGGCAGGACGCACATCTATGCTCAGGACATGACTACGGACAAGTGGTTCCTGCAGCAGTTGAACGGCGACGGAACAATGGGGAGCCGGGTCGGCGAGGGGAGTTGGCGCAATTCTTACCGTGTGCAATTCTCATACAATTCCGGTGGGCGTGAATACCTGTACGGCCAGAATCAGGCCGGCAAGAACTGGTTCATCCAGGAATTGCTCGGGAAATCTTCGTGATGCAGACCTTGTCGAGCATTGCGCACTATACCGGAGAAGGCCGAGCAGCAGCACCGGCACAGCAGGAGTAGGCGCAGTGGCCGTCCGCCCACACACTTCTCGACGTTGGCTGGCGATCGGCACAGGCTGATAGATGACTTGTATAGGCGAGAAGAGGTCGATGCAGGCCGCGCGAAAGTCGCGTGGCCTGCATCCACGAGCCGGGCAGAGGGGGGCGTCCCCGCAGAGAAGTCAGTTCCCTCGGGGAGGGTGATTGAACCAGCGAAGGATCGTAGTCAGCGTGGCCCTCCCGGCACACCGGCCCGCTCGTCCACTAAAGGATTTCGATGTCCTTGACCCGCGGCGGGCGGTTCGGGAAAGTGATGTCGGTCCACCGATTGATGCGTACCGAGTCACCGTTTTCATCGAAGTAGATGAGATCGTTGTTTCCTGTCGAAATACGGTCGACCCACCAGTTGCCGAAGGAGGTCCTACCCTTGTTGGCGTAGCAGTCCACGCTGGTGCGACCACCCGAGTGCGACCAAATCTTCAGGAAGCTCTCCCCGCCACGGCATTCGACGTGGTCGATAGCGAAGGCGTTGCCCGTGGGCATGGCCATCGTGACTGCGGCAGTGGCCGCCAAGGCCACGACCACGGAACGGGTAACCCGCTTCTTCCTTGAGATCACAAGTTCTCCCTCATTCAAATTTTCAAACGGGTAGGAGATGTCACGACGGGACAAGAGAAGGCTCGCCAAAACGCACCTTCCTGTCTCTGCACAAACCTTCCGCCGTCTCATCTCTCGGGCTTGCCCCATGAAGATCCGGTAAGGCGGCTGTACACCGCAATCATGTGCGGCCCTCTGGTCCGGAACACGCCCTTAAATGTCTAGATCGAGACTGCGCAGAGTCGGCCGTATGCTTCATGTCGGGTGGGCGTGAGTGCCTATTGGGAGCGTCGTCCGCGGCGGACAGCGGCATCGTCGGGCTGTGCGTTCTTGGACCAAGTCGGTACTGAGTTGGGGATACCGCGATGCCTCCGGCCGGCATGCCGGAACGGGCCCCTGCGGGCATCTCGTCGCGGGGGCCTGGATGCCTGCAACCGGCAGACGCCGTGTGTCCGTCGCCAACGACGGCTCTACTCCGGTCACTTCGCGGGCCGCCACACACATGAAATGAGCGATTAACGTGCGATCGGATGAGTGTTTCAAGGTGCGTTGAGTGTACGTTGTGTGACGGAGGTGAGCTCTGTGCCCACGGAGGATGAGCTGTTCGGCGCGGTGGACGCGCTGCTGGAGCATGTCGCGCAGGACGGTCTCCCGGCGCCTGCGGAGCGCAAGCGCCTGCGTGAGGCCGCCGGGCTGAGTCAGGTTCAGATCGCCAACGCGCTGGACGCGCGCAGGGAAGCGGTCGGGAACTGGGAGAGCGGCCGGAGCGAGCCGCGCCCGCCCAAGCGCGCCGCCTACGCCCGGCTCCTGGAGGGCCTCGCCGCACGCTTCCCCGCGACTCCCGCCCCTGCAACCCCCGCCGAAGCCCCCATGGCCTCCGCCCCCTCGGCTCCGGCAGCCCCGGAGCCGCTCAACGACCCGGCCCCGGCACGAACGGTCCCGCCCCCGGCCATGTCACCATCACCGCCCCCCACGACCACCCCCAGCCCGCAGTCACCCCCCCGGCGCCCGGAGGCGAGGAAGGGGACAGCGAAGAAGCCCCCCACGCCGCCCGCCACCGACCCACGCTTCGAGAACGGCCCGCTCGCGGTCATCGACTGCGACCAGGACGGACAAGCGGTGGCGTACTGCGTCGGCGGCCTGGTCCTGGACGTACCCGCCAAGTCCCTCCCGGCACTGGTGGACTGGACGCTGCAGGAGGCGAGGCTGGGCCAGCCCCGCCTGCACCGCAACGGCCGCGACGCCGACCCGGTCTTGGTCCTGACCCCTGCCGCGCTGGAGCGCTACCAACTGCCCGCCTCCCTCACCCCAGAGGAACGGCGCACCGGACGCCTCCCTGCCGGGCACAAGGTGCTCAAGCAGCTGGAACGCGCCGAATGGCAGCTCACCAAGCGCGGATTCGGCCCGTGGGCGAGGATCTTCCGCCCGGCCCAAGGCGCCAGGCGGCACTGTGTCCAGCTGTGCATCCCGTCCTGGAACGCTCTCGATGCCCGCGAGTGGGACAACAAGGACAACCCCTTGCTGCCCACGATGGCGGCGGCGGACCTGGCCCGGTTCCTGGGCACCTATGCCACCCGCGTGATGACTCCGCGCGGCACCACGGCCGTCACCGGTCTGGAACTGATGACCGCCCTGCACCCGCCGACCCGGGCGGTGAAGGACGAGAACACAGGGGAGTGGCACAGCGCCCCGGCGCCGGGCGCGCTGACGGTGGTTCATGAGCCGGTGGAGTGCGAGGTCCCCGATGGGCACCCGATGCTCAAGGGCAGGTTCGCACGCCACCACCAGCGCACTCCCGCAGAGATGCTGATGGAGGAGTCCTACGACTGGTGCAGGCCGCTGACCGACGAGGAGTGCATGAAGCCCTTCGTCGTCGGCATCGACGTCAACATGGCCTTCCCCGCCGCCGCGAACCGGCTCACCGTGGGCCTTGGCGGGCCAACCCACCTCACGAACCCCGCGTTCGACCCGAAGCTGCCCGGCTCCTGGCTGGCCGACCTTTCCCACATCGCCCTGGACGAACGCCTGCCCAGCCCGTTCACGGCCAGGGGAGAGCGCCCCGAGGGCCCGGCCTGGTACGCCACACCCACGCTCGCGTACGCCGTGGAACTCGGTTACGACGTCGCGCCGATGGAGGCGTACGTCCGCTACGAGCACGGCAGTTACCTGGATGCCTGGTACCAGCGGCTGCGCGACGCCTACATGCAGACGATGGCCGACCTGGGGGTGACGCCTGGCATGGAGGAGGGGGCGTTCCTGGAGGCGATGGCCGTGCACAAGCAGACCGACCCTGAGATGGCCCTCGTACTCAAGGCGATCAAGGCGACGGCGAAGGGCGGCATCGGCAAGCTGCGCGAACGCCCGCGCAGTACGCCGCTGTTCGAGCCGTGGCCGGCACTGGCACGCCCGACCTGGCGCCCCGACATCCGGGCGGCGGTCCTGGCCACGACCCGGGTCAACCTGCATCGCAAGCTGATGAAGGTCGCGACCGCCGTCGGCCTGTTCCCGGTGGCGGTCGGCACGGACTGCATCGTCTACCCCTCCGACGGACCGAGCCCGCTGGACTTCCTGCCGCGTACGCCCGACGGCAAGCCGGTGCCGGGTGCCTTCCGCCTGGGTGTGTCGCCCGGAATGGTCAAGCACGAAGGCACCCAGACCACCCTGTGGGCCGAGGCACAGTATGAACAGCACGGCCTGGTGAACATCGCCCGCATCATCAAGGACGGCGGCAAGGCCGCCGACGACGGGGAGTAGACGATCGTGGACCAGCTCGGCGAGAGCCTGGACCAGGCGCTGGAGGGGGCGTTCACCCGCCCCGTCCCCAAGTCCGCGCAGGCGCGGATGAAGTACTTGGTCAAGCAAGTCAAGACGACGAAGGCTGTCGCACAGCTGCTCGGGATCTCCCCGCGCACGGTGGAGCGGTACGTGGCGGGGCAGCTCAAACGGCCCCGCAAGGACCTCGCCGCACGCCTGGAGAGGGAAGTGACCAGGCGATGGCAGCCGCAGATCCGGGCGAAGGCCAAGGAGAGGGCGGCATCCACGGACGGGATCGTCGTCGCCACCCGCGCCCGCTTCGGCTTCACCGCGGCACCGGGCACCACCGACGACGCCCGCGTCCGCGACATCACCCAGGCCCTGTCCCCGCACTGGGCCCAGCAGCTGTTCGCCGCCCGCGACGCGGGCGCCACCGAGGAACAGCTCCGGCAGATCGCCGCACAGGGCCTGGGCGAGCACTACTTCCGTGACAACGGACGCCGGGCCCACGACCTGACGGTGGAATTCACCGACGTCGAGGACATTGAGATCGGCCTGTAGTCCGTCCCTCTCCGCGAGCGGACCCTCCCTCGTCACCACGCACCCGGTACCGCCCTCTATGCTCTCCCACCTGCGGTTATTTACAGACTGGTACCGCAGAGGTACGGTGCTGTCATGGCGGCACTCAATGTGGAATTCAGCGACCGTGAGCTTGAGGACCTGCGCGCGATCGCCAAGGAGCGCGGCACCTCGCTCAAGGCCGTGGTCCGCGCCGCGGCCGCCGCCGACATCGCCCGCCACCGCGCGCTGGAGGAGGGCGCCGAGGTGTTCCGCCGGTACTTCGCCGCGAGCCGGGACGAGTTCGCCGCGGCCTTCCCGGACGACGAGCCCACCCCCCGCGGCGCAGGCCAGGCCGCCTGACGATGGCTCCCATCATCACGGTCGACGTGCCCTGGCTCCTGCAGCGGCATGAGGAAGTCCTCCCCCACCAGCCCACGGTCAACGACTTCTCGGCGCTGGTCGCCGCCGTGGCCCGCCACCGCGTGGACCCGCCCCGCCTCGGCGTCACCAGCGACCCGGCCTGGCGCGCCGCGGCACTCCTGCACACCCTGGTGCTCCTGAAGCCCCTGCCCTCGGCCAACGCACGCTTCGCCTGCTCGGTCGCGGTCGCCTACATGCACATCAGCGGCGTCGGGATCGACCCTCCCTATGGCGCCCTCGTCGACCTCGCCCGGGACGTGCTGTCCGGGAAGGCCGATGTGTTCGGTGCCGCGGACCGCCTGCGCGACTGGCAGATCTGAGCGGCCTGCTTGCCCCGTCGCGCTACTGAGCATGGCCATCTTCGTAGTCAAGGGGGCAGCCGACCTCTGGCGCAGCGCCAGGGTGCATCGAGACCAGGGCGCAACGCATCCGCGCGCCCCCTGGATTGCACCCGATGCTCCCAAACGCCCGGGTCGCACCTCTGGGCACGGGAGTTGAGCGCAGGGACGCTCACCTCATGGTTGCGCATCCCTGCTGGACCACGCACGAAGACGAAGACACGGCCACGCGATCAACTCTCCCAGTGTCTCGGCAGTCGCGCGCAATGACGTAGATGGAGATGTCCGCCGGAAGGAATCGCATCTCAATCGCCTGAAGAAAAAAATGCGACCACCCATCATGCGTCCATGAATCCCAAAAGGAAGGACTGGCCCGTGAGATCGCTATTCATAATATTGCGGAGCGGCGTCTCAAGAAAATCGAGGCGCGGGAGGATTTCTGGAGCTGCACTCGCAATGGCTTGCCTGCTCGGCGTCGCGGCAGGCACCAGTTCTACGGCGCAAGCCGCGCCGGGAAGCCTCTCCGATCCGCTGTCCACTTGCGCCGGAACCTCAACGACGACTTACAGCCCAGGCTTGACCCCGACTCCACAGACGGTCAACTTCACCGGCAGCGCCGACCTTTCGTGCCCACTCGACCTCGAAGGACAGACTGCGCACTACGAAGCAAGCGGGAGCGGCATGCTCTCATGTGCCCCCAACCTGAACTCCTCCTCGGGGACGCTGACCGTCGAATGGGGTAACGGCGAAGAGAGTGTCATCCCCTTCACCACTGCCGTCGTCTCCCGCCCTCTGGTCGGGGTGGTCCTCGTATCTACGGGCACAGTGCAAAGCGGGCGGTTTGAAGGTCAGATGATGACCAACGAAGCAGTTCTGGTGCCCCTCGGCGCCCCAATAGGTTGTGTGAGTGGCCAGGGCATCACAGAGGTGACAGGCGCAGCAACACTGACGTTTACGTAAGGCCGGCCGATTGGCCACCGCCTCGAAGCGTCCGTCCTGCTTCAGTACGGTCGGCGAACCAGAGCTTCGCCGTCGTACGTTAAGACCTGTCCGCCAGGACCTATCCGCCAGGACCCATCCGGCAAGCCCAGACGCGCCCCGAAATCCGGCCTGGAGAGCGGCAATTGGCGCGGACGGCCAGAAACGAAGACTCAGGAGGATCCGAAGTGAACGGACCGGCACCGGTACGGTGCCGGTCCGTTGCCTGCGGCTGAGGCGGGTCATGCACCAAGGCCCCGGCCTGCTCAGGGGGCGCCACCGGTTGCCACGGCTGCGACATATGATCCCGAGTGAGTCCATCGATACTGGCAAGTGACCCGAGAGACCCAGGTGTGGCGATGCGGCAATGTGGCCCCGAGTAAATGGCATGCGTGCTCTTGAACTGGGAGCAGCAGGCGCGATACGGGATCGGCTCAACTCGCTTGTGCTGGCCGGAAGGAAGTCCGCGACGACTGGTCTCCTTGGGGAGTACGTCGAGGAGACCGAGGGGCTTGAGTTCGTGGGGGAGCGGCTCGCCCTGCTGGACAACGCGGGTCAGGCCATTGCGACCGTCGAGATCACCGGCGTAGAGATCAGGACTTTCGGTGAAGTGACATGGGAGCACGCCGCGGCTGAAGGCGAGGGCGATGCCTCGCTCGAAGAGTGGCAGGTCGGCCATCAGCGCTTCTGGGAGCACGTAGGTACGCCAGTTGAGCCCCACACCCCTCTGGTGTGCCTGGCCTTTCAGCTGGTGGAGCGTGTTGGAGATTGACCTCGCCCGCAGCGACTTGTCCGCTGCGCGACATCGGTAGTCGGCCTCTGGCCGCCCCTGGGCGGGGACATCGTGGTCTCGCTCAGGCAGAAGTGATCGGTGGGTCACGACATGCCGAAGAACTCGGGCGATCGAGTGGTCGGCATGCTGCCGCCCGGTGCCGCTGTGTCGATCGCGGGCAAGCTCTCGCGCACACCCTAAAATCACCCCCCTAAAGATTGCATTCATGAATTCGGCACGTGCGACTAATTTCCGTGTCGTGTGGGAAAGGCGGAACACTTTGAGACTGAGAATGGCACTTACGTCAGTCCTCTGCGCCATGCCAGTCTTGGCGGCAGGTTTACAGCCGGCCTCGGCACAGGTGAAGGAGCAGGATGCACGCAACCGGATCTGCGCGCTCTCCGGAACGGTCACCGTGAGTACCCCGTCAGGCAAGCGCACCACGAAGATCGATTGCGAAGTCGAGGCCGAACAGAATTCGCTGGGCGATGCCGACCGCACCCAGGGCACGGTGTCAGCCGGTAAGCCATTGCACCCACGTGTGGCACAACTGCAGGACATCGGCGGCTATGTGTCCAACAACAAGGTTGAGGCCGCTCCGAAGCGGCGGCTCGGCTCGTCCATCTCCACGGTCCAGGACGTGCGTCTGCTGGGCGATCTGATCCGCGCGGAAGGGCTCACCGGCGCACTGGCCTGCACCGCCGAGGAAGCCACCCGCACTGCCAAATGCGACGGCATCACCCAGCTCGGTGCGCTGTATGTCTCTGGTAGCCCGGTGTCGCTGCCGTCCGGCCCGACGTCGCAGAGCTGGCGGACTGCCGTCACCAGCAGCGTCCCCGTCACTCTCGGCACCAAAGTGGTCCAGGTGCCGGTCAACGGTCAACTCGCCGTCAATGAAATCGCTGTGACCGGACAAGGAGCAACCGAAGGAGTCACATCCTCGGCACTGCACCTCACAGTGACAGGCAAGGCGCCCGGCGTCTCCGTCCACGCCGACCTGTCGGTGGCGAAGAAGCGGCAGATCTTTCCCGGCGCTCGCCACATGATCGCCGCCAAGATGCCCATCTTCGTCAAGACGCTCAAGGGCAAGAACATTGCCGTCGAATTCGACCGCAACGACATCCTCCTGAGGGTCAAAGAAGTAATCCAGGCCAAGGAGGGCCTGCCGCCCGACCAGCAGAGGCTGATCTACGCGGGCAAGCGCCTCGAAGACACCCAGACCTTCGCCTCGTACGGCATCCAACCCGGAGCCACCCTGAGCGTGGTGCTGCCCGCGCTTTAGAGACCGGCGGTTGGTGCCATGGCAGAGCCCTCGAATTGTTGGGTGCTGAGCGCACTGGCCACCGGCGGGTACACCCGGCGGTGGCCGTGCTATCTCCC
Source organism: Streptomyces sp. NPDC050658 (assembly GCF_044457025.1). Taxonomy (NCBI): domain Bacteria; kingdom Bacillati; phylum Actinomycetota; class Actinomycetes; order Kitasatosporales; family Streptomycetaceae; genus Streptomyces; species Streptomyces sp. NPDC050658. The sequence goes on from NZ_JBITGM010000012.1 coordinate 262,997, forward strand.
CGAGAGACGGCCTTGCAGCGCAGGGGCGCGATCCGCATGACCGGGGTCTCTGTCGTTATGGGGACCCAAGGTCATGCGCGTCGTACAGACTCAGGAGAGGCATGTTCCGCAGCCGAATCCGGCCTTGGCGTCCCCGATCGACCACGACGGCGACGGCCGCCACGTCTGCCTTGGCCTCCTGGAGCGCGTCCACCGCGGCCAGGGCCGCCCGCCCCGAATCGCAGACATCGTCGACGACAAGTACACGCCGGCCGGCGAGATCGGGGCCTTCGATCCGGCGCATGCGGCCATACGGCTTGGGGCTTCCACGAACCGCGTAGGTGTCCAGGTGTCGTCCTTGTACGCGTGCGGTGTGGGCCATCGAGCAGGCGATCGGTACCGCGGCAAGGGCGGGGCCGCCGACGGCGTCGTAGGCGAGATGCGCGGTCAACTCAAGCATCGCGTCGGCGAGCAGCGGTGCTGTCTCATCCGCGAAGGCGAGTGCGCGGACATCTATGTACGTGTCGATCCTGGCGCCGGTGGTGGAGAGGAAATCTCCGTGGAGGACACCGTTTCGCTTGATCCAGGTGAGCAAGGGATCAGTCATGGTCTGCCTGCCTCTGGTCAGGTGGTCAGGCGCTATTGGGCACGGCCGGCCTGTGGGGGAGCAGGCGGTGCATCAGGAGGGTGGAGCCAAAGCCGTCTGCGTCCGTGACCGGGTGAACCTTGTAGGAGGTCGGTTGCGGGAGATGACCGAGGATGTCGCTCAGGTCTTCGGCAGTGAGGTAGCGGATGAAGAAGGCCATGTCATCGGCTAGACCGCTGCTTTGTACCCACTGCGGGGACATGAGGGCATTCCAGAGAACGTCGATCTGCATCAGGAACAGGGAGTGGGCACGTCCGACGAGGTTGTGGTGACGCGATGCCGGGGCGCAGAGGCTTTCCTCCCAGATCGCGAGCGAGCCCGGGCGGGACAAACAGCGCAGCACGGCAGCGACTTGCCCCCAGCGGTCGGCAGGCCGGACGTGGTGCAGGCAGTTGAAAGCGGTGACGAGGTCCATGCGTGGGAGGGACGCGGAGGCGTGCAGGTCCGCCTCCGACAGGTTCACGGCGATACCGTCCTCGGCCCCGAGGGGATCAAAGCGGTACAGATTCACGTGCTGGGTCAGCCCGGATGCCACCGCCTGGCGGGCGATCTCCACCTCGTGAAAGCAGTCGCCACCGCCGTAGGACAGGAGATTCAATTCCGGTCGGCGTGGAAGAGTTCGTGTCACGACAGAGCTGACGTACGCGGAGAGCCTGGCGCGATGCACCGTCAGCTCGTCACGACATGCATGAGACTGTGCCGGGAGCCCGGTTGAGAACAGGCTCTGGATGAACAGTTCTGTCAGGTTGTCGAGGCCGGCCGCGTTGCTCAAGTACTGTTCGACGGCTTCGCGGCAGGCCTTCGTGAAATGGGCCACGGTGGTGCAGAACAGCTCGCGGGTGGGACCGGGCCGAGCCAGGGACAGCGCCCCACGACACAGCCTGCCCAGGGTGGCGACGTCGGTGAACGCGTCCGCCATATGAGCCGGAGACCGGGCGTCCTCCTCGGCGAACATGCGGGCAGCGTAGTCAGGAAGCTGGATCATCCTTGACCTCATGCTCTTCATATGCGGCGAGGTTTCTCAGCCGGTCCGGTCCTGTACGTGTTGAAGGCAGCACGGGCATGGGCAACGAACGCCTGGGTGAGGAGGGGGTCCTTCCTGCCGTTCGATTGCTCGATTCCTGTGTGGACGTCGACGCCGGCCGGGCGGACAGCGCGGATGGCGTCGGCGACGTTGTCCGGGCGCAGGCCGCCCGCGAGGATCACAGGGCGCGTAGTCGATGCCACGATTGCGCGGCTGACGCGCCAGTCGTGTGTCAGCCCGGTCGCGCCGGAAGCGCCCGTAACCGGGTCGTACGTGTCGGTGATGAACGCATCGACGTAAGGGGTGAAGCGCTCGACCAGGGCGCAGGGCGCTTCGGTGTCGCCGGCCCGGACAACGATGCTCTTGAGGACCACCAGGTCAGGCGCGCAGTCGCGGAGTTCCCGGAGCTCGCGCGGGTGGATGCTGCCGTGCAGTTGTACGCGCGAGACGTTCAGGCGCTGACACAGTTTGGCGATGTCGGCCGCGCGGTCCAGATAGGTGATGAGAGTGAAGGGCTGCATTCCCACCCGGCGGACGATATCGGCGGCCTCGGCGTCATCGACGTCTTCGTGGTGCACCGCCAGTCTCAACGGGATCCCCAGCCAGTCCACACCGGCGTCCAGCAGCATTCTCGCCTCGGACTCGTCCACGATGCCGGCCACTTGCACGATGTCTGTGGCGGCGGCCGGCTCGGTCTCGCGTCGGGCTGAGCCGGTCTTGACCATCGGCCCGCTTGAGTCTTTGGCCTCTCGCGACCCAAAGCGTGCGTTCATATGTGTACCTCCACGGCGTACTCCTGAAGCCAGGTATTGAGGGCCAGCAGGAACTCCAATGAATGCAGCCGCGCGACGTCAGCCTGGTCCACGTGCTCGATGAGCCCGCGCACCGTGGTGATGTCGAGCAGCGGGGTGACAGGACCTGCGGTGCGCAGGATCTCGCCGACGGCCTGTCCCAGTGAGGCGGCATAGCCCGGGTGTCGCATGAGAGGGAAGGCACTCTTCTTGCGGTTGGCAACGGCCGACGGCAGCAAATCGCGGGCCGCGGCGCGCAAGAGGCTCTTTTCCCGGCCGTCGAAGGTCTTCAACGACCAGGGGATGTTGTACAGGTACTCCACGAGTCGGTGGTCGCAGAACGGGACCCGGATCTCGAGGCCGGCGGCCATGCTCAGCCGGTCCTTCCGGTCCAGCAGCGCCGGCAGGTGATGCTTGAGATGCAGGTAGGTCATCTGCCGCGTGCACCGTTCGGCGTCAGACAAGCCGTCGGCGACGGGAGCGGAATCGAACGCCGCTCTGCACAGTGAACGGCGAGTACCCGGCATATCGAGCCGGTCGACGAGCGCAGGGGAGAAGATGGTGTGCTCGGAGCCGAAGCCCTGTATCGCGAGCCACGGCAGCTGCTGGTCATCGGGGTCAAAGGGCTCGTGGAACCACGGGTATCCGGCAAAGAACTCATCTGCTCCTTCTCCGGACAGGGCAACGGTTGCATGCTCGCGCGTGGCCTTGCTCAGCAGATACAGGGAAGCGTCGAAGTTGCCCAGATAGGGAAGGTCACGTGCTCCTGTGCAGGCTCGGATCGTGTCCGTACGTGTGAGGTCATCGGATGTGATACGCACGTCGGTATGGGAGGTGCCGACGTGGTCGGACATCAGCAGAATGTATGGGTCGTCGAGAGTCGTACGTAGCGCGTCAGTTGATCTGCCGTCGGCCTGTGCCTCGTAGGTCAGCCCGATGGACCGCACTCGTGACCGGCCGTGACGGTGTAGTGCGCGCCCCGCCAGAGCGGTGAGCGTGCTGGAGTCCAGTCCACCGGAGAGCAGGACACACACCGGAACGTCGGCCACGAGCTGGCGTTCGACGATGTCCTCCAGCAGGGAACGGACGCGGGCGATGGTGGACGCCTGGTCGTCACAGTGCGGTTGAGCCTCTACATCCCAATAGCGTTGTTCGGTGATTCCCGATGCGGCAACGGTCACCAGGCAGCCTGGCTCGACCTCTCGGATCCCCTGGAACACCGCATGCCCCGGCCTTCTCACCAGGCTGGCGTTCAAGAGCAGTTCACGCAGACCATCCAGGTCGAGCATGGGGCGAATCCCGTCGCCGGCGAAGAGCGCCTTTGCCTCCGAGCCGAAAATGACCCCGCTCGCCGTGGGGGTGTAATACAGCGGCTTGATGCCCAGTCGGTCACGGCACAGCACAAGCTCATCGCTACGGCCGTCCCAGATGGCGAACGCGAACATTCCGTTGAGACGGCCGGCCACTGCCTTGCCCCACTGGAGGTAGGCGTGCACCAACACCTCGGTATCGCTGACGGTGCGAAACTCGTGGCCAAGATCGACCAACTGTGCCCGCAGCTCACGATAGTTGTAGATCTCTCCGCTGAAGGTGAGAGCAACCGCCGGACCGTCCTCTTGCCCCCGGGCCATCGGCTGCTTGCCGCCAGCCAGATCGATCACTGCCAACCGCCGATGCCCAAGGGCCGCGCGCCGGCTGGTCCAGGTTCCCTCGTCATCCGGGCCACGGTTCGCCATAGTGCGAGCCATGGCCAGCACGGCATTACGCGAATCGCGTAGATCGCTGCTGTAATCCACCTGCCCGACAATCCCGCACATGGCACATTCCCCAGATAGTGAGAACCGCAGAGGTAGTCCGTCATTCGTTCACGGGCGCGCCAGAACACAGCCCGCCCGCACACAGCGCACCTTGCCGTCGATCCTGGCTGGGCAGGTGCCACAGCAAGGGTCGATGGCTGTGCAGCATCCGTCGGGATGGACCCGGCAGCGGGCGAGGGCCTAGGATTACGCGCCTGTTCGGCGACGTTCCGGATGGGGCGTTCCTCGGCACGCGCTACCGGGTCCAGTCAGTGAGTTCTTCAGTTGAGCTTCGAACGCGCGGTGGCGGCGGGCATGTTGGCGGCGCAACAGACCCGCTGGTGGAGAAACTGGGCCAGCGCCATGGTGGCGTAGGCACCGGCGGGCAGGAACAGCGACAGGTCGCAGCACATTCGACCTGGATAGAACGCGTCCTCGTCCATGGGGCCCGCCTCGATCTGGGACTGCAGAACCGTGGCGCGGCTGGAAACCTTGTGAGTGATGGCGCGGTCGGGCCCCGGCCGGTGCTTTCGGTAAAGCAGCTCTGGGCCCGTGGCGAGCAGGTGCGCCAGCGTTTCCTGATCGTCTGCGAACCGGAAGGGCAGCCCCTCTCGGGACATTCCCGTACTCGCGTCGTACCCGTCGCGGAGAAGCCCTGCGAGCCGGTCGTTCCACGCATGTGCGGAGGCAGCGTTGTGGTACAGCGAAACCACCCGGGGATCGAGCCGACTGAAGAATTCCTCTGGGCTTCCATTCCAAAGTGAGGCGGAGGCCGCTTGCGGTGATTGTGAATCCGCCACCAGCGCCAAAGCCTCCGCATATCGGCCGTCCCGGAGAGCCCGGCCGATCAAGTGACTGGAGCGTGGCCCACCAGGCACCCCGAACCGTTGAACGTCATAGTAGTTGAGGAACAAGATGCTGTGACGTTGCCCCGCAATCCTTGCGGCTACGGCCGGCCGTAAATTCCGTACGGAGATACGAAACCCGTTGCCAAGCAGCCGGCCCACCTGGAGAGGCTCACTCGCATAACCCAGCGGCGCAAGCCAGAGCAGCCGCTCCGAACCGGCAGCAGCATAGCGGCGGTTGAAGCCATCAACCTCAACTTGCCCTACTCCGGCAGGCAAGGACACCGTCTGCTCGGTGACGGCATCCTCATCCTTCAGCCCGGCATACCCCACCTCTGCCTCAGCGCACGCGAAGTACTTGGCAATGAGCGCAACTGCCTCGAACGTCGTATAGCCACGCTTCCATAACCGCAGATACTGCCAAGCGCCTTGCGCAGGCGAACACGCCTCGGGCATCGGTGATTCCACAACCCTGAAATCCTCCGGCCGCCGCTTAAGGATCAATTTCTCACAGGGGCACTGCACGACTGCCTGCTGCAACATTGATCCTCGCCATCTCTTATCCGAAAATAAGCGCTGTATGGATTTCCGCGTCTAGGAAGTACACCGTCGGCATCACGCACCGTCAAGAAGCATTAGGTCGGAGACTCGTCGCACACTGGGCAATCTTGTGAGCTTGTGAATCTGTGTTGCGGAAGAATCTCGGGACGTGCAGAGAGTCAACATGCTGACGTGATCCCAAGGAGCTGCTGTACCTGACAAAGCGGGGAGGTCAGCGGGCGCGCGTGGCACCTGACTGCCCAGGGGGCAAGGGCGTAACCGGGCCCGGCCTGGCTGGACTTGGTGAACTGCTCTGGTGAAGGTGCTGTCGCAACCCGCCTCCTACCACTGGTCTCCAGCATCTGCGGCAGATCCTCCGATCGACCCCGGCGCATCGCCTGCCCGGCGATGCGCCCATGGACCATCAGTGCCGCCAGGCCGGTCAGGGTGAGCAGAGCAGGGGACAACGAAAAGGCCCCGCCGTCAGGCAGGGCCGCTGGTGCAGACACAGGTCTGTCCGCACCAGCGGCACCATAGCGGTTCCCGCATCGACCTGCGCCCGCCCTGCTCGGGTCGGTGAACGAGCAGGCGGTATGGAGGTAGCGGTGGACGTTTCGCGATCTCAGTTTCGTGACACCCCGATCCCGGCCATTCCATGCCGGTGGCCCAGAAGCCGGACATCGGTCGTTCCCTCCGATTCGCGACGTGGGGCGCCGACCCTACGAGGACGGCGGCTCTGCGGTCAGCATCCACCGAGCGCAACCCGGCTGACGATCTGAGGGCGCGCGGGGCCGCTACTGGTGTCGGCGTGACTCCACCACCAGGGAAAACTGGCGGGAGTGCCAGTGCGAGTCCATCCGAGATGACCCGGAGATCTGCGGACTCCTCCTGTCGGTTGGGTTCCGCGCAGCGACGTACTTCTTGGTGACGGCGTCGACACCAGCTAGGCGTACCTCGGCGGTCTCCGTGTAAAGCGGTGGCTGTCGCTCCACATGTATGCCCGATGCCTTAGGTGTCAACTTAGGTGACGGCATCACGCATTTCACAATGGCACTTTATTGCAATGAGTGCCCCGCAATACTGCGTCCTGGACCTTTCATCAGGCGGTTGCCCGGGCGTTCCATGTTGTGGCGAGCAGGTCTGGCGGTCATGCCGGTGGACCGCGGAGGTGCCGTACATCGTTCGGTCAACAGGCGTGCCTCTGCTCCTCTGATGCAGGTCACGATCGCCTTCTGCCGTTCGATGTACGCACACCCTTCTCGTGTCCATTCCTGACTTCCTTATGCCTGGCGTTGTGCGGCCGAGACCTGTGCTGGGAGTGATATGCGGTGATCACGATCCTTCTCTGTGGAGCTCCGGAGGGTATGGAGCCAGTTTTCGAACTGGACGCGCTGACGCTGCCGGAGCGTGTCTCCGTCCCGTACTACGGCTGCCATCAGCATTTCGAGCGGGCCGATGATGTCGTGCGCTTCGAGGGCCGGTCGTTGCCGGTGTTTCGGTTCACCTACCGCACGGCGATCGCCGAGTAGGCGGTGGGTCGTGTCTGCGTCGAGTGCGGAACCGATCTCGGTGATCGAGGCATCCTGCCGATTTCCCGGCGGGGTGGGAACTCCTGGTGTTGTGGCGTCCGGCGATCGAGGAGACGTCCGCGGTGGGCCCAGTTCCGGCGGGCCGTCCGGCGGATGTCCGGCGGCCCGGGTGCTGGCGGTGATCACGGGCAGCGCGGTCGCGAATGACGGGCAGGGAAGCCGTCTGACCGCAACTTCGACCGAGATGCAGCAGCAGGTATTCCGGCGGACGACGCACCCCGGCGGGGTTGGCGTCATCGAAGTGCACGGGCAGAGCACCGCTGTGGGTGGCCCGCGCGAGTACATCGCCACCAACACCGTCTACGGCAAGAGTCAGGGGGTTCTGTGGATCGTCACTCGGCCTTCCCGTTGACGCCACTGCAGCACGGCATGTTGCTGCACTCGATGACCTCACCCGACGACGGTGTCTACGTACAGCAGAAGATCCTGACGCTGCCGGGAGCGGTCGACCAGGCGCGGTGGCGTGCGGCGTTGCGCAGCCTCTGCGAGCGTCATCCGATTCTGCGGACCGTGTTCCACCTTGACGATCCGCAGGACGCCCGCCAGGAGGTCCTCTCCGAGCCAATGGTGGTTGCCTCGCGACACGACTGGTCCGGCCCTGCAGGCGCCGGGCGGCTGGCCGACTTCCTCGCCCAAGACCGGGCGGCGCCACTCTCGCCGGCCGAGCAGCCAGCGCTCCGGTTCGCCTGGGGGGCGACCGGCGAAGGCACCACGCTGGTGTGGACCTCCCATCACGCGCTGATGGACGGCCGCTCGTACGCGATCTTGCTGCAGGAGCTGATGCACCTTTACGAGGGAGGCACGGACCTTCCGACCCGCAGGGGCTTCTCCTTCTATGTCGACTGGCTCGCCCAACAGGACTACTCAGCTGCCGCGCGGTTCTGGCGCGGCCGCCTGGCCGGCGCGCAACTGCCCACGCCGTTGCCCGGGACCGTCGGGTCAGGCATGCGGCCGGGCCGGGATCTGTCCGGTGCCATCGTCCGGGAGATCGACGAGTCTGCGACTGCCGCCCTGGTTCGTGCGGCGGCCGAACACCGGGTCACTGTCAACACGCTCGTTCTCGCGGCTTGGGCACTGGTGCTGCAGGGGCACAGCGGCCGGGACGATGTGTTGTTCGGCATCACAAAGTCCTGCCGAGGGTTCCATCCCGGCGGTGCCGACATGGTGGGTCTGCTCATGAATACCCTGCCGTTGCGGGTCACTATCGCCGAAGGGGTGTCCACCGCCCGGCTGTTGGACGAGGTGCGGCGCCGCTACGTGGAACTGCGGCAGGTCGAGTACACGCCGCTGCGCAGCATCGCCGACTGGTGCGGCATCAGCCGCGGCACGCCGCTGTTCGACAGCGTCCTCGTGTTCGACAACCGTCCCGCCGCCGAGCAGTTGCGTGCCTTAGGCGGAGCATGGCGCCACCGCCAATTCCAGTTGGAAGAGCGCGCGCACTACCCGCTCACCGTGACCGTTTACCAGGGGGACCGCCTGACGGTCAAAGCAGGCTTCGACCGGTGTCGTATCGACGAGACCACGGTCGCCATGATGCTGGCTGACTTGCGCACAGCACTAGCGCGGCTGGCTGGTCCTGCGGACGCTGTCGCTCGCACGGCTTCGCCGCATTCGGCCACCGCGGGCGCCGCCGACGTGGAGCCCGTCGCCTACCCCCGCGACCGCTGCACCAGCCACCTGTTCGAAGAACAGGCTCGGCGTCGTCCCCAAGCGGTGGCTGTTGAGGCGTCCGATGGCTCGATGACCTACCGCGAGTTGCTCGAGCACGCCCGGCGGTTGGCCGCTTACCTGCGTGGCCTGGGGGTGGGGCCTGGCACTTTGGTCGGGGTGTGCCTGCCGCGGACCACCACTCTGCCAGTCGGGCTGCTCGCCGTGATGATGACTGGCGGGGCGTACGTGCCCGTGGATCCGATCTACCCGCCGGCACGGATCGAGGCCATGCTGCGCGACGCCGCGGTCCCCTGGGTCCTGGCCGATGGCAGCACCAGGATGTCCCTGCCTGCCGCTGGGCTGCGCGTGGTAGACCTCGACGCCGAGCGGATGCTGATCGACGAAAGCGCTGCGGACCCGGCTGACGACGCCGACCCGGACCGCCGCGCATATGTCGTGTACACCTCTGGCTCGACGGGGCGGCCCAAGGGGGTGGTCGTGGGCCATCGGGCGCTGACAAACCTGCTGTGCGCGATGGCCACCTCGCCGGGCTGCGCCGCCGGAGACCGGCTGCTCGCGGTCACGACCGTGTGCTTTGACATCGCGGGCCTGGAGCTTCTCCTGCCGCTGGTCACGGGCGCCAGCGTGGTCATCGCACCGGCTGAGACCGCGGCCGACGGATTCGCACTGCGCGAACTCCTGGAACGAACCCACCCGACGATCATGCAGGCGACCCCGGCGACATGGCGGATGCTGCTCACCGCTGGATGGGTCGGCGGTCCAGGGCTCAGGGTCCTGTGCGGGGGCGAGGCACTGCCGCCGGACCTGGCCCGGTCTCTGGTGGCACGGGCGGGAGAGCTGTGGAACATGTACGGGCCGACCGAGACCACGATCTGGTCAGCGGTGGCGAACGTCGGTACGGGCGAGGCCGTCACACTGGGCCGTCCCATCGCCAACACCCGCTTCGTAGTCCTGGACGGCCAGGGGGAGCCTGTTCTGGACGGGCGGGAAGGCGAACTGTGCATCGGCGGCGAAGGGGTCGCCGAGGGGTATCTGGGACAGCCGGAGCTGACCGCCAGCCGCTTCCTGGGCGATCCGGGCGCGCCCGACCGGCTATACCGCACCGGCGACCTGGTGCGCCGACTGCCGGACGGCAGGTACGAGTTCCGGGGGCGGACCGACCGGCAGATCAAGTTGCGCGGCTACCGCGTCGAACCCGGTGAGATCGAGCAGGCGTTGCGCGAACACCCCGCGGTCGCCGACGCCGTCGTCGCCGTCGACGCCACCAGCCCCGACTCGGTGCGGCTGACCGCCTACGTCGTGGCAGCTCCCGGGCATCAGCCGCAGCCGTCGCAGCTGCGCGCGTGGCTGTCGGCCAGGCTGCCGGCCTACATGGTCCCGGCGACGGCGACCTTGCTGGAGCACATCCCCCGGACCCTCAACGGCAAGGTTGACCTTCGTGCGCTGCCCCGGCCCGATGTGGCGCCGGCGGACGGCCGTGGGCCGCGTTCGGCCACCGAGCGGACGGTCGCCGAGATCTGGCGGCGGCTGCTGGGTGTGGGGGCGGTCGATGTCGAGGAGAACTTCTTCGACGCTGGCGGGGACTCGCTGTTGCTCATGCACATGGTCGCCGCTCTGCGTCAGCTAGGTACCCAGGTCAGTGGCCTGGATGCGTACACCTACCCGACGATCCGCCTGCTCGCGGCGTTCCTGGACGCGCCACACGGGAGCGCACCGCCGACGACGGGTGGGCGGCGCAGCACGTCCAGGCTGGATCAGCGCCGGGCCCGGCTCGTACGGGGCCGCGACGGAGGGAAATCACAGTGACCTACTGCCGGATCTGCACGCTCGCCGCCGACCACCCGGGCATCAGCCTGGATGCAGACGAGATCTGCAACTTGTGCCGACTGGACATCGCAGCCGAGGTGCTCGCCAACGCTCAGTACGCCACCGAGGTCTACGACGAGTTCGCGGCCTCCGGCCCGAGCCCACACGGCCAGTACGACATGCTCTTGATGTACAGCGGTGGAAAGGACAGCACCTACCTGCTCGACAAGTACGTCAACGAGCACGGGAAGCGAGTTCTGGCCTACACCTTCGAGGTGCCGTTCGAAAGCCATCACGCCGCGGCAAACATCGACCGTGCCCGCGCGCGCATTGCCGCGACTTTCGTCAGCGATCGCGACGACGTCGGCATCACCACGATGATGCGCGAGGTCTTCAACCGCCCGTCGGACACCGGTCCTGGCCGGTACCTTGACGAGAAGCTGCCCTGCATCTCCTGCCGCAACTTCTGGATCATCCGGGCGATAAAGGTCGCGGTGCGCCATCGGATCCCCTACCTGATCCAGTGCGCCGATCCGCAGCAACTCCTGACCGAGGAGCCGCGGGTGCGCACCATCGTGCGTGACTTCCACAAGACTTTCGGTGCGGCACTGGCCTCCGAGATCTTCGGCGACGACCTGGAGACGCTCCTGTTCGCCGACGACGACGAACTCCCCAAGATCGTCTACCCATTCATAGCGTCCAGCCACCGCTACGACTCCGACGCGATCGCCGCAGAGTTGCGGGCCAAGGGGTTGTATGAGTCCTCGCCGATCGAGACGCACTGCACGTTGTTCCCGCTGCTGAACTACTACTCCCTGACCCGGTGGGGATGCATGTTCTACAAGCTCAACGCGGCAAGCCACTTGCGGGCGGTGCACCACAGCGGACAGGCGGCCAGGAACACCTTCAGCATCCAGTTCCCCCGCGCGGCCGACCTGCCGTCGATCGAGCGGCGGCTGAAAGAGATCACGGTCGACCTGGCCCACGGGCACGGCGACCCCGCACAGCACGAGCAGGACCTGGTGCAGCTCTTCTTGCGACTGGACGCCCCGGAGCCGGCCGCCAGGTTCGTGGCGGCCAGCTTTCTCGATCTTCGACGCACCGCCGACGTAATGGGCATCAACCTTGGCTGACGGAGGGCCACCTGTGAACATCGACGACGTCCGCGACACCGACATCGCCATCATCGGGATGGCCTGCCGGGTTCCCGGGGCCACGAGCGCCGACAAGTTCTGGCAGAACCTGAGTGAGGGCGAGGAGAGCACCACCTTCTTCACCGACGAGCAACTGCTGGCCGCCGGCGGCGACCCGGCGGACCTGGACGACCCCCGCTACGTCAGGGCGGCTCAGATACTGGCCGGCGCCGAAGAGTTCGACGCCGACCTGTTCGGCCTCACCGCCGACGAGGCGGAGATCATGGACCCACAGCATCGGCAGTTCCTGGAGTGCGCCGTGGAGCTGTTGGAGAACGCCGGATACCGACCCGACGGGCGCCACGGACTGGTCGGCGTGTTCGCAGGGGCGGGCCTGAACACCTACCTTCTCAACAACCTGCGTGACCGCTACGAAACCGGTACACCACTGGACCGGTGGCGGTTGATGATCGCCAGTGACAAGGACTTCCTGGCCTCCAGGGTGGCCTACGCGCTGAACCTGCAGGGCCCGGGCATCGTATTGAACACCGCCTGCTCCACCTCGCTCGTGGCCGTCCATACCGCGTGTTTGAGCCTGCTCAGCGGTGAGTGCGAGATGGCGATCGCCGGCGCCAGCCGGCTGGCGGTGCCGCAGACCGCGGGGTACCTGTACCAGGAGGGGATGATCGCCTCACCGGACGGGAGCTGCCGGGCGTTCGACGCTCGCGCTGAGGGAACCGTTTTCGGGAACGGCGTTGGGGCCGTGCTGCTGAAGCCGCTGCGCGCCGCGCTGACCGACGCTGACTTCGTCCACGCGGTCATTCGCGGCAGCGCTGTCAACAACGACGGTGCGACAAAGGCCGGTTACACTGCCCCCAGCGTGCAGGGACAGACGTCAGTCGTCCTGGCCGCGCTGGCAGCCGCCGATGTCGATCCGGCGACCGTTTCCTACGTGGAGGCGCATGGCACTGCCACATTGATGGGTGACCCCATCGAGGTGGCAGCGCTGACCCATGCATACCGCCAGTTCACCGACCTCGCCGGCTTTTGCGCGCTCGGGTCGGTAAAGACCAACATCGGCCACCTGGACACAGCGGCCGGCATGGCCGGGCTCATCAAGACCGCGATGATGCTGCGCTACCGCACGCTGGTACCGAGTCTGAACTACACCGATCCCAACCCCGGCATCGACTTCACCCACAGTCCCTTCTTCGTCAACACCGAACTGGGCGACTGGCCGCGCGGCACCACCCCCCGCCGAGCCGGCGTCAGTGCCTTCGGTATCGGCGGCACCAACGCCCACCTGATCCTGGAGGAGGCCCCGCACACTCCGGCGCGGCCCATGGGGTCAGGACCAGAACTGATCATCCTGTCGGCGCGGTCGGCTGCGGCACTGGAATCCGCCGCCGCGGCTTTGGGCCGACACCTCAAGCGCCACCAGGAGCTCCGCCTGGACGACGTGGCCATGACGTTGGCCACCGGGCGGCGCCAGGATCCCCATAGGCTGGCGCTGGTCGCGGTCAGTTCCCGGGATGCCGCATTCACGCTGGCGGTGGCCGATGAAGACCGGCTGACAACCGGCCGGGCCCCCGACCACACACCTACGCTCGCCTTCACCACTCCCGGCATCGGCTGCGGACCGACGGTGCTGAAGGTGTCGCAGACACTGCCCGGGCTTGGCCCGATCCTGGCCGAGTGCACCGATGACTACCAGGCCGTCCTGACCGCCGGCGGGGAATCCGCCGAGTTGCTCGCACACTACGCTCTGGCTCGGTTGTGGCAGTCCTGGGGCGTACACCCGTCCGCCGTCGCCGGCACCGCCCCGGCCATGCAGCTCGCCGCCTGCCTCTCCGGTGACATGCCCCTCGCTGACGCTCTCGCCCAGGCCCATGATTCCAGCAGCCAATCAGCGGACGACACCCAGTGGTTCGCAGTGGACGGGTCCGGAGGAGACGGGCCACGCATGGAATTGGGCCTGTGCCTACCTCAGGAGCCGGACACGGCCCTCGTACACCTCCTGGAGCGGGCAGCCGAACTGTGGGTCGCCGGTATCGACTTGGACTGGGCGTCTCTGTACGCCGACCGCGGCTGCCGCCGCGTTCCGCTGCCAAGCACCCCGTTCGAGCACCGACGACACTGGGTGGACCCGGCTGCCGCGACACGGCGGCACGACAGCGAGGGCCTGGCGGCCAAGCTGGCGGTCGCCGCTCCCACCGAGCGTGAAGACCTGGTGATCAGGTTCCTGCAAGACCACGTCGCCCGGATCCTGGCGATGCCCGCAGGCCAACTGCCCAACGCCGAACACAACCTGTTCGATCTGGGCCTGGACTCGCTGATCCTTATCGACGTGGTCGCCCGGCTCAGCGCAGAACTGCGCCAGCCACTACGCTCCACCGCGTTTGCCGCCAATCCGACGCTGCGCGGGTTCGTCAGGTCCCACACCGATGTACTGGGGCTTCCGGCATGAACGATGAGACAGCGATCGCGGTCGTCGGCATCGGCTGCCGCTTCGCCGGCCAGGTCAACAGTGCGCACAGCCTGTGGGAACTGGCCACCAACCGGGCCGACGTCAGCGGCCCGATCCCGTCCACACGCTGCGGCAGGGACGAGGCGGTGAGAGATACCTCCAGCGTCTCTCGCGGGTTCTTCCTGGACGGCGACCCGTGGGCGTGGGACCCAGCGCAGCTGTGCGCCGATCCCGTCACATGGGCCAGCACCGACCCGCACGCCCGGGTCTTGCAGGAGGTGACCTGGGAGGCGATGGACCGCGCGGGCATCCCCATCGATCCGGCCACAGGCCTCCGGGCCGACATGTATGCCGCGCTGAGCGGCGCCGATCACCCGGTACGCGAGGCCAGGCCGGCCGGTGACCGCGACGCCGCCGCCTATCTGGCCGCCGGCCGCACCGGGGCGCAGGTCCGGCAAGTGACCGCCGGGCTGGCCTTTGACGGTGCCGCGCTGGCCGTGGACGCCGACGGCCCAGGCGGACTGATCGCTGTTTGGCTGGCTCGGGCGGCTCTGCTCGCCGGGGACTGCGATCTGGCCGTGGCCGGCGCCGCCGAACTGATGCTCACTCCCTTGGCCTACCAACTGCGCCGCAGCCAGCTGTCCGCCGTGGGCATCCAAGCGCTGCCCGGCGAGGCGGCCGCCGCCCTGGTGCTCAAACGGCTGACCGATGCGCGCCGCGACCGCGACCCGATTTTGGCCGTGATCCTGGACGTCGCCCCCCTCCGCGGAAAGGGCAACCAGGGCCTTCAACAAATGCTCCAAGGCGCAGGCACCGCCGCCGCATTACAGCTGCTGGACTTGTCTGGCTTGGGCACCCATGCGGCGCAGATCCTTCAGGACGGTCTCGGTGCCGCCGACCGGCATCGGCTTCAGCCGCTGTCGCCGCTGCCCGTCGTGGGGCACACCGGCTGCGTCTCCGACCTGACCTCGCTGATCTTGGCAGCGCAGACCTTGAGCCATACGCGCACCACATCCGGCGACCACCTCCAGCCCGAGGCCAAGACCCCGCGGTCAGAGCTGGCAGTGGTGCGCGCGGCCACCGCCTACGCCGTCATGCAGGCCTCGCCCCCGCCGCCTCCGGAACCGCATGACGGCAACGCGATGGTGTTCCTGCTCTCAGCAGACACCCCCGAAGCCCTGGCCGCGGCAACTGGTCGGCTGGGTGAATGGGCCCTCGGCGATAGCGCACACACCAGCCTCACCGCCGCCGCGCACACTCTGGCCACGCGGCGGCGACACCACCAACTCCGGCAGGCGATCATCGCCCGCACTGCGGTAGAGCTCGCCGAACGCTGTCGGCGAACCCTGGACGGCGCCCCTGCCGAGCAAGCCGTCGCAGGCCGGGCCGACACACTGGCACCGCAGGCCGGCGCCGTGTTCGTGTTCAGCGGCCAAGGGTCGCAATGGCCGGGCATGGGACGGGCGCTGTTGGACGTCGAGCCTGCGTTCACTCAAACCATGGATGACATCGAACCCCTGGTGGCCGAATTGTCCGGGATCTCGGTGCGCCACCTGCTCACTCACCCCGAAGAACTGCTCGGAGTCGAGCGCATCCAACCCGTCCTGTTCGCCGTGCAGGTGGCTCTGGCCAACCTCTGGCGGTCCTGGGGAGTGCACCCGTCCGCGGTTATCGGCCAATCACTGGGTGAGGTAGCGGCTGCCGTTGTGGCCGGCGCACTGAGCCTGGCCGACGGCGTCACCGTGGTCTGCCGTCGAGCCCCGCTGCTGGCGAAGACCACGGGAGGAGCGATGGCTTCGGTCCTGCTGGACCGCGACACGGTGCAGGCGACCATCGAGGCTGCTGGCGCCGACGACGTGTGCGTCGCCGTCGAGACATCGCCGCAAGCCACCGTAATTGCCGGCACTGCGGCCGGGGTCCGGGACCTGGTCACGCAGTGGGAGGCCTGCGACGTCACCACTCGGATGATCGATGTCGATGTCGCGTCCCACTCAGCCCAGATGGACCCGATCCTGGAGCAACTCGCCGCCGCCGTCACCGGTATCAAGGCCCGCGAGCCCTACACCCCCCTGTACACCACTGTCGGCCCCGATCCCCGCGACCCCGGACTGCTCAATCCCGACTACTGGGTCCGCAACCAGCGGCAGACGGTACGGTTCCGATCTGCCGTCGAGGCAGCAGTGGCTGACGGATACCGACTGTTCATCGAATGCGCGCCGCACCCGCTCGTCGCGCGGGCCATCTCGGCTACCGCAGCCAGCGCCGGCGCTGACGTCATCGCCATCGGCACTACCCACCGTGGCCAGGACGATCAAGAGACGTTCCTGCAGCGGCTGGCGACCCTGCACTGTCTGGGACACCACGTGGACTGGGAATCCCACTACAGCGACGGGTACGTCATAGACATCCCCACCCGCACCTGGCAACGGCAACGCCATGGCGGCGAACAGCCCTACTCCATGGTGCCGGTCGCGTCCCTGGCTGCCGCACAGCATCCGCTGCTGGGCGGACATGTCCACGACCCGCACCGGCCCCACCTGCACCTGTGGCAAAGCCCTGTCAGTCCTAGGCGCCAGCCTTGGCTGGCCGGCAACCGACTGGCCGACGCCACCGTCATCCCGGTCAGTGGCATCGCGGCGATGCTTGCGCAGTCCGTCTCCACCGTGCTCGGGGCAGACACAGTGCAACTACAGGAAGTAGCGCTGTGCCACACGATCGCCGTCGACTCCGAGCCCACTGTGACGACCCAGGCCGTCATCGAAGACGACTCCGTCCGCCTTCAGATCGTCACCGGCGTCGGCGGCAACGCCCGAACCTGCGTCCAGGCCAATGCCGTCCGCACGCCCACACGCGCGAATACCGTACCGGCAGAGACGCCGGAGGCGGCCCGGTGGCGGGCCATCGAGGCCGCCGCGCTGCAGCACCATCTGCGTCACCACCACGAAGCCGAACCCGGTCCAGCACTCGCCGGTCCCACCAACATCCGCATACACCCCGTCGACGACTTGGCCTACGCCGAACTCGACCCCGGCGAGCCTCAAGCCGACACCGCCACGGCTGCCCTGGATGCCGCGATCAACCTGGCGATCGCCGTCTGGATCGACCACTACGCCATCAACCGCGGGCCGATCCGCGCCACGGGCATCGACGCACTCACCTTGCACCGTCACCACCGACCCGCACATCACATCCACCTGCGCCTGACCGACGTCAGTGACCAGCACTGTCTGGCCGATGTCGGCCTCACCACCGCAGACGGCACGTTGGCCGCCGCGATAAGCGGCCTGCGCCTCACCCGCACCGCCCCCACTCGTCGCCGCCGAGGAACCCCGTGAACCTGACCTCGCAAACCAGCCCACCGAACTTCGACGAACCTTTCGACAAAGCCTGCAGGCACCTCACCGACCATCTTCAAGCCGGCGAGGACACCTTCGCCGCGCTGCCCGCTCCAGCCGAGCGCGGCGACGAGGAACGCCGCACCGCACACCGCGCCCACCAGTACTGCCGACAGGCCCGCCGGGCATTCCTGTCGCTGCACGCCGCCACGGTGTACGACATGCTCACCGACGCCCGCAACAACCGGCTCCGCCTGGCCGAACTGGCCTATCAGGCCGCCGCCCAGATCCCCGGCCTCACCCCGAGCCACGAGCAGATCACCGCTGAACGCCGTCACCGGCAAAGCGCCAAGGAGGGGCGCGAGATCGATCAGGGCATCCTCGTCCGCGCACTGCTCGCCCAGCCCACCGCGGGCTCTCACCTCCTCGACAGCATGCGCTACCCCACACCCCGCGCAAGCCGACTCCTGCCCCCATTCCGCACAGACGGCCACATCCGCTTGGGCACGGTGGCCATCCACCGCAGCAACGGCGCGACGCACCTGACGCTGCACAACGACCACTGCATCAACGCCGAGGATGACACCCTGATCGAAGACCTGGAGACCGCTGTCGACCTCGCACTGCTCGACCCCGACACCACGGTGTGCGTCCTGCGCGGCGGGATCATGACGCATCCCAGGTTTCGGGGCCGGCGCATTTTCAACGCCGGCATCAACCTCACCGACCTGCACAACGGCCGCATCTCCTACACAGACTTCGTCCTGCGGCGCGAACTCGCCGTCGTCAGCAAGATCCAACACGGGCTGCTGCCCCGCCCCGACGACGACCCGGATGCGGGGGGAAAGCCATGGCTGGCCGTTGTCGAGACCTTCTGTCACGGAGCCGGGCTGCAAGTGCTGCCCCTCTTCGACCACGTCATCACCGCATCGGACGCCTACTTCTCGCTGCGTACCGTCGAGGTCGGCGTTCTGCCCGGCCTGGGCAGCCTGCGACTGGCCCGGGCCCTCGGCGGCCGACTGGCCCGTCAGATGATCCTCATCGGCAAACGATTCGACGCCCACGCCCCAGAGGCTCAGCAAGTCTGCGACGAAGTCGTCGCCCCCGACGCCATCGAATGCGCCATCTCCACCGCCGTCGAACAACTCGCACGCCCTGCGGTCCGCGTCAACAGGCGCTTCCTCTCTCTCGCCGAGGAAGCCCCCGAGACATTCCGAGCCTATGCCGCTGAATTCGCCGAAACCCAAGCACGATGCCTGTACAGCCCAGAGCTGTTCCATTTCCTGGAGCAAGCCTGGATCCGCCGCCGCCGAGACTGAACTGTGCGCCACCACGCACCAGGTTCGCCCAGGGACAACCGAGCAGACATGCCAGTTTCGTCCCCCGCGCGGCTCGTTGGGCGGCAGCCGCAAGATGCCGGGCAACACTGATGGAGATCACCGATTTTGGCTCAGTCTGGAGTTCCGTGGACCTCATGGTCGGGTGAGGATCCGGAGGCGGGGGAGTCGGAAGGACGCCCGGCCGGATGTGGCCCGCTCGAGGTTTTCACGTGGCTGACGCGGCCTTGCATCATTCCCGAACTCCAGTCGTGTGTGAGGCCGGTGGCGACCGTGTCGAGGTCCTGGCGGAGGAATCTGGCGAAGGAGCGCATGGTCCGTGACCGTCGCCTTCGGTCCGGCGGATCCACTCCAGCAGGAGGTGACCTCGGCGGTATGGGACCAGGTCCTGGAAGACCCGGCCAGGTCGCGGGCGCGGGCGATGTCCGAGAAGGCGAGGCGGGCTTGGTCGAGTTGCTCGCGGACGACCTGGACGCTGCCGCGACGGCCGCGGACGCGGATCTCGGAAGAGGCGGGTGCCGTTAAGGCGCCACGCCCCCTCACGGCTGTCTTTCTGAACCACCCGGCTATATCGGGGAGTTCAGCATCGAGACGCCTACGCCGGCTACCTCAGCGCGCTGCACGACCGCGATATCGCCATGGACGCCATCCTCGACGCCCTGCGGGCGGACGAACCCGACCTGTTCGAGGTCGACGAGAGAGTGCACCGCTTCGTCGTCCTGGCCCGAGAGGTCCACCGCGCCGCGGAGGTCGTCATCCTGGAAGGGCCGGCAGCCCTTGTGGAAGTCGCCGAACGCGTCACCCAAGCGTCCAGCAGCCTCTCCGAGGTCATGCGCTCGATGGTCAAGAACGCCCACGCGGGAGACACCTCCCGCAAGGCCGAAGACGCAGCCCTCGCAGCCGAGCGCGAACGAGCCCTGTACGAAGCGGTCAAGGACTTCCGCCTTGCGGCGCGCAGCACCATCGGCAGCACGCACTGATGCCGTCCACGCGACTACCGCGCGCCCACCGCCTCCGACTACTGCGCAACCGACTCCTGCGCGTCCAACTACCGCGCACCCACCGCGTCAGCATCGTTGCCCGCCCGAACCTGACTCTGAATGAAGGAGTCGATCGCGCGTATCGATTGGATGTCCTCCAGTTCCACCTCGACCCCGTCGCGCCGCACGCCGTACCGGTCGCAGATCCAGTCGATCAGCTGAAGTACACCGAGGCTGTCCAGGACTCCGTGCTCCAACAGGTCCAGGTCCGGGTCGAGTTCGGCGGTCGATGCCCCGGCCGGGAGCTCGGCGGCGAGGAACTCCTTGATCTGCTCGGCATACTGCATGCGGATCTCCTCTGTGATTTCCGGGCGGTCGCGAGGTCAGTGGCACGATTATGCACATAGATCCCCGATATGAGGCTGGGGAAGGCATCCAGGATTCCTCTACATTCACTTGAATTTCGATGGAATCGAAGAAAGTTGTCTTGTGAATTGCGTGGTTCATTGGGAGGGTTCTCGGCGGCACAGAGCATGCGTCTGTTCCTCGCTAGCAGAAGTCTAATAGAGAAGGGAAGATCCCCGTGGCTGAGCAGCCCGAGATCAACTCGTCGAAGGACGGCTGGGAGACTGAGGTCGCCAAGGACGTTTCGGCGGACTGGGAGACTGAGGTCGCCAAGGACGTTTCGGCGGACTGGGAGACTGAGGTCGCCAAGGACGTCTCCGCGGACTGGGACGCCGAGGAGAAGGTCGTCGTCGACAACGACGTCGTTTCCGACTCGGAGTGATCCAGGGCTGGGGCGCGGGGGTGCCCCCGCGTTCCAGCACCCCTCCGGCGCGCCAACCCCACAACCCTGTGAACGCGTGGAATGCCGCGTATCTCAATACCCGCGATATCGGCGGAATCCCTGTTGCTGGAGGGCTACGCACCGCCGAAGGCGTGATCTATCGGACTGCCGCGCTGAAATCCCGTATTCCGGCGTCGGTTGAGGGTGGTCTGGTCGCACTCGGTGAGGAGCGACGCGGTTCACCACTCGGCGATTCCACGGGTATCCGCCCAGTGCATTTCTTTGATCTGCGGTCCGCCGGGGAATGGGAGGGCGAGGCCGTAGGACGGCGCGACGACGTGGTCCTGCACCACCATCCGCTGGTCGATCCGGACGGTCACCGGGTCCGTCCCGAGGATCGCGGGCCCGCCTATTTCGCCGAGCAGTACGTACGCATGATCCCGGCTGCCGGTGCGATTCTCGGGCGCCTGCTCACCGTCGTGGCCGACGACGCGGGGCCAGTTGTCGTGGGTTGCCGCCTGGGCAAGGACCGCACCGGCCTGGTGGTTCTGCTCCTCCTGCACGTGCTCGGGGCCAGCGACGGCCCCAACACCCAGGAGTTCCTGCGCACCGGGTCGGCGCTCGCGTCCCGCCCGGACTGGCTGGCCGAGTACGCCTCCCAACGTGGCGAGACGGCCGCTCAGGTGCTGCGCCGCTGCCAGCTCCCGCCGAGCGTGCCGCAGCACGTCCTGGACGTCCTGCACCGCCGCGCCCCGCTCATGGCCGATGCAGAGCAACTGCTCGGCATCAACGCCGCCGTGCTGCGGCGTGCCCGTACCCGGCTGACGGAATCGAGAGGTGAAGACAAGTGAAGGTCCTGGTCATCTGGCCCCCTCATGTCCCGAGTTATTTCAACGCCGGGCATCACATCAGCACGTTTCTTACCGCCAACTACCTCCGCGCCCTTCCTGAGGTGGACCAGGTGCGGGCAGTCGACGCGGGTGCTCTCAACTACACCTGGAAGGAGATCGGTGACCTGCTCTACCAGGAGCGGGCCGATGTGGTCGCCGTCATCAACGACTTCGACAACGTCGACGACCTGCCCCGCCTGGTGAAGTACGTCCGCACCCTTTCTCCCGGCACCAAGGTGGTCACCGCCGGGCGGCTGAGCGCCCAGGCCGCCCGTTCCTTCGAGGCGTACGACCTTGACGCGGTCGTCGTCGGCGGCGATCCGGAAGCAGGGGTGGCCGCCTACGTACGCCACTTGGTCGACCCTCAGGGGCCGTTGCCCGGAGTCGCGCTGCGCGGCCAGGACCCTGCCGGTGTACCGGCCGGGACGTTCCTGCCCGCCGACGCCTGGGTGCTGCCCGACGTCGAGGAAATCCCTTACGAGGCGTATGAACGCATGTACCAGAGAGACCAGAACAAGTTTTGCGGCATCCCGCAGCGCCGCGAACTGGTCGTGCCGGCCTCCCGCGGCTGTCCGGTCGGCTGCTCGTTCTGCGAAGTCCCCACCTTCCAGGGGCTGCGCGACCGCAGGCTGTCCGTGGAACGGACCATCAACTACATCCAGGACTGCTTCGCTCGCCACCCGTTCGAGTACGTCGCCTTCTACGCGCCCACGTTCACGCTTGACCGCAAGTGGACTGAGCGGCTGAGCCGGGAACTGATCGACCTCGGCAGCCCGTACCCCTGGAAGTGCGCGACCACCATCGCGCATCTCGGCGAGCCGCTCCTCGAGCTGATGGCCGCCTCCGGTTGCGTGCGCGTCAGCGTAGGCGTGGAGACCCTCGACCCGGCAGGCCATGCGGCACTGCCCAGGCTCAAGCGCCTTGAACAGGACCGCTACGAGCGGCTCGCCGACGCCTGCGCGCGCCTCGGCGTCGAACTGAACTGCTTCGTCATCGTCGGGCTTCCGGGCACCACTCCCGAGGGCATCGCGCACACTTCCCGCACCATTCGTGCCGGGCAAGGCCGGGTCAGGCCGACCGTGTACTCGTCCATGGACCGGCTGCGCAGCGCCGTCACCCCGGACGACGCCGCCGACTTCAACCGCCAGCTCCTGCACCCCGACGACGTCGCGGACGCCGATACCGCCCACGACCTGTACGGCTTCGTCTACGGACGCGAGGACTGGGTGACGCCGGTGACCGAACGCATCCCCCGTCGCCTGGAGCGGACCCGATGACGGCGGAGCCGATGACCGCGAACTCGTTGACCGCGGAGCCGATGACCGCGAATCCGACGACCGCGAACTCGATGACCGCGCCCGGCGCAGGAGCGCACCAGTTGCCGCTCCCCGTCGTACGCGACCGACGGGCCTCCGACCCGCGCGTCAACCTCAGCTCGAACGAGCTGTATCACCCGCTGGCCGGGGCCCTGGTGGGCGAGCTGATCGACGGTTTCGATCCGGCCGCCCTGGGCCACTACCCGGTCCAAGAGCCGGCGGCCGCCGCAGCAGGGCAGCTGCTCGGCCGCGACCCGGCACAGCTGCTGCTCGCCCCAGGCTCCGACTCCGTGATCCGGCTCCTGCTCGCCTCGTTGCGCGGCGCGTTCCCTGGCGGGCTGCTGCTGCAGGAGCCCAACTACGAGGCTTGGACGCAGGCGGTGGAGTCAGGACCCTGGCGGATCGAGCGGCTGCCCACGCCGGAGGGCGCCGCTGATTCACTCGACCCCGTCCTGCGTGCCGCGTCCTCGGCTGCGCCCGCCCTCGTCGTGGTGTCCTGGCCGAACGGCCCCGCCGGGTACACGCCCGAGCTCGACGAAGTCGCCGCTCTCGCCGAACTCTGCCGCCGCAAGGGCCACTTGCTCGTCGTAGACGGCTGCTACGCGGGATTCGCCGGCAGCCCGCTCGACGTCGTACGCCTCGCCGGAGCGCACTGCTTGGTGCTGCTCAGCTGGTCGAAGATGTTCGGCTTCGCCGGCGGCCGACTTGCCGTCGCGGCTGGCTCCGCCGAACTGGTCCACCGGTTGCGCGCCGCCCGCCAGGAGGACCACGTGAGTGTCCTCGCGCTGCACGCGCTGACCCGCACCAGCAGGGTCTACGACCGCTTCACAGAAGTGTGGCGGGACGTGGCCACGACCCGGGAGACTTTCCGACGGCGCCTGGCCGCACTCGGGTACCGGGTGCCGCCCTCGGGGGGCAACTTCCTGCACGTACCCCGCCCCAGCGCGCACGCAGCCACCGAGCTGACGGCCGGGCTGTCGCATGCCGGGTACCGGGTACGCGACATGGGGACGACCACCGCACTCCAGCACCACGTGCGGTTCACCGTGGCTCATGGCCCGGTCGGCGACCGTTTCTTGGACGCCCTGCAGGGCTGCCTGGCGGGGGCGGAAGCGGCATGAACAAGACCACCACCACTCACTCTGCCGAGACCACCACTCACGCTCCGCCGCGCAGAGCCGCGCACCACTGGCACGACGCCGCCGCCTGGTACGGCCTAAAGCCCGCACTGCACCCGCCGGCCGCCAAGCCGCCGTACCCACTGCTGTGCCCCACCTCCGGACCGGACGCCGAAACAGCATCCGAGGACCTCAACGGCCTGTACCGCAACCTGCACGCGCACCAGGACGGCGTCCTCGGCCTGGGGCCCGAAGGGGTCCGCTTCACCCGCGCCAAAGGCCACCGACTCGCCGACACCACATGGCAGTACGACACCCTCCTGATCGACACCCTGCACGGCACCCGCCTGCTCGACGGCGAGGACGTGGTTCTGGACGCCGCCGCGCTGCGCCACGTCCTGACCACCGGAGTACGGCAACTCGTCGTCGTCGCCCACGGCGACGGCGGCCACCTCGACCTGGGCGACCTCGTGGCCTGCGGCCTGTACACCCCTGTCGAGCTGGATCTGGCGACGGGGCGGCCACTGGAGCGCGGCTGCCGTGAGGGGGTGCGGTGCAAGCGCGCGCGTGATCACCGCAGCGTACTGCTGTGCCGAGACATCAAGGCGGGCAGTGTCCTGCTCGTCGCGTGCAAGGCCGGGGTGCTCGTCGACCCCGCGTTCCCTTCGACCACCAACGTCGTCGTCGGATTCCTCGACGGCTATGCCGCCAGGGTCCTTGCCCCGTCCGGCAACGCCTCCGCCTCACCGGCCATCACCAGTGGCCTGCACGCGCTGGCCCGTACGGCCGCCCCCGCTCGCGTACGTGACTACCTCGACGACGTGTCCGGGCGAGGCCGGATCCGCTATCGCTTCTTCGGCACACCCACGGGGCCCGACGCCGACGACCAGCCCCACACCGGCACCGGCGTGACCGTACGCCGCATCCTTGAACCCGCCCCAGGCGAAAGCCACTTCGCGGTACGGGAACTCGACGACGTGCCGTTGCGCCCCGGCATCGACAGCGTCTACGGCCACCGCCACACAGTGCTGCCCGCCGACGTCCCCGAGGACACGGTGCGCGTCGTGCCCGACTGGGAGCCACGCCCCGATGACCTGGCCGGGCACCGCGCGGACATGGAACGGATGCGGCTGGTCTACGGCCAGCTGACGACCGCACTCGTCACCAGTCCCGCCCGCCAGAACGCTCTCACCCTCGGCGAGCGACTCGCGGACCTGCGCCGCCGTCACGAGGCCTCCCGGTTCACCGCCGTTCGCCGACTCGCCAACGGCGCCACGCACGGTCTCGTCACCCACCCCGGCGGCCAGGAGGCCACCCGGCAACTCCTGGACACCTGGGCGGAGGCCGTCGCCGACACCCTCCATCTGCTCCTGGAGCGCCACGACCCCGGCGAACTGCTGACCTCGGCCATGTGGCCCAAGCGGGAACGGGCCGGTCAAGAGGGCTGCGAGGCCTGCGGCCGACGCCTGCGGGTGATCGGCTACCGCGATCTGCTGGGCGACACCGGCTACACACGCCACGACTGCCCGCACTGCGGCAACCGCCGCCTCACCCCGGACTCCGAAGAAGGCTCCTGCGTCACCTTCCGCCTGGTGCCCGGCCCACGCCCCGCCCTGGAGGTGAGCCCCGAGACGGTCCACGGCCGCTGCCACCTCGTCTGGAAGGCCGCCTTCAAGAACAGCGCCGCCTCGCCCCCCGCGCGCCAGGCCACCCTCGGGAGCGCCCCGGAGCGCCTGCCCCTGCCCGTGCCCGACGACATCACCGACCAACTGCACACGCTGCGGGCCGTAGTGGTCAGCGGCTCGCAGATCTGGGCCTGGCGCACCCGTTGGAGGGCCCGATGAAACCACTCACCGGAGCGCCCGACGACCACTCGCCAGAGGGCTCGATGACCACGCACCGGAGGGCCCGATGACCCCCCTCCCCGCCGCGCCACCAGCGCCCCCACCACTGCTGCGCCCCGAGCCGACCGCGCGCCATGAACTGCCCTTCCGGCACGTCGTGTTCGCCCCGGGCAGCCTGCTCTCCGCAGCCACCGCCGCCCAGCTCAGCGCCGCCTTCCCCACCTCACTGCTGAGATCGGCCCGCAGCCGCCGGGGCGGCGACAAGACGTACGCCGTGAACGCCCTGACCCTGCATCACCACGGCGACCCGGCCCCCGAACTGGCACGCCTCGACGCCCTATGGCACTCGGTCGTGCGCGAGCTGACCTCACCGGACTACAGCCACCGCCTGCTACGGCTGCTCGGCCTGCCCGAAGCGCCCGTCGACGTCGAGATACGCCTGACCGAGTACGCCCACGGCGGCTGGATGTCCCGCCATACCGACCGCCCGGAAAAGGCCTACTCGCAGAACATCTACCTCTGTCCCGGCTGGCGCCCGCAATGGGGCGGCGGACTGAGCCTGTACGCCTCTGCAACAGCGCTCAGACCCACGACGACGTTCGTGCCCGGGGACGGGAATTCTCTCGCCTTCGCCCGCTCGGAAACCTCATGGCACGAGGTGCTTCCCGTCACCGCACAGGCCCGCGCGCCACGACGTGCACTGCTCGTGCACGCCCACTGGAAGGACTGGAAGGAGAGGCCATGAGAGTCGTCGTCGCCGGACCGCCGGGCGCGGGCAAGACACACCTGGCCGCCCGCCTCGCGGCGCACACCGCGCTGCCCCTGCACGACCTCGACGACCTGTACTGGGCAGCGGGATGGAGCCGACCGGGCAGCGCCGAATGGCATGCGCGCCAACTGGCCGTCACCTCCCAGGAGCGCTGGATCATCGCGGGCAACTTCCAGGCGACCCTCCACGTCCGGCTGCGCCGCGCCACCCATCTCGTGATCGTCGATCCGGGTCCCGCCCGGTGCCTGGTCCGCCTGGCCCGACGCACCCTGGGCATCTACCTCGGCCGGGTCGAGGACCTGCCACGCGCCCTGCGCGCCACCGGCCGCCTGCAGGCCGGCCGCGGCCTCACCGGCATCGCCCGCACCGCCCTGCGCTACCGCCGCGTCGAACTGCCCGCCACTCACCGCCTGGCCGCGGCACACCGACTGCGCCCGGTGTTCGTCGGGCGCGACACCGACGCCGCCGACCTCCTCACCCGACTCAACCCGACTCATCCCGATGCAATCCGATGCAATCCGACAGGAGCAAGTCATGTCCCAGGACGAGCCGCGGGTGACCAACTCGCGTAACCCGCCCCCGATACCCCCCATACACGCCGTGGCGTTCGACTTCTTCGGAACGCTCGGCCGATGGCAACCCGGCACCATCGGCAGCCCCGCCCAGGTCCTGTACGCAGCGGCGCCCGACCCGGACCAGCTCGACACCAGGCACCTGGTCAGCCTGGTCGAAGGAGTCAACGGCACGTCCCAGTTCGACGACGCGGCCAGCCCTGAGGCCTACACCGCCTGGGAAGAGGAGAGCTGGACCGCGGCCGCCCGGTACGCCGGCGTGCCCGTCACACCCGGGCTGATCGACGAACTACGCGCCGTCATCACCGACCGCCGCCTGGAACTCTTCCCCGACGTACGCCCCGCCCTGGAAGCCCTGCACGCTCACCGTGTGCCCTGGGTGCTGTGCTCCAACGCCTCGCCGGACGTGGAGGGCAAGCTGCACGCCCTGCTCCCCGAGGCGCTGCGACCGCAGGCCTGCGTGGTGTCCTGCCGCGTCGGGGCGCGCAAGCCGCACCCGCGCATGTTCACCACCGCCCTGCGACAGCTGAGTCCGCTCGCCGCCGAACAAGTCCTGTTCATCGGCGACCGGGTGGACTGCGACGTCGTCGGGCCGCGCGAACACGGATTCCGAACCGCCCTGCTCGACCGTGCCGAGCACCCCGCAGACGCCGCGCCGGAGAGCGTGGACACACCGGTATGGGGAGATCTGCACCCCCTGGCCGACCTGCTGCAACAGCAGTCCTCCACACTTCTCGAAAGGCAGAGCCAGGCATGAGCATCGACCTCTCGCTGCACTCCTCCACACGGCCGCTCTCCAGTCTCGTGGTACGCGGCGGTGCCCCCGTGCACGGCACCGTCACCGTCTCGGGCTTCAAGCACGTCCAGGTGCTGGCCATCGCGTACGCAATAGGCGTGGGCCGGCGCACGGTGCTCACCAACGTGCCGGACATCCTGGAGACCCGCACCTACCTGGACTTGCTGCCCCGGCTCGGCATCGACATCACCCAGGCCGGCTCCAGCCTGCTCCTCGCGCCCGGTGCGGCCAACAACCCGACCGCTGGGACCGCGGGTCCGGGTGCGGTGCTGCCGAACGAGGCGGCCAGCATCCACGGCAGCCTCTACCTCCTGCCCGCACTGCTCGCACTGCGCGGCCGGGTCGGCTTCTCCTCGTTCGGCGGTTGCCCCATCGGCAGCACGACCGACGAAGGCTCCCGGCCCTGGCGGCACATCGTGCGCGTCGTCGAACGCTTCGGGGCCCGCTTCGACGAGCGGCGGCGCGAACTCACCCTCCCGCACGGCGGGTTCAGGGCCACCGAGTTGGACCTGGGGACATTCGCCGACGACCAGCGCACGCTCACCGGACCCGAGTACTCGGGCGCTACCAAGGCAGCCGTACTCACCGCCGCCTTCGCCGAGGGCACCACGGTGCTGCACCGGCCCTATCAGAAGGCTGAACTGCGCGCTCTGCTCGACCTGTTGAAGCAGGACGGCGTCGGAGTGACGTGGTCCGGCGGCAGCCTGGAGATCACCCCACATGCCCGGCCCGGTGACCTCCTCACCTACGATCTGCCACCGGACCTGCTCGAAGTGGTCACCTGGACCACCGTCGCCGCCGTCACGGGCGGTGCGATCCAACTGGCCAATGTGACACCAGAGTTGATCAAGGAAGGGCTG
Source organism: Streptomyces sp. NPDC050658 (assembly GCF_044457025.1). Lineage (NCBI taxonomy): Bacteria > Bacillati > Actinomycetota > Actinomycetes > Kitasatosporales > Streptomycetaceae > Streptomyces > Streptomyces sp. NPDC050658. Next base: position 291,888 of record NZ_JBITGM010000012.1, read on the forward strand.
AGCGCCGAACATGCTCTGTGGCACGCCGCAGGAGTCCGGTTCACCCGCCACCCAGGCGGCGGCATCACCGTCCGCGGCCCGCTCGACGGCGCCTTCGCCTCGCTTCCGGAGATACGAGTCGACCCGACCACCATCTACAGTGACTCGCAGCCGCTGTTCACCGTGCTGGCCACCCAGTGCCCCGGACCCACCCGCCTCGTCGACGGCGTCTGGACCGGCCGCTACCGTCACTTGGACGGGCTTGCCGCACTCGGCGCCGACACCCGACGCACACCAGACGGCGCCGTGATCGGAGACACCCCGCTACGAGCGGCTGCCGAGGGCACCTGGCTGCGCGCAACCGATCTACGCTGCGCCGCGGCACTCGTGGTCGCGGCCCTGGCATCGCCCGGCGGCCCGGTACAGATCGGCGGCACTCAGCACCTGGAGCGAGGATACGACCACCTGCCGCAGAAGCTCGCCGCCTGTCTGGCCAACGCACCCCTCCAGCCGACTCTCTGACCCCAGGAACCCCCTATGCACACCGACCTTCGGCACCATCCGCCGTACGACCAACTCGCCGCCGCCCGGCCGCACACAGAGCCCCCGGACCTGGGCCGAACCATCGCCACCCACCCTCCACACCTGAGCAGCGCCGGCCCAGTCAGGCCGCAAGAGCCGCCGTGCGCGGTGAGTGCGCACCGGCGCTGCTCCCCGACCACCGCGTTCCCGCGATGACGGCCGTCGAGGGGCCCCCTGAAGGCGCCGTAGACCTGGACCGGGATCCTTCCGAGCGGTCGGCTCGCCGCCGCGAGAGGGACTTTCGCCTGCTGTGGTGCGGCGAGACCGTGTCGCTGTTCGGCACCCAGATCACCCTGGTGGCGCTGCCTCTGACCGCGGTGCTCGTCCTGCACGCCTCGGGCCCCGAGATGGGACTGATCACGGCCGCAGGGTGGCTGCCCGTCGTGGTCCTGGGTCTGATCGCCGGTGCCTGGTCGGACCGCCGTGACCAGCGCCGCACGATGATCGTGTGCAACGTGTGCCGGGCCGTTCTGATCGGGGCGATTCCGCTGCTTGCCGCGGTCGACCTGCTCACGGTGCCGACCCTGCTCGTGCTGGCCTTCGTCACCGGTTGCTTCGCCGTCTTCTTCGACGTGTCCTACCAGACCCTGGTCCCGCTCACCGTGGCCCCGGACCGCCTCGCCGGAGCCAACAGCCGCCTGGAGATGAGCCGTTCCTTCGCCCAGCTGCTCGGTCCGACGGTAGCCGGATTCCTGGTGGTGCAGCTCTCCGCCGCCGGTACCCTGACCGTCGACGCGGCGTCGTACGCGGTATCGGCGGCCTGCATCTTCGCCATGACAACTCGGCGCCCTTCGGCCAAGCCCTCCCCGCCATCGCGCCCGAACGGCGTGCGCGGACTGCGGACCGACCTCGCCGAGGGACTCCACTTCGTACGACGTCACCGCCCCATCCAGTTGGTGATCATCGCGGGAGCGGCGTCCAACCTGTTCACTGCGGGCCTGATGGCCCTTCATGTGCTGTATGCCGCACGGGACTTGAACCTCTCGCCGCGGGTCATCGGCGCTTGCCTTGCCGCGGAGGGAGCAGCAGCCCTCATCGGCTCGGTCTTGACGGCCCGCATCATCCGCCGCATGGGGGAGCCCCGCACCGTGCTCATGGGCCTCGCTCTGCTCACCGGCGGTGGATTCGTGCTCGCGGCCACCTCCCTGCCGTGGTCCTGGGCGGGTTTCGCGGCGGCCCAGTTCGCCTTCGGCTTCAGCTCACCATTGATCAACGTCTCCCTGGTGACCCTGCGCCAGCGGCTCACGCCCGAGCATGTCCTGGGCCGGGTCAACTCCGTCGCCCGAGTGGGCATCATGTCCAGTCTGCCCCTGGGCTCCCTGCTCGCAGGTACCGCCGCCGGGGTCTTCAGCAACCAATTCGCCCTCTGGTCCTGCGCGGTGGGCCTCGCCGTGGTCCTGGCCACCATGGCGGCACCACTGCTGCGGGTGGAACCTTCGGAGTGAGTGGCTGATCGGCAGTTCGCAAGAAGCGGGGGCAGGACGCTGGGAAGGTTTTGCCAGCGGTCGGTAGTGAGCCGCTCCCAGGTGTCGGCCCGGGCATGGCGACGGACGGTGTTGCGGGCGAGCTCCAGTCGCGGGCAACGGCGCCACCGTGAATGAGATCGCCACCATCCTTGAGAGGAGAGGGTGTTCCGTGAGGCGGTGTAGTGACTCGAGTTCGTTGGGTTCCGCTTTGGCGGGCATCTGCTGCGTGGGGTCTGCTGGTTGGTGAACAGTTCGGCCATGGAGCCCTTGGAGAGGCAGTGGCGGTCGAAGTCCTGCCACTCGTCGTGAAGTTCGGCCAGGACCGCGGCGGTGGAGCCGGTCCAGGGCTGCCGGGTCGGGAAACACCTGGACGTGGCCGCAGGAGGAAAGGTGGCCTGGGTGAACGACATGACCGGCTCTGCCTCTTCAGCTGACGGAGCGTCGGCCGTGTGCATCTGGCGCCACAGATTCGCCAAGGAGACAACCAAGTTGCCGTCCTGGGAGCCTTCACGCGCTGCCGAGGGCAGCGACCACTTGGCGTCCCGCACTCGCAGGGCTCGATGGTGTCCCGTCGAGGACACCATCGAGCATGCCGGTTCCGGGGAATCCGGTCAGTGAGGCGGTACCGGCGATCGACCGGGCCTCGCCTGAGTCCCGTCGCATGGTTGGCCTGCCCAGCCCACCCCGCGACGGACGAACTCCCGGGTCAGCGTGGTGTTACCTCAACAGTCGCCTTGACCGTGCCCAGCTCATCGGCTCGGCCGTTGGTCAAGGTGTTCATCGCTGCCTTGGAGAGCAGGGCTCCGTTATCGGCGTGGTCGACGGCGACAGCAGTGATCGTCCTCCCGCCGTAGCTGATTCTGACCGTTGCTCCGCAGTATGAGGAGTTCCAGCCCGCGATTTCATCGATGGCCACGACATTGGGAAAGGACTCCACCTCTCCCAGGGTTTCATACCCCCTCGTGATGAACCCGTTCGAGCCGTCGGAGCAGGCTAAGTACCGGAACGAGGTACCGGGGTTGTCGTACATGACGTCGAAGCCGACTGTTTTCTGTACGGCGGTGCCCGCCGAGGCGGCGGAGGAAGCGGAGCCGGCAACGCCTAACGCCAGCACGGCTGACGTCGCGCAGACACCTAAGTACTTGGCAATCATGGATTGTCTCCTCTTTTCGTAATCCGGGCCGGGGTAACGGGACATGATCCGTCGCATGTTCCGTTGATGCCCGGCTGCCGAAGCTTCGACTTGAGTTTGTCGGCCCACAACCCGATTTCAACTGATTGGGTGCTTCGCGGCTTCCGGCATCACGCCTATGGGCTAAAGGAAATACCGCTGAGGCCGGAACTTGAGGCTGAGTACTGGCGGTTGCTGGTGGCAGGGAAGGGCTCGGTCGAGGCTGGTACCGCCGCCCGAGACGTCGGCATCATCGGCATCCGGACAGCTAGGAAGGCGAGCGTCATAACGGCAGCGACAGCGATGATCTACCAGACGCTTGCCGATATGTGAGGAGCGTGAAGCATTTCAGTTTCTCTTTTTGCCGCTGTGGGTCCTGAGAACAGGCCCCACAGCGCAGCTAGTCACAGATATCGGTCAAGCGAACAATCTGGTGACGCCTAAATAGGGCGAACCGGCGGCGTCGCCGAACGCTTATTTGACCTTGCCGCCTCCCGCCCCTCACGAGATTGGTACCTCTCGAGATGCTACTGGCGATATTCGTGATGAAGGAAACGCCCTCAAAGAATGCGCTCAGGCCCTGAGCGAAGCCGAGGGTCAGGATTTAGCAGCGCGGCGTTGTCGCCAGGTGGGGTCACCTGCGCCTCATGGCGAGGCAGGAGGGGAGGGTTGCCGCAGCGGCCATGAGTAACCCCCCTTGTCGATTCCGTGAACACCGTGCTGAGTCCGCCGAGCGCGAGGGAGATGTAGCCGAACCCCACTGCGGTTGGTGCGAGGGGAGGGAAGAACAGGCTGCTCATACCGCCGGCAGATCGACGGCCCGTCACATCAGGGTTTGAAGAAGGAGCGTCGAGCACGGATCGTGGCATACCGAATCCGGCGGGATGCACCCCTAGGGCGCCGTCTGCTGACCCATTCCTCATGTCAGGGTCATCCCGGCGCGTGCAGAGTGAGCCGAGTCAGACAGAACCGCCGGGCTGCAGCCCGGCGAGGGTGACGGCGACCAGACGGCGCGCCGCGGCGGCAGACGGCAGGCTCCGGGCGGCTTGCAGGGCAGAAAGGCAGTAGGCCGCCAGTTCGGCGGGAGCGACATCGTCCCGGACACGGCCCGACGCGGCGGCCCCGGCCAGCACGTCCCGGACCATCTCGTGAATACGGCGCTCCGCGTGTGCGACATGGTCGCCCTGGCGCAGCAGCAAGGCCAGCTTGGTGTCAAGGCTCCCCCCGCCGTGACGGCGGGCCCGCTCGTACTGGATCAGGGCGTAGGCCTCCAGTACCGCCTCCAGCCTCTTGCCGGGATCGCCCCCCTGCTCTTGCGCGTGGGCAAGCACCTCGAGGTGTGCCGAGACCTCGCGGTCATGCCAGGCGACGAGGATGGACTGAACATCTGGGAAGTACTTGTACAACGTCGCCCGGCCGATATCCGCCCGTTCGGCAATCTGCGACATGGTGACCGCCAGCGGCCCGTTCTGGGTCACCAGCTCCGCCGTCGCCTCGAGGATCGCCTCCTGCACTGCTCGGCGGTGCGTCTCGATCGTCTCGCTCCACAGCTTCGGCACACCGTTAAGCGTACAGGCTGCGAAGGTTGAGACATTATGACGTGATCAAGACACTTTGTATTGTAAAATCTCAGAGAGAACGAAAGGACCTGCGAGACAGGGGGCCGCCTCATGGGATTCGGGAAGCACGTTCCGATCCGCCGTCAGCACTCACAAGGCCACGGCGGCGCGCAGATCCGCCGGGCCCGGCTGTACGAAATCAGCGCGGCGATCGGCTTCCTCGGCCGCCGACGCCGGGTCTACGATGGTCTGGTCGTCCTCAGCGGCGCCCGCCCCGGGCAGCGGATTCTCGACGTTGGCTGCGGCACGGGCTACTTCAGCCGCCGGGCTGCCGCCTCCGTCACCCCCGGCGGCCGAGTGACAGGCATCGACCCATCCCAGCCGATGATCGAATACGCCACACGCCGGGCGCCGGCCAACTGCACGTTCCAGACTGCCTCCGCCCAGGAACTGCCGTTCGGCGACGCCTCATTCGACGTCATCGTCTCCAGTCTCGCCATCCACCACCTGCCCGACGGAGACCGGCTCGTCGCCCTGCGCGAGATGCGCCGAGTGCTGCGGCCCGGCGGCCGGCTCCTGCTCGTCGACTACGGCAGACTGCCGCGTCATCTGCGCCTGACCAAGGCGCTCGGGATGACTTCCGGGCACGCGGATCGCCTCGCCCCCGGCAGCGAGCTGCCGGGCCTGGCCGAGCAAGCCGGCTTCCACATCACCGACATCGGCGACCGCTGGCCGTCGCTGCACTATGTCCTGGGCGCCTTGCAGACGGCTTGACCACTGCGCATTGAGTAGCTGCGGTGCCGACCGGCTCGCAACCATAGTGGCCACCGCCTTCATGTCCGCGATCTGCCGGGCAGTCTTCTCCCGCTCGCCGTAAGAGCCGTTGGGCAAGCGCGGCCTGGTCCTCGGCGAGGTTCGGGTCCGGTGGCGTGCGTCTCGGGCCAGTCGCCACTGATACCTGCTTGTTGTGCCGTCGATCGAGCGCTTTAATAAATGAACAACCATTTATTAATGGAGGGAGCCGTGATGGCGGGACGCCCCCGAGGGGTGGAGGATGCGGTGATCTTGCGCGCGACCGCCGACGTGATCGGCCGGGTGGGCCCTGTGGGACTGACGCTGGCTGCCGTGGCTCAAGAGGTCGGATTGGTGCCTGGCACCCTCATGCAGCGGTTCGGGTCCAAGCGCGGGCTGCTGCTGGCACTCGCCGAGCAGTCCGCGAAAGACGCCGAAGCGATGCCCGGACGAGTACGACAGGAGCATGAATCGGCACTTGAGGCGCTCGCAGCGCTGATCGTGGAGCCGATGGCTTCGATGGCCACGCCCGAGACCTTCGCCAACCATCTGGCGTTCTTGTGCATCGATCTCACGGACCCTCAGTTCCGCCGGCACGCCCTGGCCATCCACCAGGCGCAGGGCCGGGCCATCGAGGCACTGCTCACAGAGGCGCTGCTCACGGGCGAACTTCGCACGGGGACGGACGTTACGGCGCTGGCCAGGTCCGTGCAGGCGATCACCTCCGGTGCGGGCCTGGTGTGGGCCCTCGACCGCCAAGGCACCCTCGCACAGCGGCTCCGGCAAGAACTCGCCCATGCGTTGGCCCCTCACCTCCCGCCCCGACACGGCCACGACCTGGAGGAATCATGACGATCGACGCACGGCCACTGACCGGGAAAGTGGCCCTGGTCGCCGGCGGCACCCGAGGCGGCGGGCGGGGCATCGCCGTCGAACTCGGGGCCGCCGGCACGACGGTGTACGTCACCGGCCGCAGCAGCACCGCCGGACGCTCGGACCTCAACCGCCCGGAAACCATCGAGGAGACCGCCGAGAAGATCACCGCCGCCGGCGGCCTCGGCATCCCGGTCCGCACCGACCACAGCCGCCCGGATGAGGTCCGTGCCCTGATCGACCGGATCGCCGCAGAACAGGACGGGCAGCTCGACATCCTGGTCAACTCCGTATGGGGAGGAGACTCGCTGACCGACTGGGAGCATCCGCTGTGGGAGCAGGACCTCGACACCGGCCTTCGGCTGATACGGCAGGCGGTGGAGACCCACGTGATCACCAGCCGGTTCGCGCTCCCGCTGATGGTCCCCCGCGCCGGTGGCCTGGTCGTGGAGGTCACCGACGGCAACACCGCCCGCTACCGAGGCTCGTTCTTCTACGACCTCGCCAAGTCGGCGGTGATCCGCCTCGCCGTGGCCCAGGCCGCCGAGCTGAAGCCGCACGGCATCGCGGCCGTAGCGATCACGCCCGGCTTCCTGCGCTCAGAAGCCATGCTGGAGGGCTTCGGCGTCACCGAGGCCAACTGGCAGGACGGCGCGGCCAAGGACCCGAACTTCGCCAGCTCCGAAACTCCGACCTACCTGGGCCGGGCGGTCGCCGCGCTGGCCTCCGACCCGGACATCATGTCCAAGACCGGGCAGGCATTGGCCACCTGGGGCCTGTACAAGGAGTACGGGTTCACCGACGCCGACGGCACACAGCCGGACTGGCCCGCTCACTGGGCCAACACCCTGGAAGAGGAACACGGGCCGCTCGGCGACCCGCTGTGACACCACGGGGCATCTCCTGCGCCCCTGCGACGGTGTGCTGCCCAGCGCGCTGGTCCCCACGATCCCGGCCCCGGGCATCGCACCCGACAGAAGCGGTGCGGCAAGTGTCGGGTGGCCGGGGCGGGCGGCGACGCACGATGGAGGCATGGACGACACGACCTTGGTAACCCGCTTCCTCCGGGATGGCTTCGTCAAGCTGGAGGGCGCTGTTGCGCCCCGTGTGGCCGAGAGCTGCGCGCGGCTGTTGTGGCGGGAGACGGGCTGCGACCCGGACGATCCGGCGACGTGGACGCAGCCCGTGCACTGGGTGGGCGGGATGGCGCAGGGGCCGTTCGCCGCCGCGGCCAACTCGCCTGCCCTGCACCGGGCGTACGACCTGCTGGTCGGCGCCTGGCGCTGGGAGCCGCGTTACTCGCTCGGTACCTTCCCGCTGCGCTTCCCGCATGCGGAGGAGCCAGACGACGCGGGCTGGCACATCGAGGGCAGCTATGCGGTGGAGGGCGAGGCCTGGCCCTTCACCAACCTGCGCTCGCGCGGCCGGGCGCTGCTGATGCTGTTCCTGTTCAGTGAGGTGGGGGAGGAGGACGCCCCGACGCGGATCCGGGTCGGCTCCCACCTGGATGTGCCGAAGGTGCTGGAGCCGTACGGGCAGGAGGGCGCGAGCGGCCTGGCCATCGCGCCGGACCTCGTGGCGGCGTCCGACCACCGGCCGCTCGCCCTCGCCACCGGGTCCCCGGGTGACGTCTTCTTGTGCCATCCGTTCCTGGTGCACGCGGCACAGCCGCACCACGGGGTGCGGCCGCGCTTCATGGCCCAGCCGCCGCTGATGCCGGCCGCGCCGTACGAACTGGAGCGGGCCGACGGCGCCTACTCACCCGTGGAGATCGCGATCCGCCGGGGCCTGGGACAGGCCGCCAAAGCCTAGGGGCAGTGGGTGCTTCATCGCCTCGACGGGGAAGTGCCCATTTGGTTTGACCACCCTGGCCGACCTCTACGTGGCCTCTTCGGCGACACGGCCCAGGCGAGCGGCTGTCCGTCTACAGCAGATCGCCGAACTGATGCTTGGGCTGCTTCTACAGGGGCGTTGCAGTGCACGAAAGTGCCTCACTGCTCTGCTCAGGTAGAGGTGTAATACCACACTCCCGCTGGAAGGAGTGGGATCCCGGAGCCGGGGGGCAGAGTCGCCAATGGGGTGCCGCTACAGTTGCCAAAGAAGCCGTAGAGACGGATCGTGCTCGTCGGGTGGTAGTTCCTGGCCGACAGCGGTGTAGCGACATTAAGGGCTGTGCACGACGTCTGCCCGGTCTGAAGTGTGTTCGACTGATTCTGGTAATCCGGAAGCATGTACGTATATCCCGCAAGCTCCTGGGCTCCGGCGCTGCTGGCGCTGGCAGGGGCGGCGATGCCAAGGGTGAGTGTTACGGGGATGGCGGCGAGGACCGCTGCTTTGCGGATCGTCGGTAACATCACGAACTCCTTCGTGGTCGGGTTGCTTTGCTGCCTTCGTGAGATTGTTCGACCTTTCAGTTGTGGCGCACTGGCATGCCGATTTCCCTTGCGTGGCGAAATGTTGAAACCGGGGAAGATGCGCCACGATGAATTGGTGAGCCCGTTTCCCGGCTTTCGCTGCTCGTTTGCCGGTGGCGGCGGTTTCTTCTGTCGTGGCAGCGATTCACTCCGCCCTCAGGAAGTCGGGCGTGGCCTGTAGCGGCGTTGCAGTCCAGCTGGGGATGTTCTTCACCTGGAAGACCCAGGTCTTGCCATCGGTGGAAAGCATTTCGAGTACACCACTCGAACTGCCCTGCCGAAAGAGAGCCGGGGACGGGTACTGCGGGTCACGCAAGCAAGTTTGTGCATTTGTGAGTATGTGAGTTCGACCCCGAACTCCCCGGAAAGCGCCCTTGGGCTGCGGGCAGCTCCCTTGTCGAGTCGGCACGACGTTCCTCACTCCACGGCCGAAGCCCTCGTCTCGGGCGTAGCGGGCAAGGGTTCTGCGTCCCCGTACATGGACACGAAGACGCCGTCCCCGCCGGGCAACCCGGTAGGGCGTACAGGCGCCGGTGAGGATGAACAGGACTGGGGAAAGACCGGGCAGTTGCGCTGGCACGGAGGTGTGGGGGTGGTCTGAAAGCCCCGCCGCCCCGGGTGTGTGGGCGGGCACAGCCGATGATCTTGGTGGCCAGTCGTTCCGAGCTCATGGTGGCCCGGTCGAAGTCGATGAGCGCGCGCAGCTTGGTGCGCGTGCCGTCGCCTTGCTGCAGAACGTAGTGCATGACCACGTCGGCGACCAGCTGTTCACTGTCCCCGATCGGGTGGGGGACCTCGAGAGGGGGGCGGTCCAGAAGGCCCTGCTGTCGCCATGGCCGTTTGGCGGAGCAAGGTCGCAAGGTCCAGGCGATGGCCCCTCGGGGCACGTTCGAGCGGCGATTCCGGCGGGCATCGCCAGCAGGAGGCCCACGAACCCGACGCGAGTACGGCGCATCGCCGCGTCCGGTGTGCAGGGGTCTCCCTCCTGCCTCGGTTCGCGTGGGCGGATGGAACGACGGGTCCACTGGTCGCGCGCCCCACGGTGAGGCGGTGCGGTTCGCGGCTCTGATCCCGCCCGGCGTAGGGGCCACGTCGAAGGACGAGTCATGCCATCGGTTGGCGGCACTACGGGTGACCTGGCATCCGGTGGAGCGTTGCTCACGCGTGAACGATGGACGTGGGGTCGGGACTCGTGTTGGTGCGGTGTCCGGTCGCGTCGAGACGACGACGCTTTCCGCGGCATCTGTTTCCGCGGCATCTGATGGGGGTGTGATCTGGCCTGGGCCGGTGCCCGCGGCTGTGGTGTTCGACTGCGATGGCCTGCTGGCCGACTCGGAGCCCCTGTGGGCGGCAGCAAGAGCCGAGTTGTACCGGCGGCGGGGGCTGGCTTTCGGAGATGTCGAGCGGCAGGCACTGCTCGGTCGCGATGTGCCCGACATCGCCGCGATCATGGCCGGGCACTTCAACGAAGCGGACCGTGAGCGGTGCATCGAGCAGGAGCTCTTGGACGCCGGTCTGCGGCGCCTGCGCGCCGGTGTGCGCCCGATGGCCGGGGCCCTTGAACTCGTTCCAGGGGCTGCCCTGCGGCGGGGAGCAGGACAACGCCGCTGTGCCGGAGGGCGAGTTCACCGCTTGCCCCGAGGACGTCACCGCGCTCCACGACCGTTTCGCGCTGCAACGGCCCATCGTCCACCCGGGCTGGTTCGCCGACCCCCTGCCCGGCCGACTGCCCGAGACCATCGCGCTGGCCTACCTCGACGGAGACATGTACGACTCGATCCTCACCGGCTTGACCCATTGCGTGCCGCGCCTGGCGCCCGGAGCGGTCATCCTCGTCGACGACTACGCCGACCCGAGCGTCCCCGTCGACCGGCCGGCCGTCCCCAAACCCAAGTACCCCGGAGTCCTCAGGGCCTGCCAGGACTACTTCGGTTCCCCCTACCCGGTCACCCGTGCCGACGAGGCTTGCGAACTCGGGGTCTACCGCCACACGTCCCACCAGGACCTGGCCGTACCCGTCCTGAGGAGCTGAGGGGGACGCCCTCTGCAGGAAATCCATGGCCAGTGGTCGCTGTGGACCTGACGGCTGTTACTGGATACAGGCCGGTCAGCACCTGCCGAATCCGCATTACATCGACATTCCCGCAGTTCAACGCGTTGTGGCACTCTTGGTGAGGTTGCCCGTCTCCACGAGGCGATCCACGTACTGCTGCCAGCTGCTCTTGCCATAGCCGCCGGCCGGCCGCCCTTCGGCGTGGTCCATGCGGGTGGCGGGAGCAATGGCTCGATGACCGACCACGCTTCGCCCGTGGTGTCCGATGGATAGCAGCAGCGCCGCATCGCGAACCCCCTGCTCAGGCGATCAGGTCGAGAGTTGCCTCGACGGCGTTGAGCCGGGTGACGATGTAGCGCACCCGCTCGTCGTCAGGGGCCAAAGCGGCGTGCGGGGCTACCGTGGCAGTGGTCAGCCGACGGGCCTCGGTGAGCAGTTCATGAATGCGGCTCACCTCGAACCGCTCCAGCTCGTCGCCGTCGGCGGTGAACACGTAGCCATCCAGGCGGCTGAAGATCAGCGACGGCCAGCCGCGCTGGGTGATGATGTCGCGCAGCATCGCCGGCACGAACCTGTGCGGCTTGATGTCGCCGGGCTCCCGCGGCATGCTGCACCCCGCTGCTGGCACCACACAAGCTCAAGGGTGAAGGCATGCGCCGAGCGACCCGAAGATCCCCGTCGTCAATGACCACGAGGACACGCTGTTCGCGCTGGAGAGCACCCTGGCTCCACTCGGCCACGAGATCATCAGCGAGTCCACCGGCGAGGATGCGCTGAAGGGCATCCTCCACGACACGTCTGCCACGGCTTCCCGACTCGGAGTTGCCGACATCGTCATGAAGCCGATCGACCCCCTGACACTGCGCATCAAGGTGCGCTACCTGTACGGCATGTACCAGCAGCTTCGGGCACTGCAACGAGAAGTGGCCGATCTCCGGGCCCATCTGACCCTCACGCCTCCTCCAGCGGGGGCGCCTCGCGCGTGATGACCGGGTCGGCACCCGGGAGAGGCCCGTCGCCACCCCACCCTTCCCCCCTCTCCCGCCCACCCTTCCCGGATGCGCACGGCTCTCCCCGGCCGTTCTCGGCACGGGAGGAGGAGGGCAGCCTCTCACTCTGGGCGACGGACCGTGACCTGAACGGCACAAGTCCTGCCGCCGAGGCAGGGGTTGCTGCTATGACGGGAGCGACCGCCAGTGCGACACGTACGAGAGATACGAAAGAAGGGCGGGACCTGAAGGAGCGGCGAAGTGACGGAGCGGCGTCAAGCGGGGAACCTGCCAGGACAGACGGGTCGGCTGGTCGGGCGGCGGGCAGAGCTGGACGCGGCGGCGCGGTGGTGCGGGCGGTCGCGGTTGGTGACGGTGACCGGGGTGGGCGGGGTCGGCAAGACCCGCCTTGCGCGGCAGGTCGCGGCCGAGCTGCAGCCTCAGTTCGCGGATGGGGCGTGGTGGGTGGAGCTGTCCCCGTTGCGCGAGGGGAGGCTGCTGGCCCATGTCATCGCCGAGCAGCTGCCGTTGGCGGATCAGACCACCCGCCCGATGGCGGAAGTGCTGGCCGAGTACCTGGCGGATCGTCAGCTGCTGCTGGTCCTCGACACCTGTGAGCATCTGGTCGAGAACTGCCGGCCGCTCATCGAGACCCTGCTGGAGGCCGCGCCCGGCCTGCGCATCCTGGCGACCAGCCGCCGCCCGCTCGGCCTGCACGCGGAGGAGGCGCTCACCCTCGATCCGCTGCCGGTTCCCGAGTCCGACGACGACCACACGGCGGACGCGGTGGTGCTGCTGACGGACAGGGCCGCCGAGGCCGTGCCCCACATCGCCTTCACCCCGGCCGACCGCGCCGAAGCGGTCCGGCTGTGCCGCCGTCTCGAAGGACTGCCGCTGGCCATCGAGCTGGCCGCGGCACGGCTGTGTGAGCTGCCGCTGGCCGAACTGAACGAGCGCCTGGCCGACCGGTTCGCGACCCTCGGCGACACCGTCGGCGAGAACTATGACGCCGATCCGCCCTGGCATCAGGCGCTGCGCACCGCGATCGGCTGGAGCCACGAACTGTGCACCCCTGCCGAGCGGTTGGCCTGGGCCCGCCTGTCGGTCTTCGCCGGGAGTTTCGACACCGAGGCGGCCTGCCGAGTGCTGCCCGACGACCGCCTCGCCACCGACCAGGTCCCCCAACTGCTCGCCGCCCTGGTGGAGAAGTCGATCCTCACCTGGCAGCCGACCGGGGCAGGGGAGCGGTACGGGATGCTGGACACCCTCCGCGAGTACGGCGCCCACTGGCTGCGCGGGCTCGGCGAGGAACGCACGGTGCGCACTCGGCACCGGTCGTACTGCCAGGAGCTGGCCGATCGGGCGGACGCCGCCTGGATGGGCCCGCAGCAGCTCGCCTGGTACGCGCGGTTGGTGGCCGAGCATGCCAACTTCCGCGCCGCGCTGGACCTCTGCCTGGCCGAGGAGGACGGCCCCGCCGCGCTGGAGCTGAGCGGGGCTTTGTACTTCTTCTGGACAGCCTGCGGCTTCACCAAGGAGGGCCGGCACTACCTGGACCGGGCTCTGGCTCTGGACCGGTCCCAAGTGCTGCCCTCTGATTCTGGCCCGCACCGGGCCAAGGCACTGTGGGCCTGCGGCCATGTCGCCGTCATCCTGGGCGAGGCCGAAGCCGGTCTGCGCTTCGCCGCCGCCTTCCGGGAGGCCGTGGCGCAGGAGCCGGACGAGGGCGCCGGATTCGTCGTCGCCGCCGTGGAGGGCCTCAGCCTCACGCTGCTCGGCCGGCTGCCGCAGGCCGCCGAGGCACTGGACGCGGCGCCGCGCACCCGGCCCGGCAACGGGCGGTACGACCCGGCCTGGTTCCCGCTGCAGGCGATCCGCGGCTTCGTCCACGTCTGCCTGGGGCGGTTCGACGAGGCCGTCGCCGTCGCCGAGGACCTCTGCGCCGAGGGCTCCCGGCGCGGCGAGACCTGGGGCCGCGCCTGGGGCGACTACGTGCTTGCCGTCGCCGCGCTGGCCCTGGGCCGGCCGGAGCAGGCCGCGTCCCATGCCCGCGCTGCCCTCGACGGCAAGCACCGTCTGCGCAACGGAGTCGGCATCGCCATGGCCGTCGACGTACTGGCCTGTGCGACCATCGCCACCGGGCACGCCGAACCGGCCGCCCGGCTCCTCGGCATCGCCGAGCAGACCTGGCACACCCTGGGCACCCCGCAGATGGGCATCCCGTCCCTCGTCTCCGCCCGCCACGACTGCGAGAGCGAGGCCCGCCGTCTCCTCGGCAACCACGACTACGAGACCGCGTTCCGAGCCGGTTACGACTCCGACCTGGACAGCGCCGTCGCCTACGCGCTCACCTCACCAGATGCCTCGCGGGATGCTCCCGTCGAATAGAAAGAGTCCGTCAGTCCTGGGCCCGCGTTCGTGCGCACCGGCCACTGCTACGACGGCAATCCATGCCAAGGAACCGCTAGTTACTGATTTGGGGTGGCCGCGTTGGGCTGGAGCGGGCGCCGGGCGAGACGGCGTGTCATGAGAGTGAGTGATGAGCATCGCTGTGGCGTGCTCCGGGAGCACGAACGGGGGGGGCTTGGCAGCTCACGAGCCATCGAAGCTCCGTTGCTGGCAAGGCACTTGAGAGGGCACTTGTCGCAACGGAGCTTCGCCATCTCCGGTCACCCCTGCCGACTAGCCCCTTTGCAAGAGCACTCTGGCCCTGCGAGAACCCTGCTGAGGACGAACGGAGGACCGCATCTCACAACGCCTCAGATGATGTTGTCCACGCAAGTGGCTCCGTTGAGGGTGAAGGTGTTGGGGGGAGCGAAAGTGCTGGTGTCCCGCCCGTAGGTGTAGATGCCGAAGTGAACAGTGCTGTGGGGGTTGATGCCGACACCCTTGTCTTCGGTGACAGTCATGTCCCTGCCTTTCATCGGGGAGACGACGTAGCCATTCGGATTGCGGACGATGACCCTGTCTTCGTTGAAGGAGAATTTCAGCTTCCAGCGACCGGGGATCGCTGAATCACCGTTGTTGGTGACCCTGATGTCGACCAAATAGAACCGGGCGCCGGCCAGGGGCGGAAAGTACTGGACCTGACGGTAGGTAACTCGGCATGTAGGTGCGACGACGGTCCAGGAAAAGGCGGTCGATCCGGTGGCACCCGCGGTGTCGGTGGCGGTGACTGTGACGGTGGAGGTGGCCACGTTGGTGGGGGTGCCGGAGATCAGTCCGGTGTCGGAGTTGATGGACAGGCCCGCCGGCAGTCCGTTGGCGCTATAGGTGAGAATCTGGCCGGGGGCGGGGTCCGAGGCCTTGATCTGGAGGCTGACCGGCGTACCTGCCGTGGAAGTCTGGTCACCCGGATTGGTGACGGTCACGGTGTTGCCATTGGTGACGGTGATCGTGGGTCCGCTCTCGGTGGCGTCTCCGAAGGTGTCGCTGAAGAGCTGGTAGCGCAGGACGAAGGTGCCGGCCGGGGTGTCGGGGTTGACGCGCAAGGTGATCGATCCGCCGACCTGGGCCCCCGCGGACCGGGTGCCCAGCGGCACGCGTACGCCGCCGTAGTCGGGTTTGAAGCAAGGAGCGGTGTTCCCGGTGCACGCTTCGATGGAGGTGAAGCTCTCAAGGCTTCCGATGGTCGAGGACCCGGCGTAGAAGTTCTCTCCGACATCGGTGGCGTCGTTGGGGACCGTGCCGGTGAAGTTGATGGTGAAGGTGTCACCGGCCGCGACCGTGGTGGCGGACACGCTCACGCTGGAGGAGGCCTGCGCTGGGGCGGTGAGGATGAACACGCCGTACAGAGCCAGCGCAAAGGCGGAGACCAGAACACTCAGTCGGCTGCGCAGCCGGCACCGTAAGGAGCGTGGATGTGTGGTCGAAGACGTCATGACGTCCCCTTTCCGGGTCCGCGTCCTGTCGGCGGGGACGGGAATCCCCTGGGTATCCGCAGTGACGCAGACGACGACACAACAGGCCGGGCCTGCAGCAGGTCACGCAGAGGGAGCCTCAAGCGCCTGCGGCGCTCACTCGATCCCCACACCCGTTTCCCGGGCCGTAATGCCACCGAGTGCTAGATCGCGTCGTAATAGGTGCCGACCGCGCTCGAACTCTGGCTTGGCCGACGGGCGCGGATGCGGATTCGGCCCAGGTAGCGGCACGGCTGGTCAGCTCGTGGAGCCCCCACCCCTTGGCGGGTCAGGCCATGGGCACCTGTACTGCGGCAAACCCTGGGAGAGGCGGTACGGGAGCGGGTGCGGCGCCCGGGCAAAGTGGTGGGGCGGACTGGTCCGGGGCGGTCGTCCCCGTCCCGTCAGACGGCAGCGCCGGGCGGAATCCTTGTCGCCCGGCGGCGCCGCTCCCTGTCCGCAACGGACCGATGCACAGCTGAACTTCGCAGCCGCACAGTCCCCGCGGTCCCCGTGTCACGATGTTCCAGGCATGCGGCCCGTGCCTCGTCTGTCGCTTGATCCCCTGCGCCGCTTCCTGCCTCCTCTACCGACGCCGACGCCGACGCCGACGCCGACGCCGACGCCGACGCCGACGCCGACGCGTGCGGGAGGCCACGGGTGTGATCAGCCGCGCTGACAGACGTGCGCGTCCGCTTCTTCGAGAGCCGTGGTCCCGGGCCGCGCCCGTCGACATCGCCACCCAGGTGGAGAGGGCCTCACCAGACCAGCGTCGCCCCGCACGCCGCCAGGGTCATCACGCACCCGGCCGCCAGCAGCGTGGCTCGGACCGACAGCGAGCGGGGCCGGGGCGCGTCCAGGGTGCGGATCCGGCGGTGGGAGACGGCGAGGAAGCCGATCCAGACCAGCGCCGACAGGGCCAGACCGGTCACGCCGACGGCCGCCGGGGTGCCGTTGCCCTGCACGGCCGGCTTGATGCCGAGCGCTGTCACGACCGTGCACGACAGGGTCGTACGCCGCCAGGCCAGCCGGGTCCGTTCCGGCTGGAGCCCGGGATCGCGGGTGCCGGGGGAGTCGCCCACTACCCGGCCCGGCCGAAGACCACGAGCACCACCATCGCGATCGCCACCATGGCCACGGCGAGGCTGAGCACGGCCGGGAAGGAGGAGGTCGGCAGGTCCTCGCCCCGGCGCATGGCCCGTTCGCAGCGGACCCAGTGGTTCACCGCCCGCAGGGCGCACAGCGCGCCGGCGGCGAGCAGTGCGAGCGCGAGCCCGACCCGGACCGCACGGCGCAGGTCCGGCAGGAACTGGTCGACGGCGAAACCGCCGCCGATGAGCGCGAGCGCGGTCCGGATCCAGGCCAGGAAGGTCCGCTCGTTGGCGAGGGAGAAGCGGTAGTCGGGTGTCTCGCCCTCGTCCTGGATCCGTCGCGGCGCGAACGACAGCCGCAGGCTCTGCATGAAATCGCTCACGCGTATCACGCCAGTGCCGTCGCCGTTCCGGTCTCGTCCTCGGCATGTGCCTCCGAGATGTCGGTGGTGAACACGCGGGCCAGGACGGTGTACGCCGCCCCGCGGGCGAGAGCGGTCTCGTCGGCGCGGGTCAGTTCGAGGGCCGGGGCCGGGGCGTTGTCATGGGCGTACTGGCGGAGGAATTCCTGCTCCGTCCGTGAGGCGAGCACGGCGTGTCCCATCTCGCCTGCGAACGCCACGAACACGCGTTCCGGTCCGAGCAGTTTCGCGACGTTGGCCATGGCACTGCCGAGTTTGTCGGCGGCGTCGGCGAGGAGTTCCCCGTCGTTGTCGGACAGCGGGCCCTGAGCCGTGCCCCGCCGTTCGCGTTCGCGCTGGATCCCCCAGTGGCTGCTCCACGTTTCGAGGCAGTCGACCGCACCGCAGTGGCAGGGCCGGCTGGTGGCCCGGTCCGAGGTGACGTGGGAGTGGGCGAATCCTCCGGCCGCACCGTTGAACCCGCGGTGGATGCGGCCCTGGATCACGACGGAGGCACCGAGGCTCGTGCCGACGCTGAACACCAGCAGATCGCGGCCGGCGAGGCTGCCGTCGAACAGCAGCCGGCCCGAGGCGATGGAGTTGACGTAACTGTCCAGCGAGACAGGGAAGTCCAGCAGCGTGGAGAGCTGTGCCCGGAAGCGGACGTCTTCCCAGCCCATCGCGCCGCTGTGACGGACGATGCCGTTCGCGTGGTCGACGACGCCGGAGACGGCCACACCCACGCCGATGAGCGATGCGGAGCGCGTTCGGCCCGTCGCCGCCCGCACGCCGCGGGCGACCGCTTCCGCGCAGTCGGCGGGGTCGGTGGAGGGGAGCGGTTCGCGGTGCGAGGAGACCACGTCTCCGCGGAGGTTGGCCAGCACCACGTACGCCTCCGAGTTCGAGAGACGTACGCCGGCCGCGAGAACGGCGTCGGACCCCAGCTCCAGGAGGCGCGCCTCCCCGAACTCGTCCCGCTCTACGCGCCCACTCCCAACTCCTACAAGCGCTTCGCTCATCAGTCCTTCACTCCGACCCGTTTCAACTGGGGCTACGACAACCGCAGTTGCGCCGTACGGGTCGTCGACCACGGGGACGGCCTGCACCTCGAGATCCGTCTCCCAGGTGCCGACGCCAACCCCTACCTCGCGCTTGTCGCCGTACTCGCGGCAGCCCGCGACGGCATCTGCCGCAGCCTGACACCCCCGCCTGCGTGCGGCGGAAACGCCTACGAGCACGGAACCGGGCGCGCTGTGCCCACCACACTCGACGACGCCCTCGCCGCCTTCCGTGATGGCGCCCTACCCGAAAGCCTGGGCCCCGGAGTGGCCGATCACTACACCCGACTCGCACAGATCGAACTCGACCACCACCGGCGGACGGTGACCGACGCCGAACGCAGCCGATGGTTCGCCCAAGCCTGACCTCACCGCAGACCTCAGCACCGGGCGGTGCGGTCCGGGCGCCTACGCGACCTGCGGTATCCGCGCAGTTCCACGGTCTTGGCCACGCCACCTCCCTTCGGTCTCGGCCCGCATCACTGCCTTGGGGCCGCACTCATGCCCGCCCAACTACGCGTCGCGCAGCTGTCGGACGTACGGCGTGAGCGGGATGAGCCGGCCGTGGCCGAGCGGGTGTGACAGCGGATGATTGGCCTGCACCTGGGCCCGGCGGGAACGATCCGCTCCCGCTCTGCTGTGCGCTTCGGCCAACGGCCTCAGCAGCGACGCCGTCGATATCCGCTGGCAGGCATTTATCCGCCGCTTCGACCTGTAACACACCTTCCGAATGATCAAACAGACCCTCGGCTGGGCCTGCCCCAAGCTTAGGGCCCCTGCGGCTGCCGACCGCTGGACTTGGCTCGTGATCGCTGCTCACACCCAACTCCGCCTCCTTCGCGAAGCTGCCGCCGACCTCCGCCACCCCTGGGAACGACCCGCCGATCCGCGGCTCTGCGCCGCGATCGTGGACCGGCTCACCTTCGGCGGCAACATCATCCAGACTGGCACCGAGTCCTACCGTCTCGCGCACACGAAGACCCAAGCCGACCAGGCCAAGGCAGGATGACCACCACGCGGACAGTATCCCCGCAGGCCGAACCGCTCTACGCTGCCACCAGGCAAGACGCCCTCGCACGCACACCGCCCATGCGAGCATGGTCCTCCTGGCCCATCACCTTGGGCGTCTCCCGCGCTTCCCGGTCCGGAAGAACGCATCGCATCGGGAGCCACACGCTGCCGATGCATGCGGTCGCCGCCGGTCCCTTCAGCGGCGACCGCCCGCGCAACTCAGCGGGGTCTTGGCCAAGGATCAGCGCACGGCAGCGCCTACCCTGCCCCGCCGACTTCATGCACAGGACATCATTGATGATCACCGGCCCGCCCGGCCCGCCCGGCCCGCCCGACTCCAGGCTGACGATCACCGCTCACGCCACCTCTGACTCCACCGCCCTGACACTCACGCTTGCCGGTGAACTCGACCAGCACACCGCCGAACAGCTCTGCAACACCGCCATCGACCACATCAAGTCCGGCCACCTCCATCTCCGCCTGGACGCGAGCCGTGTTACCTGGTGCGACAACGCCAGCCTCTTCGTGATTCTCGGCCTGCGATACGCCCTGCACACCGCCTACGGACACGTCGAACTCGCCTCCGCCAGCGAACCCGTCGAGCAAGCCATCACCCGCAACCACCTCGAACACATCCTGCACACCTGACCCTCCACAAACAGAGCCGCAGGACCACAGATCACTCGCTCACGCACCCAAGCGATGTCAAATCTGCGACAGAGCCCACCAAGTGGACCAGAGCCCGAAACCGTCTACATAGCCAAGCCCGGTCTCCCGGGCGATGTACATACGCCTCTGTGGAGGTTTCCGTATGCACCAGGATCCCCGTTCGCAGTGGCCCGGCAGCGGGCTTTGCGGAGAGCTTTCGGGTGCTTCGCGCTCCGCGACGGTGCGCCTTTCCGAGGTGTGGCGGCGGGCGGACTGTGCCCGTACCACGTGGGCCGGGGTTCCCGCTCACGGCCATGGGGCCGTGCTCTGGCCTGGCAGGGGATGGATGCAGTACCCAGTACGGAGCAGATCGGTAGCAGCAGCATCGAGCGCTACGGGCAGATCGTGGAGAGGCTGCGCGAGGCCGTCGAGAAGTTGTCGAAGAGTTCGTTCATCTCCGGTGACGGTGCGCTGGAAGTCGTTCCGATGCAGGATCACGGCGGCCGGTCGGTGCGGGACGACTTGTTCGGGGTGTCGGCATGGCTGCACCGGCTGTCGGAGGACGTCAACGTTCCCTACAACACGCTGAAGTCGTATCGGTGGGTGGCCAGCCGGTGGCCTGAGCAGCACCGATGCTCTGGAGTGGCGTTCAGTACCCACCAGACCTTGGCCGCGATCTCTGCGACGGCCGTCCTGGGCGGGCGGGGAGGCCGAAGGGTTGCGGTTGCCCGCCCCCACACCAGCGGGCAACCACGGTTACATGATGGCGGTGCTGGTCGGCCGCTCTGCAGCCCGTTCCCGGCACCGCCATCACCTCCTGCTGCTGCCCGTCGCCCGTGTTCACGCTTGAGCCCTCGCCGGTGCCGGTATCACAAGGGGGTGAATGATTCCTACGCCGCGCTGGCGGAGCATTACGACCTGATCATGACTTCTGGGTACTACGACTACGAGGGCTACGCACGCCGGCTGCTGTCGCACCTGCCGCCGCGCGCGAAGGTGCTGGAGCTGGGAGTGGGCACCGGCCTGGTCTGTGAGCACCTGCTGCGGTCGGCGCCCGCCGGTGTACGGCTGACCGGCATCGACCACAGCCCCAGCATGCTGGCCCGGGCCCGCCCCCGGCTCGGCCGGCGGGTGCGCCTCCTGGAGCAGGACGTCACGCACCTGGACCTTGCGGGCACGTTCGATGTCGCGTACTCCGTCGGCGGTGTGTGGCTGTGGCTGGGCGCGGGGGATCACATGCGACTGGGCAGCCACCTTCTGGATGACGCCGACAACGCCCGGGGCCTGCGCCATCTGGCCCAGGCGCTGCGGCCGGGCGCCGCCCTGCTGTTGTCCGTACAGGAGGCGCACCGCCCGTGTGAACGTGTGCTGCCGGGCGGCTTCGTCTACGCGCAGGACGTGCATGAGCACGGCAACGGGCGTATCACCAAGGACTACGAGGTGCGGCGGGGCGACACGGTGGTGGCCCACCAGCGCTCCACCTACCGTCTCTTTTCCCGGCTCGAGGCGGACCGCCTCTTGCGGCAGTGCGGATTTGAACCCTACCCGGCGGACGAGGAGAACCTCTTCCGCCGCTACCTGCGTACCTGACCACCGCATCCGGCGTCGCGGCCGTGGCATGCGGCCGGTACACGAAGCACGGGAGACCGAGGTCGGGGCCGACCTCAGCACCGGAGGCAGCTGCGGCATCGTCTCCGGCTGCCAGGGCCTCGGCCGGCTCCGCCCGTGCGATGACCCGGCGTTCCAACACCGCCTTGGCCGCACCAAGTTCAGCCAAGGCGCGGTCCGCCTCCGCTTGAAGGCTCTCGACCCGCACCCGGGCAATGGCCTCCCGCTCTTCCAGCAACCCCATGACCGATGCCACCGGCCGCCTCCACCTCGTCGAGGACGAACTGATCGCCCGAAACCTCCCACGACGACACCAGACCATTCCTGACCAGCGGAAACTCACTACTCACACTCGGAAAGACAACGGCTTCCAACCCAACAATCCGGTAGCTGGAACCGTCGATAGGGAGGGGCCTTGGCGCCGCACTTGGTCACGCAAAGGTTTCTTCACCTCCACGCTTGTGCATGCAAGTTGACATGCAAGGCTCCGCGGTTCGGCCGATCACCTACCCCATTCCAGCCAACGATCTTTGCAGCTGGCTCCAATGGAACTGCGCCATGCGAGTTGACGTCATGCACATGGGACAAGACGCCGCTCGGATGTGGAGCCGACGCCGCCACGGCACGGGGATCTCCTCCAGTGCACGGAGCACACCGAGAAGCGGAAGCTCAAGGAGCGCTATGTTGGCTAGGACACACTCGCGACATCTTTCGGTCACAACTGTGGCCACCCTCGCCCTGGCCGGATGCCTGCTCGCTGCCCGCCCGCACAGGCGAACGGATCGCACACGGCGGACACGAAGTCCACCTCCACCACCGCTCGTCGCGGTGTGTGCACTGCGCAGACAGCAGATCCGGGGAGGGGCCGAACCGATGACGAGCGCACTGTGCATCGCTGAGGACGGCGAAGTGACCGATGTGGAACTGCCCAGCGATCCGCACGCGCAACGCAAGCTCCTGAGCGAGCAAGTCGGCGGAGCCTCAGAGGCGGCCTACTACCATCGCTCCACCGTGCTCCATCTCCATGCCGAGGGCGCCATCGTCGGTCTCCCGCCGAACATCACCTCCTGGGCACTGGCCTGCGTATGGCGGAGGATGAACCTCGGCCTCGACTACGCACTGCACGGCCCGGTCGTCGCCACCGGCGCATACGGCGACGACGGCGAGCTGAACCCGCTGCCCGACGAGTTCGCTGCGCAGGTGCGCACGGCGGCTGCCACCGTCCGTGAAACCCTGCAGGGCTGGCGGACGCGACCACCGGCCTCGAATGAGGCGGCACTGGCAGAGGCCCTCGCCTACGTGCGCCGCGACCTGGCATAGGCCTGACGGCGCGGCAGATCCAGCACGGCGACCGGCGGCCGACGGCCGGTGCGCAGTGCGCAGAGACAACGCCCTTGTGCTCACCGCGCACAGGCAGCAGGCCGGCCGACGCGTCCGATCTCCCTGACCGGCGGGTGATGACTGCGCAGCATCGTCAGCCTCCTGGCTGCTGTGGAGACACACCTTGTCGGCTGCGCTACGCACTCGGGCGTACTGCAGGGCCTGGTCGTCGTCACCGGCGCATAGGGCAGGAGAGGTTCACGGCTGGAGGGTGGGGCTGGTCTGGTCCAGCAGTTGCCGCATGAGTTGTTCTGTCGCTGGCTCCATGGGAAGGTTGAGGGACCGGTTGACCTGGTCCAGGCGGGTGATGGCGGTGTTGAGGCCGCTGCGGTTACCGGCGGCGGCTTCGATGTGGAACCAGTCGCGGTAGAGGAGTTCGGCGGTGTCGTCGACCTCGAGGCCGGTGGCGGTGGCCCGCCGCGCCAGGGTCAGGTCGTGATGAACACCAGGGGCCAGCCGGTGGGTGGCCACGGTGTGCGCGATATGCACGATACGCATCGTGATCTCCTGCTGCAGTGGTTGGCTCCAGGGCAGCGGCTGCGCGCCGAGGGGTTTCCCCCGGACCTGCTCCAGTGCCTTCTCCAGCTGGGCGAGCCCGGCCGGCCCGTGGGGAAGGGTGGCTTCGACGGCGGCTTGGAAGCGGTGTGTGGGTTTGCGGTGCCGGGATCTTGTTCCAGTTTCTATCCGCATAGAAAACTGAAGCAAGCAGCCTCGATCCAGTTCTGAGTCTGGCCAGAGTTGACGGGTGGTCAGTTTTCTGGGGCTCCTTCCTAAAGGTGCATCAGTTTCGGTTGGAGGTGCGCACGACAGCCCCCTTGCCGCCGGGCCGTTAGGCCCGTGGGTGGGCCGCGCGGAGCGTGGCACGCCTGGTGACGCGGAGCGTCATGAGTGGCTGGAGCGCAGCGGAGGCCACTACGGGGGCGGGAGCCCCCGAGTTCCGGGAGCGGAGCGGACGGAACGTCATCTGGCTTGCGCAGCAAGCCAGATGCGCGGGACGCGGAGCGGCCCGCCAGCGCTCCCGCGGAGCGGGAGCGCAACACCCCTGCGAAGCAGGGGTGTTCGCTTGCACATCGCGCAGCGATGTGGTACCCGCTCCGCGGG
>NZ_JBITGM010000013.1:0-160437 GCF_044457025.1 Streptomyces sp. NPDC050658
CGTCATCACGGTCGACGGTCAGGTCATCGGCGAAGTGCCGGTCGCCCGTGGCGTCGGGCACGTACTTCACGGTGACAACGATCCTCAAGCTCACGCCGACTCTCCTACTGCATCGTCTCTACTGGGCTGCTGCCTAGCTCTGGCCACTGCCTTCTTGCAGGCAGCATAGGCGCCTGAAGCGGCGGATCCCGATCGGGGCGGCCCGCGCTCCGACCGAAATATTACTCGTCAGTACACCCAGTACGTTCCCACTAAGCAAGCGCTTTGAACTGTGACCTTCCCAACGCCCTGCAATCGGGCGCAGAGAAGGACATTCAGGAACTCTCAGTCGCGCAGCGCGTTGAAGCGCCCCTGGTGGTACAGCAGCGGCCGGCCCGCCCCTCCGGGGTCTCCCACGACGGCTTCCGCGAGGACGATCCGATGGTCGCCCGCGGGGACCCGCGCGGCGATCCGGCAGACCAGCCAGGCCTGCGTTCCGTCGAGCACGGGGACGCCTTCGGGGCCTTCGTACCAGCGGGTGGGCGCACCGAACCGGTCGGCGCCGCTGCGGGCGAACGTCGTGGCGAGTTCCAGCTGGTGCTCGCCGAGTATGTGGACGCCGACGTGCTCGGCCTCGGAGATCGCGGGCCAGCTGGAGGCACCCGTACCGATGCCGAACGAGAGCATCGGCGGTTCGGCGGAGACGGAGACGAGCGAGGTCGCGGTGAAGCCGACCGGGCCGGCGGGGCCCTGGGCGGTGATCACCGCGACGCCCGCGGCGTGCCGGCGGAAGACGGAGCGCAGCAGCTCGGGCGAGGCGATCTGGGGGGTGCGGAGATCGGGCGTGGCCGTCATGGAGTTGTCCTTCTGCAGGAGGTACGAGCGGGTCCGTGGCTGCTCAGCAGCTCGGACAGCACGCACTGGCATGACGTGCGAGGTCCACGTGGACGCGCTCATAGAGAAGGAGCTCCGGGGGCATGGCAGCAGGCTGACGAAAGGTGACGCGTACAGTCAAGTCCGTTCCGCGATGTGAAAGTCTCCGGAATCCCTGGCTCACCTGTCACACGGCCTTGCCGAGCGCGGCGATCACATCGGCCTTGCGCGGCTGTCCCGCCGCCCGCAGCACGATCTGTCCCTCGGCGTCGAGCACCAGCACCGTCGGCGTCTTGGCGATGCGCAGTTCGCGTACGAGATCCAGTTCCGCCTCGGCGTCGATCTCCACGTGCCGTACGCCGGGGACCATGGCGGCCACTTCGGCGAGCACTCTGCGGGTGGCCCGGCAGGGCTGGCAGAAGGCGCTGGAGAACTGCACGAGCGTGGCCCGCTCCCCCAGCCGGCCGACTTCCGGCCACCCTCCGGCGTCGCGTACGCGCACCTGAGCCTCCCGCCCCTCCGCATGAATCGACCGTCCCCGACTTCAGCGCGGTAACACCGGGAAAGATTCCCCGACGTGATGAGAATCTCCCCACCAGGAGGCACCAAGGCTGGCCAGCCGCCCGTTCTTGGGGCACGATCTGCGCAACGCCGAAAAACCTACGGCTGCGTAACTTCCCGCCGGGAGCCCCCTCCCCAGGCAGAAACGAAGGGCCCTCCCCACCCATGGCAGAGCTTGTCTACACTCCGGTCATCGGTGCCGCGAAAACCCTGTTCAAGGCATGGGACCTGAAGATCGACTGCAAGGGCTCGGAGAACATCCCTCGGTCCGGCGGCGCGGTGCTCGTCAGCAACCACATCAGCTACCTGGACTTCATCTTCGACGGTCTGGCCGCGCTGCCGCAGAAGCGGCTCGTGCGCTTCATGGCCAAGGAGTCGGTGTTCCGGCACAAGATCTCCGGCCCGCTGATGCGCGGCATGAAGCACATCCCCGTGGACCGCAAGCAGGGCGAGGAGGCGTACCAGCACGCGCTCGCGTCGCTGCGCGCCGGGGAGATCGTCGGGGTCTTCCCCGAGGCGACGATCTCGCAGTCGTTCACGCTGAAGTCGTTCAAGTCGGGTGCGGCGCGCATGGCGCAGGAGGCCGGGGTCCCGCTGATCCCGATGGCCCTGTGGGGCACGCAGCGGCTGTGGACCAAGGGCCACCCGCGCAATTTCAAGCGCAGCCACATCCCGATCACGATCCGGGTCGGCGAGCCGGTCGAGGCGCCCAAGGACCAGTACGCGGGCGCGATCACGCGGCGTCTTCGCGAGCGCTGCCAGGAGCTGCTCGAAGCCGCCCAGCGCGCCTATCCCGTACGGCCCAAGGGTCCGGACGACACCTGGTGGATGCCGGCGCACCTCGGCGGCACCGCGCCGACTCCCGCCGAGGTGAAGGCCGCCGAGGCGAGCTGAATCGATTACTCCGGCGCGTGCACGGTCAGTCGCGCGCCGGGGCTGAACTTCTCGAGCAGTTCGGCCAGTTCGGCGCCTGCCGCCTCGGCTCCGGAGTCCGGGCCCATGCCCTCCAGCAGGAAGATGGCGTTGACCGACTCCTCGGTGAGGCGGGTGCGCGGGCCCTGGCGCCAGTTCCAGCGGCGGCAGGTGACGCCCGCGTCGTCACACCAGACGACCTCGCCCGCGTCGGGGTGCTCGACCGACTGCTCCCCCGCGGCCATCGTCACGAAGTCCTCGGCGCCGGAGGCCCGCAGCAGGCGCATGCCGCCCTTGACGTGGTCCAGGTCCTCGCCGCCGACCGGGATGAGACGGGCGACGCTGATCGCGTTGTAGACGTCCACCAGGGTGTTGATCCGGGGCAGCCCGCCGTCCGCGAGGGCCCGCTTGGCGAGCGCCTCGGCGGAGTTGCGGGTCCGGGACGGCTTCGCGCCGAAGGCCGTGTAGGCGGCGCGCCAGGCCGTCATGTGCGGGTCCTCGTGCGGGGCGCGGCCGTCGAGTCGCTGCGCGAGGCGGTGCGCGGCGTCGTCGAGGAGCGCCGAGGTCGCCTCGGTGCTCGGCCCGTTGACGAGTCCGTACGCCTCGATGGCGACGTGGGTGAAGTCGGGCGCGAGGGCGCGCACTTCGTCGGTCACGGTGATCTGGAAGCTCATCGTCTGCCTTGCGTTCGGGGTACGGCGGTTCAGAGCGCGTCGGGCAGGTGCTCCCACAGGTACGGCCGGTCCGGGGCCTCCCGCAGGGTACTGAGCACCGCCGCATGCGGTACAGCATAGAGTACTGGATAGTCCATCTCACTGGACTCTACGTCCGGCACCCACGCGAGCCGCTCGGCGCCGAGCGAGAACTGCGCGTCGACACCGGCCTTGTTCCCCCGGGGGTCCTGCCGGTGCCAGGCCCCCTGGAAGCGGACGGCGACGAGGCCGTGCAGGACATGGCCCGTGCCCGCGTCGTGCGTCAGGCGCTGATAGCAGAGTGCGGCGGGGATGTCCTCGGCGCGCAGCAGCGCGGCGAGCGCGTGGGACTTGGCGTGGCAGATGCCGGTGCCCCGCGCGAGGACGTCGGAGGCGCGCCAGGTCACGCGGAGATCGCCGCTGTCGGCGGAGTGCGGGATGGTGTCGCGCACGAATTCGAAGGCGGCGCGGGCGTATGCGTATGAATCGGCGGAGTCGGCGGCGAGGCGCGCCGCCGTCTCACGGACGAGCGGGTGGTGATGGTCGATGACCTCGTCGGCGGCCAAGTACGCGGACAGGTCAGGGGTTTCCTGGATCAGCTGCATGATCCGGGAGCATAGAAATGCGACCGACCGTCAGTCAATGCTTTTACGGTCGATCGCATATCTATGCAGAACTGTGGACGGCGGAGACTAGCGCGCCATCTCCTCCTTGAGCGCCGCGACGAACCCGTCGACGTCCTCCTCGCGGGTGTCGAACGCGCACATCCAGCGGACGTCGCCGGCCGCCTCGTCCCAGAAGTAGAAGCGGTACTGCTTCTGCAGCCGCTCGCTCACGTCGTGCGGAAGGCGCGCGAAGACCGCGTTGGCCTGCACCGGGTAGAGGATCTCCACGCCGTGGACGGCGCGCACCCCCTCGGCGAGGCGCTGGGCCATCTCGTTGGCGTGCCGGGCGTTGCGCAGCCACAGGTCCTTGGCGAGCAGCGCCTCCAACTGCACGGAGACGAAGCGCATCTTGGAGGCGAGCTGCATGGACAGCTTGCGCAGGTGCTTCATGTGGCTGACGGCGTCCTGGTTGATCACGACGACGGCCTCGCCGAAGAGCGCGCCGTTCTTCGTGCCGCCCAGGGACAGGATGTCCACGCCGACCGCGTTCGTGAACGTCCGCATGGGGACGTCGAGCGCGGCCGCCGCGTTGGCTATCCGCGAGCCGTCCAGGTGCACCTTCATGCCGAGCTTGTGCGCGTGGTCGCAGATCGCGCGGATCTCGTCGGGCGTGTAGAGCGTGCCCAGTTCGGTGTTCTGCGCGATCGAGACGACCTGCGGCATCGCCCGGTGCTCGTCGTCCCAGCCGAACGCCTGCTTGTCGATCAGCTCGGGGGTGAGCTTGCCGTCGGGCGTGGGCACCGTGAGCAGCTTGATGCCGGCCATGCGCTCGGGGGCGCCGCCCTCGTCCACGTTGATGTGCGCTGACTCGGCGCAGATCACCGCGCCCCAGCGGTCGGTGACCGCCTGGAGCGCGACGACGTTGGCGCCCGTGCCGTTGAACACCGGGAACGCCTCGGCGGTGGGGCCGAAGTGCCCGCGGATCACCTGCTGGAGGTTGGCGGTGTAGTCGTCCTCGCCGTACGCGATCTGGTGACCGCCGTTGGCGAGGGCGATGGCTGCGAGCACCTCCGGGTGGGCGCCCGCGTAGTTGTCGCTCGCGAAGCCCCGCACGTCCGGGTCGTGGTGGCGGCGCGCGTCGGTCTTCGGAGGGTTCACGGCGTCCTTGTCGCGAGCGGTCACGGCTTCTCGGTCAGCCACAGGCGGTTTCCGTTCACTTCACCGGCGGGCCGCTCCCAGACTCCGGCGATGGCCTCGGCCAGCTCCCTGACGTCGGTGAAGCCCGCGAACTTCGCATTGGGACGCTCGGCGCGCATCGCGTCGTGCACCAGTGCCTTGATCACCAGGATCGCAGCCGCCGCGGTCGGGCCGTCCTCGCCCCCCGCCTTGCGGAAGGAGTCGGCCATGGCCAGCGTCCACGCCTCGGCCGCCGCCTTGCCCGCGTTGTACGCGGCGTTGTTGGCCACCGGCTTGTGCGCGCCGGACTGGCTGATCAGCACGTAGCGACCCCTGTCGCTGCGCAGCAGGCCGTCGTGGAAGGCGAGCGAGGTGTGCTGGACGGTGCGGATCAGGAGCTTCTCCAGGAGATCCCAGTCGGCGAGGTCCACGTCGGTGAACGTCTTGCTGCCGCGCCAGCCGCCGACGAGGTGGACCACGCCGTCGATCCGCCCGAACTCCTTCTCCGTGCGCTCGGCCCACGCGCGGGTCGCGTCCAGGTCGAGGAGGTCGACCGTGTCACCGACGACGGTGGCCCCGCCGTGCGCGTACCGGGCGGCGTCCACGGCCTCCGCGAGGCGTGCGGCGTCGGCGTCGGACGCCACGACGGTGGCACCGGCCTCGGCCAGCCTCAGCAGCGTTGCCCGGCCCGCCGGACCCGCTGCTCCGGCGACCGCGACCACGGCTCCATCGAGTGCGGACATCGTCCTCGCCTCCTTGGTGCGGTCGCTCATGCGGCGACCTGCTCGGCGTCTGCCGCGGTGATCCCCTTGGTGGAGGCGATCACGTTCTTGAGCTTCTTGGAGAGCGCCTCATAGAACATGCTGAGCGGAAACTCGTCGGGAAGCACCTCGTCGACCAGTTTGCGCGGCGGCAGCGAGGTGTCCAGGGCGTCCGGGCCCTTGGCCCAGCGCGAGCCGGGGTGCGGCGCGAGGTACTGCGAGACCAGGTCGTACGCGGCGAACCAGTGGACGAGCTTGGGGCGGTCGATGCCCGCGCGGTACAGCTCCTCGATCTCGGCGCAGAGCTGGTTGGTGACCTGCGGGGCGCGCACCCAGTCGATCTTGAGCTTGTTGTCCGTCCAGCGGACGACGTCGTGCTTGTGCAGGTACGCGAAGAGCAGCTGGCCGCCGAGCCCGTCGTAGTTCTTGACGCGGTCGCCGGTGACCGGGAAGCGGAACATCCGGTCGAAGAGGACCGCGTACTGCACGTCACGCGCCTGCGGGACGCCCTCGGCCTCCAGCTTCACGGCCTCCTTGAAGGCGGTGAGGTCGCAGCGCAGCTCCTCCAGGCCGTACATCCAGAACGGCTGGCGCTGCTTGATCATGAAGGGGTCGAACGGCAGGTCGCCGTGGCTGTGGGTGCGGTCGTGGACCATGTCCCACAGCACGAACGCCTGCTCGCAGCGGTCCTGGTCGCCGATCATCGCGCGGATGTCGTCGGGCAGTTCGAGGCCGAGGATGTCGACGGAGGCCTCCGTGACGCGGCGGAAGCGGGCCGCCTCGCGGTCACAGAAGATGCCGCCCCAGGAGAAGCGCTCGGGGGCCTCGCGCACGGCGATGGTCTCGGGGAACAGGACGGCCGAGTTCGTGTCGTACCCGGCGGTGAAGTCCTCGAAGGTGATGCCGCAGAACAGCGGGTTGTCGTAGCGCGTGCGCTCGAGGTCGGCGAGCCACTCAGGCCACACCATGCGCAGCACGACCGCCTCGAAGTTGCGGTCCGGGTTGCCGTTCTGCGTGTACATCGGGAAGACCACGAGGTGCTGCAGGCCGTCCTCGCGGTGCGCCGCGGGCTGGAAGGCGAGCAGCGAGTCCAGGAAGTCGGGCACCTCGAAGCCGCCGTCGGCCCAGCGCCGCAGGTCCGCGACGAGCGCCTCGTGGTACGCGGCGTCGTGCGGCAGCAGCGGGGCGAGCTGCTCGATCGCGGATATCGCGCGGTCGACCGCGAGCTCGGCCACGGACCGGGCGGGGGCGCCCTCCGCGTCGAGGTCGATCGAGCCGTCGGCGGACTGCCAGGGCCGGATCTCCTCCACGGTGTCCTTGAGCATCGGCCAAGCCGGGTGCTCCACAACCCTTCCTGTGGGGGCACCCCCACTCGCGGGAGGAACAGTCCCCTCCGTCGCCTTCTGCACAAGAATTTCCGTCACTTGTCAACCTCCACGGGAGAACCTCGCGTATGGACACCGTATGCGTGCGAGGTTCTCCACCACAAGGGGAGGCTCCGGAAATTATCCTGCGGCACCCCCGCCTTCACCGCTGTTTTTCCTGTCCGACACCGTATGGGCGACCGCTTCTGCCACATCCGCCACGGCCGCCGCCGCGTCCCCGAGCAGCCGCGGGAAGCCCACGAAGCCGTGGAACATCCGGGGGTGGTGCCCCTCGGTCACCACGACCCCCGCCGCGCGCAGCCGTGCCGCGTACGCCCTGCCCTCGTCGCACAGCGGATCGCAGCCCGCCGTGACGACGTGCGCGGGCGGCAGCCCCGTGACGTCGGCCCGCAGGGGCGAGGCGTAGGGATGCCCGCCGTCGCCGTCCGGGCCGAGGTACTGCCGCCAGAACCAGCGCAGGTGCGCCGCGGTGAGGAAGTAGCCGGTCGCGTTCGACGTGTACGACCCGGTGTCGCACCCCGCGTCGAGCATCGGGTAGATCAGCACCTGCAGCGCGACGGCCGGGCCCGAGCGGTCCCGGGCCATCAGCGTCACGGCGGTGGCGAGTCCGCCCCCGCTGCTGTCCCCCGCGGTCACCACCGCACCCGGATCACCGCCGAGCCCGCCGGCCGCGGCCTCGGCGGCGGCCCAGCACAGCGCCGCGTACGCGTCCTCGGCGGCGGCGGGGAAGCGGGACTCGGGGGCGAGCCGGTAGTCCACGGAGACGACGACCGCGCCGGACCGCGCGCAGAGCGTGCGCGCCGTCGCGTCGTGGCTGTCGAGGCCGCAGATGGTGTAGCCGCCGCCGTGGAAGAAGACGACGGTGGGGCGGGCGTGCCGCGCGCCCTCGGGGCGGTAGACGCGTACGGGCAGGTCGGGGGCGTCGGCGGGACCGGGGATGAGCCGGTCCTCGACCGTTCCCACGGCGGGCGCGTCCTTCGCGGGCTTGGCGGCGAGGGCGCGGCGGGCCTCGGCCGCGTCGGTGACGGCGCCCCCGAGGTCGGGGAAGGCGGCGCTGAGGGCCGCGACGAGGGGCCGCGCCTCGGGGGCCAGGCGATCGCTCTCGACGGTCACGCGCTCAGCCCTCCTCCTGCGCCCGGAAGTACGGGATGACCTTCTCGCCCCACTGCCGCAGCGTCTCCATGCAGGCCTCCTGCGGGACGGTGCCCATCTGGACGAGGCACATGATCTCGTCGGCCCCGGCGTCGCGGAGCCGCTCCACGTACGCGATGGCGTCGTCGGCGGTCCCATAGGCGTGATCGGCGTTGAAGGTGGCCGTGGCGGTCGGCCGTACCGGAATGCTGTGCTCGTGCAGCCGCGCGACGACCTGCTCGGCGGCCTCACGCATGGCGGCGGCCTCGTCGGCCCCCTCGACGACGGCCTCGTCCGGGATCCCGGCGCCGCCGTACCAGTGCCCGATGGACTGCGCGAAGAACCGCTGCCCGCGGATGCCGACGCTGCGCGCGGCCTCGCGGTCGTCGAGCACGATGGTCGGACAGAGCACGGAGAAGTGGTCGTTGACGGCGCTCGACACGAAGCGCGCGTCGGTGCGGGCGGCGATCGCGGCGTCGTACGCGGTACGCATCTCGGCGATGGAATCGGGCCCGGCGAAGCCCATCACCAGTGCGCCGATGCCGAGTTCGGCGGCCTGGGTGAGGGTCTCGGTCCTGCTGCAGGCGAGGAAGAGGGGCGGGTGCGGGGTCTGCTTCGGGCGCGGCAGGATCGGGTGCGGATCGATGTCGATCAACTCCCCGTGGTACTCCAGCTCCTCGCTCTCCCAGGCCTTCCCGATGATCCGCAGCGCCTCCTCGACCTCCTGCGTCGTACGTTCCTTGTCGACACCGCAGAGCGAGGTCTCCTGCAAGGTGCCGCCGCGCCCCGCGCCGAGGTCGAGCCGCCCGCCGGAGAGCAGGTCGAGCATGGCGGCGCGCTCGGCGACGCGGGCCGGATGGTTGAAGTTGAACGGCATGCAGACCACGCCGTGTCCGATCCGGATGGTGCTGGTGCGCGCGGCGACCCAGGTCAGGAAGATCTCCGGGGCGCTCATGTGGGCGTACCACTTCAGGGAGTGGTGCTCGACCGCCCAGATGCGGTCGAACCCCATCTCTTCGGCGAGTACGGCCTGTTCGACGCTGTCACGGATGAGTTGGTGCTCGCGCTCGACGGTGGGGTCGGCGAGCTGGGCCTCGAATATGACGGAGAACTTCACGTGCCCTCCAGGGGGTTGAACCGGGGTGGCGGAGCCCTTGTTTCGATTAGCTATATGACTAGCCGTCAGGTCTCAAGGGAGCAAGGGCTTCTGCACGCTCATTTCCCGGCCCTCTCACCTGCTGTCGCCGCCCAACCGCCGCACCATCGCGAGCCGCCTCGTGCTCGCCGCACACGCCGGTCTCCATACCGGGGTTGGCGGTGCGCCCGGCCTCGACGGCGAGTTCCACCAGCCTGCCGACGCCCTCCTGGTCGGTGGTGCCGAAGGGTGATGCCCCGAAGATGCCCTTCTCCAGGTACAGCGGGAAGAAGGGGGCCTCCGCGTCGTCGCGGGACAGGCCCCAGGTCGTCTGGGTGAGATCGTTCGTGCCGAAGGAGAAGAAGTCGGCGCTGCCCGTGCATCGGCTCGACGGCGTCGAGCAGTTCACGGTCGTACGCGTCGGAATGGGCGGCAGTCGCCAGGCGGAGGCGATCCGTGCGATCCGGAAGGAACTCGTGCAGGGGTGGGTCGGCA
The DNA here is from genome assembly GCF_044457025.1 of Streptomyces sp. NPDC050658. Taxonomy (NCBI): domain Bacteria; kingdom Bacillati; phylum Actinomycetota; class Actinomycetes; order Kitasatosporales; family Streptomycetaceae; genus Streptomyces; species Streptomyces sp. NPDC050658. The sequence continues at coordinate 9,706 of NZ_JBITGM010000013.1, forward strand.
GGGGTGGGTCGATGAGCCGGATCGTCACCGGCAGCCCGTCCATGGCCCTGAGGATGCCGGTGAAGTCGTCCCGTTGAGCGGCAGCAGGTCGTCCGGGTCGCCGTCGCGGAACTCCTCCTTGGGCAGCAGATCCGCCTCCGACACCACGCCGACCACACGGTTGTCTTCCTCCAGGACGGGCAGGGCGCTGATGTTCCACGGCTGGAGGGTCATCACATCACCCACGAGGTGCGGGGCGCCGTGCATGGTGTCCTCCCGTGCTGGTCAGGGACGGTCCCCGGAGGGATCGAGCACGATTCACGCCGGCCGGCCGCTGCCGTAGGGGGCGTACAGGTCGAGCAGACGGGTGCGGGCGGCGGCCAGTCGGTGGGCGAGCACCTTGCCGATCCAGCGCGCCACCGCCGCTCCCATCGCGGGGTCGGCCCGGCACAGCTCACGAACGGTCTCGGCGTCGAACTCCCAGGCTCGCACCGGGGTCTCGGTGTCCGCGCCCAGCTGCCATACGTGGGGTGCGAACAGCCAGGACCAGCCGACGAGGTCTCCGGAGCCGAGTGTCTCGATGACGGCCGGGCGCCGTCCGGGCACCCGCAGGTCGAGGGCGACGCTGCCGGACCTGATGATCCAGAAGCGGTCGGCCCGTCCTCCCTCGTTGAACAGGCGGAGGCCCTGCGGGAAGCTCACCTCGCGCGCGACGGCCATCAGGCTGCCGCGATGTTCGGCGGAGAGCGTCTTGGTCACGCGGGGCGTTGTCGCGGTGGTCATGGCTCTGCCTCCTCGTGCGCCGTCCGCCGGCGGCCGTTGCCGCCGCCGTGCGACGCCTGCCTTCAGGGTCGGCCACGAACCCGCGAAAGGCATGGGCCGAGTGGCCCCCTCACGGGTTCCGTTGGGCTCTCGTGCGGGGCGGGCCGATTCGGTTGCCTGGGGCCGCGCGTCCGTACACGCGGCAGGCGTCGTACGACTGCTGCTCCGCCGGCCCGGCTCCGAACGGCGCCCTATCGCTCCGCAACCTGCACCCGCCACACCAACGTCGTTCCGCCGCCGGACGTGTCGCCCAGCTCCAGGGAGCCGCCGAGCCGTTCGGCCCGCTCCGCCATGTTGCGCAGGCCACTGCGGCGACCGCCGGCGGGGATGCCCACACCGTTGTCCGACACCGTCAGCCGCAGTTCCCGGCCATCGGTCTCGAGTTCGACCTCGGCACGACCGGCGTCCGCGTGCCGGGCGATGTTGGTCAGGGCCTCGGAGAGGACGGCCACCACATGATCACCGGTCTCCTTCGGTACGTGGGTGTCCAGCAGTCCCTCCATGCGCAGGCCGGGGGCGAACCCAAGGACCGGCGCGGCCTCGCCGACCACCCGCACGACCCGCGCCCGCAGGCCCGGCCCGGCGGCTTGATCGTGGGAGCGCAGACCGAAGATCGTCGACCTGATGATCTTGATCGTCTCGTCCAGGTCGTCCACCGCCCGCAGCACCCGCTCCCTCGCCTCCGTGTGCTGGACGAAGCGGCCCGCGCTCTGCAGCGTCATGCCGGTGGCGAACAGCCGCTGGATCGCCAGGTCGTGCAGGTCCCGGGCGATCCGGTCACGGTCCTGCAGCACGGCGATCTGCTCGGCGTCCTGTCGGCGTTCCGCCAGTTCCATCGCGATCGCGGCCTGCGCGGCGAAGCCCTGCAGCGGCTCCGTCTCCTTCCCGGAGAACACCGTCCGGTTCGCTTCCCTGACCAGCAGGACGACACCTCGTACGCCGTCGCCGGAACCGATGGGGACGGCCACGGCCGGGCCGAGGCCGGTGAAGCGCGGCGGATCGGACGAGACCCGCTCGTCGTGGGAGATGTCCGGGGTCGACACGAGAACGCCGCCGGAGAAGGCCTCACCGATCAGGCTGCCCTCGACAGGCAGCACCAGCCCGCGGTGCGCCTCCGCCGCCTGCCCGATGGCCAGTTCCACCGTGAGCGAGTCGGTGCCCTTCATCGGCACCGCGACGACGGCCAAGGCCGCGCCGGTGATCTGCCGGGCCCGTTCGGCGATCAGCCCGAGGACCTCACTGCGGGCGCTGCCGGACATCAGGCTGTGCGTGATCTCCGCGCTCGCCTGCAGCCAACGCTCCCGCAGCCTCGACTCCTCGTACAGACGGGCGTTGTCGATGGCCACACCCGCCGCCACGGCCAATGTGGCGAGCACCGACTCGTCCTCCTCGTCGAACTGCGCTCCGCCCCGCTTCTCGGTCAGATACAGATTGCCGAAGACCTGGTCACGCACCCTGATCGGGACGCCGAGGAAGGAGTTCATCGGCGGGTGGTGCGGCGGGAAGCCGTACGAGGACGGGTGCTCGGAGATCTTCGGCAGCCTCAGGGGCTCGGGGTGGCTGATCAGCTCGCCCAGGATGCCGTGGCCCTCCGGGAACGGGCCGATCTCGGCGATCTTCTCGTCACTCATGCCCACCGTGAGGAACTCGGAAAGCCGCCTGCCGTCCGGGCCGATCACCCCGAGGGCGGCGTACTCCGCGTCGACCAGCACCGCGGCGGCCTCGACGATGCCGCGCAGCACCTGCGCGAGGTCCAGCTCGCGGCCCACTGAGAGCACCGCCTCGAGAAGGCTGTGCACCCGGTCGCGAGTGCCACGGGCAGCGTCAAGGCGGGCCTGCAGCTCGTCCAACAACTCGTCCAGCCTCAGCTGCGGCAGCCGTACCCGGGCCTCTCCGGCCGCGGAGCCTCCCACCCGTGTCCCTCCCGATCGCCTCGCGACGCCGACTGTCCACCATGGCGGTCATGTGCCACGGTAACGGTCCCGCACGGCGGGCGGTACGGGATGAGGTCGCAGTGGCCGGGGTCGGCCCGCGGGCGACGCTCAGCCGCGTGGGAGGCGGGCTGCGGCGTATTCGTCGAGGTGTGGGACCGTCCCCGACTGCCCCTGCAGCGCGCGCTATTGGCCGTCCTGCCGGAGCCTGTCCTGGGCCTGGGTGGCGATGACGGCGGCCTGGATGCGGCGCTCGACGCCGAGCTTGGCAAGGAGACGGGAGATGTGGTTCTTGACCGTCTTCTCGGACAGATAGAGCCGTTGGCCGATCTGCCGGTTGGTGAGCCCCTCGCCGATCAGGTCCAGGATCGCCCGCTCCCGGTCGGTCAGGCCCGGCAACGCGTTCGGCTCCGCCGCCGGTCGCTGCTCATGGCGGAGCCGGGCCATCAGTTTGGTGGTGGCGCTGGGGTCGAGCAATGACTGGCCCCGGGCCACCGTGCGGACCGCCGACACCAGGTCCGAACCCTGGATCTGCTTCAGCACGTACCCCGACGCGCCGGCCATGATCGAGTCCAGCAGTGCTTCCTCGTCGTCGAACGAGGTCAGCATCAGGCAGGCCAGGTCCGGCATCCGCGAACGCAGCTCCCGGCACACGGTCACGCCGTCGCCGTCCTGCAGCCGGACGTCGAGGACCGCCACCTGGGGACGGAGCGCGGGCACCCGCACCAGGGCCTGCTCCGCCGTGGCGGCCTCACCGACGACGGTGAGGTCCGGCTCGTCGTCCAGCAAGTCGCGCACCCCGCGCCGCACCACCTCGTGATCGTCCAGCAGAAAGACCCGGACGGGGCGGTCAGGGGCGGCCTGCTCGCTGTCCATCATCAGATGCTCCCCGCTCTGCGGCCCACGCTGCTCTCCGGTCATGGGCGCTTGTCGGCTTCCGCTCCGAATCCTTCTCGCACGGGGGCCGGAAGGCCAGGGCCGAATGGCCCCTGGCCTTCGGGGATCAACCGGCGTTGCATCGATGTGTCCACAGCGGCCGGTCTTCCAGCAGGGCGGAGGCCGAAGATGCCGTTCCGGTCCGTTCATCCCCACGGAAGTCCGTCATGACCGTCGACAACACACACCCGCCCCCGGCCGCACCACGTCAGAGCGTGGAGCTGGCCCCCTCTGAAGCCCTGCGGCTCCTTGGCACCGTATCCCTGGGAAGGGTCGCCTTCACCCGACAGGCGCTGCCGACGATCCGCCCGGTCAATCATGTCCTGGACGCGGGCGACATCGTCATCCGCACCCACGAGGGAGCGGCCTTGACCTCGCACACCCGCCAGGCCGACGGCAGTGGGGTCGTCGTCGCGTACGAGGCCGACACCATCGACCCTGTCACCCATCTCGGCTGGAGCGTCGTCGTCACCGGCTACGCCCACCTGGTGACCGACCCGCGCGATCTCGCCCGGTACCGGGCGATGCTGCGTCCCTGGGTGCGGCAGTGCATGGACTACGCCGTCCGCATCCACCCCGATCTGATCGCCGGAGTCCTGCTCACCGCTGCCGACGAGTCCTTCGGCTCCTGACAGACCCGGTCATCCGCCGCCGAAGGAACGCTCCCGGATCATGCGCCCGGTGATCTCGACCGGTAGGACGGAGGCAGGGGTCGATGGTCCTTCGCCGGTGGCCGACCAGGGCACGATGCCGTTCGCGAAGCCGCAGCGGTCGCCGCCAAGTGGAACGGCCACCTCCGCTCAGTGCCCCAGCGACTCGGACAGACGCGCGGCGGTTTCTCGCGCATCGGCGAGTTCCTCCTCGTATCCACCGGCGGTCTCGATGTCCAGCCGTCGCAGGATGCCGATGGCATCGGCGATGCCGGCTGCCGCCTCCTCCAGTTCGGCCCGGGCATGCAGCCGGGCGGCGGCGTAGGTGGTCAGGGCCCGGGCGAGATCGGGCTCATGGTGGCCGGGGTCGGACCGGGAGAGCCGCCGGTAGATCTCGACTGCTTCACCGGTGACGACGAAGGCGGCCGTGCGCTGGTCCAGTTGCGAGAGCTGGTGTCCCAGCCTGGTGAGGCAGTCGGCATGGCCGGGCTCGTAGGTGAGGGGATCACGCCCGGCGAGCCGTCGGTAGATTTCCTCTGCCTGCTCCATCGCGTCTATCGCCTGCTCGTCGGACGCCACTGACCAGAGTCGCTCGCTCAACTCCGTGAGGGACTCGGCCCGCCGGGGTTCGTACGTACGGGGATTCCGCTCGGCGAGCCGCCGGTAGATCCCGTCCGCCTCCAGAGCCTTGTCCCGTGCCTGCTCAAAATCCCCTGCCTCCCACAGGTGGTGGCTGTGGTCCAGCAGCATGCGAGCGAAATACAGCTCGTGGCGCCGCTGTTGCTCGGGAGTCAGCTGCTTGATTCTGCTTTCGGCTTCTCCCGCGGCGGCCAGGGCTTCCTCGCCACGTCCGGCCTCGGCCAACTGATTGGCAAAAATGGCGAGGACAAACGCGAGGGCGACGGCTGAGGGACCGTTTGAGCAGGTTCCACGAGCCTCCCAGCGCCGATGCATGCGTATGGCCTTCTCGGTATGCGGCAGAGCTTCCTCGACACGGCCGAGCCGGTGCAGCATGTCACCGATGTTGACGAGCGCTCCCGCCACCTCAGCGGTGTCGTCGTACCCGCCTTGACGCAGCACACGGAGGGCCTCGCTCAGCACGCCCAGCGCCTCACTCTCACGGTTCGCGCTCCCTGACCGAATCCCGAGTTCCTGCAAGGCGTAGCCAAGTCGGAAGGTGCAGGCGGCCGGGGCGATACGCGCGCATGCCCGCCACCAGACGACGGCCAACCGGCGCCCGGCGATGGCGGACCGGAGGCGATACCAGGAGACGGCTCTTGCCGGAATGCTGCCCCGTTGCGGCGACCGTCGCAGCTGTCGGTTGCCGGTCCTGCCCGGCGCGCTGCTGCGCACGCCGGGCTGTTGCTCGGCAAGCCGGTGCTGGAGCTTGAGGTGACGGAACTGATAGACCGTGCCCTCCCGACGGAGCACCTCCCGCTTGTGGGCCTCCTCAAGCAGGGCCATGAGCCGCCACGGGAGGCGGCGCCTGAGCACCAGCCAGCAGTGCGCGAGGGTGTACGGCACCCAGGCGGAATTGCCGCACCCCGCCACCAGACCCGCGCCCGTTCCCGCGAACACCCCTACGGCCAGCCCCAGTTGAGCCTCGGTCTGGGAGGCGGCGTTCATGCCGGCCGCCGCACCCGCAGTCATACCGACGACGACAGCTGTGACCGAGAACGTGCGCCGGTCACGGCGCAGGAGCTCTCGGGGATCTCCTCCTGCCGCCGGAGCGACCGGTGCGGCCGGGACCAGGAACAGGCAGACGAGTGCCACGTAGAGGGCGGCCTGAACAGCACGGTGGAACGGCGCGTCCGCTGACAGTGCGCCCGCGAACACGACACCCACCCACAGCCGCACAATCCCTCTGTACCCGTACTCCCATACTCGCCAACCGCGTACCGGATTCTGCCGCCCGTAGATCCAGATCATGAGTGCCGCGCAGAGCCCCGCCCCGCCAGCGATGATCCAAACCCGCTTTGTCGAGAAGAACCTCAGCCCGAGGGCGCTGTCCCCTACGAGCCCGGATTGGCCCGGGCCGGGTCCGTGTGGGGCCACGCCGTAGGCAAGGACCGCCACAAGGGCCCCGGCAGCCGCTGCGGCCCCGGCGACCACAAGCCCGGCGGCCGCCGCGAGCAGGGGCATGGGCACCGCGGCGCGCAGCTCCCACCAGGCGATGCTGCGACCGTCGCCGAGGTGGCGTTCCAGGTGCAGGGCGAGGAATCGCAGTGCCCTCTCGGCCCTGCGGGCTCGTCGGCGCTCGCCCCACGCGCGTCGGTCAGGGGCAGGTGTCCCGTAGGCGGCCGGGACGAAGGCGTCCAGCAGGTACCGCTCGATTGCCGCCCTGGTGGGAAAGCGGGCGGTGTCGGTCAACTCGGCCGGGTCCTTCAGTGGTTGGTCCCAGGAGTCCAGGCCGGGTGGGGCGTTGTACACACGGTCCGCGATATTGGCGATCAGCGGGTTGCGCAGTGCCCTGCTCAGCGGTGCGCCGACGCGGAGTGCGGAGGCAACGGGCTCCCAGCGGGGCTCCGCATGCCTCGCACCGGCCCCCTCCTTGAGATACCTCTCGACATCCGCCGCCTCCGATGCACGGAGGACCACACCCGCCGCTTCGCTCAGCTTCACCACTGGCCGCCTGGCGCCGGGGCGCACCATCCGCACGTACGGGTCGATGCGGCTGGTGAGGACCAGGCCCATCCCCGGGCGCAGGATCTTGTTGATCTGGCTCACAGCCAGTCCGCGCACCGCCTCGGGGATCTCGTCCAACCCGTCCAGCACAGGCAGGACGAGAGCCTCCCTGAGCAGCGCCTCGGCCTTGCTGCATCTGGCCGGGTGCGGGTGCGGTGCGGGTTCGCCGAGTTGCTTGTACGTGTCGGTGAGAAAGCCTTCCAGCCACGCCTTCAGGCCCCCGGTGCTGGTCGGGTCCCACGAGGCGAGCGGGACCAGTACCGGCACGGGCCGACCCGCCTCCCAGCGCTCCAGCAAGGCCAGCACCAGGCGGATCATGAGGGTCGTCTTGCCCGCACCCGCCTCCCCGAGGAACACCAGTCTGCGGGTGGGTACGCGGTCGAGAACGCCGACCGGGTCGTCGTCGGAGCCGGCCAGTTGCTCGGGGCCGGACGCCCATTCCGACGAGCCCGTGCGGTCGGCATGCCGCCAGTCCGGTGACAGCGCCCTCGCGACAAGCTTGCTCCACTCGTCGAAGAGGTCGTCCCGAAGCCTGTCGTCCTCCGGGTCCGGCGCGGTCCACGACACCCTCAGGCGGCGCTCGCCCAACTGCCGCAGCCCTTCCCGTTCCTGCTTCCGGCAGCGCTCGAGCGCCTCGGCCCGCAGGTACTCGGCCGCAGCCGTGAGCGAGCCGCTCCGCCGCCCGGACTCGTGGCCGGCCTGGAGAGCCACCAGTGAGATGACCACCGCCGCGAGCGTCAGGACAAGGGTGCCGGCCTCCGGCACGTCCAGTCCGGCCCCGAACGAGACGGCCGTACCCACGCACAGGGCGAAGAGCACGGGCAGGGCGAACCGCCTGGCATGTTCCCTCCAGGCGGCCGACTTCGGGGCGCGCCCTGGCATGGTCCGATGGTCCGGCCGGGCACGGACCCTGTCACTACGTCAAAAGCCCCAGAGCGGAGCTGAGTCGGGGCTCAGGGGCGACTGCCGGTCCACCATGACATCAGCGTCCGTCCCGTAACGCGAACTCGTCCCGCAACCGGGCGCCGATGCCCTGCGCCCAGGCGGTGATCTGCTCGAAGTCGCGGAAGTCACCCCCCTTGCCGGACTTGATGATCATGCGGGCAACGCGGCCCCTCGCGCCTTCCCGGAGGCAGCCGCCGAAGGTGATGTGCTCCTTGGCGTTGATGCGGATGAGGATGCGGCGGACGAAGGGGACCGGCGGGATGTCGCGCTCGCTCGCCGACGGGTCGAGGGGCCCACTGCTGAAGAGCCACACCGGCCGCTTCGCCAGCGACTGGGCGTGGTGGCCGACGAACCGGCGGGCGTCCCTGTGCCAGCGGCCCCCGTAGATCGGGCTGCCGAGCACGACCGCGTCGTACGACTGGACGTTCCCGGCCGCGGAGATCTGCCGCATGCCGGGTTCCAGGCCCTCCTTGCGCAGGACTTCCGTGATGGTGCGGGCGATCTCGGCCGTGGACCCGTTCTTCGTCGCGTAGGCGACGAGCACCTTGATGGTCATGGCGATCTGTCCCTTCTCACAGCTTGCGCAGCCAGTCGTCGGCCACGCCCCGCAGAGCCTGGTCGGTCGGCTGGAGGTGGGAGTCGTCCAGGCGGTGGCTCAGCTTGTTCACGACGGCGACGACTCCGTCGACCTCACGCGCCATGTGCAGCGCGACGGATACCTCGCTGCGGCGCTCCAGGCGTCCGTCGAGGGTCACGACGCCGTTGTGCACGCTGATGGTGACGGCCCCGGGTGCCAGCCACAAGGTGCGCACCAGGACCTCCTCGATCACCTCGTGGCGGATGTCGTCGTCCGGGCGCAGAAAGACCTGGAGCAGGTCGCGCCGGGTGACGATGCCGACCAGGCGTTCCTCGTCGTCGACGACGGGCAGCCGCTCGACCCTGTCCCGGGCCATGCGGCGGGCGCCTTCGGCGATGGTGTTGTCCGCGTGCACACAGACGGGCGGCGTGGACATCAGCCGGCCCGCCGTCCGTGCCGTGGCCTTGGACCGGCCCCTGCGCGCGGCGGCGGTCATCCGAGGCATCCTGAGGCGGCGCCGCCTGCGGTACGGGTCGGGTGCCTCGACCTCGCGGACGAGCAGATCCGTCTCGGAGATCACCCCGACCACCTTGTCTTCGGCGTCGATCACGGGCAGACCGCTGATGCGGTACTCGGACAGGAGCCGTGCCACCTCCTTGAACGGTGTGCCGTACCGGACGCTGACGACGTCACCGGTCATCACGGAACCGATCTTGCTGTGCTTCATGTCTGCCTCTCCTCCTCCGCGCAGTCCGTGCAGTCCGTGCAGTCCGTGCAGTCCGTGCAGTCCACGCAGTGCGTGCCGTCCGTGCAGGGTCCTCCGAGGGCCGGCCGACCCCACGTGGTGTGCGCTCCCAGGCGGCCACCCCACTCAGCCACGCGCAGCAGCACTCCGGTGCCGCACGATGTCGTCCGTCGGGCCGTGCTGCCACTGTGCGGAGGCCGCAGCAGCCCCGGTAGGGGCCGAATGTCCCCCAGCGGGGCCCGTTCGCCTCTCCCCCGGGCGGCCTCCTCTGTGGAACGGTCCGAAGCAGAGCCCCTCCAGGGGCCCGCCCGAAGGCGGTGTCACCGTGGACGTGGCCCCATCGCACGGAGTGCCGCCGCGCCGACGCGGCGGGGTCGGGGGGTGGGCTCCCGTACGCGGAAGAAGTCCCGAAGACTGATTCGCCGACCGCACCGCGGAGGTGCGCACCATGCCCGCACAGCGAACCATCACGTCAGGCATCGACGGCTCGCCCGAGAGCCTCGCCGCCGCCGACTGGGCGGCTCGCGAAGCCCTGCTCCGCGACCTGCCGCTGCACCTCGTCCACGCCTATGACCAGCCCGCCGAGCCAACCCATCTGCCGGAGATCGAAGTCCCGCTCGACCGGGAGCGCGGCGCCCTCGACCGCGCCGTCCTGCGGCTCTCCGACGCCTGTCCCGCCCTCGGCATCCTCGACGAGCCGGTCAACGGACCTCCCGTGCAAGCGCTGTTGTCGGCGGCCGAGTCCTCGGCCCTGCTCGTGGTCGGCTCGCGCGGCTTCGGCGCGCTGACCGGCGCCCTGGTCGGATCGGTGGCCCTGGCCGTCGCCGCCCGGGCCGTCTGCCCCGTCGTGCTGGTGCGGGCAGTCGAGCACCCCGACGGCGGACGAGAGGGCCCCACAGCCCCATCGGAACGCCCGATCGTGCTCGGCCTCGACGTGGAGCATCCCTGCGACGAGCTGCTGGAGTTCGCCTTCCGCACGGCAGCCGTCCGTCACGCGCCCCTCTGCGTCATGCACACGTGGACCATTCCTCTGGTGCCCACCGCCGACGCGACGGACCCCGCATCGGCGAAGTCCCGTACTCTCTCGGCCGCACTCACTCCCTGGCGGCACAAGTTCCCCGGGACCCGGGTCACCGAACGGCTCGTGCGCGGCCTTGCGGGGCACCATCTGGTCGATGCGGCCTCGCGGGCCGATCTGCTCGTCGTCGGCCGACGAGTACCCGCCGGGGGACGCCTCGGACCTACCGCGCACTCGGCGATTCACCGCGCCAAGTGTCCGGTCGCGGTCATTCCGCACAGCTGACCGGCCCCTTCCCCGCCGGAGGCGACACATCCCGGATTACTCCGTAATGTCGTCATGGGACAGAGGAGTTCGAGTCCGAAGGCGGTGCGCGGACATGAAGAAGGGTCCCTACGAGCACGAGCTGTACCGCCTGCAGACGGAGCTCGTGAAGCTCCAGGAGTGGGTGAGGGCCGAGGGCGCGCGCCTCGTCGTGGTGTTCGAGGGGCGCGACGCGGCGGGCAAGGGCAGCACCATCAAGCGCGTGGCGGAACACCTCAACCCCCGTGTCGCGCGCATCGTCGCGCTGCCCGCGCCCACCGAGCGTGAGCGCACCCAGTGGTATTTCCAGCGGTACACGGAGCATCTCCCGGCCGCGGGCGAGATCGTCCTCTTCGACCGAAGCTGGTACAACCGCGCGGGTGTCGAGCACGTCATGGGCTTCTGCACCAAGGCCGAACATCAGCGCTTCCTCCACCAATGCCCCCTCTACGAACGGCTGTTGACCGAAGACGGCGTGCTGCTGCGCAAGTACTGGTTCTCGGTGAGCGACACGGTGCAGGAGCAGCGATTCCGCCGCCGCCTCGAAGACCCCACCCGCCGCTGGAAGCTCTCTGCCATGGACCTGGAGTCGATCACTCGGTGGGAGGCGTACTCGCGGGCCAAGGACGAGATGTTCGTCCACACCGACATCCCGGAGGCACCCTGGTACGTCGTCGAGAGCGACGACAAGCGCAGCGCACGCCTGAACATGATCGCCCACCTGCTGTCGACCATCCCGTACCGCGATGTCCCGCCCCCCGAACTCAGTCTTCCGCCCCGGCCGCCGAACACCGGGTACCAGCGGCCACCACGTGACCTCCAGTCGTACGTCCCCGATCACGCCGCAGGGCTGGACCGGTGAGCGCTCCTCGCCCGACCGAGCCCGCAACCGCACCCACGCCCATCGTGGTCGGCGTCGACGCGGATGCCCGCCACCGCGGTGCCTTGGCATGGGGCGCCGACGAGGCCCGGCGGCGCGACCTGCCGCTCCGCCTGGTCGTCGCCCGCGTCGAGTCGGCCCGCAGAGGCCTGTCGGCACCCATGCGTCTTCGTGGCGGCGGACGGACCCGCGCCCTCCCTGACTCCGCGGAACAGACGCTCCGCGAGGCGATCGCCTTCGTGCGGAACCGGCACCCGCACCTGGAGATCTCCACGTTGCTCACGCCGGATGCGCCCGTGCCGGTGCTGTGCGCCCAGACCCGCACGGCCGCGGCCGTCGTCCTCGGCCCACTGTCATCGGGGAGCCGGGAGGCACGGTTCACCGCGGCCGACGTCGCGCTTCCGGTCATCGCACGCGCCCACTGCCCCGTGGTGGTCGTGCCCGACCCCGACCACTCCGTCAGACGGCGGCCGTTCTTCGTCGTGGGCGCCGACATCGGCTGGGACGGCCGCCGCCATTCCGCGGCAGCCGTCCACCATGCCTTCGAGGCAGCCGCCCGTCACGGTGCGGCGCTGCGGGTCCTGTACGTGTGGCGCCCTCCGCTCCTCGGCGTCCTGGACGAGCGGGCGGCCCTGCGGGAGTGCCGTCGCATCCTGGCCGAGACGGTGGCGGGCCTCCAGGTCGCTCACCCGACCGTGGCCGCGCACCACGCGGTGGTCCGCGGTCACACGGCCCAGGTACTGACTCGCGAGTCCGCACACACGCTGGGCCTCGTCGTCGGCACCCCCGGTCACGGCCGCCGGACCGGCCGGCTGTTCCGTTCGGTCCTCGACCGGGCGCTTCGCCGTGCCCGATGCCCCGTTGTCGCCGTACCGAGGTCGGTTCCGTACCACCGCCCGCAGCGGCGACCTGGCGTCAGCCGCCTTTCGCGTCTGCCACGGAGAGCCGTCAGGCGCTGCATCCGCCCGCTCACCCGTCTCGTCCTGGCCGGCGGGCTCCTGACCGGCGGGTCCTGGCCGGCGGGGTGAGTCCCGAGCGGCTCCGGCCCCCTCCCCCGAATCGTCAGGTCAAGTCGAGGAAACTCCACCGGGCCTCCGGCTGAGCGCCGCTCAGCCACCTGCCGCAGTTCTGGAGCACGACCGGGTTCGACGTGATGTGCTGCGTGCCCGTGCCGAGGTCGCGCAAGAAGCGGTCGACCGGGCCGCGTCGGATCGCCGCCGAGCCTGCCCAGCGGTGCACGGTGCGGCCCACCTCGTGCACGGTCGACGTCGTGTGGTTCAGGACGAGACGGATCAGCGTGTCCTGCTCCGTGGTCGGCAACGCGCCCTGGTCCAGGGTCTGTTCGATGTCCTGCCAGACTTCGTTCACCCAGGCCTTGGCCGCCCGCAGCCTCGCCTCCGCCGTCGCGAACTCGGCGTGGAACTGCGAGGTGTCGACCGGGGCACCCCGCGAACCGGTCCGCGCCGCGGCGATCCGCTTCAGCTCGTCCAGGAGTCGGCGGCCTACGCCGAGGGCCCAGCCCGTGTGCCCGATCGCGGACATGTTGACCAGGCCGATGCGGTAGATGGCGCCGCCGTTGACCGGGGTGTCGGTGGTGGCCACGTAGGTGTACTCGTGCGGTACGTACACATCGGTGCAGTGGTAGTCGATGCTGTGCGTCGCGCGCAGCCCGAGTACGTCCCAGTTGCCGTCCAGGACCACCTTCGACTTCGGCATCGCGAGGACCCGCAGCTCACCGGTGTCCTCGACCTGGATCGCGCTGTGGATGTGGGTGGCGTGCGCCATGCCGGAGGCGAACTGCCACTGGCCGCTGACCCGGTAGCCGCCCTTCTCGGGGACTGCCCGGCCGGGGCGCGTGCCGTGCCCGGCGAGCAGCGCGTACTTCCCGTTCGGCACGTCCGGGAAGAGTTCGGCCGCCGCGTCCCCGGCGAGATACGCCGCGGTGGTCCCGGTCACCATCTGCAGCGCGAACATGGTCCACCCGGCCGAGGCGTCGTGGTAGCTCGCCCGCTCCACCGTCTCGATCAGCTGCCGCGGCGCGAACTCGTACCCACCGAGGCTCAGCGGCAGCTCGGCCCGTACGATCCCCGTCTCGAGCAGCGCCCGGGCCGTGTCCTCCGGCAGCCTCCCCAACTCCTCGGCGGCATCGGCCCGTTCATCGAGCATCCCGCCGAGCGCGTCGATCCGCTCCAGCACCCCCGCCAGTTCGGCACTGACGTGCAGCCGCCCCTTGTCCCCCATGAAATCCCTCTCCCTGTGGCCTGTCCCCCGATCGTCTCACGCACGCCGGACATGCCGGTCCGGCGACTCCAGGCTCCAGGACTCCAACGCGCCCTAGATGCCCGACTGTTGACGTCAGAGGCGTTCTTGCGCCGCAGTCACTCCGAGCCCTCCCGGCCGTCGGCCCGCATGGCAGCCGCCGCCTTGCGGTCAGCCTGCGCCAACCTGCGATCCCTGCGTGCGGCCCGGCGGTCCGCACCGGCGGAATACCGGTCACGCAATGCCGCCCGTCGCCCCGCCTGCGCCTCGGACAGAGCCAAGCGGAACTGGGTCCGATCGGTGACGGCCAACTCCCGGTCCAGCTCCGCCTGCTCTCGCAGCGCCACCGCCTCGGGCCCGCCCCAGCCGTTGCCGGAGGCCCGCCGGGGCATCACCTGATAGAGTCGCGCGGCGGCCAGGAGCAGGTCGTGGAGCCGCTGCGCACCGATATCGGCGGCCCGGTCCAGCTCCGAGGCCTGGAAATCCCGTTGCTCCGCCTCCGCGTCCCGCCGCTCGGCATGAAGGTCGCGCTCGTCGGCCGCCCGGTCTCGGTCCTCAGCGGCCTTGCGTTCTTTCTCCTGGGCGACCTGCAGCAGCGCCGCCTGCGAACTGCGTGCCCACAGGACCGTCGCCAGCCGCCGCGCCGACCTGCTCAGTTCTTGATCCGGGTGGCGCTCCGCCATCTTTTCGAGCAGAGCGACGATCTCACCGACCTCGCGGGCACTCAGCATTCCGGAACTCCAACCCACGCGAAGCCCGGGTGTCGAGGAACGGCTCACCAACCACCGCCGACACGACGTCACCACGCTCGCATGTCCACGTAGATGACGTACGCCTGCCCACTTCGACGCAACCGCATGCAGTTGGCCGGACGGACCGGCACGATCGCCGTCAAGAGTCCAAGCCCGACCTCCCGTTCGTCCATGGCGCCGGTCGCCGGTCGCGCCTATTAGTTCGGTATCGGGAAACACCTGCACCCGTCGCCACCAGCCCCCCGGGTGGCAACGGGTGGCAACAGGCGGCAATGGCTCCTCTCCCCCACTCCTCCCCCCACTCAAGGGAGCAACAGGACATGTCACGAGTCACGACTCTGCGCCGAAGTGCCCTGCCCGCCGGACTAGCGGCAGGGCTGCTACTCGCCCTCTCCCCCACGCCGGCCGGCGCCGCCGTGGGCGGCGGGAACGTCCTGGTCAACTGGTCGATCCCCGGCACCCCGTCGGCAGGTCTGACCAACATCACCTTCCCCATCACCGTGAACCCCGCCACGGCCCACAAGGCGGGAACCTACTTCGCCCAGCAGTACGACTTCGCCGACGCCATGGGATACACCGGCCTCCAGCCACGGGAGAACAACGGCGACACCGAGCGGCTGTCCGCCCGCTTCTCCACCTTCACCGCCGGAGCGAGCACCTCCGACCCGCTCTGCCACGAGGGCGCGGACGGCGGTCCCGGAGTCACCTGCGCGGTGGACTTCGACGGCGTATACGGCCATCGCTACGACATCAAGGTCGAACGGAGTGGCACCGACACCTGGAAGGGGACGGCGACCGACACCGTCACCGGCAAGTCCACGCACCTCGGGGCCTGGACGCTTCCCGCGGGAAGCGGCAACCTCCAAGGGTCGCAGGTCGGGTTCGTGGAGTACTACGCCGGAATCCCCAGCTGCGCCGAGATGCCCCGGACCGACGGTGTCTTCGGCGGCCCGACCTCGACCGACGCGGGCGGCCTGAGCGGTACGACCAGGGCCAGCCACGAGTACAGCGACTGCGTCGGCGAATCCGACTACCACGCCGAGGACGACGGATCGGGAACGCACGTCACACGGGGCTTCGTCTCCTGAGGACCGGCCGTCCCCTGATCACCGGCCGTGTCCCCTGATCACCGGCCGTCCCCTCATCACCGGCCGTCGCCTGATCACCGCCCCTGGACGGGTGGTCGTCGTCAGAACTTCTGCGCCGGCCAGTCCAGCAACCGCGCCCCGATCACCGCGGTCTGCAGGGTGTAGCGCATCACCGGGTCCGCCGGGTCCGCTCCGGTCAGCTCGTGGATGCGCTGCAGTCGGTACGTGAGGGCGCGCACGCTCAGCGAGAGGCGGCGGGCCGCTTCCGCCGCCACGCAACCCGAGTCGAAGTACGCGGTGAGCGTGTCGAGCAGCGGCTGGGGACCGCCGCGGGCGCGCGTCAGCGGGCCGAGGGTGCTCAGCACAAGATCCGCCATGGCCTGCCGGTCGCGTGTGAGTACGGGGTAGACGAGCAGGTCGGCCGCCAGCAGCACGGGGTCGTCGAGTTCCAGGCGCTCGGCCAGGTCGAGGGCGTTCAGTGCTTCCTCGTACGACTGGACGACGCCACCCGCGCCGGGCTGCGGGCGGCCGATGGTCACCCGCCCGCCGCCGGTCGCCGCGAACGCCTGCTTGGCGAAGTACCGCAGCACCTCTTCCTGATCGCCCGGCGCGATACACACGAGGCGGCCGTCCTTGGTGGTGAGCAGAATGCTGCGGTCGCCGAAGCGGCCGATCAGCGCCTGCTCCACTTCGCGGGGCACGGCGTCCCCCTCTTCGTAGGTGACCGTGCCCTGCGCGACCGCGACCGCGTGCGCGTACGAGAGCAGCAGGCCGAACCGCTCGGCGCGCTCGGCGAGCAGCCCCAGGTCACTGCGTCCGTACAGCAGGTCGTCGATGAACTCCCGCCGCGCCGCCTCCTCTTGGCGTACGGCGAGCCGCTGGGCCCGCTCATAGCCCTCGGCGAAACCGTCGACGGCCTGCTCGACGGCGGCGAGCACCGCGTCGCTGGAGGCGGGACCGGCCTGCACGGGCCAGTGGGCGCGGGTCGCCGCCAAGTGGGCGCCCACCAGGGCGCGCAGCCCGAGGCCGGCCTCGGCGGCCCGCTTCCCCAGGGTGCGGCGCGCGTCCAGTTCGTCGCGGGTCAGCCTGCGGCCGGTCGCCGCGGCGTCGGTGAGTATGCGGGCATACCCCTCCAGGAATTCCTCGGATACCCCACCTGCTGCCATGCCCGCCCCTGATTCCCTGATTTCCTGATGCATTGTTAACGCTGTCAGCGCCCCTTTTTACCGCATCGTCCGGGATCGGGTGTCCGGGCGCCGCGGAACGGCATCAACGAACCGTAAAGATTGCCGGAACCAGGCAATGTGCGCCGTCCGTTTCCCGTGCGACGATCCCCTCCCACCGAGACATCCGGCAGGACGGCACGACGGGGAGGTGTTCCGGTGACTCTGTTTCTCGGACTCGGCATCGCGGGAATCGCGCTGCTGGTCCTCACCCTCGTCTTCGACGGGGTACTGGAAAGCCTCTTCGACGGGCTGCTCTCGCTGCCGGTCGTCGCCGGGTTCGTCGCCACGCTCGGCTTCGGCGGCGCGATCGTGCTCGGCACCACCGGGCTCGGCGCCGGCACCGCCGCCGTCACGGGGGCGGCCGCCGGTGTGGGCGCGGGCTGGCTCACCTGGAAGGGCAGCCGGGCCCTGATGCGGGATCAGACCGCCGCAACGCCGCGGGGCGACGACCTCGTGGGCACCGCGGGCTCCGTGGTCACCGCGATCCCGGCCGACGGGTACGGCGAGGTGCTGCTCCAACTGGCGGGCCAGCCGGTGAAGTTCTCGGCCAGGAGCGCGGTGGAGGTATCGCGCGGCACCGAGATCTGGGTGGAGTCGGCGCTTTCGCCGACCTCGGTCGCGGTCCGCCCCGTGCAGCGCTGACCGCCGTCACGGCGCCGCGTTCACGTCCGACATCGCTTCATTCACGTCCGACATCGCTTCATTCACGTACCACGTAACCGATCTGCCGTCCCCCCGGGAGGCAGAGGGGGAATTCACCATGAGTCCAGTCCTGGCCGCCGTCATCGGCCTCATCGTTCTGCTCGTCCTGCTCGCGCTCGTCGTCGTGACCCGCTACAAGGTCGCCGGGCCCAGCGAGGCCTTCATCGTGACCGGGCGGCGCGGCAAGAAGGCCACCGATCCCGACACCGGAAGGATCTTCACCGACAACAGCGGCCAGAAGGTCGTGGTCGGCGGTGGCGTCTTCGTCGTGCCGTTCGTCCAGCAGAAGTTCACGCTCGACCTGTCCTCGCGGCACATCCCGATCTCCGTGCGCGGCGCGGTCACGCTGCGCGGGGTGAAGGCGAACCTCGAAGGCGTCGCCATCGTGAAGGTGGGCGGCACCGAGGACTCCATCCGTGCCGCCGCCCAGCGGTTCCTCGCCCAGCAGGGCGGCATCGTCGGCTTCACCCAGGAAGTGCTCTCCGGAGCGCTGCGTTCGATCGTGGGACGGATGTCGGTGGAGGACATCATCCGTGACCGCGCGGCGTTCGCCGGGCAGGTCGCCGAGGAGGCGGAGGCCAGTCTCTCCGGGCAGGGCCTGGTCCTCGACGCCTTCCAGATCCAGGACATCACCACCGAGGGGTCCTATCTGGAGGATCTCGGACGCCCGGAGGCCGCCCGCGCCAAGCAGGAGGCCGACATCGCCGAGGCAGTCGCGCGGCGCGCGGCCGAGGAGGCCCGGCTGAAGGCGGCGGAGGAGATCGCCGTCGCCGAGCGGACCTTCTCCCTCAAGCAGGCCGAGATCAAGGCCGAGACCGACGAGGCCGCCGCGCGTGCCGGGGCCGCGGGACCGCTCGCGGAGGCGGCCCGCCGGCAGGAGGTCCTCGCCGAGCAGGAGAAGGTCGCCGAGCGCCAGGCCGCGCTGACCGACCGCGAGCTGGACACCAAGGTCCGCAAGCCGGCCGACGCCGCCCGCTATCAGGCCGAGCAGGAGGCCGAGGCCCGGCGTATCGCGCTGGTCAAGCAGGCCGAGGCGGATGCGGAGCGCGCGCGGCTCACCGGTGAGGGCGAGAAGGCGCAGCGCGGGGCACTCGCCGACGCCGTACGTCTGGAGGGCGAGGCGGAGGCCGCCGCGATCGGGGCGAAGGGGGCCGCCGAGGCGGAGGCCATGCAGAAGAAGGCCGACGCCTTCGAGCGGTACGGCGACGCGGCGGTGCTGCAGATGCTGGTGGAGGTCCTGCCGAGCGTGGTCGCCAAGGCGTCCGAGCCGCTGAGCGCGGTGGACAAGATGACGGTGATCTCGACGGACGGGGCGAGCCGGCTGTCGCGGACGGTCGCCGACAACGTCGCCCAGGGCGTCGAACTCCTCAGCTCCACCACGGGAGTCGACCTGGCCGAGCTTCTGAAGGGGGTGACGGGCGGCCAGTCCGCCGCGCAGGCGAGCGCGAGCGCCCCGTCCGCCCGGCTCAACGGCAAGATGGACAAGATAGAGGTGACGGACTGACCCTGCGCCCCGGCCGCGCCGACGCTTCAGGCGCCCGACCGCCACGCGCTACGGCGGTCGGGCGCTTCGGCCGTGCGGGCACCGCGTTCCTTCCACGACACCGAGCTGGAACGTGCCCGGCCCCGAGGAGCCGACGGCTCCGTCCTGTCCGGGGTCACGTCGAGTGCTCCCAGCCGCGATCGGTGCGGGTCAGTTCCTGGAAGCCCGCCGTGAGCAGCAGGTCGATCGCCGTCTGGTCGGTGGACCTCTCGTACGCGATGAGGCGGTCCGCTCCGCAAAGGCGGAGCCAGTGGGCCGCCTGGCCCAGCAGCCAGTGTTCCAGGGCCTGGCCGTGGTGGGTCCCGGCGATGTGCAGGTTGCCGATGTCGGCAAGGCCCGTGGGGCGGGTGTGGCGTTCCGGGCGGGACAACGCCGTGTCCACCTCGATGTAGCCGAGCGGTTGCCCGTCGGCGTACGCGGTGCAGCGTGTGCCGGATTCGCCCAGCGTGCGCTCTGCCGTAACTCCGGGGCGGGGCTCGGGTGCCGGCAGGTCGGACGTGTGGGCGATCAGGATGACCTCCGTGTCGCCGACGTGCCGGAAGCCCGCGTCTTCGTAGAGGGCGCGGATGTGCGGCCAGTTGCGGGGCAGGCCGTAGACGGCGGGGGCGGGCAGGTCGCCGGAGGCGTGGCGGGTACGGACGTTCCAGCGGGCCAGCTGGGCCAGGCAGGCGGACATCAGGAGCTGCGCAGCCTCGCCGGAGTCCGGCCAGAAGGAGGCCGCCGGGCGGCAGACGAACCAGTTGATCCCGCCCGCGTCGCGGTAGTCCTCGCCCACGTCGGCATGGGCGCGGTAGCGCAGCAGGTGGGCCGCGGCCACCACGGAGTGGCGCTGCTCGGCGACGAGGGTGACCCGTTCGGCCACCCAGGAGTCGGTGATGAACTCGTCCGGCTGCCGTTCCAGGCTGCTGAGCACGGTGTTGACCGAGACGGAAACACCGGGGACGACGGCGGCGACGTGCTGGTTGACCAGTTCGGTGAGCTGGTCGCGGTCGTCGCGGTGGAAGGGGCGCACCGTGAGTGCGGGCATGCGGGGCCTCCGGTCGGTAAGTCCTGTCGGGAGGCCGCCATGCGATGCGGTATGCCGAGAAGCGTACACACCCGGCCCCCGGTCATGCCTCCGCTCTGCGCGGCTTGGCCGATCGGCGTCGCCCGGAGGTGAGGGTCAGGAGCGCGGGGACGGCCAGGAGGAGGGCGAGGGCCGCGTAGCCGTAGGTGAGGGTCGCCGTGGTGGCGATGGCGGCGACCAGCAAGGGGCCGCCCGCATCTCCGAGTTCACGGCCGAGTTCCGCCGAGCCCATGGTCTGGCCGAGCCGTTCGGGCGGGGTGCCCGCGGCGAGGGCGGCGAAGCCGAGCGGGGTGATCAGGCCGGTGCCACAGCCGATGAGCGCGGCGGCGGTCAGGACGCCGGCCGGCCCGGAAAGCGTCGCGGCAGCCAGGCCGGCCGCCGTGATCAGCAGCCCTGCGCCGAGGCCCGTACGGGTGCTCAGGCGCCCCGCGTCCAGCGCGCGCCCCGCCTTGGGCTGGACGAAGGCGGCAGTGGCGGCCAGTACGGAGACGGCGGCGCCGGTCGCGACCGTGCCCAGGCCCGCCACCGCCCCCGACACGGGCAGGAAGCCGACGCCGACGGAGAGCGCCGCGGTGGCGGCGGCCAGCGCCGCGGTGGGGGCCAGGAAGGAGCGGTCGGCCAGGCGGCGGGCCAGATCGGCCACGGTCTGCCGCGACTTCGGCAGCGGCGGCACCGCGGGCACGGCGAGCGCGGCCCATCCGGCGACCACCGCCGCGCAGGCCGCCATCACCGCGAACAGCAGGCGCAGCCCGCCGGCCCAGACCAGGACGCCGCCGAGGAGCGGGCCGAGGGTGTAGCCGATGGACTTGTAGAAGCCGTAACTCCCGAACGCGCGGCCGTGCTTGGCGGCCGGGTTGAGCCGGGCCACCAGGGCGGAGGCGGACGGGGAGAAGGCGGAGGCCGCTGCCCCTTGGCCGAGGCGCGCGGCCCACAGCCAGCCGGGGCTGTCGGCGATGACGTACAAGAAGGAGGCTGCGGCGAAGGCGACGAGACCGCCCAGCAGGACGGGCTTGGCTCCGACGCGGTCGGCGAGCGTACCGAAGACGGGCTTGAGGACGACCTCGGCGCCGTCGTAGAGGGCGAGCAGTCCGCCCAGGACGAGGAGCGAGGTGACGGCGTCCTCGGAGGAGCCACCGAGGGTGGCGGCGATGCCGTGGGCGCCGAACGCGGTGGTGAACCCCGCCGCGTACAGCGGCCACATGGCCCGCCGGCCCCGCGCCCTGCCTTCGTCGAGCGTCACGGCGATGAAGGTAACAGCTGCCGCGTCCGCGGATCACCGCCGCTCCCAGCCACCGTGCCCGGTACGTCAGTCGATGCAGAACTCGTTCCCCTCGATGTCCAGCATCGGAATGCACGCTTCATCCCCGTCGTACAGCGTCTGTACGTGCACCGCCCCGAGCGGCTCCAGACGTGCGCGCTCGGCCTCCAGCACGGCGAGGCGCTCTTCGCCGACGAGTCCCGTGCCCACCCGCACGTCGAGATGCACCCGGTTCTTGACCGCCTTCCCCTCCGGCACGCGCTGGAAGTACAGGCGCGGGCCCTCGCCCGACGGGTCGACGCAGGCGAACCAGGCGTCCCGCTCCTCGGGGGGCTGCGTCTGCCAGTACTCGTCCCACGTGGCGGAGCCCTGCGGTGGCGGCGGCACGACGTAGCCCAGGACCTCGCACCAGAAGCGGGCGAGGCGCTCGGGTTCCGCGCAGTCGAAGGTGACCTGGAACTTCTTGATCTTCGTCGCAGTCATCGGGTCACCGTAGGGGACGGCTGCCGCCCGGCGGAACTCCGGGGTGCTCAGAGCCGCTCGCCGTGCTCCCGTACCGCGATCCGCGCCAGCTTCGTCAGCATCATGCCGTTGCGGATCGCGACCAAGTAGTCGACGGGGAGCCCGTGCATCCTGGTGCCGGGGCCGCGCAGGGGATGCCACTCCAGAAGAAAGAGGGTGTGCCCGCCCCAGGGGATCAGCGTCATGGCGATCCGGGCCGCGCCGAGCGAGCCCGCCTTCGCCTCCAGTTCGAGGCGGCGCCCCGGCTCGCAGATGCGGACGACACAGGTGTCGTCGAGGGTGAGCCGGCCGACGCCCACGCGGACCCGCAGCCGGGCGCCCACCGCCGGCCAGTGCGGGTCCACGGCGAGGACTTCCTGGGTGCCCGTCACCCACTCCCCGTACCGGTGGCCGTCGGAGAGCAGGCCCCACACCTCGGAGGGCGGGCTCAGGATCAGGCTGCGGTTCCGGGACACGGCGACCACGCTCCTTCCGGTCCCGATATTTACCACCGCGCCGCCCGAGCCGCCCTCCGGGACGGTGGATCGAGTGACCCCGGCCGCCCTCAGCCGCCCCCGACCGCCGCCGACCGCCCCCGACCGCCCCCGACCGCCCCCGCCGTCAGCGGAACGCCGCGTGGCCGGTCAGGGCCTGGCCCAGGGCGAGGGTGTGCATCTCGCTCGTGCCCTCGTAGGTCAGCACGGACTCCAGGTTGTTGGCGTGCCGGATCACCGGGTACTCGAGGGAGATGCCGTTCGCGCCGAGGATCGTGCGGGCCGTGCGGCAGATCTCGATGGCCTCGCGTACGTTGTTCAGCTTGCCGAAGCTGATCTGTGCCGGGTGGACACCGGTCGGCGAGTCCTTCAGGGCGGCCAGGTGCAGGGCGGTCAGCGTCGCCTTGTGGAGTTCGAGGGCCATGTCCACCAGCTTCTGCTGGGTCAGCTGGAAGCCCGCGATCGGCCTGCCGAACTGCTCGCGCTGCAGGGCGTAGTCGCGCGCCGAGCGCCACGCCGAACGCGCGGCGCCCGTGACACCCCAGACGATTCCGTACCGCGCCTCGTTCAGACAGGTCAGCGGGGCGCCGACGCCGCGTGCCCCGGGGAGCAGGGCGGCGGCGGGCAACCGGACGCCGTCCAGGACCAGTTCGCTGGTGACGGAGGCGCGCAGGGACATCTTGTGCTTGATGACGGGGGCCGAGAACCCGGGGGTGTCGGTCGGTACGACGAAGCCGCGTACGCCGTCCTCCGTGCGGGCCCAGACGACCGCGACGGCGGCCACCGAACCGTTCGTGATCCACATCTTGCGGCCGTCGAGGATCCAGTCGTCGCCGTCGCGGCGGGCCCGCGTGGTCATCGACGCCGGGTCGGAGCCGTGGTCGGGCTCGGTCAGGCCGAAGCAGCCGATCGCCGTGCCCTCCGCCATCCGCGGCAGCCACTCCCGCTTCTGCTCCTCGGAGCCGAAGCGGTGGATCGCGAACATGGCGAGCGATCCCTGTACGGACACGAAGGAGCGCAGACCCGAGTCGGTCGCCTCCAGTTCGCGGCAGGCGATTCCGTACGCGCGGGCCGACATCCCGGCGCAGCCGTAGCCCTCCAGGTGCATGCCGAGCAGGCCCATCTTGCCGAGTTCGCGGGCCAGTTCGGGCAGGCCGGGCAGTTCGCCGGACTCGAACCAGTCGGCGATGTGCGGCTCCACCTTGTCGTCGAGGTACCGGCGGACCGTGTCGCGCACGGCGCGCTCCTCGTCGGTGAGCAGCGCCTCCAGGTTCAGCGGGTCGACGGCGTCGAGGGCGGGGAACGGCATGGTTCAGGCTCCTTGTGCGTCATGCGGGTGCTGCGGGTGGTCGAGCAGTCGGTCGATCTCGGCGTCGTCGTAGCCGAGTTCGGCCAGGACGTCGCGGCTGTGCAGGCCGAGGGTGGGCGGTGCGGTGCGCATGGCGGGGCGCTCGCCGCGGAAGCTGACGGGGAAGGCGACCTGCCGGAGCGGGCCCACGTCCGGGTGGTCGACCTTCTGGACCATGCCGAGCGCCTCGGTCTGCGGGCAGTCGTAGACCTCGTCGAGCGAGCGGATGGGGGCGACGGGGACGCCGCGCGGCTTGAGCAGCGCGCACCAGTGGGCCACGGTCTCGTCGACGAGGACCGCCTCCAGCTTGGCGTTGAGGGCCGTGCGGTGCGTGACGCGGGCGCGGTTGGTGGCGAAGCGGGGGTCGTCGGCCCACTCGGGGTGGCCGAGGGAGTCGCTCAGCCGGCGGAACAGCGCGTCGCTGCCGACCGCGATCACGAAGTGGCCGTCGGATGCCGGGTAGGCCTGGTACGGGACGAGGCTCGGGTGGCCGGAGCCGAGGCGGGACGGCCGCTCCCCCGTGGCGAAGTAGCCGGTGGCCCAGTTGATGTGCAGGGCGAGCTGCGACTCGTACAGGGAGGTCGTGACGTACTGGCCGCGTCCCGTGCGCTCCCGCTCGACGAGGGCCGAGGTGACGCCGATGAGGCCGAACAGGGCGGCGCCGAGGTCGCCCATCGCGTAACCGGCCTTGACGGGCGGCCCGTCCGGTTCGCCGGTGAGGGACATCAGGCCTGCACTGGCCTGGGCGACCATGTCGTAACCGGGTTCGTCGCGCAGGGGGCCCGTGTCGCCGAACGCCGAGATGTGCAGCAGGACCAGGCGGGGGTAGCGCTCGCTGAGCACACGGTAGTCGAAGACATCGGCCAGGGAGCTGCCGGGGCGGAAGTTCTCCACGAGTACGTCGGCGTCGGCGAGCATCCGGTGGACGGCCTCCTGTCCCCCGGGGGACTTGAGGTCCAGGGTCACCGAGCGCTTGTTGCGGTTGGCCGCCAAGTAGTAGGTGGCGTCGGGGCCGTTGAAGGGCGGGCCCCAGGCGCGGGTGGGGTCGCCGCCGCGCGGGTGCTCGACCTTGATGACGTCGGCGCCGAGGTCGGCGAGGGACATCGTGACGTAGGGGCCGGCGAGGATCTTGGAGAGGTCGACGACCTTCATTCCGGCCAGCGGGGACGCGGGGCGGGGCTCAACGGGCATGTGCGGGGGCCTCCTTGGCCGTGGCGAGCGGGATGCTGCCACCGTCGGCCAGTTCGTTCAGGTGGTCCAGGGCGGTGCGGGGCAGCGCGTCGGGGTCGTCGAGGAGCGCGGTGTAGGCGCGGGCGACGAGCAGCGCGCGGCCGTCGCCGGTGGTCCGCTCCGCGTACTCGGCCTGGTCGTACAGGAGCGTCGCCATGACGGTGCGGGTGAGGGTGTCGGCGTACCGGGCGATCGTCATCTCCTGTTCGTCGGCGGGGAGTTGGAGGAGGGCTTCGCCCCGCTTGCGGAGGGTCTCCCAGCGGTCCTTCGTCGGGCCCCGGCCGCCGTAGGTGTCGGCGAGGGTGCGGTGTGCGCCGTGTCGGCGCATGCAGCGCAGCACGTCGAGGGCGATGACGTTGGAGGAGCCCTCCCAGATCGAACCGAGGTGGGCGTCGCGCACGAGCCGCGGGTTGACCCAGTCCTCGATGTAGCCGTTGCCGCCCCTGATCTCCATGGCCTCGCCGGTGACGGTGCGGGCGCGCTTGCAGAGCGTGTGTTTGGCGAGCGGGGTGAGGACACGGACCAGCGCGCGGGCCCCGGCGTCCCCCTCGTCGGCGGCGGTGAGCCGCGCCGCGGATTCGAGCACCAGGTGCAGGGCGCCTTCCGTGTCGAGGATCAGCGGCAGGAGCGTGGCGCGCATCAGGGGCTGGTCGAAGAGGGGTTGACCGAAGACGTGGCGTACGCGGGTGTGGTCGACGGACTCGCGGACGGCTCGGCGCATCAGGGCGGTGGCGCGCATGGCGTTGGAGAGCCGGGAGACGTTGAGCATCTCGGCCATCTGCCGGAATCCGTCGGTGAGTTGACCGACGGGGGTCGCGTACGCCTCCTCCAGTGTCACCTCACCGCTGGCGATGGAGCGCGAGCCGAGCTTGTCCTTGAGACGGTCGACACGGATCGCGTTGCGGGTGCCGTCGGGGCGCAGCCTCGGGACGAGGAACATGCCGAGGCCGCGGGTGCCGTCGCCCTGTCCGGGGACGCGGGCCAGGGTGAGGATGACGTCGGCGGCGGGGTTGGACGCGAACCACTTCTTGCCGCTGAGCGTCCAGTGCGGGCCCCGGTCGGTGGCGACGGTCTCCGTCAGGCCGACGTCCGTACCGCCCTGCTTCTCCGTCATGAACATCGCGCCGGTGGACCGCAGTCCGGGGTCCGTGGAGGTCAGTGCGGCGATCTCGGCGGCGTACCGCCCGGGGTCGAAGAGGCGCAGGACGCGGGCGGCCGAGTCGGTCATCGACAGCGGGCAGGCCATGCCGAACTCGGACTGTACGTAGAGGTAGGAGAGGGCGTACTTGACGGTGTGCGGGATCTTGGTGGGCCAGCCGTGGACGCCGCTCCGGTGGGACATCGCGGCGAGCCCGAGGCGTTCGTAGGCGATGGCGGCGGCGCGGTCGTGGGCCGGGTGGTACTCGATGGCGTCGACACGGGTGCCGTCGGGGGCGTACGGGATCAGCCGTGGCGGGTGGGCGTCGGCGAGCGCGGCCTGCCGGTCGAGTTCGCCCGCGGCCAGCTCGCCGAGCTCGGCGAGCAGCGGCTCCACGCGGGCGCGGTCGTCGGCGGAGAGGAGACGGTCGAGGAGGGGACGCAGGACGGGGTCGCGGTCGGCGAAGTTCATGGGCGGCACGGTGGGCACGGACGGCTCCTGAAGGACGCACTGCGTGGCGGCGGATCCGTGGATCACTCTGCCCGCCGCCATTAGGAGCTGTCCAAGACCAATGGCCGAGGCTATTGAGACGCCATCCAGCTCAATCCTGTCCCGGTGCGTCGTCCGGTACCGGGAGTACCTCCTCGACCACCCGCAGCACCGCCTCCAGGGCCGCCGAGCGGTTGCCGGTGCGCCAGCCGAGGGCGATGGGCAGGACCGGGACGTCGTCGCCCGCGAGGGGGCGGAAGACGACGTGCTCCAGGTGGATGTCGCGGGCCGAATCGACGACGACCGCGAGGCCCACGCCCGCGCCGACCAGGGCCAGCATGTTGTACGAGTCCGGCGCCTCCTGCGCGATGCGGGGCGCGAAGCCCGCGTCGTGGCAGGCCTGCACCATCGCCTCGCGCACGGCGGACTCGCGGGACAGCGGGAACGTCACGATCGGCTCGCCGGCCAGCTCACGCACCGGGACCTCGGAGCGCGCGGCCAGCGGATGGCTGTCCGGCAGGGCGAGCACGAGCCGCTCCATGCGGACGACGTGGGCGGTGATGCCGCGCCGCACCGGCAGCGCGACGAAGCCGAGGTCGAGCGTGCCGTCGGCGAGGCGGCGCAGCGCCTCGCCCGTGTACATCTGGCCCTCGAGGACGAGTTCGATGCCGGGGAGCCGGGAGTTGACGGCGCGGGTGAGCAGCGGCAGGACCGAGTAGCTGCTGGCCCCGGCGAAGCCCAGGCTGACCCGGCCGATCTCGCCCAGGTGCGCGGCCCGCACCGTGCGGCGTACCGCCGATGCGTCGGCGAGCAGCCGCCGGGCCGGTTCCAGGAGCGCCCGGCCCGCGGGGGTGAGGCGGACGGTGCGGGTGGTGCGGTCGAACAGCTTGACGCCGAGGTCCCGCTCCAGGAGCTTGATCTGCTGGCTCAGGGGCGACTGGGCGATGTGCAGGCGGTCGGCGGCGCGGCCGAAGTGCAGTTCCTCGGCGACGGCGACGAATCCGGAGAGGTGTCTGAGCTCCACGCGGTGACGATACGTCGCGGGCGGCCGGGGCCCGGGACACGGCCCGAGCGCGCTGCCCGCGCCCCGCCGCCGAGAGGTATGCACCCTTCGCCGGAACCGCCCCCGAAATTGCCCCCGGCAATTTGCCTGAGCGTCTTCCGCTGTCCGCCCTGATGTGGGAGAACGCTCTGATGTGCGATGACGAACTGATCCCTCCCCACGCCGACTTGACCGAGCGGCAGTGGCTGCGGACCGACCCCCCACTGGCCGATGACCTCGCCGAAAGGCAGGGCAGGCCGCCCCTCACACTGCACCGCCGCACCCTCCTCGGCGGCGCGGCCGCCGGAGCCGCGCTCGCCGTGCTGCCGTTCGGCGCGCAGGGCGCCGCCGCGGCCGCGCAGACCGTGGAGAAGTTCCCCTTCCCCCGCAGCCCGAACGCGAACGGCGAGTTCGCCGTCCTGCTGACCGGCGACGCCGGCACCGGCGGCGAGGCGCAGCTGGCCGTCGCCGAGGCCGCCCGGCAGGTGTGCCGGAGCGAGGGCGTCTCGGTGGCCGTGGGCCTCGGCGACAACATCTACGAGAACGGGCCCGAGTCCGACCACGACTCCGAGTTCGTCACGAAGTTCGAGACGCCCAACACGGGCATCGACGTCCCCTGGCTGATGGTGCTCGGCAACCACGACTGCTCCGGCCTGATACCGGGCAGCGGCGGCGACCCCTCGCGCGGCGACCGCGAGGTCGCCTACGCGGCCACCTCGCCCCGCTGGTACATGCCGAGCCGCTACTACAACGTCGCCCTGCCGTCCGCGGGCGGCGGCGACCCGGTGGTCGAGTTCTTCGCCCTCGACACCAACCCCGTGGCCTCGACGGTCGCCCAGACGCAGCCGCACTACAAGTGGGACGGCCCCTACATGCGCGCCCAGCGGGAGTGGCTCGACTCCGCGCTCGCCGCGTCGCGGGCACGCTGGAAGGTGGTCCTCGGGCACCACCCGTACCTGAACAACGGCAAGCACGGCAGCGCCGGTTCGTACGACGGGTTCATCATCGGCAACTACACCAGCGGGATCCACCTCAAGGAGCTGTACGAGGAGGTGGTGTGCGGCCGGGCGGACCTGATCCTGTCCGGGCACGACCACACCCTGCAGATCCTGGAGCCCACCACCCGCACCGGCGGCACCCGGCAGATCGTCTGCGGCGCGGCGGCCAAGTCCGGTGACGGCAAGGCGCACTTCGGCCACCCCGCCGTCTGGCAGGACTTCTCCTCGGCTGGCTTCATGGTCCTGAAGGTCTCCGGGCAGAAGATGACAGTGGACGCCTACACGGTCGACGTCGCCACCCGCACCGCCCGCCTGGCCCACTCCACGACGACCTCGGCGGCCGTGGCCGCGGGCCAGTGACCGCGGGGGCCCTCACAGCAGCCGGGCCCCCCGCCGCGCCAGATAGGTGACCGGGTTGATGTCCGACCCGTAGCCGCGCCGGGCCCGGATCTCCAGATGGAGGTGCGGGCCCGTCGCACGGCCGGTGGCGCCGCTGCTGCCGAGCCGGTCGCCGGTGCCGATGCGGGCCCCTTGGCGCACCGCGATGCGGGAGAGATGCGCGTACACCGCGTAGTGCCCGTCCCGCAGCCGTACCGTCACCGCTTTCCCGTACGCGCCCGACCAGCGCGCGAGGACGACGGTGCCCGCGCCGACGGCGTGCACCGCGGAGCCCTGCGGGACCGCGAGGTCGATACCCGTGTGGTGGCCTGCGAGCCAGTTGCCGCGGATGCCGTAGCGGGCGGTGACGCGGTAGCGCCTGCGCAGCGGCAGCGCGAACTTTCCGGGCGGGCCCTGCGGGGCGAGGGCCCGGTCCTCCGGGATCGCCTCGTCGGCCTCGGCCAGCGCCGCCTCGAACTCCTCGTCGTACGCGCCGACGCCGCAGCCGCCGTCCGGCTCAACCGGCTCCGATGGCTCAACCGGTTCCACCGGCTCCGCGGCGGCGTGCGGCGCGGGACCCGCCGCGGTGAAGGCGCCGCCGGCCAGGAGGACCGCGGCGACGCTCAGTACGTCACGTCGTGTGCTGCCCGCTTCTCGCGGGCCGTCTATGTCGTAGCCCATGCCCGACAGCACAACGGTGGCGGGCCGCGCGCGCACGCCGAGTGCGCCGCATGGGTTAACGGCCGCGTCCGGTCAGTCGGGCACCGGCCGGTACACGGTGAGCGCCTCGGGGAGCTTGTCGAGGAGCAGCGCCGAGGGAGCGGGGGCGACTTCGCCGTCGTACGCCATCGGTGTGTCGTCGGGCAGCCCGGAGACCACGAGCCGCTGGGGCCGCGCGGAGGCGTAGAACCGGGTGCGGGCCAGCTGTCCGGCCAGCGCGGCGGTGAGGAGACGGCCGCGCGCGAAGTGGCCGCCGTGCGCGACGCGGACGTCGAGCAGGCCGTCGGCCAGGTCGTAGCGGCGGACGGGTGCGATGCCGGTGGTGCGGTAGGCGCCGTTGCCCGCGAAGAGCAGCCACAGCGAGCGGCGGCGCCCGTTGACCACCGCGCGCAGCGGTCGCCCCGTGCGCACGATCCGGGCGACGCCGAGCAGCGCGGCGGCCGGTCCGCCGATCCGCGGCGACCAGTGCTCCCTGATGCGTACGAGATCGGGGTAGGCGCCCAGACTGAACGTGTTGAGGAAGTACACCGGGTCGGCGTACGCCGCGCCGTCCGGGCCCGCGGCGGTCAGCGGCCGGACCCGGCCGACGTCGGCCCGCACGGCGGTGCCCTCGGCCAGCGCGGCGCAGGCGTCCGCGACGGTGTCGACGCCGAGGTCCGCGGCGAAGTGGTTGAAGGTGCCGCCGGGCAGCACCAGGAGCGGCACATCGGCGTGCAGTGCCGGGGCGACGGCGGCGTTCACAGTGCCGTCGCCGCCGCACACGCCGAGGACGCCGCCGCGCCGGGCCGCCTCCCCCGCGGCCGCCGCGAGCACCTTGGGCAGCGGTCCCGCGTCGGGCTCGTACAGGATCACCTCGGCACGCGGCAGGGAGCTTTTCAACTGACGTACGGGATCGACGAGTTGGGGCTGTGCCCCGGAGGACGGGTTCACCACGACGACGAGTCCGTCGCCGTCCGGCAGGGCGGGCGCGTCCGTGCGGGGCCGTGCGGGCGACGGCAGTTGCGCGCGCGAGGGCACGAGGCCGCGCACCGCGTAGGCGGCGCCCGCGCCGAGGGCGGCGCCGACCAGGACGTCGCTGGGGTAGTGCACCCCGGTGTAGACGCGGGAGAACGCCACGGAGGCGGCGACCGGCGCGACGGCCGCGCCGAGCGCGCGCGACTCGAGCGCCGCGCCCGTGGCGAAGGCCGCCGCCGACGCCGCGTGCCCGGAGGGGAAGGAACTGGTCACCGGCTGCCGGGACAGATGCCGTATCACCGGGACGGCGTCGAGGACGGGCCTGGCGCGGCGCACCGCGTTCTTGCCCAGCGTGTTGACCGTGGCGGAGGCGAGGGCGAGCGAGGTGATGCCGCGCACCGCGGCCCTTCTGCCCCGCGCGCCGCCGAACGCCCACATCCCGAGGGCGATCCCGCCCCACAGCAGTCCGTGGTCGGCGCTCCGGCTGAGCCGTGGAAGCACCGGCTCCGCGGCCGGCCAGGAGCGGGCGGCCACATGGTGGAAGACGGCGCGGTCGGTGCCGCCGAGCAGTCGGCGGACGCGCCGCCGGGGCTGTTCGTTCATGTCACCCTCCTACCCCGGCACGCCTCGGCTACCGCGCACCTCTTGCGCCGACGCCCAGGAGTTCACTTCAATCAGTCATATGCCAGCCCGTGGTTCCTCCTCGTCCCAGCGGCCCGAAGCGCTGCCGCAGACCGCCTGGGCCGTGCTCGGCCTGCTCTCCTTCCCCGGCGAGCGCACCGGCTACGAACTCAAGAAGTGGGCGGACGCCTCGCTCCGCTTCTTCTACTGGTCGCCCGCCATCAGTCAGATCTACGCCGAGCTGCGCCGCCTGGAGAACCTCGGGTACGCCACGTCGAGTCTCTCGGCGCCCGGGGCGCCGCGCACCAGGCGGGCGTACTCCATCACGGAGGAGGGCCGTGCCGCGCTGGCCCGCTGGGCGGGGGCCGGCGAGGACGCGGGGCCGCCGGTGCTCAAGCATCCGCTGCTGCTGCGGGTCTGGCTCGGGCATCTCGCGGCGCCGGACGGGCTGCGGGCGCTGGTGGGCGAGCACATCGCCAGGACGCGGGACGAGCTGGCCGAGGTGCGCGCCGCGCTCGGCCGGTCCTGCGGGGTCGAGGCGTGGACGCATCCGCAGATCGCGCTGCGCTGGAGCGAGCGGCGCCTGGAGGCGGAGATCGGCCTGGCCGAGGCGATGCTCGACGACCTCGAAGGCCTCGGCGAGCTCGCGGAGCGGACGGCTCCGGCACCGTCCGGTCAACGTCTGGAGGACTCGCCCACCCACGGGTGAAGCGGCTCGCGGCGCCGGGCCTCCGGCCGGTAGGACGGGACGGGTCAGCCGCCACCGCCGTCTGGAGCAGTGCACCCGTGAGTACCCGCGCAGTCCTTGTCGCCGCCGTCATCACCGGGCTCATCCTCGGCATCGTGGGAAGCAGAGCGGACGATTCCGATTCTTCGCCACAGCCGCGCACGGGCGGTTCCATCGTGGAGGCGGGCCATTAGGCTGCGACCTTGCCGCGGGCTTCACTCCGTCCTCAGCCCCGCGGCCGCAGAGCCGCCGTCGACGGAAGCGAGTGAACCTTGAACTTCCTCACCATCGGTCATCGCGGGGTGATGGGTGTCGAACCCGAGAACACCCTCCGCTCCTTCATCGCCGCGCAAGCCGCGGGCCTCGATCTCATCGAGCTCGATCTGCATCTGAGCAAGGACGGCGCCCTCGTCGTCATGCACGACGCCGACGTGGCACGTACGACCGACGGCAAGGGACCGATCGCCGAGAAGACCCTGGCCGAACTGCGGGAGCTGGACGCGGGCCGCGGTGAGCGCATCCCCGTCTTCGAGGAGGTCCTGGACGCCGTGAAGGCGCCGCTGCAGGCCGAGATCAAGGACGTGGCCGCCGCCCGCGCCCTGGCCGAGGTGATGCACCGCAGGGACCTGGTGGCCCGCGTCGAGGTGATCTCCTTCCACGACGACGCGATCGCCGAGATCTCCCGCCTGGTCCCCGGCGTCCGCACCGCGCTCGTCGCGAGCCGCTACGGCACGGACGTCGTGGAGCGCGCCACGGCCGTCGGCGCCACCACCCTCGTACTCAACATCCGGCGCCTGACGCTGGAGATCGTCGAGCACGCCAAGAAGGCCGACCTGCGGATCATCGGCTGGGTCGTGAACACCCAGGACGATCTGCGCCTGGTGCGCGCGCTCCAGCTGGACGGCGCGACCACCGACTATCCGGAGATCAAGCGGACGGGCCGCTTCACCGCGTGATCAGGCCAGTTCCTTGACCAGCAGCTCGAACTGCAGGTCGGCGCGCTGCGGAATGCCGAAGCGCTCGTCGCCGTACGGGAAGGGCGTCATCTTTCCCGTACGGCGGTAGCCGCGCCGCTCGTACCAGGCGATGAGGTCCTCGCGTACGGAGATCACGGTCATGTGCATCTCGCGGGCGCCCCAGGTCTCGCGGACGGTCCGCTCGGCCTCCGCGATGATGACCTTGCCGAGGCCCGCGCCCTGGAGCTCCGGGCTCACCGCGAACATCCCGAAGTAGGCGTACTCACCTCGGTGTTCGAGCTGGCAGCAGGCCACCACCCGGCCGTCCCGCTCGACCGTGAGCAGCCTGCTGGACGGCGACGTGATGACGTCGGCGACGCCTTGCGGGTCGGTGCGCTGCCCCTCCAGGATGTCCGCCTCAGTGGTCCACCCGGTCCGGCTGGAGTCACCCCGGTACGCCGATTCGATGAGCGCGACGAGGGTGTCCACGTCCGCGTCGGTGGCGTCCCGGAAGGTGAGATCGCTGCTGGTGGTGCGCGGGGCGGTGTCCATGGGGCGAGTTCTCCGTTCTCTGACACGGCTCTGGTGCGGCTCGCGTACGGCTCTGCTGCGGCGCGCGCGACGCACCGCCGAGGGTAACCCGCCGCTAAGGTGCGGCTGCATGGTGCATGTACTGAGCAGCAGGACCCTTCTCCGCCCGACCGACCCCGAGCGTTCCCGCGCCTTCTACGGGGAGGCGCTCGGCCTCGCCGTCTACCGCGAGTTCGGCACGGGCCCCGAGCGCGGCACCGTCTACTTCCTCGGCGGCGGCTTCCTGGAGGTCTCCGGCCGGTCCGAGACGTCCCCCGCCCCCGGCCTCCAGCTCTGGCTGCAGGTGCCGGACGTGGCGGCGGCGCACGCGGAGTTCCTGGAGCGGGGGGTGGCGGTGGTGCGACCGCCGGTCAAGGAGCCGTGGGGGCTGATCGAGATGTGGATCGCGGATCCGGACGGGGTGGCGATCGTGGTGGTCGAGGTGCCCGCGGACCATCCGATCCGGTACCGGCCGGGGATCTGACCGCCCGGCGCATTCGGCATGCGGGGCCGCGCGGTCCGTCAGAGGATGAACCGGACCCCTCTGCCCACCCCTGGAGAGATCCCATGCAACCTCCCCGGATCCTGATCGTCGGCGGCGGATTCGCCGGCATGGAGTGCGCGCACAAGCTGGAGCGGACGCTCAAGGCGGCCGACGCCGAGCTGCGGCTCGTCAGCCCGCAGGACCATCAGCTGTATCTGCCGCTGCTCCCGCACGTCGCGTCGGGCGTGCTCACCCCGCAGTCGGTGGCGGTGCCGCTGCGCCGGATGCTGCGGCGTACGACGATCGTGCCGGGCGGGGCGATCGGCGTGGACCCGCACGCCAAGGCCGTGGTCGTACGGAAGATCAACGGCGAGGAGACGGTGGAGCGTTACGACCATCTGGTGCTCACGCCGGGCAGTGTCACGCGGCAGTTCGACATCCCCGGCGTCGACCAGCACGCCGTGGGCGTGAAGACGCTCGCCGAGGCCGCGTGGATCCGTGACCACGTGATCGCGCAGCTCGATCTGGCGGCGACGACATCGGACCGGGCGGAGCGCGAGTCACGGCTGCAGTTCGTCGTGGTGGGCGGCGGCTATGCCGGGACGGAGACGGCGGCCTATCTGCAGCGGCTGACGAGCGGCGCGGTCAAGCGGTATCCGGGGCTCGACCCGTCGCTGATCAAGTGGCATCTGGTCGACGTCGCCCCGAAGTTGATGCCCGAGCTGGGCGACCGGCTCGGCGAGAAGGCCCTGGCCATCGTCCGGCGCCTCGGCCTCCATGTGTCGCTGGGGGTCTCCGTGGCGAAGGCGACCGAGGACACCGTCACGCTCACCGACGGACGCGTGCTGCCGTGCCGCACGCTGATCTGGACGGCGGGCGTCGCGCCGAGCCCGCTCATCGCGACGCTGGGCGCCGAGACCAACCGGGGGCGGCTCGTGGTGCGTCCCGATCTGACGGTGCCGGGCCTCGACGGGGTGTTCGCGCTGGGCGACGCGGCGGCCGTGCCGGACGTCGTCAAGGGCGGCGACGCGATCTGCCCGCCGACCGCCCAGCACGCGATGCGGCAGGGCTGGGCCGCCGCGGGGAACATCACGGCCGCGCTGCGCGGCGGGCCGCTGACCGATTACCGGCACAAGGACATGGGCCTGGTCGTCGACCTCGGCGGCATCCAGGCCGTGTCGAAGCCGCTGGGCGTGCAGTTGACGGGGCTGCCCGCGCAAGTCGTGGCGCGCGGCTACCACTTGGGCGCCCTGCGCACCCTCACGGCCCGCTTCCGCACGGCGGCGAACTGGGGCCTGAACGCGGTCGCCGGCAATGACTACGTACGCACCGGATTCCAGGCCACGCGGCCCGCCACGCTCGCGGACTTCGAGCGGACCGACGTCTATCTGACACCGGACGAGATCCACGCGCGGGTCACGGCGGAGGGCGCGGGGCGGTCGATGGCTCCTCAGAAGCCCCGGTTCCACTGACAGACCAGCGGGATTCCGTCTGGTCCGGCGCACGGGCGGCGACTACCAGTGGTGGGGTAGCGCCGCTCAGGCTTCCCGCGCCCCGTGCGACGGGGTGCGAGGGGCTCCGGACAGCGGCGGTGGACGTCCGAGGGGAGATGACCGCCGTCCGCAGGCGCCTGGTTCCGGCCGATTGATCACGGCGAGCGTCACGTCCGTACTACGCGTCAGCTGCCCTCACACGAAGGACACCACCACCATGCGTATCGGCATCGACGTCGGGGGGACCAACACCGACGCCGCTCTCCTCGGGGACGACGACCGTGTGCTCACCGCGGCCAAGTCGCCCACCACGCCCGACATCACCTCCGGCGTCAGCGCCGCGGTCCGGGCGCTCGATCCGCCCGTCGAGTCCGTCTCGGCGGTGATGATCGGCACCACGCAGTTCCTCAACGCGCTCGTCGAGGGCGCCAGGCTCGCTCCCGTCGCGGCCGTACGGCTCGGGCTGCCCGCCACGGCGGCGCTGCCGCCGATGACGGACTGGCCCCAGCGGCAGCGCGCCGCCGTCGGCGGGCGGGGCTATCTCTGCCACGGCGGGCGGGAGTTCGACGGTCGGCCGCTGTCGCCGCTCGACCCGGACGAGCTGAAACGGGCCGCGGCGGACATCGCGGCGCGCGGGCTCACCTCGGTCGCCGTGTCGTCGGTGTTCTCGCCGGTCGCCGAGGAGGACGAGCGGCGCGCGGCGCAGATCCTGCGGGCCGAGCTGGGCCACGGCACGCACTTCTCGCTCTCCCACGAGCTGGGCCGGGTCGGTCTGCTCGCACGGGAGAACGCCACGATCATCAACGCGGCGCTGCGGGACCTCGCGGTCGTCGTGGTCGAGTCGCTCGGCAAGGCGCTCGCGGAGGTGGGGGTGACGGCGCCGTTCTTTCTCTCGCAGAACGACGGGACGCTGATGGACGTCGCCTTCGCTCGCGAGTACCCGGTGGCGACGTTCGCGTCCGGGCCGACCAACTCCATGCGGGGCGCGGCGTTCCTCTCCGGGCTCGCGGACTGCGCGGTCCTGGACGTGGGCGGCACGACGGCCGACATCGGCGTCCTCGGCGGTGGCTTTCCGCGCGAGGCGGCCGGCGAGAGCATGGCCGCCGGGATCCGCACCAACTTCCGGGTGCCCGACGTGCTCTCGCTGGGCATCGGGGGCGGCTCGCTCGTCTCGTCCGACGGGGCGACGGGGCCGCGCTCGGTGGGCCACCGGCTCACCGAGGAGGCCCTCGTCTTCGGCGGCACGACCCTCACGGCGACGGATCTCGCGGTCGCCGCGGGGCGTGCGGAGGTCGGGGATCGCCGTCATGTGGCGCAGCTGCGGCGGGAGTTCACCGCGCGTGCCCTGGACCGGATCGCGGGGCGGCTCGCCGAGGGCGTCGACCGGATGCGGACCTCGGCCGCCGCGCTGCCGGTGGTGGCCGTCGGCGGCGGCTCCGTACTCGTGCCGGACGCGCTGCCGGGCTTCAGCGATGTGCGCAGGCCCCGCCACTTCGATGTGGCCAATGCCGTGGGGGCGGCGATCACGCAGGTCGGCGGTGAGGTCGACCGGGTCTTCCAGGTGCCGGAAGGGCGCAGGGACGCGGTGCTCGCCGGGGCCCGCGAGGAGGCCGTGGGGCGGGCGCTGGACGCGGGGGCGCGCCCCGGCAGCGTCCGTGTCGTCGACATCGAGGAGGTGCCGCTCGCCTATCTGCCCGGCGGCGCGACCCGTATCCGGGTGAAGGCGGTCGGCGATCTCGATCCGGCGGGCATCACCCGCGCGGCGATCCCCGGATCGGTGCGGATCGGCGGCGGGGCGGGCGCGGATGCGTGAGGTCACGCTCGACAACCTCGACGACATCGCGCGCGGCGCGGGCATACTCGGCACCGGCGGTGGCGGCGACCCGTACATCGGGAAGCTGCTGGCCCGCGAGGCCATCCGCGCGCACGGCCCGGTGCGGGTCGTCGGCATCGACGAGGTGCCCGCCGATGCGACCGTCGTCCCCGTCTCCGGGATGGGCGCGCCGACCGTGCTCCTGGAGCGCATCCCGAACGGCCGGGAGGAACTGACCGCGCTGCGCGCCCTGGAGCGGCACATCGGGCGCCGGGCGACGCATGTCGCGCCGATCGAGATCGGCGGGGTCAACTCGATGCTGCCGATCGCGTGCGCCGCTCGGGCCGGTCTGCCGATCGTGGACGGGGACGCGATGGGGCGGGCGTTCCCCGAGGCGCAGATGGTGCTGCCGGGGCTGATCGGGGTGCCCAACTCGCCGATGGCACTGGCCGACGACAAGGGCAACACGATCGTCGTCGAGGCCGTCGACAACCACACGGCCGAGCGGATCGGGCGCGCGGTCTGTGTGGAGCTGGGCTGTCAGATCGCCTGCGCGGACACCGTGCTGCGCGGCGACCAGCTCGCCGCCGGTCTGGTCCCCGCGACGCTCACGCTCGCCGCGCGGCTCGGCGCGGCGGTCCGCGGGGCACGTACCGCGCACACCGACCCGGTGGCGGCGGCGCGGGGCGTGCTCGACGGCAGGGCGCTCCTGACGGGCAAGGTCGTGGACGTGCACAGACGGACCGAGCGAGGCTTCGCCCGGGGTGTGGCCCGCATCGAGGGCAGCGGCAAGGACTCCGGCCGGGGGCTCGAACTGCACTTCCAGAACGAGCACTTGGCCGCCGTGCGCGACGGCGTGACGGTGGTGACGACACCGGACCTGATCTGTGTCCTGGACAGCGGTACGGGCGATCCGGTCACCACGGAGGGGCTGCGCTACGGGCTGCGGGTCAGTGTGCTGGCCGCCCGGTGCGATCCGCGCTGGATCACTCCGGGCGGGCTCGCACTGGCCGGTCCGCGCTATTTCGGGTACGAGGTGGACTACGTGCCGTTCGGTTCGGCCGGCTGAGTCCGCGGCGCGGCGGGCGGTCGCAGGGTGATCGTCCGCCGCGTGTGCTTCTCCACCGCCGTACGGGAGTAGAGGAGCGGGAAGGAGCCGTCGGCGGCCCAGGCCCCGAACAGGTCGGCGTAGTGCGGGCTGTCCGGAGCTCCGGACTGGCCGGGCGAGTTCATCGCCACGGACTCGTCCCAGGAGCCGACGTCGACGACGATCCGGAAGGTGGCCCCCGCGGTCTGCCGGAAGCCGGGCCCATAGGCGGCGGCCCCGACGGTGTCCCCGCTGCCACCGCGCGGCACGGGCCCCACGGAGGCCCACCGCGGGGCGGGGCGGTCGAGCAGCGCCGCGACGGGGTGGTGCGGGTGGGCGTGGTGGAGCGCGCCCCAGGTCCAGGCGGCGGGGTCGGGTCCGAGCAGCGCGGAGAGCTCGTCGAGGGCGGCGGCGAGGGTCCGAAGGAGCAGTGCGGGGTCCGGGTCGGCCTCCAGGAGTTCGAGGTCGACGCGGGGGTCGGCCGCCGCGTCCTCCACCGGCAGCACCCGGGCGAGGGCCCGCTCCTCCCCCGCGACACCGCGCAGCGCCCGCTCCAGGAGGGCGGGGCGCAGGTGCCTGCGGTACCAGAGCTCGAAGAGCGCGGCGGCAGGTGACTCGGCGGTGAGCCGGGCGTCCCAGTCGCGGAGGAGGCCGAGCGCGGCGGTGACGGCGGGTTCGGTGCTCGTGATGCCGGTGAGCAGCCGCAGGACACGGCGCGCCGGCAGGCTCACGTAGTCCGTCTGCAGGCGGACGCACTCCTCGACCGTCCAGCCGGTGCGCGAGCCGAGTTCCTCGGCGATCCGGTCGTGGCGGGTTCCCGCGTACCAGTCGTACGTCACCGTCTTCTCGGCGTTCGGATAGTCGGGCGGCAGGTTCAACTGGTTGGCCGTGGCGAACCAGCCCTGCTGCGGGTCGCGTTCCGCCGGGAGTTCGTCGACGTCCAGGAAGCCGTCCCACTCGTAGCGGCCGTCGCCCGGCACCGGCAGCGTGCCGTCCCAGCCGCGGCGGACGGGGACGCGGCCCGCCGGGCGCCAGCCGATGGTGCCGTCCGGGGCGGCGTAGACCTGGTTCTCGCCGGGCGCTCCCCAGCGGCGCATCGCCGCGACGAAGGCGTCGGGGCCCGCCGCGCGCATGTAGTCCATGCTGCCCAGGTACGGTGCCATGCCGGGGCCGAGCCAGGCGGCGCGGACCGCGAACGCGGCGTTCTTCTCCGGGAGTTCGCGGATCACCGGGCCGTGCCGGGTGAACCACAGGTCGGCGGTGACGGGGTCGCCGCCGCGCACCGGGATCTCCTCCGTCACCCGCGTCATCCGCTCCCGGCCGGCCCCGTACTCGTACGCGTGCGGGTCGGCCGGATCGGTGCGGTAGACGTACAGGTCCTCCTGGTCGATCGGGAAGATGGTCAGGCCGAACGCGATCCGGCCGTTGTGGCCGATGGAGATGCCGGGCAGGGCCGGTTCGCCCGCCCCGATGACGTCGATGCCGGGCGCGGAGAGGTGGGCGAGGTAGCGCAGCGCGGGCAGGGTGATGGCGCGGTGCGGGTCGTTGGCGAGCAGCGGGCGTCCGGTGGCCGTGCGGGACGGGGCGATGACCCAGTTGTTGGATCCGTCGAGGCCCTGGCGGGGCGCCGCGTCCGCCGCCCATGGGGGCGTGGTGGCCATCTCGTACACCCGAAGGACGTCGTCCGGGATGACGGAGAGGTCGAGGCCCTCGGGGACGCGCAGGGTGTGCGGGGCGGGCTCGCGGCGGCGGCGCAGTTCCTCCGCCGCCGGTCCGTGGTCGCGCAGGGTGAGGGCGCGGGCGACCTCGTCGCGGAGGTTGTACTGGAGGCCATGGCTGCGGATGCGGGCGACGTCGGAGGGGTCCCAGTAGGCGGGGTCGTACCCCAACTCACG
Organism: Streptomyces sp. NPDC050658; assembly: GCF_044457025.1. Classification (NCBI taxonomy): domain Bacteria; kingdom Bacillati; phylum Actinomycetota; class Actinomycetes; order Kitasatosporales; family Streptomycetaceae; genus Streptomyces; species Streptomyces sp. NPDC050658. Next base: position 50,009 of record NZ_JBITGM010000013.1, read on the forward strand.
GAATTCCACCGGGAGATGACCGGTGTCGCTGCGGCACAGGCGCACGTAGGCGTTGATGCCGCGCACGAACGCGGTCGTCACCCGTTCCGTGTCCGCTCCGTACGCCCGCCACTCCTCGGCCATGTCGCCCCGGTAGAGGAACAGCCGTGCCGCGCGGTCGTGTTCGACGTACGCGGGGCCCAGCACCTCGGCGAGCAGACCGAGTCCGCGCCGTCGCCACAGGTCGAGCTGGAAGAGGCGGTCGCGGGCGGCGTTGAACCCCTGGGCGAGGAAGAGGTCGTCCTGGGAGGCGGCGTACAGGTGCGGGACGCCCCACTGGTCGACGCGTATCTCCACGGGCTCGGCGAGGCCCGGCACTTCGAAGACGTCGTCGTTCATCGGGCCTCCTGGACGGCGGATGCTTCCGCGCTCTCGTCGGGTACGGACGGATCGGTGGCCCTCACGGCCGGGCCGGGCCCCGGTGCCAGCCAGACGACCGCGAGCAGCACGGCGAGGTTGGCGGCGAGCGCGACGATGCCGCCGTTCACGCCGTGGAAGGGGTCGTTCTCGGTGGCCCAGAGCAGGGTCATCACCGCGAGCCCGGTCAGCATGCCCGCGACGGCGGCGCGCGCTGTCAGCCTCCGCCAGAACAGCGCGAGGAGCACCACGGGAACGAGCTGTGCCAGACCCTCGTACGACAGGACCGACAGCTCCACCAGGGTGTTCGGATAGAACAGGCTGCCCGCGAGGGCGATCAACCCGGCGACGACACACACCAGTTGCGAGAGGTGCTTGCTCCGCATGTCGCTGGCGTCGCCGGACGTGCCGAGCGTCCGGCGGCGTGCGCGCGGGTCGGCTCCGTTGCCGCCGCCGAGGACGGTGCGGCCCCACAACGTACCGATGGAGAGCATGAAGACGCTCATCGGCACGATCGCGGAGAGCGCGCCCGCGACGCCGATGAGGGCGACGACCGGTGAGGGCAGCGAATCGGTGACGAGGCCGAAGAGGGCCAGATCGGGGTTGCCGAGGGCCGGCATGACGAACAGGGCCGTGGCGCCGACCACCATCGGGACGAACAGGAGCAGTTGGTACCAGGGCAGGAGCAGCGCGTTGCGACGCAGGGCGTTGGGGCTCTTCGCGCTGAGATAACCGGCCACGGTGGTCGGGAAGATGGTGATGGTCACGGCGTTCAGGACGACGGTGCTGAGGAACCACATGGCGTCGCGCCCGCCGGACGCGTGGCCGGGGAAGGTCAGCCACTCGGGCTTCTCCGTCACCATGCGCTGCATGAAGTCGCCGAGCCCGCCGAGGTAGTGCATCGGGATGTACACGGCGAGGAACACGACGGCGACGATCACCAGCATGTCCTTGAGCGCGCTGACCCACGCGGAACCGCGCAGGCCGGACACGAGGATGAACACCTCGGCGACGACGAAGGAGATGACGGCGGCGACCTTCAGGTCGACGGCGTCGTACGTCATCGCGTTCACGACGACGCCCATGCCCTGAATCTGCACCTGGATGTAGGGGACGATGAAGACGGTCGCGACGACGGCGACGAGGATGCCCACCGGCCGTGAGCGGAACCGGAATTCGGCGATGTCCGCGATGGAGATGAGTCCGTGCCGGGTCGCGTACGTCCACAGCGCCGGGCCCACAACATAGGCGACGGCGAAGCCGACGGTGAGGTAGGCGACGAGATAGAGGATCGGCGCGCCGAAGGAGTACGACCAGCCGGCCGTCCCGAGGAACGAGAAGCTCGTGTACGTCTCCCCCGCCATCAGCAGCCAGATGAAGAGCACGCCGAGGCCCCGGCTGGAGACGGACCACTCCGCGAGGCCCTTGGATCGGCCGCGGGCGCTCCAGACGCCGATGAGGATCGTGGCGACCATGGCGAGCGCGAAGATCGTGGTCGCGACGGCTGCGGAGCCGTTCACCGGCGGTCTCCTTCACGGTCGTCGGCGGGTGCGTCGACGGGTTCATCGGCGGGGACGGGCTCGACGGCGCCGGTGCGGTAGGCGGGGTCGAGCCGGGCCGCGAGCCAGATGACCAGGGGGCTGATCACGGTGGCGGCGATGACCCAGGCGAGCAGGAAGGGGACGCCCAGGACGCGGGGCTCGATGCGGTTGGCGACGAACGGGGCGGAGCCGTAGAGCAGGACGGGGACGAGCAGCAGCCAGAGGGAGGGGCGGGCGACGCCCCGCAGGGTGGGCAGACCGTCCAGGGGCGAGGCCGGCGGTCCCTGCTCGCCGCTGTCTTCGGCGGTCGGGGGCATGAGGGGGCTCCTTGAGCGAATGCGGGGTACTGGGAGGGAGCGGGCGTGCGTGGTCACACAAGCGGGCGTGCGTGGTCACACAGAGGGGTCGTAACGGCCGTCGACCGCCGTCCAGCCGCCGTCGACGGTCAGCACGCTGCCGGTGACGAAGGTGGACGCGTCCGAGACGAGATAGGCCACGGCCCCGGCGATCTCGTCGGCGCGGGCCCAGCGCTTGAGCGCGGAGGCCTGGGCGTAGGCATCGAACCATGCGGGGTCGGCGGCGATCTGGTCGGTGAGCGGAGTACGGACGACGCCGGGCGCGACCGCGTTGAAGCGCACGCCCTGCGGCCCCCATTCTGCGGCAGCGGTCCGCAGCAGCTGGACGAGGCCGGCCTTCGACGCGGCGTAGGGCCCCTGCCCCGGCTCCACCTGGAGGGCCCGCATCGAGGCGAACCCCACGACACTGCCGCGGCCCCGCTCGGCCATGCCGGGCGCCACGGTCTGGAGGAGCGTCAGATAGGACCGCAGATTCAGCGCGATGACCCGGTCGAAGTCCTCCAGGGTGTAGTCGGCGACACGCTTGCGGACGTTGGCCCCGACGGTGACGACCAGACCGTCCAGCGGTCCCCACTCGGCGCTCGCGGCGCGAACGGCCTCGGGATCGAGTACGTCCAGGGCGTACGGGACGGCCGCACCGGCGTCCCCCGCGAGCGCGGCCGTCCGCTCGGCCCCGGCCACGTCCCGGTCGGCGACGACGACGTGCGCGCCCTGGGCGACGAGCGCGCGAACGGACTCACGACCGATGCCGCTGCCACCACCGACGACGGCGACACGACGCCCGTCGAGCCTGAAGAGGTTGGCGTAATCCATGGGGTGGGGCCTTTCTCGGATGGGCGTGGGGCGGGTGGGCCCGGATGAAAGCGGGTGGGGGCGGGGCACGATGGGCTCGGGGCCGTGGGCACGGAGACCTTGGGCTTGGACGCCCACAGGCGCGGGCGCCACGGGCCCGGCGACGTCGCGCACAGGCAACGTGCGTTGCCCGGTGCAAGGGAGGTGCGGCGCGCGGGACACGCGGCGCCTGGGACTCCGGACCGACGGACCGTCAGGGCACCCGTGCCTCCCGGCGTGCTGACCTCAAGGCCCGCGCGGCGCGCGGGCCTCAGGGCGCGCGGGGCTCATGGGCGGATCACCGCCATCCGCGTCACCGTCAGTTCCTCCATCGCGAAGCGCGGGCCCTCGCGGCCGATGCCCGAGTCCTTTACGCCGCCGTACGGGGCGATGTCGCTGCGGTAGCCGGGGACCTCGTTCACGACGACGCCGCCGACCTCCAGGGACTCCACCGCACGCAGCGCGGACCGCAGGTCGCGGGTGTAGACGGCGGCGTGCAGGCCGTAGCGGCTCGCGTTGACCACGTCGTACGCGGTGTCGAGATCGGGTACGCGGCGCAGGCAGACGACCGGGCCGAAGATCTCCTCGTCCCAGGCGGGTTCGCCGTCCGGCACGTCGGCGAGCAGGGTCGGGACGAGGCACCGGCCGTCCGGCGCGCGCCCGCCTCCCGCCACCAGCCGGGCCCCGGCCGCCCGTGCCCGCTCGACCCAGTCGAGCACTCGCTCCGTCGCCGCCTCGTCGATGAGCGCCGAGACACGGGTGCCGGGCTCGCGCGGGTCGCCGACGACCACCTCGGGCACGCGCTCGGCCAGCTTCTTCTCGAACTCCTCAGCGACCGCGTCGACCACCACCACCCGCTGTACGGAGATGCAGGCCTGCCCCGACGCGTAGAAGCCGCCCCGCACCACCGCGTCGGCGGCGGCGTCCAGGTCGGCGTCCGGGGCGACCACGAGCGCGGCGTTGGAGCCGAGTTCGAGCACCACCTTGCGGGGCGCCGCGTCCCGCGCGATGCGGTGGCCGACGGCCGCGGACCCGGTGAAGGAGACCGCGGCGACCTCCGGATGCGTGGTGAGCGTCCGGCCGACCTCGGTGTCCCCCGTGACGAGTTGTACCGCCCCGGCGGGCGCACCCGCCGCGACGAGCCGCTCCCGTACGAGACGGACGAGCCGGAGCGTGGCGAGCGGTGTCGCGGGGGCCGGTTTGACGATCACGGGGCAGCCCGCGGCGAGCGCGGGGGCGATCTTGTGGGAGGCCAGCAGGAGCGGGTAGTTGAAGCCCGCGATGCCGACGACGACCCCGATCGGCCGCCGTGTCCAGAAGCCGAAGAGGCCTTCCCCGGCAGGATGCAGGTCCAACGGCACGGTCTCGCCGTGCAGTTGGGCCACCTCGTCGGCGGCGGACTGCCACGTCGCCACGGTCCGCCGCGCCTCGACCTCGCAGTCGACCCGCGGCTTTCCGGTCTCCAGGACGAGCAGGTCCACCAACTCCTGCTCGGTTTCGGCCAGTTCGACGGCGACCGAGGCGAGCACCTGGCGCCGCACCCCGGCGGTCAGCTTTCCGACCCGGCCGCGGATCGCCGTGGCGTGCTCGACCGCCCGCGCCGCGAGCGCCTCGTCGCCGACGGGCGCCGTGCCGATCTCACCGCCGTCGTACGGGAATCGCACGGCGCGGGCGGCGGGCGCGGCCACCCAGCCGTCGCCCACGGGCAATCCCTCGGGCAGTCCCACGGGGTACGTCGTCATCGCGCGCCCCCGGCGGACCCTTCGAGGAAGGCGCGGGCAGCGGAGGCGTACACCTGGGTGTACTCGACGATCTCGCACACCTCCACGAACTCGTCCTTCTGGTGGGCGATCCACTTGCCGCCCGGCCCGTACACGACCGTCGGCAGGCCCGCGTCGCGGGTGAGGATGGTGCCGTCCGTGGTGCCGGGCACGGCCCCGAAGGGCGGCGCGGAGCCGTGTACTTGGCGGTGGCCCGCGACGAGGGCGGTGACCACCGGGTGGTCCTCGGGGATCTCGATGGCGGGCCGGTCGTCGACGACGGCGAGATCGACGCCCACGCCCACCCGCGAGGCCGCCTCGACGGCGAACTCCTTGATCCTGTCGATGAGTTCGGCATGGTCGGTGCCGGGAATCGTCCGTACGTCGATGCCGACGACACCCCGCGCGGGGATGACGTTCAGCTGGTCCGGGTCGCCGCCGAGCAGCACCGTCGGCGTGACCGTGACGCTGCCCGCGTGCGGATGGGTGCCGTACCGCTCCTCGGCCCAGGACTGGACGCGGGCGAGGGCGTCGACGACGCGCGCGCCGGCGACGATGGGGCTCTTCGCCTCCTGCGGCATGGCGCCGTGCGCCATCACGCCGTTCAGGTCGAGGCGGAGCCGGATGCCGCCGCGGGCCGACGTGCAGACCTCGTACCCCTCGGGCTCGCAGACGATGACGCCGTCGACCTCGCGCGCCAGCGGGGTGGCCGCGAACGCCTTCGCACCGAGCATCAGGCCTTCCTCGTCGCACAGCACACCGACGACGATCCGGCCGGGGAAGGGACCGGCGAGCTGGAGCGCCCGTACGCCGTGGATCATCGCGGCGACCCCGGACTTCATGTCGGCCGAGCCGCGCCCCCACAGCTTCCCGTCGCGGATCTCGGCGCCGTACGGATCGACGCTCCAGTCCGCCGGGTCGCCTTCGGTGACGACGTCGATGTGCCCCTCGAACATCAGCGTCGGCCCGTCGCCGCCCCCGCCCTCGATGACGGCGACCGTGTTGGGCCGTCCCGGCGCGACCTCCACCACGTCGTACGTCCATCCGTACGCGTCGAAGAGCCGGGCGACGAGTTCGGCGGCGGGCCGCTCCACCTCGGTGGCGCCGGTCGCGTTGACGGTGCGCAGCCGGACCAGGTCCTGGGTGAAGGCGACGACGGCCTCGGCGTCGATCGCGGGAGCGGCCGTCGGAACAGAGGCAGAAGCAGAGGCAGAGGCAGAACTAGAGGGAGAGGTAGAGGTAGAGGTAGAGGTACGTGAGCTGGTTCGCATGCCACCTCCAAGTCGGTTGGCCACAAGGCCAGTCGACTGGTCAGACCAGTTGAGTTCCCGTACTCTGCCGCCACGTCCAGGGCCGGGTCAACCATCAGATCTTGGTTTCGCCGCGCCGACATCTTCTGCCGCGGAGGGGGCGGGCCGATGGCCGCCGACGACACCGACCTGTTCCGGCCGGTCACACCCGTGCGCGCCTATCAGCGGGTGGCCGAGCAGATAGAGGAGCGGATCGTCGCGGGCGATCTGCCGCCGGGCTCCCGGCTCCCGGCCGAGCGCGAACTGGTCAACCGGTTCGGCGTCGGCCGCTCGACCGTCCGCGAGGCGCTGCGGGTCCTGCAGTCTGCGGGCCTGATCCGCTCCCGCCCCGGCGACCCGCTGGGCGCGGAGGTCCTCGGTGTCTCCCCCGACAATCTCAGCCAGGCCCTGGCCCGGCTGACCCGCTCCAATGTGGCGTCGCTCGGCGAGCTGGTGCAGTTCCGCATGGTCCTCGACGCCGAGAGCAACCGGCTCGCGGCGCGGCTGCACGACGAGACGGATCTGGCCAGGATGCGGGAACAGATCACCCGCATGGAGTCGCTCAGCGGAGGCGCGGCGTCCCTGCACGCGTTCAGCGAGGCGGACGCGCTGTTCCACCGGGCGATCGCCGAGGCGAGCGGGAACTCGCTGCTCGGGCTGTGCGCTCGGGCCGTGCACGAGGCGGTGGTCGAGGTCATCGAGAAGAAGATCGCGGGTGAGTCGGACGCGGCGGCCTGGATGGAGCGGTCCATCGGCCACCATCGCGAGGTGCTGGCGGCGATCTCTGCGGGGGACGGTCCCCTTGCGGCGCGGCTGGGGCGCAGTGCGCTGCACGAGTATTACGCGGGGTTCGTGGAGCCGGAGAGTCGGGAGCTGCTGGCGGCGGCGGTGGAGGACGGCTGCTAGGCGCCGTCTGTCGTCTGCGGCTTCGTTGTGGCTGGGCGCGCAGTTCCTCGCGCCCCTACGGGGCCCGGCCCCGGCGTCAGCCCCAGGCGCCCCTCCAGCTGGGACAGCAATTCGCCCAGCAGCGCGCTCAGTTGACCCTGGTCATCCGCTTCAAGACCGCCCAGCACCACCGTCTCGTACGCCAGCTGATCCGGCAGGATCGAGTCGACGAGGTCACGCCCCGCGTCGGTCAGCGAGACATGGGAAACCCTGCGGTCGCGGCTGTCGGCGCGGCGGTCGACCAGTTCACGCTCCTGCAACTGCTTGAGCCGCTTGGTGACCGCCGCGCCCGAGGAGAAGGTTTCGCGGGCCAGTTCGCTCGGGGTCAGTTCGTGGCCGGTGCGGCGCAGCGCGCCCAGGAGGTCGAACTCGGGGCGGGTCAGGCCCACGCGGCGCAGCGGGGCGTCCTCGGCCTGCTGGAGGAGGGCCGCGCAGCGGTTGATGCGGCCGATGACCTCCATGGGCCCGGTGTCGATGTCGGGCCGCACCGTCTGCCACTGCCGCACCACCGCGGCGACGGTGTCACCCGTCGCGCCCGGTCCGCTCCCGTTCGTCATGCCTGTGCGCCCTCGCCGTTCCTCGTCGCCGTCACCGTTGCCGCGAGCGTACGGTGTCCGGCCTGCTCGGCGACGAGCACCCGCTGCTGGGGCAGGGCGCGCTGCCACCATTCGCCGGCGGCCGCGTCGTCGGCGGCCCGCAGGTCGACCAGGGCGGCGGTGAGGCGGCGGCGGGCCGGGCGCACCCCGTCTGGCGTGGGGGCGGCGAGCGCGCGCTCGGCGTGGGCGCGGGCGCGGTCCGTGGCGTCGATGGCCAGTTCGATGTGGTCGGCGGCACGGCGGTTGGTGACGACGATCGCGGCGACGATGCCGAGCAGCGCGCCGACCAGGGTGTCGACGATCCGGTCGAGGATCAGCTCGCCGGGTTCCTGGAAGCGGGCGAACTCGGTGACCAGGAGCGCCATCGGCGTCACGCACACGCTGCCCAGCCAGTAGTTGCGGGTGATCAGCGCCTCCGCGCCGAAGGCGAGCGCGAGGCAGCAGACGATGAGTTCGGCGTGGCCGAGGTGGGCGAAGGGCGCGATCGCGGCGAAGGCGAGTACGCCGACGAGGTTGCCGACGACGCGCTGCACTCCCCTGTTCCAGGTGAGCGTGACGTTGGCCTGGTAGAGCGAGGCGGCCGTGACGAGTGCCCAGTAGGGGCGGCCGACACCGAGGGCCAGCGAGGCGTATCCGGCGAGCGCGCAGCCGAGCGCGGTGCGCAGGGCGATGGGCAGCAGCGGCGATCCGGCGGTGAAGCAGCGCCGCAGCGGGTGCTTCGCGGCGGCCCTTTCGGCTTCCAGGCCGATGAGTTCCGCCTCCGCCTCGGGCCGTACGCCGTCGGGGTGCGGGACGGTTCCCGTGCCGCGAAGTCCGGCCGCCCAGGACCGCAGCAGGGCGGGGTCCGCCGCGTCGGGTGCCGCGAGGGCGTCCTCGGCCTGGATCACCAGGAGTTCGAGGGCGCGGCGCGGCCCGGTGCGGGTGCCGGTGGCGAGCAGCGACTGCCAGGCGGCGTGGATCGCGGCGGCCGCACCGGCGCGGGCCCGCTCCCGGCCGCCGCCGGTGGCTTCCGCGTAGCCGGCCGCGGCGCGCAGGGCGCGGGCGGTGGCCCGGCGCTCGGGGCCGTGCGGGCGCAGCGGGGCGGGCGCCATGCCGACCAGCCAGGCGACGGCGCCCGCGCCGAGGGTCAGCGCGAGGTGGCCGGGGATCTGCGCCAGGTGCTGCGGGGCGAACAGCGTGGCCGAGCTGATGAACGTGAAGATGAGGTGGCCGGGCGGGCCGACGCGGGTGGCGTCGCAGACCGCCTTCTGGGCGGCGGCCAGCAGCGCGCCGACGGCGACCAGGATCACCGCGGACGAGGTGAGCGCGGCGGTGAGCATCGCCGCGCCGACGCTCGCGAGCATGCCGGCCACGACCCAGGCCAGGGCGCGGGCCCGTGCGGCGTACGGAAGGTTGTGCGTGTAGAGGGCGCAGAACGATCCGGCCATCGTGTACATCACGAGGTCGAGGCGGCCGATGGCCAGGAGCGTCAGGTTCGGTATCGCGGAGGCGACGACGACGCTCGACGCGGGCTTGAACCAGATGTCCGAGGGCTTGGCCAGACGCAGCACACCGGCCAGGGGAAGCCGGCGGACGGGAGGGGAAGCGGGGCGGGACGGGGAGGGTGGTGTGCTGCTCATACCGAGAAGCTTAACAAGTGTTTTACCTAGAAAATATCCTGGATGCCACACTCCCCCTCCACGCCGCCCGCCCCCACTGCGCGCCCCACGTACCCCCGTGCGCTCGCATACGACTCCCCGCGCCCGGGCATCGACCCGACGACGGCGTCGATCGGGGGAGGTGCGCTGTGCACGGACCGGCGCAGGCCGGCTGGCTGCTCGTCGCGCTCTGCGCGGCGACCGGGTCCTACTGTCTGCTGCGGCTGCGCAGCCGGGTCGAGGAACAGCGCCGTACCGCGGGCGGCGAGGCGCTCATGGGGTTCGGGATGGCGGTGATGGCCGTGCCCGCCGCCGTACTGAGCCCGCCCCAGTGGGCCTGGTCCGCGTACGCGGTCGTGTTCGGCGCGGCGGCGCTGCGGGCACTCTGGGCGGCCCGGCGCGATCCGCACCATCTGCACCACCTGGTCGGCGCGGGCGCGATGGTCTACATGGCGGTGGCGATGGCGGCGACGCCCGCCGCGCACGCGGGGCACGGCGGCGGCGGTGGCGCGCCCGCCCTCACCGGGATGCTGCTGCTCTACTTCTCCGGATACGTGCTCTGGTCGGGGGTGCGGCTGCTGCCGGTCCGGACGCTCGCGACGGAGGGGGGCGGCGGCGCGGTCGTGGGGTGGGCGGACCGTACGGAGCTCGCGATGGTCTGCCGGCTTTCGATGGGCATCGCGATGGTGGCGATGCTGCTGACCCTCTGAGGGGCAGGTGACCCTCTGAGGGGCAGGTGGCTCTCTGCCCCTCCGAGGGGGCAGGTGACCCTCGGCTCGGCATGACCGGTGATCACCGGTCCAACCCCCGTGGGACCGTGGCGTGCGTCACTTGAGGCGATAGGCCATACCCTTCGGTAGCGCCTGGCTCATAGGCTGGACGCATGTTGCTCCCCGTTGCGCTGTTGCTGCTGGGCGCCCTCACCGCCGTCGTCGCCCCGCGCCTTCTCGCACGGGCCGACTGGCCGGAGCGCGAGCCGATCGTCGCGCTGTGGGCGTGGCAGTGCGTCGTGGCGGGTGTGCTCCTGTGCTGTGCCCTGTCGATGACCCTGAGTTCCGCCGCCGCGTGGCAGGCGGTGCGCGGCGGTCTCTTCGCCCCCGCGCCGAGCGATGTGGTGGAGGCGTACGCGCTCGGGGCGGGCGGCGCCTGGGCGCCCGCGACGGCCGTGGCGCTGGCCCTCGGCGGCGTGTGGACCGCGGCGATGCTGACGCGGGAGATCGCGCGGGCCCGCACCCGGCGCCGCAAGCGGCGGGTCGAACTCCTGCACCGCGCACCGCTGCTGCCCGGCGAGGAGCCCGGCGCCGACCGGCTCGTGGTCCTGGAGGGCGAGCGCCCCGACGCCTGGTGGCTGCCGGGTGCCGCACCCCAACTGGTCATCACCACCGCCGCGTTGCAGCGCCTGAAGGGACGTCAGCTGGACGCGGTGCTCGCCCATGAGCAGGGGCACGCACAGGCGCGGCACGACTGGCTGCTGCACTGCTCGGGCGCGCTGGCCGCCGGTTTCCCGCAGGTGCCGGTCTTCGCCGCGTTCCGCGACGAGATGCACCGGCTCGTGGAGCTGGCCGCCGACGACGTGGCGTCGCGCCGCTTCGGACGCCTCACGATCGCCCTCGCGCTGGTCGAACTCAACGAGGACCGGGGCGTGTTCGGCCCCTGCCCCACCCCGCAGGCGCATGTCCCGCAGCGCGTGCACCGGCTGCTCGCCGCCCGCCCGCGGCTCACCGCGGCCCGCAGGCTGCGCCTCACGGCCGCCGCCGCGCTGGTCCCGGTGGTGCCGCTGCTCGTGACGTTCGTGCCGGGGCTGCACGCGCTGGGGTAGCCGTACGGCGCACCCACCCCGGGATGGCCCCCGACGCCACCCGTCGGCGAGGATCACTCCATGCACCCCGCCGCGCCGCTCGCTCCGCCACCCCGACCGTCCCGTAACCCCGGCTCCCGCGCCGCACTCGTCGCGGCGCTCCTCTGCGTGCCGTCGGCCCTGCTGCTGCTCCTGGTGGAGCTGGAGTGGAGCCCGCTGATGGACCTGGACGGCGACATCGCGCGCACCACGCACCGCTGGGCCGTCGCGCACGACGGACTCACGCACGTCAGCCGTGTCCTGACCGACTGGGTGTGGGACCCGTGGACGATGCGCGCACTGTGCACCGTGACCGTGATCTGGCTCGCCTTCCGGGGGGCGTGGTGGCTCGCGCTGTGGCTCGCGGCGACGTGCGCGGTGGGCACCCTGGTGCAGCAGGGCCTGAAGGCGGCGGTCGACCGGCCGCGCCCGGTGTGGCCGGACCCGGTGGACTCGGCGCAGTACGCGGCCTTCCCCTCGGGCCACGCGATGACGGCGACGGTGGTCTGCGGACTGCTCCTCTGGCTCCTGCGTGTGTACGGCGTGGGCCCCCTCGCCTGGCGCACGGGCCTGACGGTCGCGACGGTCTCGGTGGTCGGCGTCGGCGTGACCCGCGTCTGGAACGGCGTCCACTGGCCGTCGGACGTCGTCGGCGGCTGGTTCCTGGGCGCGCTGATGGTGGCGGCGGCGGTGGCGACGTACGCGTACCGGCCGGGGGCGCGGGCGTCCGAAAGCACCTGAGGCCGGCCACGGCGGCGTACGCGCATCAAGACGCCCCCAACCCCCTTGAAGAAGCCCGCACTTGACCGTTCCTCCGTCGCTCCCGGAGGATCTTCACCATGACGATCAAGGGCGTCCTCTTCGACTTCTCCGGGACGCTGTTCCGTGTCGAGTCCACCGAGTCGTGGCTGCGCGCCGTGCTGCGCGAGGCCGGCATACCGGTCGACGGGGCGGAGGCCGTGCGGCTCTCCGGCGCGCTGGAGCGGGCGGGTGCGCTGCCCGGCGGGGCGAGCCCCGCCGTCGTACCCGAAGAGCTCACCGAGCTGTACGCAACGCGTGACGAGAGCCCCGAGCGGCACCGTGCCGCGTACACCGGTCTGTCCCGCCAGGTCGCGCTGCCCGATCCTGGGCTGCACGACGCCCTGTACGACCGCCATATGGCGCCGGAGGCGTGGCGTCCGTACACCGATGCCGCCGAGGTGCTCATCGGGCTGCGTGCGCGGGGCGTCCGCATCGGCGTGGTGAGCAACATCGGCTGGGATCCGCGTCCCGTCTTCCGCGCCCACGGCCTCGACGCCCATGTCGACGCGTACACCCTGTCGTACGAGCACGGCGTCCAGAAGCCGGACGCGCGCCTGTTCGCGCACGCCCTGAACGCGCTCGGGGTCGATCCCGCCGACGCGCTGATGGTCGGCGACGACCGGCACGCCGACGGCGGCGCCGCCGCGCTCGGCTGCGCCGTGCACTTCGTGGATCACCTGCCGGCGGACCTGCGGCCGGAGGGGCTGCGCCCGGTCCTCGATCTCGTCGACCAGGTCTGAGTGCCGGGCGGGTCCGTGGCTCAGGCATGTCCCCCGGACGCCCCGCAGGGTCCGGCGAGATCGCAGTACGGCTGGTTGCCGCTCGCGCCGCAGCCGCACAGCATGGCGCGCGTCTCGGGCACCGTCCCGCCGTCCGCCGCCGTGATCCGCAGATCGCCGCGGAGCACGAGCCGGCCGTCGGCGGTCCGCTCGACGGTGGTGGCGGTGGTCGAGCGCTCCGTCGTGCCGTCGACAAGTCGATATTGCAGTGCTCCGGACGGGCAGCGGCGCACGACCTCGGCGACCTCGTCCGCAGGGGCGGTGTCGGGGGAGATCCAGGGGCGGCGTCCGGTGTCGAAGACCTGCGGAAGGCCGCGGACGCACTCCGCGGCGTGCAGACACCGGCGCGCTTCGAAGGTGACGGTGATCAGCTCGCCCCGGTACGGCTTGCCTCGCTCGGCACCCATGCGGGCTCCTTCGCGTGCAGAACGTGGAGTACGTGCAGTACGGGCAGTACGTGGCGTACGGTGCGCGGGCCCTACGACTGGTAGCCCTCGACCTGGGCGGCGGACCGAACCCGCGCCTCGTTGGGATTCTCGCCGTACTCGGCCTTCGCGCGCCGCTGGCGCAACAGGTCCCAGCACTGGTCGAGCTCACGCTCCAGGACGGCGAGCCGCGCCCGTTCCGTGGCCTCGTCGATCGCTCCCGACGCAAGGGAGTCCCGCAGCGTCCGCTCGTCGTCGACCATCGACGCGATCCTGGACAGAATCTGCTCTTGATCCATCTCGGTACGCCTCCTCGGCCCCCCGGCCCACTGTAAGGAGGGTTCGGCCGATCGGCACCTGTGAGCAGGCAACACTCCCCCGCGGTGTTGCCTGCCCCAGGTCGCACCGGGCCATGAGACACCCACTGGGGGTCTTGGCCCGGGACGCGCTGAGTATATTGGCTCTGAGCCAGTCAACGCAGGAGTTACAGAATGTCCCCGCGTAGCGCATCGGTCAATGAAGAGTTGCGAAGGCGCTCAAGGGAGCGGCTCCTGCAGGCCACGGTGGAGCTGGTGGCCGAGCGGGGCTATGAGGCGACGACCCTGGCCGACATCGCGGACCGCGCCGGATCCGCCCGCGGCCTGGTGTCGTACTACTTCCCCGGCAAGCGTCAGCTGCTGCAGTCGGCGGTGCACCGGCTGATGCACCGCACCCTCCAGGCCGCGCTCGAACGCGAGCCGCGCACCACGGACGGGGACGAACTCCTGGCGCGCGCCATCGACGCGATCCTGGGCCTGGCCCAGGAGCAGCCCGTCCTGATGCGCACGCACATGGCGGGCATCCTGCAGGCCGAGGGCTTCGTGCGCTGCCCGGAGCAGCAGCGTCTCGCGGAGCTGTTGCGCGACACGGTCGTCCGCCATGGCTCGCTCGACGTGGACACCGACTATCCGCTGCTGCGCGCGCTCTTGATGGGCGCGGTCTTCGCGGTGCTGCTGCCGGGGGCGCCGATGCCGGCCTGCACGCTGCGGGCCGAGCTGTTCCAGCGGTACGGCCTTGACTGGGGGTCGGGGGTCCCGCCGGGCGATGAGCCGCCCGACGGGACACATGCGCGGGTCCTGGATCAGACCACGCAGGCGACGCGGTCCGCTCAGTCGAAGTAGTCCGGCTGGGTCTGGACGTTGAGCTCACGGAGCCGGACCCGCTCGGCGGGGTCGGTCCGCTTGTCGTCGATCTTCAGGACGTCGAAGCCCTTGGCCATGTCGTTGGAGTAGACGTAGCCGTTGTAGTAGTACGCCGACCAGGAGCCGCCGGTGACAAGCGTGTCGGCGCTGAGCGGGCCGCGCTCGAAGTAGCCGATCTCCTTCGGCTTCGAGGAGTCGGTGAAGTCCCAGACGGAGACGCCGCCCTGGTACCAGGCCTGCACCATCAGGTCCTTGCCCTTGACGGGGATCACGGAGCCGTTGTGGGCCACGCAGTTCTCCGTGGCGGCCTGGTGACGCGGGATCTTGAAGTAGCTCTTGAAGACCAGCTTGCGCTTGTCGCCCTTGCCGGTGATGTCGTAGATGCCGTCGGCGCCGCGGTTCGGACCGGTGGCCTCGTCACAGGTGGCCGCGCTGCCGCCGCCCAGCTCATCGGTGAAGACGACCTTGTTGGCTCCCTGGTTGAAGGTCGCCGAGTGCCAGAACGCGAAGTTGGTGTTGTCCTGGACCTGGTCGATGATCTTCGGGTTCTCCGGGTCCTTGATGGAGAACAGGATGCCGTCGCCCATGCAGGCGCCCGCCGCGAGGTCCTTGGAGGGCAGCACGGTGATGTCGTGGCAGCCGGTGGTCTTGGAGACACCCGGGTTGGTGGGTCCGCCCGGGTTGCCGCCGCCGTCGGGTCCGTCACCGGGGAAGAGCACCGGGAAGTTGACGACCGCCGCCTTCTGCGGGGCCTTGCGGGGCACCTTGATGACGGAGATGCCGTCGTGCGGCGGCCGGCAGTCCGGGAACGTCGCGCTCGGGGAGTACGAGGAGACGTACACGTAGACGTTCTTCTTCTCCGGCACCAGCGTGTGCGTGTGCGAGCCGCAGGCGGTCTCGACGGCCGAGACGTACTTCGGGTTGGCCTTGTCGCTGATGTCGAAGACCTTCATGCCCTCCCACGAGGACTTCTCGGTAGCGGGCTGCGTGGTGCTGTTGCAGGAGTTGTCGCTGCGCGAGGAGTCGGTGGAGAGGAAGAGCAGATTGCCCGAGACCGAGATGTCGTTCTGCGATCCGGGACAGAGGACCTGGGACACGGTCCGCGGCTTCTTCGGGTTGCTGATGTCGAAGATGCGGAAGCCGTCGTAGTTGCCCGCGAAGGCGTACTTCCCCTGGAAGGCGAGGTCGGAGTTGGTCCCCGGCAGCACGTCCTTGGGGATGTTGCCCAGGTGTTTGATGTTGTCTGAGTGCACGATCTCGTCGGGCGCCGGTATCTCGCCGCTCTTGATGGCCGCCTTCGCGTCGGCGGCATCGCTCTTCGACACACCCTTGGGCGCGGCGGGCGAGTCGCCCGGGTCGGGCGTCGCTCCGGCCGGCGCCGCGCTGAACAGGGCGGCGATCAGACCGAGCGCCGCCGCGCCGACGCCCAAGCGTCTGCGCCGTGTTCGGGAATTGCTCAACAGGGTCACTGCGTCCTCCCTAGTCGCCGTTCGCAGTTGAACGGTTCACGGACACCACGCAGTATCGTGCTCATCATGCACAGATCAACAGATGGCAACGCATCTGTAATGAAAGTTTTTGATCACCTGCGTGCGTAACCGTGCTAGGACGGTCCCAACTTCCCCGCACACCACAGGAGGCAGCCGTGCTCAACCGCCGTACGCCCGCCGCAACCGCGTTCCTCACGGCCGCCGTCATGGCCGCCGCCCTTGCGCTCGGTGCCTGTGACTCCGGATCCGACGACGGGTCAACTTCCGGGAAGAAGGCTGCTCCAGGGCCCTCCGTGATCGCTCCGGGCAAACCGGGCGAGACGGCGGCGACGATGTCCGCCGAGGACGCCGCCAAGCAGAGAACCGACGACGACTCGCCCAACTCGGCGGACTTCAGCTACGTACAGATGATGATCCCGCACCACGCGCAGGCCCTGAAGATGACCGAACTCGCCCCGAAGCGTGCCGAGTCGGCGAAGGTGAAGCGGCTCGCCGACCGCATCACGGCCGCGCAGCGCCCGGAGATCGGCGCCATGAAGGGGTGGCTGAAGAACAACGGCGGGGCGAAGAAGCAGCACGGGCACGACCACGGGACGATGCCCGGCATGGCGACGGAGACCCAGCTGAAGCAGTTGCGGGCCGCCAAGGGCAAGGCCTTCGACGAGCTGTTCCTGAAGCTGATGATCACTCACCACAACGGCGCGATCACCATGGCGACGGACGCGCTGTCCGAGGGCAACAACCTCCTCGTCGAGGAGATGGCGAACGACGTGATCGCCCAGCAGACGGCCGAGATCGGCAGGATGCAGAAGATGTGACGGGCCCGGCGGGCGCCGCCGCCGTCAGCGGCGGTTGTGGCGCGGGGACAGCAGGCCCGCGTCACGGGCGGCCGCGACGAGCCTGAGCGCCTTGCGCCTGCTGTGCCCGGTCGCGCGCATCACGGCGAGCACCGGGTCACGGCCCTCGCCCTGCGCCGCGCGGTAGGTCTCGGCCACCAGGCGGCGCCCGGCTCGGCCTCGCGGCCAGGAGGGGCGGGCGCGGCGGTGCGGGGCGGGCACCTCCGGCGTCGCGGGAGGCGCGGGAGGCATGGCGGGCGCGGCAGGTGCGGGAGCGTCCGGTGCGGGCGGCGGCCCCGAGGTCTGCACGTCGCCGATGGTGATCCGGCCCTCCGACACCACGGCGCGGGCGTCGACGACGGCCCCGTCACCGAAGGTCAGGCGGACCTGGAACCAGGGCGGCGCGGAGGGGCCGTCAGGGTCACCGGGGCCAGATCGAAAATGATCAGAAACGCCAAGAAAGCGACTCTCTAGCACAAACATAAGGTAGCCGTGCGATCTCATTAGGTCACGAACGGCGCGCTCGGCGGCGCCCGACCCCCGCGCGGTCGGCCCGGCATCTCCCCCTCCCCGCGGCGGAGTGCGATGCTGAAGTCATCTCCCGAGGCCGCCTCGCGGAAGGAGCACCGCCGTGCTGCAGGTAGCCGTCGTCGGTTCGGGCCCGAGCGGGGTGTACGCCGCGCAGACCCTTGTCCAGCAGGACCGGGTGCCCGACGTGCATGTCGACGTACTGGACCGGCTGCCCTGCCCGTACGGGCTCGTCCGCTACGGGGTCGCGCCCGACCACGAGAAGATCAAGTCCCTCCAGAACAATCTGCGCGCGGTCCTCGAGGACGACCGCGTCCGCTTCCTCGGCGGCGTCGAGATCGGTCCCGGCGCACTGCCGCCCGCCAGGCTGCTCGGCCTCTATCACGCGGTCGTCTACTGCGTGGGCGCCGCGGCCGACCGGCACCTCGGGGTGCCGGGCGAGGATCTGCCGGGGAGCCATTCGGCGACCGAGTTCGTGTCCTGGTACAGCGCGCATCCTGACGCGCGGGCGGACGGTTTCATCGGCGGCGTGGAGTCGGCCGTCGTCATCGGCGTCGGGAACGTGGCGGTCGACGTCGCCCGGATGCTGGCCCGCGGCGTGGCCGAGCTCCGGCCCACCGACATTCCGCAGGCGGCGCTCGGGGTGCTCGCCGAGAGCCGGGTGCGCGAGGTCCACATGGTGGGGCGGCGCGGCCCTTCGCAGGCCCGCTTCACCACCAAGGAGCTGCGCGAGCTTGGCTCGCTGCCGGACACCGAAGTGATCGTGGATCCGGCGGAGTTGGCGCTCGATCCCGCGTACGCCGATCCCATGGCGCTGCCCTCGCTGGTCCGCCGGAACCTGGAGGTCATGCGCGGCTGGGCGGAGCGTCCGCCGCGCGGGCTGCCCCGGCGCATCCGGCTCCGCTTCTACCTGCGCCCGGTGGCCGTGACGGAGGCGGCGGGGCGGGTCGGCGGGGTGCGGTTTGAGCGGACGCTGCCGGACGGACGGGGCGGCGTGACGGGTTCGGGGCGGTACGAGGAGATCGCGGGGCAGCTGGTGCTGCGCTCGGTCGGCTATCGCGGGGTGCCGATCGAGGGGCTGCCGTTCGACGCCGAGCGGGGCACGGTGCCGCACGCGGCGGGGCGGGTGCTGCGGAGCGGCGTCACGTCGCCCGGTGAGTACGTCGCGGGCTGGATCAAGCGCGGCCCGACCGGCGTCATCGGGACCAACCGCCCGTGCGCCAAGGAGACGGTGCTCTCGCTCCTGGACGACGCCCCCGATCTCGTACGCAGGAAGGTGCCCGCCGATCCGCTGCCCGCGCTCCGCGAGGCGGGCGTGCGCCCGGTCGAATGGTCGGGCTGGCAGGCGATCGAACGCGCGGAGGCGGAACTGGGTACGTCGCTGGGGCGCGGCCCGGTGAAGATCCCCGACTGGCCGGGGCTGCTCACGGCGGCGCGGGGCGAGTCCGGACCGGCGTAGACGAGCCCTTGGGGCGCCCGCTCAGGCGCCCGCGCCCAGTCGCGCCTCCTGCGTGGCCGCCGCGCGCAGGACGCTGTCCAGGAGGTCCGGGAAGAGGGCGTCCAGGTCCTCGCGGCGCAGCTCGTTCATCTTGGCCGTGCCGCGGTAGATCTGCAGGATCACTCCGCTCTCCCGGAGCACCCGGAAGTGGTGGGTGCTCGTGGACTTCGTGACCGGCAGCTCGAACTGCGAGCAGGAGAGGCCTCCGGTCACGGCGACGCCCTCGCCGGCCAGCTGCCGCACGATCCGCAGGCGCATGGGGTCCGACAGCGCGTGCAGCACGCCTTCGAGCCGGATCTCCCCGCGCTCGGGGTGATCAAGCGCTCGGCTGCTGGCTGCGGCGGTCGTCATGGCGGCTCCACTTCACGTCGTTCGTTCGGGCTGCACGTCGTTCGTTCGGCATTCACGTCGCTCGTTCGGGCTGCGCGTCGCTCGGGATTCGGTCGTCGCCCGCGTCGTCCTCACCGGCGGCCTCCATTGTACGAGGGACGTCGTAGTTTGACATCTGCCGTACTACGAGGATTATCGTACGAGCCACACCAGGAACCCCCTGGCCATCCAGAATGGAGTCCGCCGTGAGCGCGCTGTTCGAGCCTTACACCCTGCGATCGCTGACCATCCCGAACCGCGTGTGGATGGCGCCGATGTGCCAGTACTCGGCAGAGGTGTTCGGGCCGAACGCGGGCGTCGCGGGCGACTGGCACTTCGCCCACTACGCCGCCCGCGCCGCCGGCGGCACCGGCCTGATCCTGCTTGAGGCGAGCGCCGTCGCCCCCGAGGGCCGCATCTCCCCCGCCGACCTCGGCATCTGGAACGACACCCAGGTCGAGGCGCTGCGCCGGATCACCGGCTTCCTCAAGGCGCAGGGCACCGTCCCCGGCATCCAGCTGGCCCACGCGGGCCGCAAGGCGAGCACCGACCGGCCCTGGCGGGGTGGCGCGCCGATCGCGCCGGACGCGCCCGAGGGCTGGCAGCCGGTCGGGCCGAGCCCGGTGGCGTTCGACGAGCCGAACACGGTGCCCGCCGAGCTGACCGTCGATCAGATACAGGACGTGGTGGGGCAGTTCAGGGACGCCGCGCTGCGCGCCCTGGACGCGGGCTTCGAGGTCGTCGAAGTACACGGCGCGCACGGCTACTTGATCGGCGAGTTCCTCTCGCCGCACAGCAACCGGCGGATCGACGCGTACGGCGGCTCCTTCGCCGCCCGCACCCGCTTCGCGCTCGAAGTCGTCGACGCCGTACGGGCCGTGTGGCCCGAGGACAAGCCGCTGTTCTTCCGTATCTCGGCCACCGACTGGCTGGCGGAGAACGGCTGGACGCCGGACGACACCGTCCGCTTCGCCGCGCTCCTGAAGGACCACGGCGTCGATCTCCTCGACGTCTCCACCGGCGGCAACGCCGCGGGCGTCCGCATCCCGGTCGGCCCCGGCTACCAGGTCCCCTTCGCCGCCCGCGTGAAGAACGAGACGGGCCTGCCCGTCGCCGCCGTCGGCCTCATCACCGAGCCGGCCCAGGCCGAGAAGATCCTGGCCAACGGCGAGGCGGACGCGATCCTGCTCGGCCGCGAGCTGCTGCGCAACCCCTCCTTCGCCCGCCACGCGGCCAGGGAGCTGGGCGCCGACGTGCACGTGCCGGACCAGTACCTGCGCTCCGTCTGAGCGCTCCGTCCGAACCGGGCGGAACGGCCTCGGCCGCCGGACGTCAGACGCCGGTGACCGAGGTCAGCACCACCGCGGAGTCCTCCAGCGCGGTCAGCCCGTGCCGCTCGTGCGGGACGCAGGCGAACTCGCCGCCGGCCAGTTCGAGGTCACCGCCGGACGCCGTCACGCGCACCCGGCCGCGCAGCACGAAGAGCGTGGCGGCGACCGGCGCCTCGTGCTCGCCCAGTTCCGTCCCGGCGGTCAGCGCGATCACGCTCTGCCGCAGCGGCCCGTCCCGCACCAGAAGCTCCGCACTGCGCCCGTGCGGGGCCACGCGCGCCTTCGCCAGGTGATCGTCGACGACCGCGGTGAGATCCATGCCCCCAGTCTGGGCCCGCACCGGACGACCGGCGACCGCTGGCCGCGGCCGGCCCGCACCCCAGGGTCCTAGGACTGGGGTCATCCCCAGGTGACTCCCCGAAGCGCGCGGACTGCCGCGTTCCTAGCCTGGCGTTGTCGCGATGTGTCACGTTCAGGGCCAAGCTGGCCCCCGGGAGGGCGTTGTGCGCTACGTCATCGAGGTGTTCCGCTCCCCTGGGGGCGTGCACGGGAGCGTCGTGGACGAGGGCGGTACGGAAGAGGAGGCGGGCAGGCGTACGCCGTTTCACGGCTGGCTCGAACTGCTCGCGCTCCTCGAACCGCCGCCGGAGCTGTCCACGGAGTCCGCCGAGGCCTCCGCCGCGACGGATGAGGACTCCTGTGACGTGTGAGCCCGTCTGACGGGAACCTGCTCACCCAGAGTGGGCAATCAGCTTGTATCGAGAGCGGTTTCGGCATCATCGTGGACGTTCAGGGTCATGCGCCCGGCACGGTACGCCGTCACGGTCCGGGCGCCGTCCATGCCGGGTGTCGACGACGTGGGGGCGGTGATG
Source organism: Streptomyces sp. NPDC050658 (assembly GCF_044457025.1). NCBI lineage: Bacteria > Bacillati > Actinomycetota > Actinomycetes > Kitasatosporales > Streptomycetaceae > Streptomyces > Streptomyces sp. NPDC050658. The sequence continues at coordinate 71,307 of NZ_JBITGM010000013.1, forward strand.
ACGTCCGGGAACACGCTGAACGGCCATGTCCACGCGCCGGCGCCGCACGCGGCGTTCGCCGGGCGTACCCGTGAACTCGCCGTGCTCCAGGAGGAGTTCCGGCAGGCGTGCGAGGGAATGCCGCGGCTTGTGCTGATCGAGGGGCCCGGCGGCATCGGCAAGACGGCGCTGGTCCGCCGCTTCCTGGACACCGCGGGCGACGCCTGTGTGCTGCAGGCGAGCGGCGAGGAGAACGAGAGCGCGCTGCCGTGCGGGGTGCTCGCCCAGTTCGTCGGGCAGAGCCCCATCCCGCTGCCGGACTGCCTGGGTTCCCTGGTCCGCGTCCCCCGCTCGGCGCCCGGCACGCTGCCGCCGCTCGCAGCCGGGTTCGGGCTGCTCGACCTGCTGAGCGAGCTGCAGGACAAGGGCCCGGTGATCCTGGTCCTCGACGACGCGCACTGGGCCGACTCCGCCTCCCTGAACGCCCTGACGTTCACGCTGCGGCGGCTGCGGGTCGACAAGGTCCTCGCGATCGTGACGGCGCGGGACTCCCAGGCACCCCAACTTCCGGACGGCATCCGCCGCCTGCTCACGGACGTACGCACCCGGCGGATCTCCCTCGACGGGCTCAGCCCGGACGAACTGGGCTCCCTCAGCGCCCAGTTGGGCTCCGAGCAACTGCCGCACTCCGCGACCGTGCGGCTGCACGACCACACGCACGGCAATCCGCTGCACGCCCGCGCCCTGCTAGACCAGGTGCCGCCACGTGTCCTTCGGGACGTCACCACACCGCTGCCCGCGCCCCGTTCATACGCGATGCTGGTGCTCGCCAATCTCGCGGAGTGCGGGTCCCAGGCGCAGCGCCTCGTCCAGGCGGTCAGCATCCTCGGCCTGTCCTGCCCGCTGAGTGTCGCCGCCGCGCTCGCACGGGTGCAGGCACCCCTGCCCGCGCTCGAACGGGCCGTCAGGGCAGGGCTGTTGCGCGAACTGCCCGCGGGCGCCGCCCCCGAGATCGCCTTCCCGCACCCCCTGGTGCACGCCGCCGTCTACCAGGACATCGGCCCCGCCCACCGGGCGGCCCTGCACAACCGTGCGGCGGCCCTGGTCGGCGACGACTATTCGAGCCTGCGGCACCGCGTGCTCGCCGCCACCGGACCCGACGAGCATCTCGCCGCCGCCCTGGCGGCCTGCGCCCGGCGGGAGGCCGCCACCGGGCAGTGGGCGGTGGCCGGCACCCATCTGCGGCACGCCTCGCGCGTCGCGACGACCGCCCTGGAGCGGGACCGGCTCGCCGTCGAGGCGGTCGAGGCGCTGCTGCTCGACGGCCGGGTGCACGAGTCGGCCGAACTCGCCGCGGGCCTCCCGGAGAGTTCCGATCCCGCCCTTCGCGGATACGTGCGCGGCTATGTGGCCCGCGTACAGGGCCGGATGGAGCAGGCCTGGACGCTGCTCGTCGACGCATGGAACCAGTGCGACCGGGAGAGCGATCCGTCGCTGGCCGCGCGGGCGGCCGAGCAGTTGAGCTACGCCGCCGTGATGCGCGGGCGCGCCGCCGAGGCCGCGCGCTGGGCCGAGCGCGCCCAGCGGCTCTCCACGCTCCAGGGCCCGAGCCGGATGCTGCGCTTCAACCACCTCCTCGCGCTGGGCCTGAGCGGCTCCGCCAAGAAGGGCATCGAACTGGCCGGCGAGCTGCCCGATCCGCTGCTGGTGCCGCCCGCGAGCATCGATCTGCTGCTGGCGCGCGGCCAGTTGCGGCTCTGGTCGGACGATCTGCGCAGCGCACGCTCGGATCTGCTCGGGGCCGTGGCCAGCTGCCGCAGGGGCACCGTGCCGCTGCGGCTGCTCTCGGCGTCCGCGCTCGCCCAGACCCTGCACCGGCTCGGCGACTGGGACGAGGCGCTGATCCACGCGGAGGCGTCCGCGTCGATCGCCGACGACACCGATCAGTCGTGGCTGAAGCCGGTCACGCACGCCATCGCCTGCTGGATCCTGTCGGCGCGCGGCGCGTGGGACCGGGCGTCGGCCCATCTGCGGCTGGCCCTCGACGCGCCCGGCTGCGACGAGAGCGCGCTGGCGTTCGCCTACGCGGCATCCGCGCACGGCCGCTTCGCCGAGTCCCGCTCGGAGCCGGAGCGGGTCGTGGAGGCGCTGCGGCCGCTGCTCGCGTTCGCCTCCCACGATGGGGTCACCGAACCGGGCGTGGTGGCCTGGCGCGAGCTGCTCGTCGACGCGCTGATCCAGCTCGGCGAGTTCGACGAGGCGGAGGCCGTGCTGCGGCCGTACGAGGAACTCGCGGCGGCCCGTGGGCGGCACTCGGCGCTCGCGGCGGCGGCGCGGGTGCGCGGCAACCTGCACGCGGCGCGCCGCGAGACGGACCGCGCGCAGGCCTCCTTCCTGCGCGCGCACGACCAGGCGGCGCAGGTGCCGGCGCCCTTCGGCCGGGCCCGCGTCGAGCTGGACCACGGGTCGTTCCTGCGCCGCATCGGCCGCCGCTCGGTCGCCGTGGAGCAGCTGCACGCCGCGTACACCACGATGCGCGAACTGGACGCCGTACCCTATCTGGCGCGCTGCGAGCGGGAGTTGGACGCCTGCGGGCGGGCCGCGCCGCCGCGCGCAGCGCAGGAACCTGCGGAGTCCGATTCGGTCGCCGAGGGGCTCACCCCGCAGGAGCTGGCCGTCGCGCGGCTCGCCTCGCAGGGCCTGACCAACCGGCAGATCGCCACCGCGCTCGCGCTGAGCGTCAAGACGATCGAGTACCACCTGGGGCACACGTACACGAAGCTCGGCATCAACTCCCGGATCGGGCTCGTGAGTCACTTCGCACCACAGGGGCAGCGCGCGTCGTCGTAGCGCCCTCGGTAAGGGGTGCCGCACACCGGGGTTTTCCCTGGGCGGTTCCCCGAGGCACCCCTGCCCACCCCCGGCGTAAGTTCGATCCAGATCAGGGGCGATCGGTTCAACTGGGGGTACACAGATGGCTGTCACGGAATGTCCGGCGGTGTGCGACGACGCACCTCCGGCGCTGCGGCTGCGGTTGCTGGGAGGGTTCCGGCTCGGCCGCGCCGAGCGCCGGGGGTTCGCGCCGGTCGACGTCACCGCCAGCGGGCAGCAGCTGATCGCCCTGCTCGCGCTGCGCGGCCCGGCGACCCGGTCGTCGCTGGCGGGGACGTTGTGGCCGGACGTCACCGAGGAGCGGGCGCGGGCCTGTCTGCGGACCGCCATCTGGCGTCTGAACGGGGCGAGTTCGGTCATCTTCGACGCGCGGTCGGGGCTGCTCGCCCTGGCCGAGCGCGTCCGGGTGGACGTCGAGGACTTCACCGTCACGGCACGCCACATACTCGCGGCCCCGGCCGAGGGAACCGGGGCCGCGTGCACCTCCCTGCTCACCATGGGGGAGCTGCTGCCCGGCTGGCACCAGGACTGGGTGGTGTTCGAGCGGGAGCGGCTGCACCAGCTGCGGCTGCACGCCCTGGAGGCGCTGTCGGCGCGGCTCGTCGACCAGGAGCAGTACGCTCCCGCGCTCGAGGCCGCGCTGGAGAGCACCCGGATCGACCCGCTGCGCGAGAGCGCGCACCGCGCGGTCGTGAAGGTGCACCTCGCGGAGAACAACCTGGCGGAGGCGGTACGGCACTTCAAGGCCTTCCGCGGGCTGCTCCGCAGGGAGCTGGGCATCGAACCGTCGGGGCAGTTCTTCACGATGGTGCGGCACGCGCTGTCGTGAGGAGCCGCCCCGGTCGCCGTCGGCCCGCCGGTCCGTGTGCGCTCGGGGGTGCACGGGCCGCGGGCGTGACGTCGCGGTGACACCGGTGTGATGCGCGGTCCCGGAAGCTGGAACCACCCGCCCACGCACGGACACGGGGGTGCCGTGCGCGGCAGCGGGACCGCGGGGGAATGCCGTCGGCCGGGACATCCTCGTCCCGGCCGACGGCCTTCCCCTGTTCCCCCGGTTCCCCCTTTCCATTTCCCCCGTTCCCCCGTTTCCCCCGTCTCGTGGCGCGCCGACTCACTCCCCCCGCGGGCGCCTGAGCTCCTCGATCGCCTTGTCGACCGCCTTGTGGGGCAGTCCGGTCCTGCGGCAGAGGTCCTTCGCGTCCAGGCCGTCCAGTACGTCGTCGACGGTCCTGTCCTCCAGGTTCGCGATGTCGTGTACGTACTGGCGCACCCGCTCGACCGGCGCGGTGCCCCCGGAACGCCCCGCCCCTCCGGTGTCCCCCGGCACCATCGGGGCGAGGCCGCCGCGTGCCGCGGCCGCGGGCCGGCGCTCCTGCTCCAGCCAGGTCGTCCACACCCCTCGCCCGACCAGGTGCTCGGCCACGCTCTCCGCCGGTGAACCGTCCAGGAGGACGTTCGGGTCGACGGAGTCCGCCTTGAGCAGCAGCCGGCAGGACGCGGCGAGCATTGGCGGAGATGCGACCGGCGCCACCGGTTCGCCGATCCGGGTGGCCAGGGCCGCGATGTCGGGATGGCGCGGGGCGTCGTCCATCAGGTTCCCCACCAGCCTGCCGATCCGGTCCAGGTCGGGCGCCGGGTGCAGCAGCAGGGCGTGGGCGCCGACGATGCCCAGGAACGGGTTGAGGCTCTTGGCGTCGAGGAGTTCGACCAGCTGCCGGGTCGACACCAGGTCGATGCCCTGCCGCAGTCCGGAGAGCGCGGCCTCCAGGGCGAGCCCCGCCGTGCGGTCCGTGGACTGCCAGCCGGCGCCCGGGCGCACCATCTGGACGGAGGCGAACTGCGGCTGCGGGCCCTGCGGTCCGTTGCTCACGAACACCAGGGTGGTCCACCCGTCGAGCACGTGCAGCGCCTGTGCGAGGGGCAGCCCGTCGGCGGGCGGCCTGCGGGTGCGCAACCGGTACCCGCCGGGCGGCAGTTCACAGCTCCACGCCGACCACTCCTCGCCGCCGGACGGCTCCCAGCCGCCGGCGCCGCCGTCCACGGGTGCGCCGTTCTCGCCGGCCACCTCCAGGGCGTACGGATCGAGCTGCCAGCCCCGGCGCAGATTGCGGATCAGGACCATCAGGGTGGGCGTTCCGTCGCCGTACGTGGTGCGGGTGCTCCAGCGCTGGGCCGCCGCGCGGTGGTCCTCGCGGGTGGTCGGGGTGCCTTCGACGGGGGTGGGCGTGGGCATGCGGGGCAGCGCCAGCCGTTCGGTGAACGGTTCGGTGCCGACCTCGACGAGCCTGCTGTCCACCTCGCCGCCGAACCGCTGCTCGATGCGGTAGATGCCCGGCGGCAGCTCGGTGTCGATGGTGCCCATCGCGTGGGCCACCTCGCGGAACGCGGAGTCCGTGACGGTCACGAGGACCGACGGGGTGTCCGGGATGACGACGAACGGAACGCGGGCTTCTACCCTCCCCTGGGAGTGCCGCCGGAACTCAGAGCTGGACACCATTGCCACCGCCTGTCACTACCTCGAAGAATCCGCCGTCCCGGAAGTCCGCCGCGCTCACACTCTCCGGAGTGGCACGGTAGAGGCCGGGCTTGAGCTTCTCGACGCACTCGGCCGCCTCGACGTGCAGCCTGAGTGGTGGTTCGCCGGGGTCGCCGCCGCGCAGCTGCACCCAGCCCCGGAAGCCGTCCGGGAAGCGCAGCGTGACGGCGTCCCCCGGGCTCGCCAGACCCTGCGTGAAGATCATCGGCGTGCTGCTGCCCCGGATGAACCGCGCCTGCTGCGGGACCAGGGCGGCCTGGGTGCGGGCCCGCACCGAGGGCCCGACGAACTCCGCGAGACTGTCGGAGGTGACCGTGCCCTCCGGGGTGGGCTTCGCCCCGCGCAGCCCTTCCAGGATCGCGGTGGTGAAGTGGCCCCTGGCCCGGTCGCGGTCGGGGCTCTGCTCCTCGTAGGCGGGATCGCCGAGCGAGGTCGCGAAGCCGACGAAGTAGTCGACGTCCTCGGGCGCCTCGGTGTTGCCGGTGAAGGGCGGTGCGAAGGCCTCGACGCCGCTGAACCGGGTGCGGCAGCAGTCGGCGAGGAAGACCACCTCGTGGAACGGGGACGCCGACTCGTACCAGTTCAGGTACTGGCGCACCGCGATGTGATTGCCCATCAGGTCCCGTGCGGCGTTCGCCATCAGGAGGGCCGCGTCGCTGTTGTTGGACGGCGAGAAGCCGTGCCCCGCCAGGAAGACGTAGAGCCGGGTGTCCCGCCAGGCCTCGGGCCGGTCCCTGGTCGCCTCCATGACCGCTCTGTGTGACCGGAAGAGCGCCTTGTCGACGTTCTCCCTGGTCGGTACGGCGCACAGGAAGTCGTCGGTGAGTTCGTCCTCCTTGGTGGCCGTCACCAGATGGACGTTGGCCTCGGGCACGGCTCCGCCCTGGGGGTCGACGAGCCAGTCGCGGAACCGGCCCGCGTCCCCCCGCGCCCCCTGCAGATCACCGATGGCCGGGTACCGGTTGATGCCGACGACCACGGCGTAGTGCAGGTCGTTCATGCCTCTCTCCCCCGTCTCTCCTCCGTCGTCCGCGGTCACCGCGCGAGCATGTCGGCCACGCTCGCGAGCACCTGTGGATCGTTGTCGAACGCGACATGGCTCTGGGCGCCCGCGCGCAGTCCCAGGCCGCCGTCGCCCGGCGACCACACGGTGCGCGCGGGGTCGGCGCGCAGGAAGCCGCGCAGGTCGTCCGAGTCGGGGCCGACGGCCGCCGTGTCGAGGAACCAGCGCTGCATGCCCGCGATCGGCACGACGGCGGGCCGCTTGGCCGGGTCGCGCTCCAGGACGCCGGAGATGAAGTAGAGCAGCGACCTCGGGTACAGGAACGGCACCAGGTGGTCAGCCCGCTCGGCCGGGTCGGTCATGGTGAACATCCGGAACCTGTCGAAGAGTTCGGACTGCCGCCGTACGACAGGTGCGAGGTGCGCCACGGTGCAGGCGGGCGCGAGGAGCACCACGTCCCGGATGCGGAAGTCGGCGGGGACCGGGTCGTCGGTGGCGGCGCGCCTGCGGGCGATGTCGTCGAGCAGGTTGCCGATGAACACGGCGCCCGCGCTGTGCCCGACGACGGTCACCCGGGGCCGCGTCCCGGACGCGAGCAGTTCGCCGAACCGGTCCAGGAAGTACCGTCCGGCCCGCACCTCGTCGGAGACGGTGAACGTCTCGGCGGTCTGCCGCTTCATGGCGTCCCAGATCGCCGCGCCGACGCTCGCGAGATAGAACTCGCGCAGGATCTCCTCGACGACCGTCGGATAGAGCCCGTGGTCGGTGCGCTGCCGGAACCGCCCGACCACGGCGGTGACGACGCGCACCGTCTTGCGTACCAGCAACGCGGTGCTGACCAGGGCGCGTTCCCCCGTTTCCGCCCGGTCCGCGAGTTCGGCGACGACGTCCGGTGACATCAGTGTGGCCGCCGCGGCACGCCCCCCGATGGCGTCTCGCGCCGCGGCGGCCCGCTCTGCCGGCGCGGGCGCGACCGATTCGACGATCTCCCGGGTGCGCTCGGCCAGTTCGGTGTCCGCCGAGAGTTCGGCGGCCAGCTGCCGCTGTTCGTCCTCGCTCAGCTCCGGTACCTCGGCCGGGGCGGTCAGCCGCGCGTACGGCTCGTGCCCCGCCCGCACCTGGGCGAGCTCCGCTGCCACGGCCCTCGGGGCAGGGGTGGCCACCGCCCCGAGGGCCCGCTGCCCCGGCTCCTGGAAGACGAGGCCCGTCGCGTACCGCGTGACCCTGCTGAGCAGCGTATGGAAGACGCTCTCGTTCAGGATCTGCGGCAGGTTCCCCCGCAGGGTCTCCAGCAGCCCGCTGCTCCACACGAAGAAGACGGGGTCGGCGCCCGCCGCCTCGTACACGGGCGCGAGCCGGTCGGCGGTGGCGAAGCCCAGCGTGTCGTCGATGAGCCCGCCGTGGAAGTGCAGGACGACCCGCGGCCGGTCCTTGAGCCCGGCCACGAGCGCGTCGATGTCGGCGGTGGTGGTCGAGGCGAGCCGGCCGCCCTGCCTGCTGTGGATGCACCGTTCACGCGAGGTTGGCATGGCACCGAAGGTAGGACCTGCCGCACCGCCCCGACCTCGGGGAACGGCTCAGGGATACCCCTGGCGGGCCGGGCGCCTGGCCCAGGAACCCTAGGAGCCGGCGGGGGCGCCCATCCACTCCGCCTCGTACGCCGCGTACGTGCCGTCGTGCGTCGCCAGATGCGTGAACTGGTCGACGTACTCCTTGAACTGCTCGTCGCCGCGCGGCAGGGCGTACGCCTTCTCCGAGAAGGTGAAGGGCTTGTCGGGGTGCAGGGAGCACAGCTCGGGATGGATCTTGGACTGGTAGCGGGTCTCGCTCGCGTCGGTCATCATCACGTCCGCGCGGCCCGCGATGATCTCCTGGAAGATCGTGGTGTTCTCCGGGTGCAGCTTGATGGTGGCCTGCTTGATGCTGGCGCGCGCGAACTGCTCGTTCGTTCCGCCGGGGTTGACGATGACGGTGGTGCCGGGCTTGTCGATGTCCTTGAGGGTGCCCTCGCCGAATTCGTCCTTGTCGGCGCAGCGGACGATCGGTGTCTTGCCGTCCTCGCGGGTCGGTTCGCTGAAGTACACCTGTCGGGCGCGCGGCAGGGTGATGGAGACGCCGCCGACGCCGATGTCGCAGCGGCCGGCCGCGACGTCCTTGGTGAGGTTCGCCCACGTGGTGGCGACGTACTCCGGCTTGGCGTCGAGGCTCTTGGCGAGGTCCTCGGCCATCTTGATGTCCACTCCGCTGTACGAGCCGTCGGCGGGGTCGAGGTGCGTGAAGGGGCGGTAGTCGCCCGTCGTGCAGACCTTCAGTACGCCGGACTTGGGGACGGAGTCCAGGAGGCTGCCGTGCCGCTTCTCCGGCTTGCGTGCCGCATCGGGCGACGCGGGTGCGGCGGCCGTGACGGCCAGCAGACAGACCAGGGCTGACAGGGTGGCGGCGCGCTTCACGGGGGCTCCTCCGGGTCGGGTTCGTGGCTCGAAGGGATCACCGTAGCCGGGCGGCTGTCATGTCCGGGCCGGGTCCGGAGTCGTACGCGTCCTCGTCGAAGGGGTAGAGGGGCCGCTCCACGCGGTGGTGGCCGAGCCTGAGCAGGTCCTGGTCGACGCCGCCCGGTGTGAGGGCGAGCAGCCAGTCGGCGGCCATGTCGTGGAGTTCGGGCTCCAGATAGCCGATCTTCACGACGACGAGGTCGAAGGTGCGCGGGTCGATGCCGAGGCCTCCCTCTGCGGGGCCCATGAAGTCGGCGAGGGTGTGGAAGGGTTTGCGGCGCTCGACGAGGATCACGGTGAGCCCGCCGGTCCGGACGGCCGCCATGTCGACGCCGCGGTCGTAGGCGCCGCCCTCCGCGCGGTCCTTCTGGTCGGCGGCGCGCTGCAACGCGACTACCGTGCCGGTGAGTTCACAGGGGCCGCCGTGGTTGGCGTCGACCTTGCCGCCGACGCTGAGGGTGACCTCGGCGCCGACTCCGGCCGTGAAGCATGCGGCGACGGCGACGGGGTCGGTGATGCCGGGGTGGACGGCGGTCACCCTCCCGGAGCGGATCGCCTCGTTCTCCAGGAGCTTGCCCAGCATGTACGCGAGATCGCCCGCGCCGCCGGCCGTCGGGTTGTCGCCCGAATCGCTGATCACGAAGGGCCGTTCGGCCGAGGCGACGGCCTTGGCGACGCACTCCTCGGCGCCGCCGGTCGGACCGACGAAGACGAAGTCGCGGCGCGCGTCCCAGTAGCGGCGGGCGAGCTTCTCGGCCTCGGCGGCGGCCAGTTCGGCGTCGTCGCCGGTGACGACGATCGCGGCTTGGCAGCGCGGTTCGTCGGCCCAGGCGTAGCCGACCCACATCGCCGCGTCGAGGATGCCGGGCAGCTTCTCGATCTCGGCGAGCGAGGCGTACAGGGACTTGGCGGGTTCGAGGCGGGTGCTGGTCTTCTCGCCGGGCAACAGCACCGGCACCTGCACCCAGGCGCGGTGCGGCCGGGTGCCCTCGCGCAGGCAGCGTACGAGGTTGCGGGCGGCGCGCTCGCGGGTCTCCCAGGCGTCCTCGTGCGGGGCGAGCCGGTGGGCGGTGAGCAGGTCGACCGGTTCGGCGAACCGGCGTGACACATTGCCGTGCAGGTCCATGGCGGCCGAGATCATCGGGCGGCCGCCGTCCGGGGTGCCGACCGCGTCGAGCGCGGCGCGCACCGCTTCGGTGAGGTCGGCCTCGGCGTCGGTGAGGCCGATGACGCTCATCGCTCCGTGGATGTCGTAGACGAGACCGTCCAGCGGGCCCGCTTCCCTGATCCGCGTGACGAGTTCGTCCTTCAGGACCAGATACGACTCGGCCTCCACCGGACCGCCGGGCAGCGAGGTCGCGTGCAGCAGCGGCACCCATTCGACGGTGTACGCCAGGTCCGAATCGGGCTGCGTCCAGGTGTAGCGGTCGAGGAGTTCCCGGCCTCTGGTCCGGCGGAAGTCGTCGGTGGTGGAGCGGTGCGGGCAGAAGGTGGAGGACTCGATGCCGATGCCGCCGATGCCGATGCGGAGGCGGCGCTGAGTGGTCGCGGGGGCGGTCATGCGTGGGCGCTCTCTTCCTGGGTTGCTGGTTCGGGGGCCGCGGAGGAGGTCGGCAGGTGGCGGCGCAGGGCGGTGAGTCCCGCGCCGAGCAGGCCCGCGTCGACGCCGGTCACCGTGGTGGTGATCTCCAGGTCGGCGGTGGCCAGCGGCAGGCAGCGTTCGTAGAGGACACCGCGGACGGCGGCGACCAGCGGTTCGGCGGTGGCGAGCACGCCGCCGAGCGCGACGGCCTGCGGATTGAAGAAGTTGACGACGACGGAGAGCACCGTGCCGATGTGCCGTCCTGCCGTGCGGACGAGGGTGGTGGCCTGCGGGTCTCCGTCGGCGACCAGGCGCAGGAGTTCGTTCGTGTCGGCCACCTCGACGCCCTGGAGGGCCAGTTCGCGGATGAGGGCGGCGCCGCTCGCGACGGTCTCCAGGCAGCCGATGTTGCCGCAGCTGCACGGGCGTTCGCCCGCCGCCTCGATGCGTACGTGACTGATGTCGCCGGCGGAGCCGTTCGCGCCGTCGTGCGGGCGGCCCGCCGCGATGACGCCGCTGCCGATGCCGCGGCCCGCCTTGACGACGACCAGGTGGTCGAGTTCGGGGCGGGCGGCGCGGTGTTCGCCGACGGCCATCATCGTGGCGTCGTTCTCGACGGTGACGGGGATGCCGAGGCGTTCGGCGAGGACGTCGCGCAGCGGGTAGCGGTGCCAGCCGGGCATCCGGGAGGGGCTGAGCACGCGGCCCTCGGCGGGCTGGACGGGGCCGGGGAAGGCGACGCCGAGTGCGCGGACGGTGCGGCCGGACTCGCGCTGCCGGGCGCCGAGTTCGGCGACCTGCGCGCAGAGCCAGTCGACGGCGGACTCGGGTCCCGCGGTGATGTCGTGCGGCAGGTCGACGGCGTCCAGGACGGTGCCGCCGAGGTCGACGGCGCCGAGGCGCGCGTGGTGGCTGCCGAGGTCGGCGGCCAGGGCGACGCCGCCCTGGGCGCGGACGCGCAGCAGCCGGGGGCGGCGGCCGCCGCGCGAGGCCCCTTCGCCGGACTCGGTGAGCAGCCCCGCGTCGACCAGTTCCTGGACCCGCAGCGAGACCGTGGACGCGGCGAGGCCCAGTTCGCGTACGAGATCGGCGCGGGAGGAGGCGGCGCCCGAGGAGACCAGGTGCAGGATGTGCTGCCCCGATCCCGGGTCGCCGAGTGGTGTTCCGGCCATGCCGCCCCCAGTTGCTTCGCCGCGTTCGTTCAAGGTGTTCGTTCGAGATGTTTCTTCGACAACGGGGCGAACACTAAGCCGAGTCGAAGGAAGTTGACCAGAGTTCCCGGCTTTTCAACTTCTTGCCGAATGAACCTATTGACTTGGTTTTCGCGCCCGGCCTAGCGTTCGGGCGCCGCCCCGTCGCTCTCCGGTGTGGGGCGGGTCCCCGTACCCCTTGGAGGCCCATCGCCATGCGCTCACTCAGGTCCGCGGCCGCGGCGCTGCTCGTCCTGGCGGCGGCGCTCACGGGATGCACCCAGGAGGGCGGCCGCGTCGACATGGGCCCCACCGGAGGCACCCCGGTCGAGGGCGGCACGGCGACGATGGCGCTGCCGCCCGCCGCGACGCCCAACTGGATCTTCCCGATCGGCGCTCCGGGCTACGGCGGCTCGTACAACTACGGCATCCAGTCGCTGCTCTTCATGCCCGTGTACGACGCCGTGCAGGTCAAGGGCGAGGACGAGTTGGCCACGCACGGCCCGAGCACCCTGGGCCTGGAACCGGAGTTCGGCGACGGCAACAAGACGGTGACCGTGCCGCTGCGCGAGGGCGTGAAGTGGTCCGACGGGAAGCCGGTCACCAGCCGCGACATCGAGTTCTGGTTCAACCTCGTCAAGGCCAACAGGACGAGCTGGGGCAACTACTCGGTCGGCACGATGCCCGACAACGTCAAGCGGTTCGAGACCGTCGGCGACCACACCGTGCGGCTGCACCTGAGCCGCGCCTACAACCCCGACTGGTTCACGGCCAACCAGCTCACGCTGATGCGGGCGCTGCCCCAGCACGCCTGGGGCGCGAAGACCGAGGGCGGGAAGGTCGCCGACTGGGACCGCACGAAGGCGGGCGCCAAGGCGGTCTTCGCGCGGCTCACCCGGCACGCGAAGAGCCTCGGCTCATACGGCACCGACCCGCTCTGGAAGACGGTCAACGGCCCCTGGAAGCTGGCCGGATGGCGCGACAACGGCCAGGTCACCATCGTCCCGAACGAGAAGTACACCGGCCCGAAGTCGCAGCGCCCGCACCTCGACAAGGTGGTCTTCAAGCCCTTCACCACCGCCGACTCCGAGTACAACGTGCTGCGTTCGGGCGGCGTGGACTACGGATACATCCCGCCGTCGGTGATGGCGCAGAAGGAGAGGTTCGAGGAGAAGGGCTACCGCGTCGACCCGTGGGAGGGCTGGGCGGTGACGTACATCGTCTACAACTTCAACTCCACCCACGCGGGCCCGGTCATGGACCAGCTCTACGTCCGGCAGGCGATGCAGCACCTCGTCGACCAGAGGGCGATGAGCGACGTCATCTGGCAGGGCAGCGCCACCCCGACGCTCGGCCCGGTGCCGGTGACGCCCAAGAGCCAGTACCTCTCCGCCGAGATGGAGAAGAACCGGTACCCGTTCTCCGTCGGCAAGGCGCGCGAGCTGCTCACGGCCCACGGCTGGCGGACCGAGGACGGGATCGCCCGCTGCGTGCGCCCCGGAACGGGCGCCGACGAGTGCGGCAAGGGCATCGCGCGGAACACCCCGCTCGAACTGACCCTGCTCTCCCAGTCCGGCTCCACCGAGACGACGAACATGATGCAGGAGCTGAAGTCCTCGCTCTCCAAGGCCGGCATCGACCTCACCGTGCGCCAGCAGCCACTGAACTCGGTGCTCGGCAACTCGGTGCCCTGCAAGGCGAAGGACCCCGGCTGCGACTGGGACATGTCGTTCTTCGGGACGGCCGGGTCCTGGTACTACCCGCTCAACCCCAGCGGTGAGCAGCTCTTCTCTACCGGCGCCTCGGCCAACTTCGGGAACTACAGCGACAAGAGGGCCGACCGCATCATCCGGGGCGCGCAGTACTCCCCCGACATGAAGGCCGTGCACGAGTACGGCGAGTATCTCGCCGAGCGGCTTCCGGTGATGTGGATGCCCAACCCGGCGTACCAAGTCTCCGTGATCCGCAACGACTTGCGGGGCATCGGGCAGAACCCGACGGTCACCTTCGCGCCGCAGGACTGGTACTACGTCAAGAAGAAGGGAGCCGAGCAGTGACCGGCTTTCTGGTCAAGCGCTTCCTTCAGGCGCTCGTCGTGCTCTTCCTGGTCTCGGTCATCGTCTTCACGCTGCTGCACATGCTGCCCGGCGGCCCGGCCCGCGCGATCCTCGGCCCCAAGGGCACCCCGCAGCAGATCGAGACCTTCAACCACCAGCAGGGATACGACCGTTCGCTGCCCGCGCAGTACGTGATGTACCTGAAGCGGCTCTTCACGGGCGACCTCGGCGAGTCCTTCAAGCTCAACTCGCCGGTCTTCGAGCTGCTCAAGCAGCGGCTGCCGAAGACGCTGCTCCTGACGGTCCTGTCCACGGTCCTCGCGGTGCTCATCGCCGTCCCGCTCGGTCTGCTGCAGGCCGTGCGGCGCGGGAAGGCGTCGGACTACGCGCTGACGGGCCTCGCCTTCCTGCTGTACGCGACGCCGGTGTTCTTCCTCGGCCTCATCATGATCATCCTGTTCGCCCAGGTGATGCCGGTCCTCCCGGCGGAGGCGCCCCAGGGCGAGACGATCGGCGAACTCCTCGGCGACGCGACGGGGTTGATCCTGCCCGTCGTCACCATGGCGTTCGGCATCGTGGCGATGTTCAGCCGCTATATGCGCTCGGCGGTGCTCGACAACCTCAGCGAGGAGTACGTCCGTACCGCGATGGCCAAGGGCCAGTCGAGCCGCCGGATCATGGTGCGGCACGTCCTGCGCAACGCGCTGATCCCGCTCGCCACGCTGCTCGGCCTCTATCTGCCGACCCTGTTCAGCGGCGCGCTCGTCGTCGAGTCGATGTTCAACTACCCGGGAATGGGGCTGCTGTTCTGGAACGCGGCCCAGGGCTCCGACTTCCCCGTGCTGCTCGGCGTGACCCTCGTCGTCGGCATCGCCACCGTCGTCGGCTCGCTGCTCACCGACATCCTGTACGCCGTCCTCGACCCCCGGATACGGAGCGTGGCATGAGTTCCGCGACCGCCCCTGCCGTCGCCCCCGGCCAGGAAGAGGCCGCGCAGGCCACGCCCTCGCTCGCCCGCCGCACACTGCGGGTCTTCACCGGCAACAAGCTCGCCCTGACGGGCGTGGTGGTCCTGGTCCTGCTCCTGGCCTTCAGCTATCTCGGGCCGCTGCTGTACCCCACCGAGCAGGTGCACACCGACCTCGCGCAGGCCAATCTCGCGCCGGGCAGCCCCGGCCACCTCCTGGGCACCACCGATCTCGGGTACGACATGGTGGGCCGGCTGATGGTCGCCGGGCGGACGTCGCTCGAAGTCGGCCTGGCGGCGGGCCTCCTGGCAACGCTCTTCGGGACCGTGTACGGCGCCGTCGCCGGGTACTTCGGCGGCTGGGTGGACGCCGCGATGATGCGGATCACCGACGCGGCGCTCGCGATCCCCGCGATGTTCCTGCTCGTCGTGGTCGCCGCGATCATCACGCCCGGCAAGGGCGTCCTCATCCTCATCATCGCGTCGGTCGCCTGGCTCTCCCCGGCCCGCCTGGTGCGCGGCGAGGCGCTCGCCCTGCGCGACCGCGAGTATGTGCAGGCCATGCGGATGATGGGCGGCGGCGGTGCGCGGGCCGTGTTCCGGCACATCGTGCCGAACGCGATCGGCACGGTCATCGTCAACTGCACCTTCCAGATAGCCGACGCGATCCTCTACGTCAGCTATCTCGCCTTCCTGGGGCTGAGCATCCCGCCGCCGTCGGCGGACTGGGGCTCGATGCTGTCGGCCGGCATCACCTACACACAGAACGGCTACTGGTGGCTGATCTTCCCGCCGGGCATCGCGATCGTCCTCGTCGTCGCCGCGTTCAACTTCATCGGTGACGGGCTGCGGGACGCGTTCGACGTACGGCTGCGGAAGTAGAGGGAGAGCACGGAGATGACCTCAGAGATGACCGGGCCGCCGTCCGGGGCCGGGCCGCTGCTCCGGATCGAAGACCTGCGCGTCGACATCGCCTCGCGCGGGCGCACCGTGCACGCCCTGGACGGCGTGTCCCTCGAACTCGCCCCCGGTGAGGCCCTGGGCATCGTCGGCGAGTCGGGCTGCGGCAAGACGATGACCGCGCTGAGCGTCCTCGGACTGCTGCCGCCGGGCGGCGAAGTCACCGGCGGACGCGTCCTGTTCGACGGCACGGACCTCGCCGCCGCCCCCGCGCCCGTACTCCAGGACGTACGGGGCAACACCATCGGCATGGTCTTCCAGTCCCCGCTGACCTCCCTCAACCCCACGATGACGATCGGCGCGCAGGTCGCCGAGCCGCTGCTCCTGCACCGCCCCGATCTGAACGGCAAGGAGGCATGGGCGCGGGCCGAGGACATGCTGCGCCTGGTCGGCATGCCACAGCCCGCCGAGCGCATGAAGGCCTATCCGCACCAGCTCTCGGGCGGCATGCGCCAGCGCGTGGCGATCGCCATGGCCCTGGTCTGCGAGCCGAAGCTGCTGATCGCCGACGAGCCGACGACCGCGCTCGACGTGACCACGCAGCACCAGATCCTGGAGCTGATCGACGGTCTGCGCGAGCGGCTCGGCATGGCGATGATCCTGGTCACCCACGATCTGGGCGTCATCGCCAACCGCGTCGACCGCGTCGCGGTGATGTACGCCGGGAAGGTGGCCGAACAGGCTGATGTGCGGGGCCTGTTCGCGCGTCCCAGGCATCGCTACACGGAGGCCCTGTTCGCCTCGCTCCCCGAGCGCGCGGCGGACGGCGGGACCGAACTGCACACGATTCCGGGGCTGCCGCCGAACCTGTCGACGCGCCCCACGGGGTGCCGGTTCGCGCCGCGCTGTTCCTTCGCCACGGACGAGTGCCGCACGCAGGAGCCGCCGCTCGCCGACGACGAAGTGCGGGGCGGGGAGCACCGGTTCGCCTGCTTCCACCCGGTGCCGGACGACGCCGCGGACACGGAGCTCGTGGTACCGGCCGCCGCTTCCCCTTCGGGCGCGCCCGGTGACGTACTCGTCGAACTGGGCGGTCTGGTCAAGGAGTTCCCGCTCAAGGGCGGTGTGTTCTCGCGCGGCCGGGGAACGGTCAGCGCGGTCGGCGGGGTGTCCCTGGAGATCCGCAGGGGCGAGACGTTCGGCATGGTCGGCGAGTCCGGGTGCGGCAAGACGACGCTCGGGCGGATCGTCGCGGGCCTGGAGGCGCCGACGGCGGGGCGGGTGCTCTTCGAGGGGCACGATCCGGCGGAGATGTCACGGTCCGAGCGGCGCGCGCACCGGCGGCGCGTGCAGCTGATGTTCCAGGACTCCACCGCCGCCATGGACCCCCGCATGCGGGTCGGCGAGATCCTGCGGGAGCCCCTGGCGATCCAGGGCGTCGGTGACCGCGCGAGCAGGCGGGCGCTGATCGACGGACTCCTGGACGCGGTCGGCCTGCCGCGCGGCGCCGTGCACCGCTACCCGCACGAGTTCTCCGGCGGACAGCGCCAACGCCTCGGCCTGGCACGGGCGTTGACACTCTCACCCGATCTGGTGGTCGCGGACGAGCCGGTCTCCGCGCTCGACGTGTCCGTCCAGGCGCAGATCCTGAACCTGATGCGGGAGCTGCAGCGGGAGCGCGGCCTGACGTATCTGTTCATCTCGCACGATCTGGCCGTCGTACGTCATCTGGCGGACACGGTCGGGGTGATGTACCTCGGCAAGCTGGTGGAGTCGGGGCCCGCCGAGCAGGTGTACGCGCATCCGCTGCACCCCTACACGCGGGGGCTGCTCGACACGGTGAACCTGCCCGACCCGGAAGCGTCGGCGGGCCTGGCCCGCACGCCTCTGGAGGGCGAGACGCCGTCGGCCGCGAAGCCCCCTTC
Organism: Streptomyces sp. NPDC050658; assembly: GCF_044457025.1. Classification (NCBI taxonomy): domain Bacteria; kingdom Bacillati; phylum Actinomycetota; class Actinomycetes; order Kitasatosporales; family Streptomycetaceae; genus Streptomyces; species Streptomyces sp. NPDC050658. The sequence continues at coordinate 88,830 of NZ_JBITGM010000013.1, forward strand.
GGGGTGCCGCTTCCGCACCCGGTGCCCGATGGCCCAGGAGGTGTGTGCGACCACGGAGCCGCCGGTGACCACGCCGAACAGCGCGGGACACCGGGTCGCCTGCCACTTCCCGCTGCCCGCGCCTCGGCTAGCGTCGACGGCGTGAGACTCGCAGAGGCCCTCAACCGCCGGCCGCTCGTCCTTGACGGCGGCCTCTCCAACCAGCTGGAGGCCGCCGGGCACGACCTGAGCGACGCCCTGTGGTCGGCGCGGCTCCTGGCCGACGAGCCGGAGGCGATCGCGGCGGCGCACCGGGCGTACTACGCGGCAGGCGCGGACATCGCCACCACGGCGAGCTATCAGGCGACGTTCGAGGGATTCGCGAAGCAGGGCGTGGACGCGGCCGGGGCGGCGGAACTCCTGCGGCTGAGCGTGGAGCTGGCGCGGGGTGCCGCGCCGGCCGACGGCCGCGAGGTGTGGGTGGCCGCGTCGGCGGGGCCCTATGGGGCACTGCTCGCGGACGGCTCCGAGTACCGGGGCCGGTACGGACTCACGGTGGCCGGTCTTGAGCGTTTCCACCGGCCGCGCCTGGAGGTGCTCGCCTCGGCGGCGCCGGACGTGCTCGCCCTGGAGACGGTGCCGGACACGGACGAGGCGCGGGCGCTGCTGCGGGCCGTGCGGGGTCTGGGCGTCCCGGCGTGGCTGTCGTACACGGTGGCCGGCGGCTTCACCCGTGCCGGGCAGCCCCTGACGGAGGCCTTCGCCCTGGCGGCCGACGCCGAGGAGATCATCGCGGTGGGCGTCAACTGCTGCGATCCGCGCGACGCGGACGCGGCGGTACGGCTCGCCGCGAGGATCACCGGGAAGCCGGTGGTGGTCTACCCCAACAGCGGGGAGACCTGGGACGCGACGGCACGTGCGTGGCACGGCCCGGCCCGCTTCACCCCCGGCCGTGCGGCGGCCTGGCGGGACGCGGGGGCGCGGCTGATCGGGGGCTGCTGCAGGGTGGGGCCGGAGGCGATCGCGGAGGTCGGCGCGGAGCTGTCCGGCCCGTCCGACGGCTGACCCGGCCGCGCGGACACCCCCGCCCACCTGCGTAAACGCCGCTCACGGGGCCCGTTGTCAGTGCCGAGGTGCAGACTGGCTGATACCTGAGACAACGACGTCCCGGAGGTGACCGCCATGGCCGACCTGATCCTGACCGTAGGCACCCGCAAAGGCCTCTTCATCGGCCGCAAACGCAGCGGCGAGAGCAGCTGGCAGTTCGACGAAGGTCCGTACTTCAACGCGCAGGCCATCTATTCGGTGGCCATCGACACCCGTGGTGCGTCCCCCCGCCTCCTGGTCGGCGGCGACAGCTCGCACTACGGCCCGTCCGTCTTCCACTCGGACGACCTGGGCAGGACCTGGACGGAACCGAAGAAGGCGGCCGTCAAGTTCCCCAAGGACACCGAGGCCTCCCTGGAGCGCGTCTGGCAGCTGCACCCCGCGGCCGCCGAGCCGGACGTGGTGTACGCGGGCACCGAACCGGCCGCGCTCTACCGCTCGGAGGACCGCGGCGAGTCCTTCGAGCTGGTCCGCCCCCTCTGGGAGCACCCGACCCGCGACAAGTGGGTGCCGGGCGGCGGCGGAGAGGGCCTGCACACGGTCCTCACGGACCCCCGCGACAAGAAGGCGCTGACGGTCGCCGTCTCCACCGCCGGGGTGTTCCGCACGAAGGACGGCGGCGAGAGCTGGGCCCCGTCCAACCACGGGGTGTCCGCGGTCTTCCTGCCCGACCCGGACCCGGAGTTCGGGCAGTGCGTGCACAAGGTCGCGCGCGACGCCGTCGACCCGGACCGCCTGTATCTGCAGAACCACTGGGGCGTGTACCGAAGCGACGACGCGGGCGCCAACTGGACGGACATCGGCGAGGGCCTGCCCTCCACCTTCGGTTTCGCGGCCGTCGCCCACCCGCACCGCGCGGACACGGCGTACGTCTTCCCGATCAACGCGGACGCGGACCGGGTCCCCGCCGACCACCGCTGCCGGGTCTACCGCACGACGGACGCGGGCAAGAGCTGGGAGCCGCTGAGCGCGGGCCTGCCCACGGGGGACCACTACGGCACGGTGCTGCGGGACGCGATGTGCAGCGACGACCAGGACCCGGCGGGCATCTACTTCGGCAATCGCAACGGCGAGTTGTTCGCGTCGGCCGACGACGGCGACAGCTGGCAGCAGTTGGCCTCCCACCTGCCGGACGTACTGTGCGTCAGGGCGGCGGCCATCGGTTGATCGACGCCCCCGTTACGGCAGTAGGGTGACGCCGTGGCACCACGACCTTTGCATGAGACCGTCGAAGCAGGCTGGGCGAAGGCCCTCGAACCCGTCGCCGGGAAGATCGCCGGGATGGGCGACTTCCTGCGCGCGGAGATCGCCGCGGGCCGCACCTATCTCCCGTCGGGGGCGAACGTGCTGCGCGCGTTCCAGCAGCCCTTCGACGAGGTGCGGGTGCTGATCGTCGGGCAGGACCCCTACCCGACACCGGGGCACGCGGTGGGGCTGTCGTTCTCGGTCGCGCCCGAGGTGCGTCCGCTGCCCGGCAGCCTCATCAACATCTACCGCGAGATGGGCAGCGACCTGGGGCTGCCGCAGCCGTCGAACGGCGATCTGACGCCCTGGACCCGGCAGGGCGTGCTGCTGCTCAACAAGGCGCTCACCACGGCGCCGGGGCGTCCGGCGGCGCACCGCGGCAAGGGCTGGGAAGAGGTCACCGAGCAGGCCATCCGGGCGCTCGCGGCGCGCGAGCGGCCGCTCGTCTCCATCCTCTGGGGACGGGACGCCCGAAATCTTCGGCCGCTGCTCGGCCGGCTGCCCTCGGTGGAGTCCGCGCATCCCTCGCCCATGTCGGCGGACCGCGGGTTCTTCGGTTCACGCCCGTTCAGCAGGGCCAATGACCTGCTGGTCAAGCAGGGCGCGCAGCCGGTGGACTGGCGGCTGCCGTGACGGAGCCGGGCGAAGGGGCGTACGTCCTCGGTGTGGACTCCGGAGGGTCGGGGCTGCGGGTGGCCCTGGGCGGCCGGGACGAGACACGGGCGCCCGCGCGGATCGGCTCGGACGAGCCGGTGCGCACCGGCCCGCGCGGTATCGACGCCGCGCACTTCCTCGGTCAACTCCTGCCCATGGCGAAGGAGTTGACGGAGGGTGCGGGCGGCGGCCCGATCGCGGCGGTCGCCGTGGGGGCCGCGGGCATGGCGACCCTGGGCGAGGAGCTCCGCGCCGAACTGCCCGGCGCCCTCCACCAGGCCCTGGGCGTACGGCAGTCGGCGCTCGCCGCGGACGTCGTCACGGCGTACGCGGGAGCGCTCGGCGACCGCTCGGGCGCGGTGGTCGCCGCGGGCACCGGACTGATCGCGATCGGCACGGACCTGGCGTCGTGGCGGCGGGTCGACGGCTGGGGGCATCTGCTCGGCGACTGCGGCGGCGGCGCGTGGATCGGCCGCGCGGGACTCGAGGCGGCGATGCGGGAGTTCGACGGGCGGCACGGTGGTTCGGCCGCGCTGCGGGACCGGGCCGAGGAGCTGTTCGGCCCGCTGCCCGGCCTGCCGGGGCAGCTCTATCCCCGCACGGACCGGCCCGCGGTGCTTGCGTCCTTCGCGCCCGAGGTGGCGCGCTGCGCGCCGCACGACGCCGTGGCGGCGGGCATCCTGCGGGACGCGGCCGCGCACATCGCCCAGGCGGCCGCGACCGCCTGCCCGCACCCCGCGCCGGACGCCGGCTGCGAAGTCGCCCTGACCGGCGGCCTGTTCAAACTGGGCGAGCCGCTCTTGGCTCCGGTCCGCGCGGAGCTGGCGGCACATCTGCCGTCGGCACGCCTGGTCGCGGCGGCCGGCGATCCCCTGGACGGCGCCGTGCGGATCGCCCGCGATCTCGCCGCGGACCGGTTGCGGCTGCCGCTGGACGAGCGCCTGCTGACCGTGCACTCAGAAGGCGACAGTCGTCCTCAACGTAACTCATAAGACAAAAGCGGACTTATACCGCCCACCTGCACCCTCCCCGAACAGCGGAGCCCCAGAAACCAGTAGCATGCGGCGCCATGAGCTCCCCCACTGGGCCCGCATCAGGCCTGCCCGTACGAATGCCGCGACCCCGCCAGCCCGGTAGGCACCGCCGCCCGGAGCCAGTGGCGGCTCCCGAGAACGCGCCCGCGCTCGTCCTCGCCGTTCCGGGCGTCCCCAGCACCGCCACGCGCAGCCTCGCCGAGGAGGTCGTGAGCATCGCCCGCTCCGAGCTCCCCGGCCTTGACGCCCGCATCGGATACCTCGACGGGACCGAGGACGCGACGACCACGTCGTTCCCGGAGTTTCCCTCCCTGCAGTCCGTGCTCGCGCACGCCTCCGCCGAGCGCGCCGCCCGCTTCGAGCAGGCCCGTGCGGCCGGCGCCGAAGTCGCCGAGCCCGACGGACCCGTCGCCGTCGTGGTGCCGCTGCTCGCGGGCCCCGACAACGCGCTGATGCGGCGCGTGCGGCAGGCCGTGATGGACAGCCGCGCGCCCGTCGAGCTGACGGACGTCCTCGGCCCGCACCCGCTGCTCGCCGAGGCCCTGCACGTGCGCCTCTCGGAGGCCGGTCTGGCCCGCGCCGACCGCGCCCGGCTCTTCACGGTGGCGACCGCGGCGGACGGCATCGTCCTCGCCACGGTCGGCGGCGAGGAGGCCGTGCAGGCCGCCGGGATCACCGGCATGCTGCTCGCGGCCCGCCTCGCGGTGCCGGTGATGGCCGCCGCGCTCGACCAGGAGGGCGCCATCGCGGCGACCGCCGAGCAGCTGCGCGGCTCCGGCTCGACGCAGCTGGCGCTCGCCCCGTACCTGATCGGTCCGGAGATCGACGCGAGCCTGCTCGAAGGGGCCGCCAAGGACGCCGACTGCGCGGTGGCCGAATCGCTGGGCGCCTACCCGGCGATCGGCAAGCTGGCGCTCTCGAAGTACGCGACGGCGCTGGGCATCGCCCCGCAGCAGCCGTCGGGCGCGCCGGTCCACTGACCGGGCCGCGCATGCGGGTCTGATGCCGTTACGCCGATGGGCCCGCCCCCTGACCCGGGGGGCGGGCCCATCGGCGTATCCCGCTGTCGGGAGCAGGTCACGCGGGGCCGAAGATCACGCAGGACGCCGCAGGAGCCTCGATCGAGCCCTCACGGCGCGGGATGCCGGTCTCCGGGTCGAGAGCGAACCAGGTCACGTCGCCGGACCGCTCGTTGGCCGCGTACAGGAACCGCCCCGAGGGGGCGACGGCCAGGTCGCGCGGCCAGTGCCCGCCGCACGGCACGGTGGCCGTCAGACGCGGCCGCTCGCCCGCCTCGTCGAGCGCGAGGACCGAGATGACGTCCTGGCCGCGGGTCGCGGTCCACAGGAAGCGGCCGTCGGGCGCGACGACGAGCTCGGAGGGGTAGGCGTCGCCGTCGCCGTCCGCGGGGCCGGGGAGCACGGCCGCCTCGCCGAGCGGCTTCAACGCGCCCGCGGCGGCGTCCCAGGCGCAGATGGTGAGGGTCGGGGCGAGCTCGTTCAGGACGTACGCACGGTCGCCGCGCGGGTGGAACGCGAGATGGCGCGGGCCCGAGCCGGGGCGCAGCGCGACCTCGCGGTGCGGCGTGAGCCCGCCGTCCGGGGTGAGCGCGCAGACGCGCACGGAGTCGGTGCCGAGGTCGACGCCGAGGACCCAGCGGCCGCTCGGATCGGGCAGCACCTGGTGGGCGTGCGGGCCCTGCTGGCGCTGCGGATGGGGACCGGAGCCGCTGTGTTCCAGGACGCCGGAGGGCGCGGGGGCGGGCGTTCCGTCGGGGCACACGGGCAGGGCGGAGACGCTGCCCGAGCCGTAGTTGGCGGTGAGGACGTGGCCCGCGTGCACGGAGAGGTGGGTGGGCCCGGAGCCGCCGATCAGCACGGGCGGCCCCGTCGGTGAGGGCGTGCCCCCGTCCACCCGGTACGCGGCGACGGCGCCGTCCGCGGTCTCGCTGACGGCGTACAGCGTGTCGCCCGCCGGGGAGAGGGCGAGGTAGGAGGGGTCGGCGACGGAGTCCGTGGCGCCGAGGACGGTCAGCGCGCCGCTGTCCGGGTCGACGGCGGCGGCGATGACTCCGAGCCCGCCCGCCGCCGTGAACGACCCGATGTACGCCCGCCGTCCCTCGCCCTGCCTGCCGACCACTGCGTTCCCCTCTCGACCCACGACGCCCGAATCCCGGCTCTCGCCCGGGCGCCGCGTCCGGGGAGCGCCCGTGCGGCAGACGCTAGCATCGGTCTAGACCAAGGGGGTGGGGTCTTCGATCAAGGCGTCGCCGGATTCACCGCGCGCCCTGGCGAGGGCCTCCGGGTGGTGGACGTAGGCGGGGTGCCGCTCCTCGGTGTCGTACGTGCGGTGGAAGACGGGCGTCGCGCTGCCCGACAGCGGCGGCACGATCCAGGACCAGTCGGCGCCGACCGTCCTGCCGTTGCTCTCCTCGCGGCCGAGGTGGGTCAGGAAGCGGCGGGACTCGGTGTGGTGGTCGGTCATGGTGACGCCGGCCCGGTCGAACGAGTGCAGCACGGCGCGGTTGAGCTCCACGAGCGCACGGTCCTTCCAGAGCGAGCGGTCGCTCGCGGTGTCGAGCCCGAGCAGCTCGGCGACGCGCGGCAGCAGGTCGTAGCGGTCCCGGTCGGCGAGGTTGCGGGCGCCGATCTCGGTGCCCATGTACCAGCCGTTGAAGGGCGCCGCCGGATAGCAGACGCCGCCGATCTCCAGGCACATGCAGGCGATCGCGGGCACGGCGTGCCAGCGCAGGCCGAGCGCCGCCCAGTGGGCGTACTCGGGGTGCTCGATCTCCACCTCCACCACCGCGTCGGGCGGCAGAGCGAACCAGCGGGGCCTGTCGTCGGTCCCCTGGACCACCAGGGGCAGTACGTCGAAGGCGCCGCCGGGGCCGCCGGGCCAGCCGAGGCGGCGGGCGAGGTCGGTGATGCCGACGTTGCGCGGGTCGCCGACGACGCGGGCGCCCGGGCGGTCGTAGCCGGCGTACCGGATGAGCTGCTCGTTCCAGATCCGGGGGCCGGGGCGTCCGGGGGCGTCGGGTGCGAAGACCGTGATGAGGGGCCTGATCCGCCGCCCCTCGCGCACGGCCGCCCGCAGATGGTCCGTGCAGGCCGCTGCGACGTCCTCGGCGCCGGTCAGCTCCCTGCGGTCGACGACGCGCAGGGAACGCCAGTAGAGGCGCCCGATGCAGCGCGCGGCGTTGCGCCAGGCGAGCCGTGCGCCGAAGGTGAGTTCCTCCGGGGTGTGGCGGTAGGTGCCCGTGGCCGCGACCTCGGCGAGGACGCGCGCCATGCGGGGCGCGGGGTCGCCGAGGCGGGCCTCCGTGTGGTGGAGCGCTATGAACTCGGCCGCGGCGCGCCGGAGGGCGGCTTCCGGGGTCGGACCTTCGCCGTGTTCCGGAGGCAGCTCGTCGGAGTGCTCCGGGGCCGGGTCCTCGTCGTCCTCGGCGTGGCCCGCCGCGCCTTCGGGGCAGCTGCCGTGGGGTGCCGCCGTGTCGGCGGCACGCTGGTGGTCCGCGGGCCTCGCGTGTCCGGCCCTGCGCAGGAAACTCCGCATGGTGCACCCCCAGGCGGCTCGGGGGCGCGGACCGCTCCCGCACGGTCCGCGCTTCGGTTAGCCGCGGAGTTACCCCTCGGACGAGGTGATCCACCCTGTATGTGCCCCGTGAACATGCCTCAGACGGGGGCGGAGTGTCCACGTCGCACCGCGAAACCGCAGGCCGGAGCGGGTGCTCGGGGGCGGACGGCGGGGCGCACACAGAGCTCGAAACGGGGGCGCGGAAGGGGCGTGTGCGCGCCCCTGCGCTTCCGGGCAGCCCTGTGCCGCGGGGCGCCCGGTCAGCCCATGGACGGACGCCGCAGCGGCACCGACAGCTCCGCCAGCGCCTTCTCCAGACCGTGCAGATGGGCGAGGACCGGCTCGGCGGCGGCGCCCTGCGGCAGGGCCACGGGGTGGGCCTGCGGTCCGCCGAGGATCCGCTCCGGCGCGGTGAGCGCCTCCACCGCGGCCTCCACCCGCCAGCACGCGGCGGCGAGGCGGTCGTCGTGCGAGGCCTCCGGGTCCGCCGCGACGGCCGCGAGGCCGCGTACCTCGCGGGCGCAGTCGTCGAGCAGGGCGAGCACCTGGCGGGCCCGGCCCTTGCGGGCGCGCAGCGGGCTCAGCGGGTGGACCAGGGGCGAGAGCGAGAGACGTACGCGGCCGAGGATCGACTCCAGTTCGGCGACGCGCGGCGCGGGGTCCGCCGAGGTGTCGCCCGCGAGCCGTGCGGCGGCCTCCGCGGTGCACGCGTGCACGCACCGCAGGGCCCGCTCGACCCAGGCGTTCGTGGTGGCGTGCGTGGTGACGGGCAGCACGAGCAGCACGGCGAGTACGGCACCGAGCGCGCCGACGGCCGTCTCGGTCACCCGGAGCGCGAGCAGCGCCGGGTCGAGCACGCCGAGCAGCCCGTAGAGCATGCTGGCCATGACGGTCACGGCCAGCATCATCCACGTATAGGAGACAGCGGCGGTGTAGAAGATCCCGAACACGCTGAGCGCGACGACCACGGCCGCGGCCACCGGCTCCCCGTGCAGCGGCACCGCGACGACGAGCCCGAGGACGATGCCGAGCACGGTCCCCATGAACCGCCGGAAGCCACGCACCAGGGTCTCCCCGCGCGACGTCGTGTTCACGAAGACCCACCAGGTCGCGCCGACCGCCCAGTACCACCGCTGGTCCGAGAGGAGCTGCCCGACGAGCAGTGCGAACCCGGCGCCCAGCGTCGCCTGCACCGCCTGTCGTGTCGTGATCCGCGCGAGGCCCGTGCCCCCGGCGGGGGCCGGTACGGCGGCGGGCGCGGGCAGCCGCCGCTCGTAGCACCACACCCCGAACCGGACGGCCGACGACGCGGCGAGCGAGAGGAGCACGGCCTCGTACAGCTCCGGGAGCTGCCCGGGCGTGGTGTGCAGGAACTGGGTCGCGAAGAAGGTCATGAAGGCGAAGACGCCGAGCGAGTGCCCGCGCGGCCCCCACCGCCGCGCGTACACCCCCAGACCGACGACGGCCAGGAACGCCAGGTCGCGGGCGACCGGCAGGTCGTGCAGGAACGCGGCGAGCGCGAGTACGGGAAGGCCGACGGCCGGCAGCAGCGCGGTCGTCACCGCCTGCCCGCGCACCGTCGGGTCGGTCACCGTGAACAGGGCGAGCAGCGCGGCAAGACCACCGGTGATGGCGGCCTCCAGCGAATGCCCGACGGCTCCGCACAACGCCACGGCAAGACCGATGCCGAGCACGGCCCGGATCGCGAACCGCAGCCGCATCCGTCCCGGATCCGGCGCCATGAACGCCCTCTTCAGCAAGTTGCCCCGCCCCATCCGCACCGAGGTGCACCACGACATGAGAAAGGCGCCGCGGAGATCCGCAGCGCCATCGACCCGTCCATTTCAACACTTGGGCGGCTAATGGTTCAACCGAGGCGAGGAACGCTGGACCAATGGCCCAGCCTGCTCCCATCAGTCCCGTGCCGCACCGGGCCAACTGCCCAGACGTCGGCCGCTCACCAGCTGATGCCCGCCGCCACCGGCAGATGGTCGCTGCCGGTGGCCGGCAGGACCCAGGAGCTCACCGGCTCCACGCCGCCGGCCAGGATCTGGTCGATCCGCGCCACCGGGAACCCCGCCGGCCAGCTGAAGCCGAAGCCGTCCCCGGCCGCTTCCTGGGCCGAGCGCAGCCGCGAGGTGAGGCCGTCGAGCGCGCGGTCGTCGGTGGTGCCGTTCAGGTCGCCGAGCAGCACCACCCGTTCGTTCCGCTCGGCGGCGACGGCCTCGGCGAGCGCCTGGGCGTTGCGGTTCCGGTCCGCCGTCGCGAAGCCGTCCCCCGGAACCACGCGTACGGACCCGAGGTGGGCGACGTACACCGCGAGCGGGCCCTGGTCCGTGGCCACCGTGGCGCGCAGTGCCCGGTTGTCGGGCAGCTTCTCCGCGGCCGACTTGCTGTCGCCGAGGGGCCCGACGTCCGTCCTGATGTCGACCGGCCGGGTGTCCGACAGCGGCAGTCTGCTCCACAGCCCGACCGTGCCGAGCACCGTGTGGTGCGGGTACGCCTTCGCCAGCTCCTTCTCGTACGTGCCCCGGTCCCGCTCGGAGATCTCCTCCAGTGCGAGGACGTCCGCTCCGGACGCGGCCAGGTCGCGGGCGGTGCCGGCCGGGTCGGGGTTGCCTGCGTCGACGTTGTGGCTGACCAGAGTGAGATCGCCGCCCCCGTGGGACTTGTCGCCGAGCAGCCCGCCGAAGAGGTTCAGCCAGACCACGGCCGGCAGCAGCAGGGCGACCGTCGCGGAGGCGGAGCGGCGCCACAGTGCCGCGGCGAGCAGCACCGGGACGAGCAGGCCGGCCCACGGCAGGAAGGTCTCGACGAGACTGCCGAGGCCCCAGTGGTCCGTGATCCGTGCGTGCAGCAGCATGAGCAGGCCGAGCAGGAGAGCAAGGGCCGCGAGGACCGGTCCGCGCTTCCAGGGGTCCGGCCGGGAGACGCGGCTCAGGCGTGCCCGCCACACTCCGGGGTGATCGTCGGGGTCACGCCGAGTGGCCGCCGGGGGCGCGTCCGTCCGTGTCATCGTCTGTCCTCGTTCGCTGCCGGTCACTTCTGCATCCTCGGGTCCTGGGTGGGGTCGGCGTACATCCGCGGGCAGCCGTCGTCGATCGCCTCGGGGCGCAGTTCGTAGTGCCAGGCCTCGTTGCGGTAGATCTGGCAGAGCCCGTATCCGGCGCCGTGTCCGGACAGCCAGGCCGCCGCGTCGGAGGGGCCGACGTCGACCGCGTCCCCCGACACGTGCGGGGACGTCGCCGGGGTGGCCACCCAGCGGGCGGCCTCCTCCTCGGACCCGTACTCGGCGACGGCCTCGCGCAGGAGCTGGTCCTGGTACGCCGAGGAGCGCCAGCCGCTGTTGACGGCGAACTCGACGTCGTCGTCGGCGGCGTCCGTCGCCGCCTGGCGCAGGGCCTTGAGCAGCTCCGGGTCGAGCTTGGCCACCGCCGGAACCTCGCCGTCGAAGACCGTCACGCCGTCGGGCACGGCACCGTCGGCCTCGCCCAGCGCCCCGCCGCGTTCACGGGGAAGCGGCATCAGGGCCGACGGGGCGGAGGAGGGCGAAGAAGTCTGCGTGGGCCGGGCGGACGGCGTGGACGAAGCCGATGAAGTGGCCGAGGGCTTGAGCAACTGGTGGGCGAGCGTCGCGGTGATCGCCGCTATGACGGCCATCAGACCGAGGACGAGAAGCCGGTGGGTCCGCCGGGGCTCCGTCCCGGCCGACAGTGGGATGCGAGTCATGCCGCCAGTCAAGGCAGCGCGGTGTTGCCGGCACGTATGCGGTTTTCGATATGCCGACGATATGCGGCGGCTCGTAGCCTCGGAGCATGCGTGTGCTGGTCGTCGAGGACGAGCCCTATATGGCAGAAGCGATCCGCGATGGCCTGCGCCTGGAGGCGATCGCGGCGGACACCGCGGGGGACGGCGAAACGGCCCTGGAGCTGTTGAGCGTCAACGCGTACGACATCGCCGTGCTCGACCGGGACATCCCCGGGCCGACCGGCGACGAGGTCGCCCGGCGCATCGTCGCGTCCGGCAGCGGCATGCCGATCCTCATGCTCACCGCGGCCGACCGGCTCGACGACAAGGCCTCCGGGTTCGAACTGGGCGCCGACGACTACCTGACGAAGCCGTTCGAACTCCAGGAACTCGTGCTCAGGCTCAGGGCGCTCGACCGCAGACGTGCGCACAGCAGGCCGCCGGTGCGGGAGATCGCGGGGCTGCGCCTCGACCCGTTCCGCAGGGAGGTCTTCCGGGACGGCCGCTATGTCGCGCTGACGAGGAAGCAGTTCGCCGTACTCGAAGTGCTTGTCGCCGCCGAGGGGGGTGTGGTGAGCGCCGAGGAACTCCTGGAACGCGCTTGGGACGAGAACGCCGACCCGTTCACCAACGCCGTACGGATCACCGTCTCGGCGCTGCGCAAACGGCTCGGCGAGCCCTGGATCATCGCGACGGTGCCGGGCGTCGGCTACCGCATCGAGAAGGCGACGGACGGCGGAGGCGGGCGTGGATAGGGCTCCCGGACTGAGCGTCCGCCTCAAACTCACCCTCAGCTACGCGGGATTCCTCATGGTGGCGGGCGGCCTGCTGCTCGCGGCGGTGTGGGTGTTCCTGCTGCGGTACGTCCCCGACCGCGCGATGCTCATCAATCCCGACGACCGGCCCAAGGGCGTCTTTCCCATCCGGTCCGTCCTCCTGGACGTGTTCGCCCCGAGGGCGTTCGCCGTCATGGTGTTCCTGCTGCTGTTCGGCCTCGTGGGCGGGTGGCTGCTCGCGGGCCGCATGCTCGCCCCGCTGAACCGCATCACGGAGGCCACCCGCGCGGCCACGAAAGGATCGCTCTCGCACCGGATCCGGCTGCCGGGCCGCAAGGACGAGTTCCGTGAACTCGCCGACGCCTTCGACGCGATGCTCGCGCGGCTCGAGGCCCGCGTCGCCGAGCAGCAGAGGTTCGCGGCCAACGCCTCGCACGAGCTGCGCACCCCGCTGGCGATCTCGCGGGCCCTGCTCGACGTGGCCCGGAGCGATCCCACGCAGGACCTCGGCGAGACCATCGGACGGCTGCACGCCGTCAACACCCGGGCGATCGACCTCACCGAGGCGCTGCTCGTGCTCAGCCGCGCCGACCAGCGGTCCTTCACGCCCGAACCCGTGGATCTGTCCCTGCTCGCCGAAGAGGCCGTCGAGACGCTGCTCCCGCTCGCCGAGAAGCGGGGGGTCGCCGTCGAGACCTCCGGTGACATCGCCCCGGTTCTCGGGTCGGCGGCGCTGCTGCTCCAGCTGACGACGAACCTGGTGCACAACGCGATCCTGCACAATCTGCCCGGCCCCGGCACGGTGTGGGTCGACACCGAGGTCCGGCCCGAGAGGGTGCTGCTCACGGTCGAGAACACGGGCGAGCCGGTCTCCCCCGAGCTGGCCGCGAGCCTCACCGAGCCGTTCCGGCGCGGCACCGAGCGCCTCCACACCGACCAGGCGGGCGTCGGCCTCGGCCTGGCCATCGTCGAGACCATCGCGCAAGCGCACGACGGCACGCTCACCCTCGCGCCGCGCCCCGCCGGAGGGCTCCGCGTGACGGTGGAACTCCCGGCGGGGGGACCGGGCCTCAGCCCTTGACGGCCTCCGCGATCCGCCGCGCGGCCTGGGCGGGGGTGAGGTGCGTGGTGTCCACGACCTCGGCCTCCGCGTGCAGCCAGGTGCGGGCGGCCTCGGCGTAGGGCTCCAGGTACTTGAGACGGAACGGGGAGTCGGGGCCGACGACGGTGTCGCCCGCGATACGCCCCCGGAGGGTGTCCTGCTCGGCGTGGAGGACGAAGTGCCGTACGGGAATGCCGTGTTCGGCCAGGCCCCCGCTGATCTCCCGCCAGTACTCCTCGACCAGGACGGTCATCGGCACCACCAGGGTGCCGCCCGTGTAGTCGAGCACGCGGCGGGCGGTCTCGACGACGAGCGGCCGCCACGGCGGCCAGTGCTGGAAGTTGTCCGTCTCCGGCAGCCCCGGCTTGATGTCCATGAGCGTCTCGCCGACCTTCTCGGCGTCGAACACCCGGGAGTCCGGGAGGAGTTCCCGCACCAGCCCGCTGGTCGTCGTCTTGCCGGCGCCGTGGGTGCCGTTGAGCCATACGATCATGCGTCCGACGCTAGGGCCTGTCCGGCGGATCTGCCGACGCCTGTGGGCGATGCTCTGTCTGTGCCGGTGAGCGGTGGTCTGGTGCGTGCAGCCGCAAGGCGGAGGATCGAGGCATCGCGGAGCGATGGCGATGGACGACGCCGGACAGGCCCTGGGCGCGCACGCGCTCCCGACGGCCGCTCCTCCCGTCACAGAACGGGTACAGCCGGCCGGCCGCCGATCCACTCGGCGGCCGACCGGCCGGGATGCCCGCGTACCGTCCCTCAGCCGGCCGCGAGAGAGCTCTCGGCCTTCTCGGGCTCCCCCGCCGCCTCCTCGGGCTGCTTTCCGCCCCGGCGGCGCAGCATGGTGAGGGAGATGGCCGCGCTGACCGCCGTGATGACGGCGCAGGCGACGCCGATCGTGTTCAGGCCGCTGGTGTAGGCCTCCTTCGCCGCGGACAGCAGGGCCTGCGCCGTCTCGGCGGGCAGCTCGCGGGCGGCGGTGACGGCGCCCTCCATGCTCGCCCCCGCGGCGTCGGCGGCTTCGGCCGGAGTGCCGGCGGGAGGCTCGACCGAGTCACGGTAGACGGCGGTGCCGAGGCTGCCGAGCGTGGCGACGCCGAGCGCGGTGCCGAGGTCACCGCTGATCGAGGAGAGCGCCGCCGCGGAACCGCCGCGCTCGGGCGGAACGGAGCCGACGACCATGCCGGTGCCGAGCGCACCGAACGTACCGACACCGATGAAGATGATCACGAACCCGGCGAGGAGCAGCGGCAGCCCGCCGACCGGATCGACGAAGACCAGCATCGCGTACCCCGTCATACCGATCAGCAGCGACGCCCCGATCACGGTGCCCAGCTGGAAGCGCTTGGCCAGGACCGGCGCCACCTGGGCGGCGACGATCGACGCGACGGCCGAGGGCACCATCCACAGCCCCGCCTCCATCGGCGACATGCCCTCCACCATCTGCAGGAAGCCGGTGATGAACAGGTAGCCGCCGCCGGTGCCGAGCATCGACACCATCAGGATCAGCAGCGCGGCGGTGAACGCGCCCACCCGGAACAGCTTCAGGTCGAGCAGCGGATGCTCCAGGCCGCCCTGCCGCTTCACGAACACCGCGCCGACGGCCAGGCCGAGGACGACCGCGGCGACGGGCAGCGGCTCCACGCCGTAGCGCGCGAGCTCCTTGAGCCCGTAGATGACCGACAGGATCGACACCAGCGAAAGCAGGACGCTGAGCAGGTCGATCCGGCCCGCGTCCGGGTCCTTGTACTCCGGCAGCACCACCGGCGCGAGGATCAGCAGCAGCGCCATCACGGGCACGCCGAGCAGGAACACCGAACCCCACCAGAAGTACTCGAGGAGCACACCGCCCACGACGGGGCCGAGCGCCGTGCCGCCCATGAAGCAGCTGGCCCAGACCGCGATGGCGCGGCCCCGCTGGTACGGGTCCTGGAACATGTTGCTGATGAGGGCGAGCGTGGACGGCATCAGCGTCGCGGCGGCCACACCGAGCAGCGCGCGGGTGACGATCAGCGCCTCGACACTGGTGGAGTACGCGGCCGCCACCGAGGTGAGGCCCACGGCCACGGCACCGATCAGGAGCAGCTTGCGGCGGCCGACCCGGTCGCCCAGCGTGCCCATCGTGATGAGGAAGCCCGCGATCAGGAACCCGTAGATGTCCATGATCCACAAGGTCTGGGTGCCGGTGGGGTGCAGCGCGTCGGCGAGGTGGGGCAGCGCCAGGTACAGGACGCTCTGGTCGAGGGAGATCAGCAGGGTGGGCAGGGCGAGCACGGCGAGCCCCAGCCACTCCCGTGCCCCGGCCTTCCGGGCGGGCACCTCGGCGGTCTTCGATGACATGGGTTTCTTCTTCCTTCCTTGCGATCGGTCAGGCGGTGTGCCGGGGGTGGCTAGCCCGGATACGGCAGCTGGGCTCGGGCGTCCCGCAACACATGGCCCCACCAGGCGAGTTGGTCGAGCATGGTCTTGGCCGCTGCCGCGCAGCCCTCGGGGTCCCTGGGGCGGCCCGCGTCGTCGAACTGGTCCCGGCAGTCGGGGAAGCAGACGCTGTCGCGGACGGTGACGGCGTGCAGGGCGGGGAAGATCTCGCGCAGATGCGCCACGGCGCGCAGTCCGCCGGCGATGCCGCCGTAGGAGACGAACGCGACCGGCTTGGCCTTCCACTCCTCCACGTACCAGTCGACGGCGTTCTTCAGGGAGGCCGGGACGCTGTGGTTGTACTCCGGCGTCACGACCACGAAGGCGTCCGCCCTGGCCAGCCAGGGCGCGAGGTCGAGCACGGCCGGTGGCAGCGGGCCCGCGAGGCTCTGGGTGAGCACGTCGGGAAGCCACACCTGGGCCAGGTCGATCACGTCGACGTCGAAGTCGTCCCGAGCGGCCGCCTCGGCGGCGATCCACCGGGCGGGCACGGGCCCGAAGCGGCCGCTGCGGGTACTGCCGATGAGAACGGCGACGTTCAGTCTGCGGTCAGTCATGTGCGTTTCCCTCCCGGGCCCGGCTCCGTCGGACCCTTACGGTGCGCGCACCCGCTCTCGGTCCGCTCTCGGCCCTCTCTCGGCGCTCTCCCGGCCTCCGTGGTCTCGGCGCTCTCCCGGCCTCCGTGGTCTCGGCGCTCTCCCGGCCTCCGTGGTCTCGGCGCTCTCCCGGCCCCGACGGGAGCGTCGGCGGGCGTCGGATAGCCTGATCACATGCGTTGGGGGGTGCTGGGGCCGCTGGGAGTGTGGACGGCCGACGGGGCGGAGGTCAGGGTCCCCGAGCTGAAGGTCCGTGCCCTGCTCGCGCATCTCCTCGCCCACCGGGGCCGCCCGGTCTCCGCCGACCGGCTCGTCGAGGACTTGTGGGGCGACAAGCCGCCGAACAATCCGCAGGCCGCGCTCCAGACGAAGGTGTGGCAGCTGCGGCGCGCCCTGGAGACCGCCGAGCCCGGCGCGCGGGATCTTGTCGTGTCGCGCGCGGCCGGGTACGAACTGCGGTCCGGCGCCGAAGCGGTCGACGCCGACCGGTTCCAGGAACTCCTCGGCCGCGCGCGGGCCGCCGCCGAACCCCGGTCACGGGCCGCCCTGTTGGCGGACGCGCTCGCCCTCTGGCGCGGCCCCGCGTTCGCCGACTTCGCCGACGAGGAGTTCGTGCGCGCCGCGGCCACCGGTCTCGACGAGCAGCGTCTGAGCGCGCTCGAGGAACAGGCCGCCGCCCGCCTGGACCTCGGCGAACACGCCCTGGTCGCCGATGAGTTGACCGACCTCGTGGCCCTGCACCCGCTGCGGGAGCGGCTGCGCGCCGCGCATCTGCGGGCGCTGTACCTGGCCGGCCGGCAGGACGAGGCGCTGCGCGGCTACACCGACCTGCGCACACGGCTCGCCGAGGACCTGGGCGTCGACCCCGGTCCCGAACTGACCGCCCTGCACCGCTCGATCCTCGCCCAGGACCCCGCCCTGGCCGCCCCGCCCGCCCCGGCCACCTCCGCGGCCCGCCCGCCGGGCAATCTGCCGGCGGCGCTGACCGAGCTGATCGGCCGGGCCGGGGCCGTGCGGGAACTGCGCTCCCTGCTCGCCTCGCACCGCCTGGTGACCCTCACCGGGCCCGGCGGCGTCGGCAAGACGCAGCTCGCGCTCGCCACCGCCAGAGGGCTCGACGACACCTTCCCCGGCGGCATCCACCTCGCGGAACTCGCCGCGCTCGAACCGGCGTCGACCGGATCCGCGTCGACCGGCGTGGACGAGGCCGTCGGCGGTGCGCTCGGCCTGCGGGACGACACCTCGCACCCCGGCGACGAGCAGCCGACGCCGGCCGCGCGCGTCGCCCACGCCCTGGGAGACCGGCCCGCCCTGCTGCTCCTCGACAACTGCGAGCACGTCGCCGGTCCCGCGGCGGAACTCGCGGGGCAGCTCCTGAAGGCGGCCCCGGCCCTGCGCATCCTGGCCACCAGCCAGGTGCCGCTCGGCATCACCGGCGAACACCTCGAAGAGGTGCCCCCGCTGCGGCGGCCGGAGTCGGCCACCGGTCTGAGCGCGGCGGACGTACGGGAGTTCAGCGCGGTCGAGCTGTTCGTCGCCCGCGCCAGGGCCGCCGCGCCGCGCTTCACGCTCGACGAGGACACCCTCGCCGCGGTGGTGTCGATCTGCCGCCGTCTGGACGGCATCCCGCTGGCCCTGGAGATGGCGGCGACCCGCGTGCGGGCCCTCGGCGTACACGAGTTGGACGCCCGGCTCGACGACCGCTTCCACCTCCTCGCGGTGGGCCCGCGCGACGCCCCGGCCCGTCAGCGCACCCTGCGGGCCGTGATCGACTGGAGCTGGGAGCTGCTCGGCGAGCGGGAGCGGACGGTGCTGCGGCGCCTCGCCGTGCACGCGGACGGCAGCACGCTCGACGCGGCGGAGGAGCTGTGCGCCGGTGACGGCGTGGACCGCGCGGAGGTGCTCGATCTGCTGGCCCGGCTCGTGGACGGTTCGCTGCTCGTGATGACGGACGGCGCGTCCCCGGCGCAGGGCCCGCGCTACCGGATGCTGGAGTCGGTCGCCGCGTACGCGTCCGAACAGCTCGTGCGATCAGGCGAGTCGGCGGCGCTGCAGCGCGGCCACCGCCGCTACTACACGAAGCTGGCCGAGCGGGCGGAGCCGCAGCTGCGCGGGCCGGGACAGCGGCAGTGGCTGCGCCTCCTCGACGCCGAGAACGCGAATCTGCGCTCCGCCCTGGAGAGCGCCCTGCGCGCCCGGGACACCGAGTGCGCGTTGCGCCTGGTCAACGCCATGGCCTGGTACTGGTATCTGCGGGGCCGCAACGGCGAGGCCCAGCGCTCCCTCACACAGGCCCTGTCGGCCGCCGCCGACGCCCCGGCCGCGCTGGTCGCGAAGGCGTCGGGCTGGCTCGGCGGCTTCCGGCTGCTGCTCGGCGGCAGCTCCGACGCCGCCGGTGAGTACCGCGACGCGCTGCGGCCGTACGAGGACGTCGACGACCCGCGGGGCAGGGCGTACGCGCAGTGGTTCCTGGCGTCCAACCCGTACGGCATCGGCGACCCCGCGCCGAGCCGGCGGCTCATCGAGTCCGCGCTCACCACGTTCCGCTCGCTCGGCGACCGGTGGGGCACCGCAGCCGCCCTCGCGAGCCAGGCCTTCCACGCCCAACTGCGCGGAGATTTCGGCGCGTTGCGGCGCCATGCCGACACCAGCCTGGAACTCTTCCGCGAACTGGGCGACCAGTGGGGTCAGTTGCGGGCGATGGTGCAGCTGCAGGCCGTCGCCCAGATGACGGGCGACTACGACCGGGCCGCACGGCTGCGCCGCGAGGGGCTGCGCATGGCGGAGGACCTGGAGCTGTGGCCCGAGGTGTCCTTCCAGCTCGCGGGGCTCGGCCGGCTGGCGCTGCTCGACCGCGCCTATCCGCGGGCGCGGGAGTTCCACGAGCGGGCCAGGCGGCTCGCGGTCGCGCAGTCCGACAAGTTCGGTGAGCAGTACGCGGAGATCGGGCTCGGCATGGGAGCGCGCCGCGAGGGCGACCTGGACGCCGCCGAGGCCCATATGCGGCACGTCCTGGAGATCCACCGGGAGATGGGGTACGAGCCGAAGGCACCCGCGCTGATCCTCGCCGAACTCGGCTTCGCCGCCGAACTGCGCGGCGACGCTGCCAGCGCCCTGAAGCTCCAGCTCGACGGCCTGGCCGCGGCGCGCGGCACGGGCGCGCGGCCGCTGGCCCTGGCCCTCGAAGGGCTGGCGGGGGCACGTGCCCTTGCGGGCCGGGCGGAGCGCGCCGCGCTGCTGCTCGGCGCCGCGGCGGCGGCCCGGAACTCGGTCGGCGCACCGCTGCCCCAGGGGGAGCGGGACGACGTGACCCGCATCGAGTCCCGCGCCAGGGCCGTCCTGGACGGGGCCCGCTTCGACGCGGCGTACGAACGCGGCACGGCCATGACCGTGGACGACATCCTCCGGGACCCTTCCCTGACGGCCGACGACTGACCGGGCGCCGCCGGTGGCGCCGAGGGCTCACAGCACCGCGATGCCCAGCGGACGCACCCCCGCCGGCAGCCGGCGGGTGTCGCCGCTGTCCAGGTCGACGACCGTGATGCCGTCCCAGGAGCCCTCACGGGTGAAGCCTCCGGTGACGTACGCCGTGTCGCCGTCCTCGGAGACGACCACGTCCTCGTGCGGTCCGTCGAGCGGGACGACCCGTTCCTTGCCGCCGGGCTCGCGGATCGTGAGCGACGGGTCGTCGTCGGAGGCGTTGATCGGGCCCGTGCCGACCACGAGCAGGGTGCCGTCGGGGGTGAGGGTGGCACCGTGCTGGTGGGTGTCGGCCGTCATCCGCTGGATGTCGACGTCGCCGGTGCGCGGGTCGAGCACAGCCAGGCGTTCGCCCTCGAAGGGCAGCGCCAGCTTTCCGTCCTCGCGTACGACGGCGTAGTGCGGCTTGAGCCAGGAGCCGAGGCCGCCTTCGGTGCCGTAGGGGGCGACCTCAAGGCGGCGCGGGTCGAGGGTGTCCGCGCGGACGGCGGTCACGTCGTAGGAGTCGTGGCCGGTGGCGTACACCTCGTCGCCGTCGCGGGACACGTCGACGTCGAACGGGCGGCGGCCGACCGGGACCGTGTCCGTGACCTCGCGCTTCTTCGTGTCGACGACCTCCAGGACGCCGTTCGTGTCGGGGACGTTGACGCCGACGTACACGTGGTCGCCGTCGGGTGCGATCGCGATGCCCATGCCGCCGCCCCGGTACTCGCCCGTGGTGACGGGCCCGGTCTTGGTGGCGTACGGGATCCGGTCGAGCCGCTCGCGCGCCGCGGTGTCCACGACGGCGACGCCCTCGGCGGTCGCCACCCAGGCCCTGCCGTCGTCGCCGACGACCAGGCCGTACGGCGCGGTGCCCACCTTCACGGAGTCGATGGGCCCGCGCTCGGGGTCCACGAAGGTCACGGTGTCGCTGTCGAAGTCCGCGACCAGGAGGGTGCCGTCCGGGGTGCGCTCGGGCGCGGGGGCGGTTGGGGTGACGCTCGCGGTCCGGGGCGCGGGGGCCCCGGAGCCGGCCGCACCGGCCGCGGAGCAGCCGGTGACGAGCAGGACCACGGCGACCGCCCCGAGCAGGCCCGCCTTCAAGAGACGGCCCGCAGCAGCGCCGCGATGGAGTCGAAGCCGCGCCGCTCGGCGTGGGCCAGCGGTGTGACGCCGTCCGCGTCCGCGAGGTCGGGGCGGGCGCCCGCCGTGATCAGCAGCTCGACGATCTCCTGGTGCGGCAGTCCGCCGTCGCCGAGGATCACGGCCTCCAGGAGGGCCGTCCAGCCGAGGTCGTTCACGTGGTTCACGTCGATGTCCGTCTCCCGGAGCACCGCGCGGACGTACGCGACGTGGCCGCGCTCGCTCGCCGGGATGACCGATACGCCGCCGAAGCGGTTGCGCAGGGTCAGGTCCGGGTGCGCGGGCAGCAGGGCCCGCATCATCGGGACGCTGCCGGTTACGCCGGTGACCAGCCAGGCGCTGTCGCTGCGGCGGTCCTGGGCGTCCGGGTCCGCGCCGGCGGCGACCAGGACGCGGGCGGCCTCGACATGACTGCCGAGCGAGGCGAGCAGCAGCGGTGAGCGCAGTTCGTCGTCGCGGGCCTCCACCGAGGCCCCCGCGTCCAGGGCGGCGCGCACCTCGGCGGCGTCCCCGCTGCGGGCCGCCTCCAGGAGTCGGCGGTTCCGGTCGTCCATCTCGGTCCTCCAGTGGCCTGTGCGACGTGGGTACTAGGCGTGGTGCTGGGCGTGGTGCTGGGCGTAGGTACGAAGAGACCGGCGGCACCCGTACGGGGGGTCGGGTGCCGCCGGGGTCGGGGGGCCGTTACTTGGCGAGGGTGGCCACGCCGGCCTGGGCGAACTTCTCGTCCAGGTCGCCGGAGGGCGCACCGGCGACACCGATGCCCGCGATCGGGGCGCCCTTCGCGGCGACGGGGGCGCCGCCCGCGAGGAAGAGGGTGCCGGGGATGTCCTTCAGCGTCGGGGCCTTGTCGAGGCGCTTGGCCAGCTCGGAGGTCGGCGCGTTCCAGGAGACGGCGGTGAAGGCCTTCTTCTCGGCCGCCTCGTAGGACTGCGGGCCGGCGCCATCGCCACGGAGCGTAAGGATCGTGTTGCCGTTGCGGTCGACGACCGCGACGGAGACCCGCTGGTTCTCCTTCTCGGCGGCGTCCAGGGTCGCCTGCGCGGCCTCGGTGGCGGCCTCGATGGTGAGGTGGTTGGTCTGCATGACGTTCTTGTTGGCGGCGTCGGCCTTGGCGGCGGCCGGGGCGGCCGGCGTGGCGGCGTTGGCGGAGACGGCGCCGAAGGTGCCGGCGGAGAGGGCGGCGGCGGCAACGGTGCCGGTGAGGACGCGGGTACGCAGGGACATCTTCTTCATGGTGTGCTCCTTCGAATCAGACCGGGGGAAGCTCGGAAAGCCTGTGACCGGGGGAAGCTCGGGAAGCTTCTGCGTTCCCGCTCTGACATCAATCCTGGGCCCGGAACCGGCCCCGACCGGTCGGCCTAGGGGCCGCGTTCGGCGCTCTCGACGGCGGACGGGAGGGTCATCCGATCGGTTGACACGGGCCCGGGACCAAAGGCCCCCGGGGGTCGGGACCCGGGGCCCTCAGGGCGCCGGCGCGGGCGGCCACACGCCGGGGGCTAGGACCCCCAACGCGTAGGCGCGCGCGACGAGTTCGGTCCGGTTGGCGGCGCCCCAGCGGCCGGTCAGGCGGCGCAGGTGGTAGGTCACGCCGTCGCGGGTCAGGCCGGTCTCGCGCGCGGTCCGCTCCGTGGTGGCGCCCGCGGCGAGCAGGGCCAGGATGCGGGCCTCGGCGGGGGTGGCCGCCGCTTCCGGGGCGGGCGCGGGGGCCGCCGTCTCCCCGAGCACACGGAGCATGACGAGGAGGCCCGGCGTCTCGTCTGGGGTGTCGCTCACCGGCTCCGCCGTCAGCTCTCCGTGGCGGCGCGCCCCGTCGGCGGCCGCCCAGCGCACCGCGACCGGGTACCGGGACCGGCGGCCGAGCCGCACCGCCTCGACGATCCGCAGCACCTGGGTCTTCTCGTCGGGACGGAACAGCTCCAGTGCGTTGCGTCCGCGCAGGGCGCCGGGGGACGTGCCCCACTCGGCGGCCATCGCCGGGTTGGCCAGGATGATCGCCCCGCCCGCGTCGCACACGGCGACCGGCATCGGGATGCGGTCGAAGAGGGTCATGGCGCGGTTGCGCCAGAGCACGGAGTCCATGCGCGGCTCCTTCCGGGCGAGGAAGATCGACGGGTGGGCCGTCAAGTGCGCGGCGGCGTCCGGCACTACACAATCATGTAGTGGAGCGGTCCTGACCCGCGGGTCAGGACGATCAAGCTGGGGAGCAGTGACCTCCGTACGGCGAAAGGCAGTTGTCGCGCCATGCCCTCCACTTCCGCCCCCACCGCACCCCTGACCGGGCCTTCCGGCTCCGGGCACGTGGTCGACACCCTCGACGGCCTCCCGCTGATCGACGTCTCCGCGACCGGCCCCGGTCCCGCCCCGCTGCAGCAGGCCATGGAGCTGACCCGGCTGCACGGTCCCGTGCTGCGGCGGCGGCTGCACGGCCGGGACGCGCTGTTCGTCAGCGATCTGGACCTGGTGACCGAGCTGGCCGACGAGCGGCGGTTCGCCAAGCATGTGGGCCCCGCCCTGGAGAACGTCCGCGAGTTCACCGCGGACGGGCTCTTCACTGCGTACAACGACGAACCGGACTGGGCCCGCGCGCACGACATCCTGATGCCCGCGTTCGCGCTCGGCTCGATGCGCACCTACCACCCGGTCATGCTGCGCGTCGCCCACCGGCTCATCGAGTCGTGGGACCGTGGCGCGCGCGACGGGCACCCCGTCGACGTGCCGGGCGACATGACGCGGATGACGCTGGACACCATCGGCCTGGCCGGGTTCGGCTATGACTTCGGGTCTTTCGGGCGGGCGGAGCCGCACCCCTTCATCGACTCCATGGTGCGCTGCCTGGAGTGGAGCATGACGCGCCTGAGCCGTACGCCGGGCAGTGACCACTCGGCGGCGGACGCGGCGTTCCGGGCGGACGCCGACTATCTGGCGGAGGTCGTCGACGAGGTCATCACCGCGCGGGCCGACGCTCCCGGCGGTGGCGCGGAGTCCGCCGAGGACCTGCTGGGCCTGATGCTCACCGCCCGGCACCCCGGCGACGGCGGGCGGCTGAGCACCGCCAACATCCGCAACCAGGTGATCACGTTCCTGATCGCGGGGCACGAGACGACGTCCGGCGCGATGTCCTTCGCCCTGTACTACCTGGCCAAGCACCCGGCCGTGCTCGATCTCGTGCGCCGCGAGGTGGACGGCCTGTGGGGCGACGCCGCCGACCCCGAGCCGACGTTCGACGAGGTCGGTCGGCTCACGTACACCCGCCAGGTGCTCAACGAGGCCCTGCGCCTTTGGCCGACGGCCGCCGCGTTCGGCCGCCACGCCCGCGAGGACACCCTGCTCGGCGGCCGTATCCCGCTGCGCGCGGGGCAGGGCGTGACGATCCTGACGCCGATGCTGCACCGGCAGCCGGTGTGGGGCGACAACCCCGAGCTGTTCGACCCGTCCCGCTTCACCCCGGAAGCGGAGGCGGCCCGCTCCCCGCACGCGTTCAAGCCGTTCGGCACGGGTGAACGCGCCTGTATCGGGCGGCAGTTCGCGCTGCACGAGGCGACGATGCTGCTCGCCATGCTGGTGCACCGCTACCGGCTGCACGACCACGCCGACTACCGGCTCACCGTCAAGGAGACGCTCACCCTCAAGCCGGAGGGCTTCACGCTCACCCTGACGCCCCGCACCGCCGCCGACCGGGTGCACGGCGAGCTGCCCGGCGCGCCGGCCGCCCGCTCCTCGGCCGCAACGACCGAGGCGGCGGCGCTGCCCGGACGGGTCCGCGCCGGAACGCGCGCGCTGTTCCTGCACGGCAGCAACTACGGGACCTGCCGCGACTTCGCCGCCCGGCTCGCCGAGGAGGCGGCGGCGGTGGGCTGCGAGACGGAGGTGGCGGCCCTGGACGCGTACGCGGGCGGGCTGCCGGCCGACCGCGCGGTCGTGATCACCGCCGCCTCGTACAACGGCCGCCCCACGGACGACGCCGCGGCCTTCGCCGCCTGGCTGGACGGCGCGCCCTCGGCCGCCGCCGAGCATGTGACATACGCGGTCCTCGGCGTGGGCGACCGCAACTGGGCCGCCACCTATCAGCATGTGCCGACCCGCTTCGACGAGCGGCTCGCCGAGCTGGGCGGCGACCGGCTCCTGGAGCGCACGGCGGCCGACGCCTCGGGCGATCTCGGCGGCGCGGTGCGCGATTTCACGGCCCGGCTGCGCACGGCGCTCCTGGAGCGGTACGGCGACCCCGAGGCGGCGGCTCAGGCGCAGACTCCGGACGGGTACGAGGTCCGAGAGCTGACCGGCGGCCCGCTGGACGCCCTCGCCGAGCGGCACGGCCTCGTCCCGATGACCGTCACCCAGGCGCACGACCTGACCGCGCCCGGCCACCCCCGCACCAAGCGCTTCGTCCGGCTGGCGCTGCCCGACGGCGTCACGTACCGCACCGGCGACCACCTCACCGTCCTTCCGGTGCAGGACCCGGCGCTCGTCGAGCGGGCCGCCGCCGCGTTCGGCGTGGACCTGGACGCGGTCCTCGACATCCGCGCGGGCCGCCCGCGGCGCGACGGCATCGCCGTGGACCGCCCGCTGACGGTCCGCCAACTCCTCTCCCACCACGTCGAGTTGCAGGATCGGCCGGGCGCGGGGCAGCTGGCCGCGCTCGCCGCGGCCAATCCGTGCCCGCCGGAGCGGGCGGCGCTCGCCGCGCTCGGAGACGACGCCGACGCCGATGGGCGCACGCTGCTGGAAGTGGCCGAGGCGTACCCGGCCCTGCGCGGCGCCCTGGACTGGCCGACGCTGCTCGATGTGCTCACGCCGATGCGCCCGCGCCACTACTCGGTATCGTCCTCGCCCGCCGTGCGGCCGGGCCACGTCGACCTGATGGTCTCGCTGCTCCAGGCCCCGGCCCGCTCCGGCAGCGGCGAGCTGTACCGGGGGACGGGCTCCGGGCATCTCGTCGGGGTGCGGCCGGGCGACACGGTGCTCGCGCGTGTCCAGCCGTGCCGCGAGGCGTTCCGGATCGACCACGAGGACGCGGCGCCGGTCGTCATGATCGCCGCGGGCACGGGTCTCGCGCCGTTCCGCGGAGCCGTCGCCGACCGTGCCGCGCTGGTGGACGCGGGCGGCCAACTCCCGCCCGCGCTCTGCTACTTCGGGTGCGACCACCCGGAGGGCGACTTCCTGCACGCCGACGAGCTGCGGGCCGCCGAGGCCGCGGGGGCGGTGTCGCTGCGGCCCGCGTTCAGCGAAGCGCCGGTCGACGGGGCGGCCTTCGTGCAGCACCGCGTCGCCGCCGAGGGCGACGAGGTGTGGGAGCTGCTCTCCGCCGGGGCCCGCGTCTATGTGTGCGGCGACGGCTCCCGGATGGCACCGGGCGTACGGGCCGCCTTCCGCACGCTCCACCGGGACCGCACGCCGGGGGCCACCGAGGCGGACTCCGGGCGGTGGCTGGACGGCCTGATCGCGCAGGGGCGATACGTGGAGGACGTGTACTCCGCCGCATAGATTTGTGGTCCGTCGCACAGACGATCGACTCCAGGGCCGCCCATCGACTGACTTCCGGTCAATTCCTGTGGCGGCCCTGTAGAGTTTCCGCCCCTGCCATCCCGCCTCGCACCGCCGCGCCATAGGCTCCCCCGGCTGATCGTTCTCGTTCCCGGGAGGAGCACACATGGCAGTTCAGCGGCGTGCGGAGGCGCATCCGGACGCGGGGCCGGAGGAGCCCGAGGAGACCGGAAGGCCCGAGGGCTCCAGTCGCCGCAAGGTACTCGCGTATCTGCTCGCGGCGCCGACGCTGGCCGTGGGCGTACGGTTCGGCGTGGACGCGACCGGCGAGAGCGCCGAGGCCGCCGTGCCCTCGCTGCCGCAGCCGGAGAACATCTTCGACCTCGGCGACATGCAGAACCTGGCGGCGGCGCCGACCTCGGGTCTGATCGCGGTCCAGGTGCACGCCGACGGCACCGCGTCCTTCGCGGTGCCGCGGGCGGAGGTGGGCCAGGGCATGACCACGGCGATCGCCATGATGATCGCCGAGGAGATGGACCTGCCCATCGGCAAGGTCAGGGTCACGCTCGCCGACGCCCGCCCCGAGCTGCTCATGAACCAGATGACCGGCGGTTCCAACTCGATGCGCAGCATGTACCGCCCGGTGCGCGTCGCCGCGGCCGTGGCCCGGCAGCGCCTCGTCGCGACGGCCGCCGAGCAGTGGGGCGCCGACGCGGCGAAGCTGACGACCAAGGACGGGGTCATCACGTACGGAGGCAGGAGCGCGACGTACGGATCGCTCGCGAAGGCGGCGGCCAGCACCCGCGTCGTGCGGGCCTCGGCCCGGCTGAAGGACCCCTCGGAGTTCACCGTCCTCGGCACCCCGCAGAACCGCGTCGACGCGCTGGCCGCGGTGACCGGCCGCAAGACGTTCGGGATGGACATGCGGGTCCCGGACGCCAAGCCGACGATGGTGCGCAGGCCGCCGACGATCAACGGCACCGTACGCGCCGTCGAGAACGCGGACGCGGTACGCGCCATGCCCGGCATCACGGACGTCGTGACCGTGCGGCACGGTGTGGCGGTGCGCGGCGAGACGTTCGGCCAGTGCATCGACGCGCTGCGGGCGCTGAAGGTGACCTGGGGTCCCGGCACGGTCGACAAGGAGTCGGACGCCACCGTCCTCGCCAAGCTCAAGAAGGCGGCGCTTCCGATGGTCGTGCCGCCGCTGCTCACCAAGAAGGTCGACGCCGAGTTCACCTTCGCGTTCGCCAGCAACAGCCCGCTGGAGCCGGACAACGCGATCGCCGACGTGCGCGAGGACCGCGCCGAGATCTGGTCGTGCCTCAAGTCGCCGATCGTCGCGCAGGGCGAGATCGCCGCGCAGCTGGGCCTTCCGCTGCACGCGGTGAAAGTGCATGTCGTCGAGGGCGGCGGCTCGTTCGGCCGCCACCTCTTCCACGACGTGGCGGCCGAGGCCGCCGAGATCTCGCAGAAGATGGGCAAGCCGGTCAAGCTGTCGTGGTCCCGTACGGACAACTTCCGGCAGGGGCGCACGCATCCGATGTGCGTCTCGCGGGTCCGCGCGACGTACGGACTCGGCAATGTCCTCAGCTACGAGCAGCGGCACACCAGTTCGCAGACGGACTTCGGCCACGGCCTGGGCGAGATGATCACGTCGACGGCGGCGAAGCTTCCGGTGGCGGGCAATCTGACCTTCGCCGAGACGATCTTCCAGCTGACCCAGTCCACGCCCTACAACTTCGGGGTCACGACCCAGCTGCTCAACGAGATTCCGCTGAAGTTCAACACGGGCAGCATGCGCAACATCTACTCGCCGAACGTGGCGTGCGCCAGGGAGCTGGTGGTCGACCGGCTGGCGGACAAGCTCGGCAAGGACCCCGTGGAGTTCCGCCGCGAGTTCCTGAAGGACAAGCGGCTGCGGGCCGTGCTTGACAAGGCGGTTGAGGTCGGCGAGTGGGGCAAGTCGCTGCCGGACGGGATCGCGCAGGGCATCGCCCTGCACGCCGAGTACCGGGGAGCGGTCGCCGCGCTCGTGGAGATCGACTGCCGTCCGGAGACGGTGAACCGGAAGGTCAGGGACGGTGTCACCGGCCCGCGTGTCACCAAGGCGCTGATGGTCGTGGACGCGGGCTTCGCCATCAACCCGCGCGGCCTCGAGGCCCAGATGATGGGCGGCATGAACGACGCCCTCGCCATGGCGCTCACCTCCAGCCTGCACATCGAGGACGGCCTCCCGCTGGAGGGCAGCTGGGACAACTACTTCTACACCCGGCAGTGGAACACACCCCTCGACCTCAAGGTCGTCGTGATGCCGAGCACCGGCGAAAGGCCCGCCGGAGCGGGTGAGTTGGGCGTGGCGCCCGCGTTCGCGGCGATCGCCTGCGCGTACGCGCGAGCCACCGGGACGATGCCGACCGACTTCCCGATCAACCACGGCACGCTGAGCTTCGAACCGCTGCCGCGCGAGCCGTCGACCCCGCAGTCCCCCACCGACGGTCTCGACCGCGCCTACTGAGGAGGCCTTCGTGCCAAGCCACACCTTCAAGCTCAACGGCGAGCGGATCACCGTCGACGCCGAGGACGACGTACGTCTGCTCTGGGTCCTGCGCGACCTGCTCGGCGTGACGGGGCCCAAGTACGGCTGCGGCCTCGGGGTCTGCCAGTCGTGTACGTCGCACATCAACGGCAAGGCGTTCAACCCCTGTTCGGTGCCGGTCTCGAAGATCGGCCCTCAGGACGAGGTCACCACGATCGAGGGGCTGCCCGGCACGGTCGGCAAGGAGCTGCACCCGATGCAGGAGGCCTGGCTGGAGCTTGACGTGTCGCAGTGCGGCTACTGCCAGCCGGGGCAGATCATGGCCGCCGTCGCCAAGGTGCGGGAGGCCGCCGCCGCCGGACGGGAGATCGGCGACGACGACCTGGACGAGATCCGCAACATCTGCCGCTGCGGTACGTACACCCGGATCCGGGAGGCGATCAGGGCCGGGGCGAAGCGGATGTGAACTCCGGTGCGCTCGGGTCGGGTTCCGGTGCCTGTGCGGCATCGGGGCCCGCTTCCGGCCGCCGGGCGGGGAAACCGTGCCGCCGGGCGGCGAGCACCATGAGGAGCACCGGCACGAGGAGCACGAGGACGCTCCAGGGGAAGGACCCGGCGCCGAACCGCCCGAGGAGGATGCCGCCGACGACTCCGCCGCCCGCCATCGCCGCGTTCCACAGGGTGACGAGCATGGCCTGCGCCGCGTCCGCCGCCTCGCCCCCGGCGTCCCCTGCCGCGGTCTGCAGGAGCGTGGGGGCGCCGCCCCAGCCCAGGCCCCACAGCGTGACGGCCACGTAGACCAGGGCGGGGCTTTCGGCGAGTACCGCGAGGAGCGCCGCCGCCACGGCGACCAGGAGCGCGGAGGCGATGGTGAGCGTACGCAGCCTGCGGTGGATGTGGGCGCCGACGATCCAGATGCTCAGCAGCGAGGCCGCGCCGAAGACGAGGAGCACGAGGTCGGTCGAGCCGCCCATGCCGAGGTGGTCGAGGAACGTGGCGATGTACGTGTACAGGACGGTGTGGGCGAGGACGAAGACCAGCGTGACGGCGAGGACCGGGGTGACGCCGGGGACGCGCAGGGTGCGCAGGACCGGGGTGCGGCCCTCGCGCCGCTGTCCGGGGTGGTCGGGGACGGCGACGGTGATCCAGCCGAGCAGCACGACGGTGAGGGCGGTCATCAGGAGGAACGCGACCCGCCAGCCGAGCGCGTCGCCGAGGAAGGTCCCCGCGGGCACGCCGAGCGACAGGGCGAGCGGGATGCCGGCCATGGCGACGGCGATCGCCTTGCCCCGCAGATGGACGGGGGCCAGGCGGCGGGCGTACCCGGCGAGCAGCGCCCAGGCGAGTCCTGCCGCGACGCCCGCGACGAAGCGGGCCACCATGGTCAGCGGGTAGTGGCCGGAGACCGCCGTGACCGTGTTGGCGAGGGCGAAGCCCGTCATGGCGGTCAGCAGCAGCCGCTTGCGCCGCCAGCCCGCGGTGGCCGCCGTCAGCGGGATCGCGGTGAGCGCGGTGCCGATCGCGTAGATGGTGACGCTCTGGCCCATCGCGGACTCGCCGACGTCCAGGTCCGCGCTCATCGCGGGCAGCAGTCCGGCGGGCAGGTTCTCGGTGAGGCTGGTGATGAAGACGGCGGTGGCCAGGGCCAGGAGTGCGGCCAGCGGAAGCTTGTTCTCGTTGCTCATGCCGGTATCCTCAAACCCTCACATCGATGTGAAGGTCAAGCGGAGTCGGGCAAGAGATCGAGCGAGGGACTGCGGGGTCGGTCGGATGCGGATCGGGGAACTGTCGGAGCGCACCGGTACACCCCGGCGGCTGCTGCGCTACTACGAGGAGCAGGGCCTGATCATGGCCGAGCGTGCCGCGAACGGCTATCGCGAGTACGACGACCGCTTCGTGGACCGGGTCATGCAGATCCGGGGGCTGCTCGACGCGGGGCTGCCCACCCGCATCATCAGACAGATCCTGCCCTGCCTCGACAAGCCCCGGACGATCTACTTCCCGGACGCGACACCGGAGATGATCGCCACCCTGGAGCTGCAGCGCGACCGGATGACCGAGCGGGTCAACTGCCTGACCCGCAACAGGGATGCCATCGCGGAGTATCTGGACGCCGTGCGCAACGGGTCATGACCCGAGCAACGCGTCGAGCCCCGCGGCCAGTTGCCGGGGTCCGCCGCGCCCGTCGAGGGAGAGGGCCGTCGCCCGCAGCCGGGGGAAGTCCTGGGCGGGCATGCGGTGCAGTCCGAGCCGGAAGGCGGGGTCCGGTTCGCCGGGCTCGTCGTCCATGGCCCGCAGTTCGACGAGGAGATAGCCGAGCAGCCACGCCGTGAACGCCCGGTGCACCTGCACCGTGCGGCGGTCGCTCAGGCCCGCGTCGTGCAGCAGCGCGAGGACCCGCTCGTCGCTGCGCAGGACGGCCGCCGGGCGGCGGGCGAGCGGCGTGGAGAGCAGCCGGGTGGCGAGCAGCGGGACCACGTTCGGGTGGCGCAGGGCCACCCGGTGCGTGGCGAGCGCGATGCGGTGCAACTCCCGCCGCCAGTCGGTCTCCCGGGACTTCGCCGCGAGGTCCGCCTCCAGCTCCAGGCAGAACGCCTCGACCAGGCCGTCGAGGAGCGCGCTCTTGCTGCGTGCGTACCGGTACAGGGCCATCGCCTCGACGCCGAGCTCCGCGCCGAGCTTGCGCATGCTGAGGCCGGAGAGTCCGTCGCGGTCGACGACCTCGACCGCCGTGGCGAGCACCTTCTCCCTGCTCAGCCGTCCGTAACGGCCCCGGTCGCTGGCGCGCCGCCCCTGCGGCTCCGCCGGCTCCGGCGCTTTCCCCTTCGGTTCTTTCCCCTTCGGCGTGTCCGCTGGTCTCCCTTTCGGCATCTGTGCCGCCTCCGTGACTCCGGCCCCCTTGACCTCAGAGGACATCAGGTGCAAAGTCGTATATATACGACGTAAACGTACGCAGTCAGCGTACAGCGTCGGAGCCCTCCAGGAGCGTCACGCCATGACGCACAGCGAGCCGATGTCGGCGAACCGGATCAGAACGGCGGACCAGATCCAGCTGGAGCGCGAACTCGCCCGCCTCTCGGACGGCAACGTCGTCCGGATCACCGGGGGCGGCCCCGTCTTCGGTCATCCGTTCCCGGTCCGTACGGTCCGGCCGACGACCTTCGTGCCCGCGCTCCCCCGCCGCGACCGGGCGCTCCTCACGGCGATCGCCGTGGGCTGGGCGCTGAGCTTCCTCTGGTTCTGGATCTGGTGGCTGCGGCCCGAGCACCGGGTCGGCTGGGCCGGTCTTGTCGTCAACAGCGCCCTGCTGCTCTATCTGACCGGCCTTCCCGCCTACTTCTTCGCCACCGCCCTGCGGCTGCGCCGGATCAACCCGGAGCTGCCGGTCCCCGCGGTGCCCGTCGCCTTCGCCGTGACCCGCGCCCCGTCCGAGCCGTGGCCCACCGTCCGGCGCACCCTGGAGGCGATGCTGGCGCAGGACTTCCCGCACCCCTACGACGTCTGGCTGTGCGACGAGGACCCCACCGAGGAGATCACCGGCTGGTGCCGCAGCCACCGGGTGCGGATGTCGTGCCGCCGCGGAGTGGCCCCGTACCACCGCGCGGACTGGCCCCGGCGCACCCGCTGCAAGGAGGGCAACCTCGCCTATTTCTACGACCATTGGGGCTACCGGCGCTACGACGTGGTCGCCCAGCTCGACTGCGACCATGTGCCCGCCCCGACCTATCTCGCCGAGATGGTCCGTCCCTTCGACGACCCCGCCATCGGCTATGTCGCCGCGCCCAGCATGTGCGACGCCAACGGCCGGGACTCCTGGGCGGCCCGCGGCCGGCTGCACCGCGAGGCGGTCTGGCACGGCGCGGTGCAGCTCGGCCACAGCGACGGCCTCGCCCCGATGTGCATCGGCTCCCACTACGCCGTACGCACCCGGGCGCTGCGGGACATCGGGGGCCTGGGACCTGAGCTCGCCGAGGACTTCTCCACCACGTATCTGCTCAACTCGGCCGGCTGGCACGGGGCGTTCGCCATCGACGCGGAGGCGCACGGGGACGGGCCGCTCACCTTCGCCGACATGATCACGCAGGAATACCAGTGGTCGCGGAGCCTGACGACGATGCTGCTCGGGCTGCTCCCGCGCCATCTGCGGCGGCTGCCGCTCGCGCTGCGGCTGCGCTTCGGCTACGCCCTGGCCTACTACCCGCTGCTCGGCCTGATGATCACCGCGGGGCTCACGCTGCCGCCGATCGCCGTGCTCACCGGACTGCCGTGGATGAACGTCAACTACTTCGACTTCCTGGTGCACTTCTGGACCATGCCGGTGTGGCTGCTCCTGACGCTGCTCCTGATGCGCCGCCGCGGAATGCTCCGTCCCCGTACGGCGCCGCTGGTCAGCTGGGAGACCTGGCTGTTCGCGCTGGCCCGATGGCCGTTCGTCATCCTGGGGCTCTTCGGCGCGGTCGGGCAGCGGCTGCGCCCCCGCCCGGTGACGTTCAAGGTCACGCCGAAGGACACCGGCGGCCCCCGGCCGCTGCCCGCCCGGCTCGTGCTCCCCTTCGCCTTCCTCGCCGTCGCGCTCTCCGCGATCGCCCTGGTGGGCGAGTTGACGAGCCCGTCGGCCGGCTATGTCTTCCTCTGTCTGCTCGCCGCGACGACGTACGCGGTCGTCGCGCTGGCCATCCCGCTGCTCCATGTCCACGAGGCGGCGCGGGCGGCGGAGGTCCGCTTCACCTACGCGCTCCCCGCGGCGGGACTCCCGCTCGCCCTCGCGCTCCTGGCGGCGCTCCCGGTCTCCACCGCCCTCGTCTTCTATCCGGCGTACGCCGCCGCCGTCCTGGGCTGGTGATCCGTCATGAGCGCCCCGTCCACGATCCTGGTCACCGGCGGAGCCGGCTTCATCGGCAGCCACACCTGCGTCGAACTCCTCGACCACGGCTACGAACTGATCGTGATCGACGACTACTCCAACAGCACCTCGCAGGTCTTCGGCCGGGTGGAGCGGATCACCGACCGCTTCGTCGGCACCATCTATGAGCTGGACATCCGTGATCGGCGCGCCCTGTCGGCCATATTCGACCGCCACAACGTGGACGCCGTCGTGCACTTCGCCGCGCACAAGGCCGTGGGCGAGTCGACACGGATGCCCGTCGAGTACTACGACACCAATGTCGGCGGCACCACCGCGCTGCTGCGGGTGATGCACGAACACGGGGTGAACCAGCTGGTGTTCTCCTCGTCCTGCTCGATCTACGGCGACGCCGGACGCGGCCCCCTCGACGAGTCCACGCCCGCGGCGCCCACCAATCCGTACGCCGCCTCCAAATGGCTCTGCGAGCAGCTCCTCGCCGATGTGTGCGCCCACTGGCCGGAGTTCACCGTGCTCGCCCTGCGCTACTTCAACCCGGTCGGCGCGCACCCCAGCGGCCTCCTCGGCGAGGACCCGCGCGGCGTCCCCGACAACCTGATGCCGTACGTCGCCCAGGTCGCCGTCGGCCGCCTGGAGCGTCTTTCCGTGTTCGGCGACGACTACGACACCCCGGACGGCACCGCGATCCGCGACTACCTCCATGTGATGGACACCGCCGAGGCACACCGCGTGGCCCTGGACCACCTCTCCGACGGACCCGGCATGCGCGTCTTCAACCTGGGTGTCGGCAAGGGCAGTTCGGTCCTCGACGTGATCACCGCCTTCGGCGCGGCCAGCGGCCGGGACATCCCGTACGACATCGTCCCGCGCCGCCCCGGCGACGTGACCGAACTCGTCGCGGACGCGGGCGCGGTGGCGCGCGCCTGGGGCTGGCGGCCCACCCGCGACCTCACCGACATGTGCCGCGACGCATGGCGGTTCCAGATGCTCAACCCGCACGGCTACGCCGGTCCCGGCCGGCGCGCCGACCGCACCACGCACGACGCCCGAGGAGCAAGGCCATGAGGATGACAGTGATCGGCACCGGATACGTGGGGACGGTGCACGCGGCATGCATGGCCGACATCGGCCACCAGGTCCTCGGCATCGACATCGACGCCGAACGGATCGCTTCTCTGGCGGCGGGCCGGGCCCCCATCCACGAGGCGGGCCTCGACGAGCTGCTCGCCCGTACCGTCGCCTCGGGACGGCTGCGGTTCTCCACCTCGCTCGCCGAGGGCGCCGCCTTCGCCCGGACCCACTTCGTGTGCGTGGGCACCCCGCAGCGGCCCGACGGCAAGGCCGCCGACCTGCGCTATGTGGACGCCGTCGTGGACGGACTGGCCCCGCATCTGCGGCCGGGCAGTCTGGTGGTGGGCAAGTCCACCGTGCCGGTGGGCACCGCGGCCCGGCTCGCCGCGCGGATCGCGGCGAGCGCGCCGGACACGGAAGTCGCCTGGAACCCGGAGTTCCTGCGCGAGGGCTGCGCGGTCGCGGACACGATGCGGCCCGAGCGGCTCGTCGTCGGCGTCTCCTCCAGGCACGCCGAGGGTGTGCTGCGGGCGATCTATACGCCGATGATCCTGGCCGGGGTGCCGTTCTTCGCCACCGATCCCGCCACTGCGGAGCTGGTCAAGGTCGCGGCGAACTCCTTCCTCGCCACCAAGATCTCCTTCATCAACGCGATGGCCGAGGTGTGCGACGCCGCGGGCGCCGACGCCTCCGTCCTCGCGCGGGCCATCGGCGCGGACCCGCGGATCGGGCCGCGCTTCCTGGAGCCGGGGCTCGGCTTCGGCGGGAGCTGCTTCCCCAAGGACATCCGGGCCTTCGCCGCCCGCGCCGAGGAGATCGGCGCCGGTGAGGCCGTGGTGTTCCTGCACGAGGTCGACCGGATCAACACCCGGCAGCGGGGCCGCACCGTCGACCGGGCACGCCTCGCGCTCGGCGGCTCCTTCACCGGCCGCAGGGCCGCGGTGCTCGGCGCCGCGTTCAAGCCCGGCAGCGACGACGTGCGCGACTCGCCGGCCCTCGTCGTGGCCGCCGCCCTGCGGGAACAGGGCGCCACGGTCCGGGTGCACGACCCGGAGGCCGTCGAGAACGCGCGCGCGGTCCACCCGGAGCTGGACTACACCCTGGAGATCGAGAAGGCCTGCGAGGACGCGGACCTGGTCCTGCACCTCACCAACTGGCCCGAGTACCAGGACATCGACCCGACCGCGCTCGCCTCGGTGGTGCGCGCGCCGGTCCTCCTGGACGCTCGCAACAGCCTCGATCCGCGGGCCTGGTCGGCCGCCGGCTGGACCGTGCACGCACCGGGCCGCCCGCGACTCTCGGCGCGGGCGGCCACCCCCTCGCACACCGCCCCCGCGCGCGTCACCGCCCGCGTGCGGGCACTCACCGGAGGTATGTCATGAGAGTCGTGGTGACCGGCGGCGGCGGATTCCTCGGATCCCATCTGTGCGAGGCGCTCCTCGCCAGAGGCGACATCGTCTGCTGCCTGGACAACTTCTGCACCGGCGAACCGGAGAACGTGGCCCATCTGCGCGACGCGCCCCGCTTCCGGCTGATCCACGCCGACGTGACCGAGCCCTTCGACGTGCCCGGACCGGTGCACGCCGTGGCCCACCTGGCGAGCCCCGCGTCGCCGCCGGACTACCACCGGCTGCCCCTGGAGACCCTCGCCGTCGGCAGCCGGGGCACCGAGAACGCCCTGCGTCTGGCCCGGCGGCACGGCGCCCGCTTCCTGCTGACGTCGACCAGCGAGGTCTACGGCGACCCGGAGATCCATCCGCAGCCCGAGAGCTACTGGGGCAACGTCAATCCGGTCGGCCCGCGCAGCGTCTACGACGAGGCCAAGCGGTACGCGGAGGCGCTCTCCATGGCGTACCGCCGCTCCTACGGGGTGGACGTCGGGGTCGTACGGATCTTCAACACCTACGGTCCGCGGATGCGGCCGCACGACGGGCGCGTGGTGTCGACCTTCGTCCGCCAGGCGCTGGCGGGACGGCCGCTGACGATCTACGGCGACGGCGGCCAGACCCGCAGCTTCTGCTACGTCGACGATCTCGTCCGGGGTCTCGTGGCGATGCTCGACAGCGAAAGCAGCGGCCCGGTGAACCTGGGCAACCCCGGTGAGCGCACCGTCCGTGAGCTCGCGGAGCTCGTCCGCGCGATCACCGGGTCGCGCTCCCCCATCACCTACCGCCCGCTGCCCGTCGACGACCCGACCCGCCGCCGCCCGGTGATCAACCAGGCGCTCGAACAGCTCGGCTGGGTCCCCCGCGTCCCCCTGGAGGACGGGCTGCGCCACACGGTGGCGTGGTTCACCGCACGTTCCAGGTCCCCGCGTCCGCAGGCACCGTCCCTGCCGGTGCCCGAGCCCGTGGAGGCCTGATTCCGATGGGCAGCGCGGCCGCCGCAGCCATGCCGGGGCTCCGTGCCCCCTGCGCGCTCCTGGCCGTTGGCGCGCTGATCGCGGCCGGCGGCTGCGCTGCCACCCCCCACTACGACACGACCCGCACCTACTACGTCAGCCCGGACGGCGACGACGGCCACGACGGCACGTCGCCCGACGACGCCTGGAAGTCGCTGGCCCGCGCCGAACGCGTGGCGCTGCACCCCGGCGACCGGCTGCTCCTCGAAGGCGGCGCCCGCTTCACCGGCACCGTCACACTGGGCGCGTCGGAGGCGGGCGACGCGGACCGCCCCGTGGTGATCGGCTCCTACGGCGACGGCCGGGCCGAGATCGAGGCGCGCGGCACGCCGGGCGTCTCGGTGCACGACACGGCGGGCGTGGAGATCCGCGACCTCACCGTCAGCGGCAACCGCGCCGCCTATGTCCGCGACGGAGGCATCAACCTCTTCGCCGAACGCCCCGGCGGCGCTCAGCTCGACCACGTCGAGGTGTCCGGCGTCGAAGTCTCCGGATTCCGCGTCGGCATCGCCGTCGGAGCGGCCGAAAGGGCCGCCGGATTCCGGAATGTGACGGTCGATCAGGCGGAGCTGCACGGCAACAAGGACGCCGGACTCCTCACGTACGGCGGCAAGTTCGACGCCCGGCGGCCGACGTACGCGCACCAGGACATCGAGGTCACGGACGTCGAGGCGCACGGCAACGAAGGAGACCCCGAGGCCGCCGACCGGCACACCGGCGACGGCATCATCCTCGGCGGGGTGCGGCACGCCACGGTGCGGGACTCCAGCGCCCACGACAACGGCTCCGACGCGGCCGCCGAGGCACCCTCGGGCCCGGTCGGCATCTGGGCGTACGACGCGACCGACGTGGTTCTTGAGCACAACGTCGCCTACCGCAACCACACGGGCTCCGACGTCGACGGCGCGGGATTCGGCTTCGACGAGAACGTCTCGGACTCGGCCATGCAGTACAACCTGGCCTTCCACAACGACGGCCCGGGCTTCTACGCCTACACCCGCGTGGTGAACGGCGCGCACCGCGACAACACGATCCGCTTCAACCTGAGCGCCGACAACGGCCGCAGGCTGCCGCGCTTCGGCGGGCTCGCCGTCTACGGCCACGACGTGCGCGATCTGCGCATCTACCAGAACACCGTGGTCATGACCGCCCTGGACGACGGCAGGAGCGGTCCCGCGCTGCGTCTGATGGACGGCGAGACGGGAGTCACCGTCCGCAACAACAGCTTCGTCACCGACGGCTCCCCGCTGGCCCTCGCGGATCCCGACCTCACGGCGCGGAACGTCCTGGTGCAGGGCAACAACTACCGTGCCCCGCAAGGCCAGTGGACCGTGCAGTGGGGCGAGGGGACCTACTCCGGCCTGAAGGCCTGGAACAAGGCCACCGGGCAGGAACAGCTCGGCGGCGAGCCGACCGGCCTGACCGTCGACCCGTGCCTGGCCGGCGGTGAACTCCCCGCCGTCCGCTCCCCCGGCGACGCGCCCCTGCTGGCCCCGACCTGCACCGCGCTCTCCGGCGCGGGCCTGGACCTGCGCGACCTGTTCGGCGTCGATCCGGGGACCGT
Organism: Streptomyces sp. NPDC050658; assembly: GCF_044457025.1. Taxonomy (NCBI): domain Bacteria; kingdom Bacillati; phylum Actinomycetota; class Actinomycetes; order Kitasatosporales; family Streptomycetaceae; genus Streptomyces; species Streptomyces sp. NPDC050658. The sequence continues at coordinate 127,586 of NZ_JBITGM010000013.1, forward strand.
CGACTACTTCGGCCGTGACCTCGGCACGCCGCCGCCGGTCGGGGCGGCGCTGCCGCCCGCCGCGGACTGAGCCCCGCCGCAGAAGCGGGCTGAGCCCCTCCGGAGAAGATGCAGCACCGCGTCCGCCGGGCCTACGATCAAAGAAGCGAGAACCCGGCTGACACTGTCCTCGGCCCGGTGTCCCTGCCACGCAGGGAGGCGTCTTTCCATTGCTGCGGGCACGTCTTCGGGGAGAGCTGTGGGCGCGGAACCGGCTGATGGCCGGATACGTGCTCCTGGTCGCGGCCCTCACCGCCGCCTATATGACCCTGCCGGACCTGCGCGCCGCGCTGTGGGCGCTCATCGGTCTCGCCGGAGTCGTGGCGGTGCTGGTCGGGACGCGGCTGAACCGTCCCGCGCACCGCTGGCCGTGGTGGGTGCTGGCCGCGGGCCTGCTCGCCTTCGCCACGGGGGACACGTACTACAACGTGGTCGAGGAGTATCTGCACGCCTCGAACCCGTTCCCGTCCCCGGCCGACGCCTGCTACCTGGCGGTGTATCCGCTGTTCGCCGCCGGGCTCTTCGGCCTGGTCCGGTACCGCTGGGCGGGCCGTGACCTGCCGAGCCTGCTCGACGCGATGATCTTCACCGGCGGGCTCGCGCTGCCCGTCTGGGTCTATCTCGTGCAGCCCCTCACCGAGGTGGAGGGACTCACCTGGGCGCAGCGCGCGATCAGCATCGCCTATCCGCTCGGCGACGTGCTGGTCCTCGCGCTGCTCGCCCGGCTGCTCACGCCCGGCTCGGTGACCGGCCACAACCGTTCCGTGCAGCTCCTGGTCGTCGGCACGGTCACGCTGCTCGGCTTCGACATCGCGTACGGGATTCTCCAGCTCAACGGCCTGTGGCAGACCGGCACGCTGCTCGACATGGGCTGGATCGCCTTCTACACCGCCTGGGGCCTCGCGGCGCTGCACCCCTCGATGGTCGAGCTGACCGCGTACACCCATCTCAGGCGGCCCCTGCTCCCGCCGCCGCACCGGCTCGCGCTGCTCGCCCTCGCCACGCTGATCGCCCCGGTGATCCTGCTCGCCGAGGCGCTCATGGGGCGCGCCCATGACGCGGCCGTGATCGCCGTCTTCTCGGGCCTCCTGTTCCTCCTGGTGATCCTCAGGCTCGGCGGCATCGTCGTGGCGCACCGCAAGGCCGTCGACCGTGAACTCGCGCTGCGTACGGCGGCTTCCGCGCTGGTGTCGGCCATCGAGACCGAGGAGATCCTGCGGACCTGCGACACCACGGTCGCCGCGCTGTCCGCTCCCGGCGTGCGCAGCGCGACCCTGCTGCCGGGCGCGGACGGCGGGCTCCCCGACCTGCCCGCCGAGCTGACGCAGGACCGTACGCACCTGGTGCCGGCCGCCGCGCTCGGCCCGAAGCTCGCCGACCGCTTCGGGGTGCCGGACAGCGCCCTGGTGTGCCCGATGATCCAGCGTGACCGCCCGGCCGGGGACGCGCCGCCCGGCGTGCTGCTCGCGGCGGGCCCGGAGCGCAGGCTCACGGAGATCTGGGGCTCCCTGGAAATCCTCGCCTCGCACGCGGGGCTCGCCATGGAGCGCATCGCGCTGCGGAAGGAGATCATCCGGCGGGAGTCCGAGGCCTACTTCCGCACGCTGGTGCGCAACGCGTCGGACGTGATCCTCATCGTCGAGGACGACGACACCGTGCGGTACGCCAGCCCGTCCGCACAGGCCGTGTTCGGGGCCGCCCGGCTGGTCGGGGTGGCCCTGCCCGAGCTGGTCGATCCGCGGGACCGGGAGCGCGCGGTCCGGGTCCTCGGCGCGATGCGCGACGGCGGGCAGCGCGAGCCGCACGACTACTGGTGGATGCGGCACGGCAACGGGCGCGTCGAGGTGGAGGTGCGGTGCAGCGACCTGCGTGACGACCCGACCGTGCGGGGCCTCGTCGTCACGCTGCGGGACGTGACCGAGCAGCGGCAGCTGGAGCACGAGCTGACCCAGCGGGCGTTCCACGACGCGCTGACCGGTCTGCCCAACCGGACGCTGCTCCTGGAGCGGATCGAGCGCGCGCTGCTGCGGGGCACCCGCGAGTCGACGCTCACCTGTGTGCTCTTCATCGACCTCGACGACTTCAAGGTCGTCAACGACACGATGGGGCACTCCACGGGCGACCAGCTGCTCGCGGCCGTCGGCTCCCGGCTGGCGCGGACGCTGCGCCGCAGCGACACGGCGGCCCGGCTCGGCGGCGACGAGTTCGCGGTCCTGATGGAGGACGCGCGGGACCCGGCGGACGCCGAGATCCTGGCCGCGCAGGTGGTGCAGACGCTGAGCCGGCCGTTCCATCTGGCCGGCGACACGGTGAGCGTCTCGGCCAGCGTGGGCCTGGCCACGGCCGGCGACGCCTCCGACGCGGACGAACTGCTCGCCCACGCCGACCTCGCCCTCTACGCCGCCAAGGCCGCGGGCAAGCGCCAGTGGCGGCGGTTCAGGCCCCGCCTGCACGTGCGGATGCTGGAGCGGCACGACCTCCAGGCGAGCCTGGACCGGGCGATCGCCGAGCGGGAGTTCGCGCTGCGCTATCAGCCGGTCGTGGACATCTCGGCGAACGGCTCCCCCGTCGGCTCCCCGGATCTCCCGGCGGCCAAGATCGTCGGCTTCGAGGCGCTGGCCCGCTGGCCGCACCCCCGGCGGGGTCTGGTGCCGCCGCAGCAGTTCATCCCGCTCGCCGAGGAGACCGGCCACATCACGCCGCTGGGCGCCTGGGTCCTGGCGAGCGCCACCGCCGACATCGCCGGTCTGCAGCGGACGGCGGCCGCGCCGACGGGTCCGTACGTCAGCGTCAACGTCTCCGCGCGGCAGTTCCGCGACACGGGCTTCCTCGACGAGGTGCGCAAGGCCCTGAGCACGCCCGGACTCGCGCCGGGTTCCCTGCAGTTGGAGCTCACCGAGTCGGTCCTGATGCGGCCGGACGGGCAGATCCAGGCGGTCATGCAGGAGCTGAAGGACCTCGGGGTGCGGATCGCCGTCGACGACTTCGGGACGGGCTTCTCCTCGCTGCGCTATCTGCGGGAGTTCCCCATCGACGTACTGAAGATCGACAAGTCGTTCATCGACGACATCGCGGAGGACACCCAGCAGGTCGCGCTCGTCGAGGGGATCGTCCGCATCGCCGACACGCTCGGCCTCCAGGTCATCGCCGAGGGCATCGAGGAGCCCGTGCAGCGGGACCTGCTCGCCGGGATGGGCTGCCGGTTCGGGCAGGGCTTTCTCTTCGCCCGCCCGCTCACGGCCGAGCAGGGCGAGCGGCTGCTGCGCACGCGGCGTGCGCCGGGCCGGGCGCCCGCGCCGGAGGCTCCCACGACAAGGGCTCCCGTCTCAGGGGCTCCTGGGGACGCCGCCGAGGGCCGCTCCGTGTGCGCCGTCCCGAACGTGCCGCCCTCAGCCCCCGAGCCCGCCGCCGACCACCCGGACCCGGGGCCCGCCGACGCGCGGCGCGCCCCGCGCTGGAGCGATCTCGACCGGCTGCGCAGGACGAGCCCGATGAGCGACGCCGTCCTGGACGAGGTGCGCGGCCGGCACATCCGCAGCGGCGAGCACTGGCTGATCGACTTCGCCTCCTGCAACTACCTGGGCTTCGACCACGACCCCGAGATCATCGCCGCCGTCGAACCCGCCGTACGCCGCTGGGGCACCCACCCCAGCTGGTCGCGGCTGATCGGCAACCCCCGGCTCTACCCGGAGATCGAGGAGCGGCTCACCGCGCTGCTCGGGGCGCCCGACACGCTGCTCCTGCCGACCGCCACCCTGATCCACCACTCGGTGATCCCCGTCCTCGCCGACCAGGGCCATGTCTTCGTGGAGGCGACGGCGCACCGCACCGTGTACGACGGCTGCGTCTCGGCCCGCGCCCAGGGCGCGACGCTGCGCCGGTTCCACGCCGACCGCCCCGACGAACTGACCGCCCAGCTGCGGGCGTTGCCCTCGGGCCGGTCCCGGCTCGTCTGTCTGGACGGCGTGAACAGCATGAGCGGCGACATCGCCGACGTACCCGAACTGGCCGCGATCTGCCGGGACTTCGATGCCACGCTGTACATCGACGACACCCATGGCTTCGGGGTCATCGGGGAGCGCGGCGCCGACGAGCCGTGTCCCTACGGGCTCCGCGGCAACAGTGTGGTCCGGCACACCGGTGAGACGTACGAAGGGATCGTGCTGGTCGGCGGTTTCTCCAAGGCGTACTCCTCGCTGCTTGCGTTTCTCGCGCTGCCGTCCTGGCTCAAGGACCATCTGAAGGTCACCGCCGCGCCCTATCTGTACTCGGGGCCTTCGCCCACGGCCTCGCTGGCGACCGCGCTCGCCGGGCTCGGGGTCAACGACCGGCGCGGCGACGCCATCCGGGCCGATCTGCACCGCAAGACGGTCCGGCTGCTCGACCATGTGGAGGCGCTCGGCCTGGAGTCCCTGAACCACGACCAGCTGCCGATCGTGGAGTTCCCGCTGGCCGACCCGGAGGACCTGGACGCGGTCGCCCGGTTCCTGTGGGAGCAGGGCGTCTATGTGACGCTCGCGGCCTATCCGCTCGTGCCGCGCGACCGGGTCGGGTTCCGGGTGCAGCTCACGGCACTCAACTCGGACGACGACATCGACCGGCTGAACGCGGCGCTGACGCTCCTGTCCGAGCGGTCGCTGCTCCGTCCGGAGAGGTGAGCGGCGTGGCGCCCACCCGCAACGACGACGTGGACTGGGACAGCTGGCCCGTCCAGGACTATCTCGGCGAGAACTACCGCGAGCTGCATCCGTCCGACGCCGCGGTCATCGCCCACCACTCCGCGTTCTACCGGGCTCTCGCGCCGGGAAGCGCCGCGCGCACGCTGGAGTTCGGGGCCGGGCCCAACCTCTACCCGCTGATGCTGGCCGCCGCAGCGAGCCGCCGGATCGACGCGGTGGAGGCGAGCGCGGCGGGCGTCGCCTATCTGACCCGGCAGCTCGACCAGGGCCCCGACGCGAGCTGGGCGCCGTTCTACGCGCTGTGCCGCCGCCTCAACCCGGAGCTGCCGCCGAGCCTTCCCCGGGCGCTCGCCCGCGTCCGCGTGGTCCACGGCGACATCCGGGCGCTGGCACCGGGGAGTTACGACGTCGCCTCGATGAACTTCGTCGCCGAGGGCGTCACCGAGGACTTCACGGAGTTCACCGACTTCTGCGGTCGCTTCGTACGTTCCGTGGGTGCGGGCGGGCTGCTCGTCGCGGCGTTCATGGAGAACATGCCCACCTACCGCATCGGTCCCGACTCGCGGTGGCCCGGCTGTCCCGTCAACCCCGAGATCGTCACGGAGGTGTTCGCGCCGCTCACGGAGCGGCTCGCCGTCACGCGGATCGACGCCGATCCGACGCTGCCGGACTACGGCGACTCGGGCATGGTGCTCCTGACGGCCGTGCGACGCCCCTCCTGAGCGCCCGCGTCACGCAGCGCGAAGGCCGTCTCCACCAGGGCGATATGGCTGAACGCCTGGGGCGCGTTGCCCAGTTGGCGCCCGCTGTCGGGATCCCACTGCTCGGCGAGCAGCCCCACGTCGTTGCGGACGCCGAGGACGCGCTCGAAGGTCTCCCGCGCCTGTTCGACGCGGCCGGTCGCGGCGAGCGCGTCGGCGTACCAGAGGGAGCAGGCGACGTAGGTGCCCTCGGAGCCGCGCATGCCGTCCACGCCGTGCACTCCGGTGCCGTTGTGGGCGTACCGCCGGACGAAGCCGTGGTGGTCCAGGGCGCGCATCGCGTGGACGGTGTCGCGCACGCGCGGGTCGGCGGCGGGCAGGAAGCCGACCTTGGGGATCAGGAGCGCCGAGGCGTCCAGGGCGGACGAGCCGTAGGACTGGGTGAACGATCGCCGTCGCGCGTCCCAGCCGGCCCGGCAGACCTCCTGGTGCACCGCGTCGCGCATGGCGCGCCACTCGTCCGCGCACTCGTTCCTGCCGAGCAGTTCGCCGATGCGCAGGGCGCGGTCGGCCGCGACCCACGCCATGACCTTGGAGTGGACGAACTGGCGGCTCGGGCCGCGGACTTCCCACAGGCCGCGGTCCGGTTCGCGCCAGTGCTCGCGCAGATAGCGCATCAGGGATTTCACCAGGCTCCACAGGTGCGGTTCCAGCGGGATGCCGGCCCGCAGCGACAGACAGAGCGTGTCGAGCACCTCTCCGTACACGTCGAGCTGGAGCTGACCCACCGCCGCGTTCCCGAACCGGACGGGCCGCGAGCCCTCGTAGCCGGGCAGCCACGGAGCCTCCGCCTCGGGCAGCCGCCGCTGGCCGCCGACGCCGTACACCGCCTGCAGATCGGCGGGGTCGCCCGCGACGGCGCGGACCAGCCAGTCGAGCCAGGCGGTCGCCTCCTCGCGGTAGCCGCTGCGCAGCAGACAGGACAAGGTGAGCGTGGAGTCGCGCAGCCAGCAGAAGCGGTGGTCCCAGTTGCGTTCGCCGCCGACGCACTCGGGCAGCGAGGTGGTCGGCGCGGCGACGATGCCGCCGGTGGGCGCGTAGGTGAGCGCCTTGAGGGTGATCAGTGAGCGTGTGACGGCGTCGCGCCACGGGCCCTGGTAGCGGCACTGTGCCGTCCAGCGGCGCCAGAAGTCGGCGGTCGCCTTCAGGGCGGTCTCGGCGGGTACGCCGAGTGGTTCGGGCGGCTCCGGCAGGTGGGAGGGCGCCCACACGAGGTGGGTGGCCAGGCGCTGGCCCTCGCGGACGGTGAAGTCGATGACCGTGGATTCGGCGTCGCCGCGCGTCTCGACCGGCCCGTCGGCGCTCGCCCAGAGGGCATCGGGCCCGGCGACGGCCACAGCGCAGTGCCCCTCGGCGCGCACCCAGGGCACGATCCGGCCCTGGTTGAACCGCGGCCGCAGCTCGCTGCGCATGGCGACGGATCCGGAGAGCCCCTCGACGACGCGCACCACGCACGGCAGTTGCGCTCGGGGCGGCATGAAGTCGGTGACGCGTACGGCCCCGGTCGGGCACTGCCAGGTGGAGTCCATGACGAGGGTGTCGGGGCGGTAGGCGCGCCGTGTGCAGGGTCCGGCGCCGACCGGGGCGATCCGCCAGAATCCGTGCTCCTGCGTGCCGAGCAGCGCGGCGAAACAGGCCGGTGAGTCGAAGCGGGGCAGACAGAGCCAGTCGATCGAACCGTCCCTGCCGAGCATGGCGGCGGTCTCCAGGTCACTGAGGAGGGCGTAGTCCTCGATTCGAGCACTCATGATCGAGTCACGCCGTCATGCACTCGCCGCCCTTCCATTGTACGGCGGCGGGGCGGGCCCGGCCTGTTGGCGGACGGCGGCCACGGGAGCCGTATCCGCAGGTCAGGGCCCCGTTCTGGGGATCACGAGGCCCGTCTCGTACGCCGCGACCACGGCCTGGGTGCGGTCCCGCAGGCCCAGTTTGGCGAGCACCCGGCTCACGTGGGTCTTCACGGTCTCCTCGCTGACGTGCAGCCGTCCGGCGATCTCCGGGTTGGAGAGGCCTTCCGCGATCAGCCGCAGCACCTCGGTCTCGCGGGGGGTGAGCGCGTCGAGGCGGGCGGCGGGTTCCGTGGGCGGTCCGGGCCTGAGGCGGGCGAACTCGGCGATGAGGCGGCGGGTCACGGTGGGCGCGAGCAGCCCCTCGCCGGCGGCCACCACGCGCACGGCGTCGAAGAGCCGCTCGGCGGTGACGTCCTTGAGCAGGAACCCGGCGGCGCCCGCGCTGAGCGCGTCGTACACGTGCTCGTCCAGGTCGAAGGTGGTCAGGATGAGCACCCGGGTGCCGGTCCCCGCGAGCCGCGCCGTCGCCTCGATTCCGTCCATCACGGGCATGCGTACGTCCATCAGGACCAGGTCGGGGCGGAGTTCCCGGCAGAGCCCGACTGCCTGGGCGCCGTCGGCGGCGGTACCGACGACGGTGAAGTCGGGCTGGGTGGCGAGGAGTCCGGCGTATCCGGCGCGGACGACTTCGTGGTCGTCGGCGATGACGAGGCGCAGCGGCGGCGGGCTGCTCGGGCGGTCGCTCATGCGGCATGCTCCCGCACCGGCGCGGGGAACGTCGCCTCGATGAGAAAACCGCCGTGCCGGGCGGGCCCCGCGCGCAGTTCACCGCCGACCATCGCGGCGCGCTCCCGCATCCCGAGCAGTCCGTGGCCGTCGTCGAGGTGCCGTGCGGTGTGCGGGCTCGGCCCGTTGTCGCGCACCCGCAGCCGCAGGTCCGCCGCCGAGTAGCGGAGTTCGACGTCGACGGCGGCACCTGGCGCGTGCCGACGCGAGTTGGTGAGCGCCTCCTGCACGATGCGGTACGCGGTGAGTTCGAGACCGGGGTCGAGCGGGCGCACGGGCCCCTCGACGATGAGCCGGACGGCGCCCGCCGAGGCATCCCGTGCCTCGTCGACGAGCTCACCGAGCTGTTCGAGGCCCGGCTGCGGGCGCCGGTCGGCCTGCGCGGGTCCGGCGTCCTCGCGCAGCACGCCGAGCAGTCGGCGCATCTCGGTGAGCGCGGTGCGGGCGGTGTCGCCGATGGCGAGGAAGCGCTCGGCGCCGGAGGCCGGAAGGCCGGGGGTGGTCAGTCGCGCGGTCTCCGCCTGCACGGCGATCATGGAGATGTGATGGGCGACGACGTCGTGCAACTCCCGTGCGATCCGGGCCCGTTCGCCGCGCGCGGCATGTTCGAGGAGGGTCTCGGCGATGGCCCGCTCGGCCGCGCTGTTCACCTGGGCGGTGTCGCGGACGCCGCGGGCGATACCGGTCGCGGCGGCCACGCCCGCGCAGACCGCGACCAGCACGGTGAGCACGCGCTGCCCGGTGCCGGCCGTGCCCGCCGGGGCGGCGACGGCATACGCGACGAACGGCAGCGGAAGGAGTCCGGCCAGCAGGCGCGGGCCGTGCCGCCCCGCGCGGTGGACGGCCACGAGCAGGGCGCAGAGCCCGGCCAGGGTCAGGACGTGGAAGGGCGCGAGGGAGAGCATGGCGCAGGCGGAGGCCAGGACGGCGGCTCCGGGGCCGCCGAGGACGAGCGGACGCGGATCGGCCGACCGCACGGCAGCGCTGCCGCCCGTCCGCCACGCCCCGTCGCCCGCGAGGACCGCGACCGGCAGGGTCGCCCCCCACGCGAGGGACAGCGCGAGCGGCAGCGGTATCTCACCGTCCGCGCGGAGCAGCAGCTCGGCGGCGGCGCACAGCGAGAGGAGCGCCGCCGCCGCGACGGGGGCGTGCGGGCGGTGGGCGAGGCGGCGCAGGGCGCCTCGCAGGCGCGCCGGGCCGCCCGCAACCTGCCGTCCCCTGAACGGATTTCTCGTCCTCACGCCGTTCATTGTCACCGTCACGGGCCCCGGCGGAGTCCCTCACGTGAGGGATACGAAGACGGCTCCCGTGCGTGACGACCAGGGGCGGCGCCGTCCCTAGCCTCACTTCCCATGGATCGCATCACGGCAACAGCCGATCGTGACGCGGCGCCCGCGGGCGGCGCGGCGACGATCGAAGTGCGCGGACTGCGCAAACGCTACGGGTCGGTGACCGCGGTGGACGGGCTCTCGTTCACCGTCGCACCGGGCCAAGTCACCGGTTTCGTCGGCCCCAACGGCGCCGGCAAGTCCACCACCATGCGCATCGTGCTCGGCCTGGACTCCGCCGACGAGGGCACGGCCCTCATCGGCGGCCGGCCGTACCACGCGCTGCGCACCCCGCTGCTGGAGGTCGGCTCGCTGCTCGACGCGGCGGCCGTGCACCCGAGCAGGCGGGGGCGCGACCATCTGCTGTGGATGGCGCACTCGCACGGGCTTCCGGTGCGCCGGGTGGACGAGGTGCTCGAACTCGTCGGCCTCGACCAGGCCGCGCGCCGCCGGGCCGGCGGTTACTCGCTCGGCATGCGGCAGCGCCTCGGCATCGCGGCGGCGCTGCTCGGCGATCCGCCGGTGCTCCTCTTCGACGAGCCCGTCAACGGGCTCGACCCGGAGGGCATCCGGTGGATCCGCGGCTTTCTGCGGGGCCTGGCGGCGCAGGGGCGCGCGGTGCTGGTCTCCAGCCATCTGATGAGTGAACTGGAGGACACCGCCGACCACTTGGTGGTGGTCGGCCGTGGCCGGGTCATCGCCGACACGAGCGTGCGGGAGCTGCTCGCAGCGGCGTCCGGCGACCGGGTCGAGGTGCGCACGGACGAGCGGACGGCGGCGATGACTGTGCTCGCCGGGGCCGGGGCGAGCGTCGCGGCCACCGGACGCGACACGCTCACCGTCTCCCGGCTCGCGGCGAGCCGGGTCGTGGAGCTGCTCGGCGGTGCCGGTGTCGGTTTCTCCGGGGTCGCGGCGCACCGGGCCACGCTGGAGGAGGCGTACATGGAACTCACCAGGGACGACGTGGAGTTCGCGGGCGCTCCGCGGGCCGAGCAGGAGCCCGGCGCCGCGGAGGGGGGCACGCGATGACCACCGTCAGCCCGCCCCGCCGTCGCGGTACCGCGACCGTCGGACGCGCCGGTTTCCCGCAGTTGCTGCGCGCCGAGTGGACCAAGCTGCGCACGGTGCGCCGCTGGGGGCTCACCCTGCTCGCGGCGGTCGTCGTGACCGTGCTCGTCTCCCTTTTCTCCGCGACGAGTTCGGGCGTGGAGACGACCGGTGGCAACGGTCCGCCCGCGCCCACCGGCCCGGGCGGCGAGCGCATCCGCGACGACTTCCCCTTCGTGCACCGCACCCTCACCGGGGACGGCAGCATCACCGCACGGGTGACCGGACCGACCGGTGAGCGGCCGGCGAAGGCCCCGGAGTGGGCGAAGGCAGGGGTGATCGTCAAGGAGAACACCGATCCGGGGTCGCGTTACGCGGCGCTGATGGTCACTCCGGGGCACGGGGTGCGCCTGCAGAGCGAGTTCACCCGGGACGTCGCGGGCGGCGCGGCCTCCGCGTCGACGTCGCACTGGCTCCGGCTGGTCCGCGAGGGCGCCACGGTGACGGCGTACGCGTCGGCCGACGGCGAAGACTGGCGGACGGTCGGGAGCGTCCGGCTCAGCCGGTCCGCGGGCGCCGTGCCGGTCGGTCTGTTCGTCGCGTCGCCCAATGTGCAGTCCATGGAGCGGAAGTTCGGCAGCGTGTCGGTGGGCGACAGGTCGTCCCGGTCGTCCGCCCGGTTCGACGACGTGACGGTGAAGGGCGCGTCCGGCGGGGACTGGCGCCTGACGGACGTGGGGCAGCCGTCCGGCGGTGACGGTGAACTGCGCCGCTCCGGCGGCACGTTCACGGTCAGCGGCTCGGGCGACATCGCTCCGGGTACGCCGATGCAGCCGGACCTCGTGGCGGCCGCCCTCACCGGCACCCAGCTGGGTCTGGTCCTGATCGCGGCGCTCGGGGTCCTGTTCATCACCGCCGAGTACCGGCGCGGCATGATCCGTACGACGTTCGCGGTGAGCCCGCGCCGGGGCCGCGTCCTGGTGGCGAAGGCCGCGGTGGTCGGCGCGGTCACCTTCGTGACGGGGCTCGTCGCGTGCTTCGCCTCGTATCTCCTGAGCATGCCCGCGCTGCGCGCGAGCGGCCACAAGCCGCCGCTCTTCCCGGAGTTCGCCCTCACGGACGGGCCCGTGCTGCGGGCCGTGCTCGGCTCGGCGCTGCTGCTCGCGCTGATCGGCGTGCTCGCGCTCGGCCTGGGCGCGCTGCTGCGCAACACGGCGGCGGCCATCACCACGGTCGTCGTGGTGATCGTCCTTCCGCTGATCCTGGTGAGCATGCTGCCGCTCGGTCTCTCGCAGTGGCTGCAACGGGTCACGCCCGTCGCGGGGTTCGCGGTGCAGGAGACGACGCCGCACCACGACCAGGTGGCGAGCCTGTGCCTCCCGGAGGACGGCTGCTACCCGCAGGGCCCGTGGCTGGGGCTCGGCACGCTCGCCGCATACGCCGTCGTGGTGCTCGGCGTCGCGGTGTGGCGCGTACGGAAGAGGGACGCGTGAGGGGCGACGGCCGGGCGCTGCTTACGGTGCGCGCCGAGTGGACCAAGCTCCGTACGCTGCCCAGCACTTGGTGGCTGCTGCTCGCCGTGATCGCGCTGACGGTCATGGCGGGCGCGGCGGCCACCGCGGCGCTGTCGGCGGGCGACTGCCCGGTGCCCGCCGACTGCCACGAGGACACGGTCAGGCTCAGCCTGACCGGGGTGTGGCTCGGCCAGGGCGCGGTGGTGGTCCTCGCGGTGCTGACGATGAGCGGCGAGTACGGCACGGGGACCATCCGTACGACGCTGACGGCGGAGCCGGGCCGGGTGCGGGTCCTCGCGGCGAAGGCGGCGGTGCTCGGCTCCCTCGTCGCGGCGGCGGGCACGCTCGGGGTACTGGGATCGCTGCTCGCGGGCCGGCTGCTGCTCACCGCCGACGGCTTCGCGGCGCCTGCGCTCACCGAGGGTCCGACGCTGCGGGCCGCCGCCGGGACGGTCCTCTACCTGACGCTCGCCGCGCTGATCGGCCTGGGCGCGGCCACGGCACTGCGCGACACGGCGACCGCCGTCACCTCGGTGCTCGGCCTGTTCTACGCCTTCCCGCTGCTGGCCGGGCTCCTCGCCGACCCGGACTGGCAGCAGAACGCCCGCCGGGCGGCCCCCGCGACGGCCGGCCTCGCGATCCAGGCGACGACGGACCTGGACCGGCTGCCGATCGGCCCCTGGGCGGGCATGGCGGTCCTCGCCGGGTACGCGGCGGCGGCGCTGGTGACGGGCGGGGTGGTGCTGCGGGTGCGGGACGCGTAGCGCCCCGAAGGGGCGCGGGGCTGTGACACATGCGGCTCCGCCGCGTGGGCGCGACCAGCCACGTCGCCACCGCAGACGATCGACGGGCGCCGGACGCGCAGGCCACGGGACGCGTATAGAGTCACCACCGATCGGCTGCCGGCCGCATATCCGCCGGTCAGGCCCCGCACCCGTCCACCGGAAAGACCGCACCATGGCCGTCGACGAACTCGACACCCGCATCCTGCGGCTGCTCCTGGAGCAGCCCCGCACCAGCATCCGTGAGTACGCTCGCGTGCTCGGTGTCGCCCGCGGCACGCTTCAGGCCCGGCTCGACCGGCTCGAGCGGGACGGGGTGATCACCGGGACGGGGCCCGCCCTGTCGGCCGCCGCGCTCGGTCACCCCGTGCTCGCCTTCGTGCACATCGAGGTCACCCAGGGGCATCTGGACGAGGTGGGCGACGCGCTCGCCGCCGTACCGGAGATCATCGAGGCCTTCTCGATCACCGGCGGCGGCGATCTGCTGACCCGTGTCGTCGCACGGGACAACGGCCACCTGGAAGACGTGATCCAGCAGCTGATCCAGCTGCCGGGCGTGGTGCGCACCCGTACGGAGATGGCGCTGCGCGAGCGCGTGCCGCACCGGCTGCTCCCGCTGGTGGAGTCGATCGGCAGGTCCGCCCCCGGACAGCGGTGAGCTGCGCGTTTGGCATCCTGGACGGCATGAGCACCTTCGGCACCACCTCGGTCATCTTCGATCTCGACGGAACACTCGTGGACAGCGAGCCGAACTACTACGAGGCGTCGCGCGCGCTGCTCGCCGAGCACGGCGTCACGTACTCGTGGGCCGACAACGAGGCGTACGTCGGGATCGGCACCCAGGAGACCCTCGCGACCTGGCGGGACCGGTACGGCATCGGCGTACCGGTGGCCGAACTGCTCGCCGAGCTCGACCGGCGCTATCTCGCCCTGGCCCGCGCCGACACCCATGTCTTCCCCGAGATGCGCAAGTTCGTGGAGCAGCTGCACGACGCCGGGGTGCCGATGGCCGTGGCCTCCGGCTCCTCGCGCGCGGCGATCGACGCGATCCTCTCCGGGACGGGTCTGGACGCCCTCCTGACCACGGTCGTCTCGGCCGACGAGGTCGCGCACGGCAAGCCCGCGCCGGACGTCTTCCTGGCCGCCGCCGCGCTCCTCGGCGTCGACCCCGCCGACTGCGTGGTCATGGAGGACGCGGCGCCGGGCGCGGCGGCGGCGCACGCGGCCGGCATGCGCTGCGTCGCGATCCCCTATGTCGCGGCGCACGCCGACGCGCCCGCGTTCGCGGAGGCGGGGCTGCTGCTGCGGGGCGGGCAGAGCGAGTTCACGGCGCGGGCCGCGCTCGACTTCCTCGCCTCGCTGCCGACCGCTTCCTGAGACCTGACGGGGCCTGCGGGCGCTAGCGCCTGGTGGCGGCGCGCTCGGCGAGCTCCGTCTTCTTGATCTTGCCGGTCGCGGTCAGCGGCAGCTCGTCGAGCAGCTCGATGCCGGGCACTTTGTACGTGGCCATGGCACCGGCGGCCCAGGCGCGCAGCTCCTGCGCGGTGAGCGTGCTGCCGTCGACGGTGCGCACATAGGCGTGCGGGCGCTGGCCGGCCTCCGGGTCCGCGACGGCGACGACGGCCGCCGCGAGGACGTCGGGGTGCCGGGCGAGCAGCGTCTCGACCTCGGCGGGGAAGACGCTCATGCCCTTCACCTTGATCATGTCCTTGTCGCGGCCGAGGTAGTGCAGACAGCCGTCCTCGTCGAGGCGCCCGATGTCGCCGGTGTGCAGCCAGCCGTCGCGCAGTGCCGCCGCCGTCGCCTCGGGGGCGCGCCAGTAGCGGGTCAGGACCGAGGGGCCGCCGACGATGATCTCGCCGGGTTCGCCGATCGGCAGCGGGCGCCCGGTCTCGAAGTCGACGACCAGGATGTCGGTTCCGGGGACGGGCAGACCGCAGAAGGTGGCGTCGCCCGCCAGGTCCCGGTCGCCGTCCTGGAAGCCGAGGGTGTTGGTGTCGCTGGTGTGTGTCTCGGTCATGCCGTAGGAGGCCTCGCGCAGCACGCTGTCCGCGCCGACGGCCGCGCGCCAGCGGGCCCGCAGCTCCGGGGTGAGCTTCCGGATGAAGGAGACGGTGAGCGGGGCGGTCAGGGAGCTGAGGTCGTGGCGTGCGAAGTCGGGGTGGCCGAGGAGTTCGAGGTAGTTCTCGACCGTCCCGGCCATGGTGGTGACGCGGTGCCGCTCGACGGCCGCGAGCACGGCGGCCGCGTCCCATCGGGCCAGGAGCACGCTCGTACCGCCGGAGACGAGTGGCGCGAGGATGCCGAGGTTCTCGCCCGCTATCCAGAAGACCGGCAGGAAGCAGAGCGAGACGATGCCGTCGTCGGACGGCCGCGCGCCCCGGCCGTTGTCGATCGCGGTGGCCGTGTAGACCATGTGCCGCTGGGTGTGCTCGCAGCCCTTGGGCATTCCGGTGGTGCCGCCGGTGTAGTTGAGGGCGGCGAGCGCGTCCAGGTCGTCGGCGACCCGGCCGAGCGGCGCGTGCCCGACGGCCGCCGCCCAGGCCGCTCTGTCGTCGGCGACGAGAACCTCGCGCACCGGCGTCTCCTCGCGCACCTCGTCGAGCACCCCGAGCAGCGAGCTGTGCGTGACGACGATCTCCGGTCCGGCGTCCCGCAGTTCATGACGCAGCTCGGCCGCGCGGAACATCGGGTTGACCGGGACGTGCACGGCCCCGGCCCGCAGCACGGCGAGCATCGCCACCACGAACTGGGCGCAGTTGGGCAGCTGCACGCCCACACGGTCGCCGGGCCGCACTCCCCGCGCGTCGAGCCAGCCCGCCAACCGGTCGGCCAGGTCGTCGAGTTGACGGTACGTGAAGGTCTGCTCGCCGAAGACCAGGGCGGTCCGGTCCGGTGCGGTCCGCGCCCAGTGCCGCACATACCCGGGCACGGTGCGGGTGCCCGCGCGGTGCTCCGTCGTGTCCGCCTGCCGGCCGCGCCTCGCCTTCGCCTGGCGGGCGCGCAGGTCGTGCAGCTGGTCTTCACGGTGCATGGGGCGGCTCCTCAGCGTTGCGGGTCGACTCCGAGCAGGTGCAGGAACATGGCGGTCACGTCGCGTACGGCCGTTTCGTACATCTGAGGGGCGCCCGCCGTGAGCCGGGCGAACTCGATGCTCATTCCGCCGACCGCGCGGGCCACGGCGAGCGGATCGGCGACCGGGGCGGCCTTCCCCTCGGCCGCGAGGCGGCGGATGTAGCGGGCGGAGCGGTGGACGGGCCGCTCCCGGATCTCCTCCCACAGGGCGCGTACGTCGTCGTCGAGCTGCGCCTGCTGCTCCAGGAGCCGCAGCAGCGGCAGGTGTTCGGCGTACGCGGCGACGAAGGCGGCGGTGGACGCCCGGCAGACCTCGCGGGCGTCGTCCAGGTCGACGCCCGGCACGTCCTGTGCGGCGAGGAACGCGTCACGGACGCGGACCGCGAGGACGCGGAAGATCTCCTCCTTGGACGCGAAGTAGACGTAGAAGCCCGCCCGCGAGACCTCCGCCTCGGCCGTGATGTCGGCGACGGTCGTCGCTCCGTGGCCGCGCCGCGCGAAGACCGCCTCGGCGGCGTCGAGGAGCCGTCTGCGGGCCGGGGCGTCGCTGCGGTCGCGTGCGGTACGGGTCGACCAGGGCTGTTGGTTGCGTGCCACGCCGCGAGCATATTGACGTTGACGCCAATGTCAATGAGCATGGCGGCGCCGGACATCCGAGGAGGGCTTCATGGGTTCTGCCGCCGTGCTCGTCGCCAATCGCGGGGAGATCGCCGTCCGCGTCCTGCAAGCGGCCGCGGAGGCCGGGCTGCGTACCGTCGCGGTGTACGCCGAGGACGAGCCCGCCGCGCGCCATGTGCAACTGGCGGACGAGGCGGAGCCGTTGGAGGGCCGTGGACCCGCCGCGTATCTGGACGCCGGAGCGGTGGTCGCCGCCGCGCTGCGCACCGGCTGCGAACTGGTGCATCCCGGTTACGGGTTCCTGAGCGAGGACGCGGAGTTCGCGTCCCGGTGCGCGGACGCGGGGCTGCGGTTCGTGGGGCCCTGCGCCGATGTGCTCGGCCTGTTCGGCGACAAGGCACGCGCGCGGGCGCTCGCGGTGAGCGTCGGGGTGCCGGTGCTGGCGGGCACGCGGGGGCCGACGTCGTTGCCGGAGGCCGCCGAATTCCTCGTGGGGCTCGGCCCTTCGGGCGCGGTGATGGTGAAGGCGCTCGGCGGGGGCGGCGGGCGCGGCATGCGGGCCGTGCGCGATCCGGCGGACCTCGCCGACGCCTGGGAGCGCTGCCGTTCGGAGGCGCTCCAGGGCTTCGGGCGCGCCGAGTTGTACGTGGAGGAGCTGCTCACGGGGGCCCGGCACATCGAGGTGCAGGTCCTGGGCGACGCGACCGGTGCGGTGAACCACCTCTGGGAGCGGGACTGCAGCGCGCAGCGCCGGCACCAGAAGCTGATCGAGATCGCCCCCGCGCCCGGCCTTCCCGCCGTGGTGCGCTCGGAGTTGATCGACGCCTCCCTGCGGATGGCCCGCGCCTGCTCCTACACCGGGCTCGGCACCTTCGAATTCCTGGTCCGGGGCGAGGAGTTCCACTTCATCGAGGCGAACCCGCGGCTCCAGGTCGAGCACACGGTGACCGAGGAGGTGACGGGCGTCGACCTGGTCGCGGCCCAACTGCGGCTCGCGGCAGGCGAATCGCTGGCGGCGCTGGGCCTGGCGGGGCCGCCGCCCGAGCCGCGCGGTTACGCCCTCCAGGCACGGGTCAACGCCGAGTCCCCGGCGGCCGACGGCACGGCCCTGCCCGCCACGGGCACCCTCACCCGCTTCGACGTGCCGACCGGCCCCGGCATCCGCGTGGACACGGCCGCCCGTACCGGCACCGAGATCGGCGCGCGCTACGACTCGCTGCTCGCCAAGGTCGTCGCCCATGTACCGCACGGCGGCTTCGGGACGGTCTGCGAGCGGGCGGCCCGCGCGCTCGACTCCTTCTCCGTGGCGGGCGTCCGCACGGGAATCCCGCTGCTGCGTGCGCTGCTCGCGCATCCGGGGTTCACGGCGGGCGGGGCGCACACCGGGTTTGTGCAGGAGCACATCGCGGAGCTGCTCCCGGCCTCCGGCGGGCTTGAGGGCGTCATCGGTGACGCGACGGTCGCCGCGCCGATGACGGGCACGGTCGTGAGCGTCGACGTCTCGGCGGGCGAAGTCGTCGCTGCGGGGCAGCAGTTGCTCGTACTCGAAGCGATGAAGATGGAGCACGTCGTACGCGCAGACTCTCCCGGCACCGTCACCGCGCTGCACGCGCGCGTGGGCGACACGGCGGCCGAGGGCGGCCCGCTGGTCACCGTCGAGGCGTCGGCGGCGGGCGGGACGGACGGGGTGGCGGCCGAGGAGGCCGCCGATCCCGACGCCATCCGCCCCGACCTCGCTCAGGCGCTGGCCCGGCATGCGATCGGGCTCGACGCGCAGCGCCCGGATGCCGTCGCCAAACGCCGTCGCATCGGCCGCCGCACGGCACGCGAGAACATCGAGGACCTGTGCGACGCGGGCACCTTCACCGAGTACGGCGCGCTGGCGATCGCCGCCCAGCGGCGCCGCCGCCCCCTGGACGACCTGATCGCCTCGACGCCCGCGGACGGCATGGTCACCGGCACGGGGCGGATCGACGGCGTGCGGTGCGTCGCGATGTCGTACGACTACACCGTGCTCGCGGGCACGCAGGGCCTGCAGAACCACCGCAAGACCGACCGCATGCTGCAGCTCGCCGAGGAACGGCGGCTGCCCGTAGTGCTGTTCGCGGAGGGCGGCGGCGGTCGCCCCGGAGACACCGACACCACGTCCATTGCGGGACTCGACGTCATGACGTTCCGTCAGATGGGGCTCCTGAACGGGCGGGTACCGCTCGTGGGCATCGCGTCGGGGCGGTGCTTCGCGGGCAACGCGGCGCTGCTCGGCTGCTGCGACGTGGTGATCGCGACGCCCGAGGCGAGCATCGGCATGGGCGGCCCCGCGATGATCGAGGGCGGCGGCCTCGGCGTGTACCGACCCGAGGAGGTCGGACCGCTGTCGGTCCAGGTGCCGAACGGCGTCGTCGACATCGCGGTGGCGGACGAGGCGGAGGCGGTGCGGACGGCGCGGAAGTACCTCGGCTACTTCACGGACTCCCTTGAGGGGAACGGCAGTTGGGACGCCCCGGACCCCCGGCTGCTGCGGCACACGGTCCCGGAGAACCGGCGGCGCGCCTACGACGTACGGTCCGCGATCGAGGGTCTCGCCGACACGGACTCCGTCCTGGAGCTGCGGCGCGGATTCGGCGTCGGCGTCATCACCGCGCTGGTCCGCGTCGAGGGGCGGCCGATGGGGCTCATCGCCAACAACCCCGGCCACCTCGGCGGCGCGATCGACCGGGACGCGGCGGAGAAGGCCGAGCGCTTCCTGCGGCTGTGCGACGCGTTCGGCCTTCCCGTCGTCTCGCTGTGCGACACACCGGGGTTCATGGTCGGCCCGGAGGCCGAGCGGACGGCGACCGTGCGGCACTTCTCGCGGCTCTTCGTGACGGGCGCCCAGCTGCGCGTGCCGCTCGTCTGCCTGGTGCTGCGCAAGGCGTACGGACTCGGCGCGATGGCGATGATGGGCGGCTCCACGCGGGCGCCGGCGGCGACGGCGGCCTGGCCGAGCGGCGAGTTCGGCGGGATGGGCCTGGAGGGAGCGGTGCGGCTCGGCTACCGCAAGGAACTGGCGGCGGTCGCCGACCCGGCCGAGCGGCAGCGGGTGTTCGACGCGCATGTCGCCGAGCTGTACGAGCACGGCAAGGCGGTGAACGCGGCGGCGGCCCTGGAGATCGACGCGGTCATCGACCCGGCGGACTCGCGGCGGTGGATCCTCGCGGCGCTCGACGGCGCGGCGGGGCGGGCACGGCCGGGCGGGGATGTGACGCTGCCGCCCGGCCAGGCGGGGATGTGACGCTGCGCGCCCGGCCAGGCGGAGATGTGACGCTGCCGCCCGGCCAGGCGGAGATGTGACGCTGCGCGCCCGGCCAGGCGGAGATGTGACGCTGCCGCCCGGCCAGGCGGGGATGTGACGCTGCGCGCCCGGCCAGGCGGCGCTCAGGACTGGGGACGTTTCCCGTGATTGGCCGCGTGCTTGCGGCGTGCCTTCTTCTTGCGGCGTCGCTTCGAGGACATGACGCTCCCTTCCTTCGGCTCTCACACCCGATGACATTCGGGCGGTTTCCACCGTTCCATACCGATACGTCACCTGCGACCGCAGCGGCCGCACCCGTCCCGGAGGGAGCGCGGGCCCTCACCCCGGCCTCGGGATACGATCGCTCCGCCATGCAGATGAATGCCGAATACACCAGTCTCGTCGCGGTCGGCGACTCCTTCACCGAGGGCATGTCGGACCTGCTGCCCGACGGCAGCTACCGCGGCTGGGCGGATCTGCTCGCCGCCCGGATGGCCGCCGTGACGCCCGGCTTCCGGTACGCGAACCTCGCGGTGCGCGGGAAGCTCATCGGCCAGATCGTGGCCGAGCAGGTCGACGTCGCGGCAGCGATGCGGCCCGATGTGATCACCCTGGTGGGCGGACTCAACGACACGCTGCGGCCCAAGTGCGACATGGGCCGGGTCCGCGCTCTGCTCGGCGAGGCCGTCGAGCGGCTCGCCCCGGCGTGCGAGCAGCTCGTCCTGATGCGCAGCCCCGGCCGCAACGGCCCGGTGATGGAGCGCTTCCGCCCGCGCATGGAGGAGCTCTTCGCCTACATCGACGAGCTGGCTCAGAAGCACGGCGCGGTCGTCGTCGATCTGTACGGCGCGGCCGTCCTCGGCGACCAGCGGCTCTGGGACGTGGACCGGCTCCATCTGACGGCCGAGGGGCACCGGCGGGTCGCCGAGGCGGTGTGGCAGACGCTGGGCTACGCCCCCGAGGACGACTGGCGCTCCCCCGTCCCCGCCACCGCCCCGCCGAACTGGGCGGCACGCCGCATCGCCGACGTCCGGTTCGCCAAACAGCATCTGGCGCCCTGGATCGGCCGCCGCCTCACGGGCCGCTCCTCGGGCGACGGCCTCCCGCCCAAGCGCCCGGAGCTGCTGCCTTACAAGGGTCCGCTCGCCTAACCGCCCGCCCCCGCCTCCTGGGCCACGCGCCGTCCGATCCGCAGGACGTCCGCGGCGGCCCGTGCGGGACCGGGCGCGGCGGCGGCGATCAGCCCCCACTGGCCCGGCACGCAGCTGAGGGCCTTGGCGTACGTGCCGGGTGTGCGGTGGTCGACGAGGGCGCGCAGCCGGTCGAGGTCCAGGTGCGGGCCGGGCCGGATGACCTTCGTCGCCGCGGAGAGCCGCTCCGGGCCCCCGGAGCCGAGGACCGTACGGCTCTCCTCCAGGAAGGGCCGCAGGAAGTCGGCGCCGCAGGCGGAGAGGTTCAGGTCCTGCATGCCGGCCAGAACGGCGTCTCCGTGGCGTCCGCCCACCCTGGCCAGGGCGAAGTCGATGCCGCCGTTGACCAGTCCACGCCCCGCGAGCGCGGTGACGAAGCCGTCCATGGCCCGGCGGATCGCGTCGTAGTGGGCGGTGGAGATCCCCAGCTGTCCGCAGGTGCCGCGGTCGAGGAAGACGTTGCCCTGCCACTGGGTGCCGTCGAGGAACTGCAGGGCCATGCCCTCGGCGAGGCCGCCCGCCCGGACGTGGGCGGACGGGGCGTGGAGGAAGTCGTGGCCGGCGGCGGCGTACCGGACGTACTCGGCGTGTGCCTCCAGGACGTAGTCCTCGCGCCGGTCCGCCGCCTCTCGGGCGAGTGCGGCGGCGGCGTGCGGGTCGTCGAGCCGGATGCCGGTGCGGATGCGCTGGCCGGCGCCGCCGCGCGTGGGTTTGAGGCAGCCCCGCGCCAGCCCGTGGCGTTCCCTCAGGAGCCGGGCGGCGAGGGCCAGTCGCGCGGCGAACTCCGCGGGGTCGGCTCCGGTGACGGTGTACCCCGGCAGCCGGGGCAGCGCGGCCCCGAAGGCGCGGTGGAAGGGCGTCAGGGCGGACTCGGCGTCCAGGGTCTGCCGCGCGGTGCCCTTGGGGCACGGGAGCTGCGCCGCCGTGCGGACGTCGGGGTGCAGGACGCCCTTGTGGCCCCAGTCCGCGGTGACCTCGGGGGCGTTGGCCTCCACCAGCAGGGGCCGTTCGAGCCCCGCCGCCCGTCTGAGCCACAGCAGCCAGATCTGCAGGGGCAGGTCCAGCGCGTAGACGCGGACCACACAGCCGGGGTGTGCGCGGAGCCGTTCGATCACGGGGCGCAGGATGCGCAGGGCCTGTTCGGCGGGTCCCGCGGCCAGCTTGAGGAGGGCGTGGCACAGGTAGTAGTACTCCGGCACCGGGATCTCCACCGCCGGGCGCCCGGACGCGGCCCGCCGCCAGGGTGCGGTCCTGCCGACGAGGAGGTCGTCCGGTGCGGCCAGGCAGACCGACCTCGTCTCGACGATCGTGGACCAGTCGTCGGCGCGGCGCCCCGCACCGACCGCCGCCAGCGCGGTGTCGTACGTACGTTTCCCCGGCGGCGCCCCGTAGACGAGGATGCCCGGCCCCTCGCCACCGGCGCCGGTGCGCAGTTCGCGGCGGGCGGCCGCGGGCACCTCGTCCGGGCGCAGCCCGAGCAGCGCACGGCACACGCCCCGGATCTCGTCCGGGGTCAGGGACAGCGGGCCGACCTCGAACCCCTCCCAGCGGGCCGGTCGGCCGTCGGTTCGTTCTCCGGTCCGGGCCTGCCCCACGGGCCACCTCTCGCTCTTCCGCTCCGGGAGATCCGCCGCCTGCCGAGTCCCGCGCCGGCACACGCCCGGGACCATCACTTCCCTGGCCGTGACATCCACATGCGCCCCGGCGCAGGACCGTTCCTGCCCGACGGCGCGTACCGGCCACTCCGGATCAGCGGTCAGCGGAGGCCGGACGCGGTCTGGCCGAGCGGCGACGGCGTGCTGTTCACTGGCTGAGCGTGCTGTTCACTGGATGAGCGCGCTCCCCCTTCTTCCCGCACGGCCCGGGAGGTTCCATGCACGAGCGACCGCCCTCTTCGACGGACGTCCTGGTGATCGGGGGCGGTCCCGCGGGTGCCACGGCCGCGGCCCTGCTCGCCCGTCAGCGGTGCGAGGTCACGCTGCTGGAGCGGTCCCGCTTCCCCCGCTACCACATCGGGGAGTCCCTGCTGCCGTCCTTGCTGCCGCTGCTCGACCTGCTCGGGGCGCGGGAACGCGTCGAGGACGCCGGCTTCGTACGCAAGAAGGGCGCGTACTACGACTGGGGCGGCCAGCGCTGGGCGCTGCCCTTCCGGGAGCTGGGCAGCGACACGGCGTACGCCTTCCAGGTGCTGCGGGCGGACTTCGACCAGGCGCTGCTCGACCACGCGCGGGACGCGGGCGCGCGGGTGTGGGACGGGGTGGGTGTCAGGCGCGTCGGCTTCCGGGCGGGGCGTGCGGCGAGTGCCTCGTGGCGGGCGGAGGACCGCGCCGAGGGCGAGATCTCCTTCCGGCAGGTGGTGGACGCCTCGGGACGTGCCGGGGTGCTCTCCGCCCGGCTGCTGCGCACGCGCCGGTTCCACGACGCGTTCCGCAACATCGCCACCTGGGGCTACTGGCGGGGCGCCGCACCCGTCGAGGGCGCACCCGAAGGCGCCATCTGCGTGTTCTCGCTGCCCGACCACGGCTGGTTCTGGGCGATCCCGCTGCACGACGGCACGCTCAGCGTGGGCCTGGTCACCGACCGGGCCTCGTTCGCGCGGACACGCGCCGCGAGCGGCGGCACCGAGGCGGTCTACGCCGAGCGGATCGCCGCCTGCCCCGGCCTTTCGCGGATGCTGGCCGGCGCCGAACTCGTCACCCCGCTGAAGGTGGAGAGCGACTACTCCTACGTCGCGGACCGGTTCTGCGGGCCCGGCTACTTCATCGCCGGGGACGCGGCCTGCTTCCTGGACCCGCTGCTGTCCACCGGCGTGCACCTCGCGATGTACAGCGGCATGCTCGCCGCCGCGTCCGTGGCGAGCGCCCACCGCGGCGAGGTCGCGGAAGACGCCGCCGCCGCGTTCTACCAGGGCGCCTACCGCCACGCCTACGAGCGGCTGCTGACGCTGGTCGGCGCGTTCTACGACATCCACCAGGGCCGCGCCGCCCACTTCCGCCGCGCCCAGCGCCTGAGCCACCGCGACCAGCGGGACCTGCGGCTGCACGAGGCCTTCCTGCACATCGTGACCGGCGTCGAGGACCTCCGCGACGCCCAGGAGTCCTCCGTCACGCGCATGTACGCCCGCCTCCGCGACCCGCTGCCCGGCCACCGCCCCGTAGGCCTCGGCGGGCACGGCACCAGCGCGATGACCCCCTGGCCCACCACCCCCGACCACGCAGTGGCAGGCCTGTGCCTCACCCTCCGTCCCCACCTGGGGCTTCGGCCGACGGCTCGCTGAAGGCCCCGGCAGCCGCCGCGAGGGCCGCGGTCCTTGCCGTGCGGGCGGGCAGGCGCGGGTCGGGGGGTGTGCGCAGGAGCAGCAGCTGGTGGTACATCGGGCCGGTGGCGGCGAGGAGCAGCTGGCGGGCGTCGGTCCCCTGCGGGACCTCGCCGCGGTCGACGGCCCGGTCCACGACGATCTCGCAGCGGGCGTACCGGTCCTCCCAGAGCCGCTGCTGGGCCTCGGCGGCCTTCTCGGAGCGGAACGAGGCGGCGATCAGCGCCGCCACGACCGGCGGTCTCGCGATCAGCGCCGACTGGATCTCCTCGTTCAGGCCCGTCAGATCGCCCTCCAGCGAGCCGGTGTCCGGCGGCCGCCAGTCGTCGTCGCCCGCGGCGTCGAGGACGTCGGCGAGCAGACCGCCGACGTCGCCCCAGCGCCGGTACACCGTCGTGCGGTGCACGCCGGCGCGGGCGGCGACGGTGTCGGGGGTGAGCCCGTCGTAGCCGTGCTCACCGAGTTCGGCGAGGACCGCGTCGAGGACCTGTGCCCGGACGCGGGCGGTGCGGCCTCCGGGGCGGCGCCGGGTCGGCGGCGGATCGCCTTCCGGCTCTGCGGGAGTGGGAGCCGGTGCTGCGGGTGGTGTGGGAGCCATGACTGGAAGTCCGTTGCTCGGGGGAGAAAGCTGTGGCACCATCTTAAAGCAACAGTCGTCGCACTAATGGAGTGATCGATGCTCTTCCGAAGCCTTCGCCCGTCCGCTCGGCCCATGCCGGCCGTCCCGTTCCCGAATGCTTTGGAGTCCTCGTATGCCTACTCAGATCAGTGCGCTCGGCGTCAGCAAGTCCTTCGACGGCAGGCTCGTCCTTGACTCGGTGACCTGCGCGCTCGCCGCCGGTGAACGCACCGGGATCATCGGCGAGAACGGGTCGGGCAAGACCACCCTGCTGCGCCTGCTCGCCGGGCAGGAGCGGCCCGATCAGGGCGAGATCGTCGTCCAGGCCGACGGCGGCGTCGGCTATCTCCCCCAGGACGAGCCGATGGAGCCCAAGGCGACCGTCCAGGAGGTCATCGACCGGGCCCTCGGCGATCTGCGCGCCGTCGAGGAGCGCATGCGCCGCCTGGAGGCCGCGATGGCCGACGGCGACGAATCGGTCCTGGCCGAGTACGGCGAACTCCTGACCGTCTTCGAACTGCGCGGCGGCTATGACGCCGACGCCCGGGTGGAGCGCGCCCTGCACGGTCTGGGCCTCGGCCTGGTCGGCCGTGACCGCACCGTGGGCAGCCTCTCCGGCGGCGAGCGGGTCAGGCTGCGCCTCGCGGCCGTACTGGCGGCGGCGCCGGAAGTGCTGCTGCTCGACGAGCCGACCAACCACCTCGACGACAGCGCCCTGAACTGGCTGGAGGATCATCTGCGGACCCGGCGGGGCACCACCGTCGCGGTCTCCCACGACCGGGTCTTCCTCGAACGCGTCGCCACCACACTGCTGGAGGTGGACGCCGACCGGCGCCAGGTCGTCCGCTACGGCAACGGCTACTCCGGCTACCTCGCGGAGAAGGCCGCCGCCCGGCAGCGCTGGGCCCAGGCCCACGAGCAGTGGCAGTCGGACATCGACCGGCTGCGCGAGGCCGCGGCGACCACCGCCCGTCAGGTGGCCCCGGGCCGCCCGATGAAGGACGGCAACAAGATGGCGTACGACCGTGCGGGCGGCCGGGTGCAGCAGTCGCTGGCCAGCCGGGTGCGCAACGCGGAGGAACGGCTGCGCCGACTCCTCGACGCGCCGGTCCCGCCCCCGCCCGAGCCGCTGCGCTTCACCCCCGTGCTGCGTTCCCGCCGCCTCCGGGGCGTCGTCCTGGACGCCGCCGACATCGCCGTACCGCATCGCCTCGACCGTACGAGCCTCACCGTCTCGGCGGGCGAGCGCCTGCTGATCACGGGGCGCAACGGAGCGGGCAAGAGCACCCTCCTGCGGGTCCTCGCCGGGGACATCACCTCCGACGGCGGGAGCGTCACCCGGCACGGCAGGATCGGCCACCTCCCGCAGGACCCGCGCCCCGGAAGGCCGGACGAGACCGTGCTCGCGGCCTTCGCCCGCGGCCGGACGGGAGACCCCGCCGACCATGCCGAACGGCTGCTGTCCCTCGGTCTGTTCGACCGCGACCGGCTCACGGTGCCGCTCGGCCGGCTCTCCACCGGGCAGCTCCAGCGGCTGGCCCTCGCCCGGCTGCTCGACGAGCCGTCGGACGTCCTGCTGCTCGACGAACCCACCAACCATCTCTCGCTCGCCCTCGTCGAGGAAGTGGAGGCCGCGCTCGCCGGATACGAGGGAGCCCTCGTCGTCGTCAGCCACGACCGCCGCCTGCGCCGGCACTGGCGCGGCACCCACCTCGACCTGGAGGCCGCCCGGATGTCCGCCGCCACCTGCTGATGGCCCGCGGGCCGACCCCTCTGACCTGTAGGTTCCTCCATCCCCCCGGTGGTTCGGAGCCTGTAGGGACGCCCGGTAAACTCCGTACACGTGACTGCGCCTGCAAAGCCCCGTATCCCGAACGTCCTCGCCGGGCGTTATGCCTCCGCCGAGCTCGCCACCCTCTGGTCGCCCGAGCAGAAGGTGAAGCTGGAGCGTCAGCTCTGGCTCGCCGTTCTGCGGGCGCAGCGGGACCTGGGGATCGAGGTGCCCGACGCCGCCCTCGCCGACTACGAGCGCGTGATCGACCAGGTCGACCTCGCCTCGATCGCCGAGCGCGAGAAGGTCACGCGCCATGACGTGAAGGCCCGCATCGAGGAGTTCAACGCGCTCGCCGGGCACGAGCAGGTCCACAAGGGCATGACGTCCCGCGACCTGACCGAGAACGTGGAGCAGCTGCAGATCCGGCTCTCCCTGGAGCTGGTGCGCGACCGCACGGTCGCCGTGCTCGCGCGGCTCGGCAAGCTGTCCGGCGAGTACGCCGAGCTGGTCATGGCGGGCCGCTCGCACAACGTCGCCGCGCAGGCGACGACCCTCGGCAAGCGCTTCGCCACGGCCGCCGACGAGCTGCTCGTCGCGTTCCGCCGTGTCGAGGACCTGCTCGGCCGGTACCCGCTGCGCGGCATCAAGGGCCCCGTCGGCACGGCGCAGGACATGCTGGACCTGCTCGGCGGCGACGCGGACAAGCTCACCGAGCTGGAGCAGCGGATCGCCGGGCACCTCGGCTTCGACCGCGCGTTCACCTCGGTCGGCCAGGTCTACCCGCGCTCGCTCGACTACGAGGTCGTCACGGCGCTCGTGCAGCTCGCCGCCGGTCCCTCCTCGCTGGCCAAGACGATCCGGCTGATGGCCGGGCACGAGCTGGTCACCGAGGGCTTCAAGCCCGGCCAGGTCGGCTCGTCCGCGATGCCGCACAAGATGAACACCCGCTCCTGCGAGCGCGTCAACGGCCTCACCGTCATCCTGCGCGGCTACGCCTCGATGACCGGTGAGCTCGCGGGCGACCAGTGGAACGAGGGCGACGTCTCCTGCTCGGTCGTGCGCCGGGTCGCGCTGCCCGACGCGTTCTTCGCGCTCGACGGTCTCCTGGAGACCTTCCTCACCGTGCTCGACGAGTTCGGGGCCTTCCCCGCCGTCGTGGCGCGCGAGCTGGACCGCTACCTCCCGTTCCTCGCCACCACCAAGGTCCTGATGGCCTCGGTGCGGGCGGGCGTCGGCCGCGAGGAGGCGCACGAGGCCATCAAGGAGAACGCGGTGGCCTCCGCGCTGGCCATGCGCGAGCAGGGCGCCGAGCGCAACGAGCTGCTCGACAAGCTCGCCGCCGATACGCGGATTCCGCTGGACCGGGCGGAGTTGGACGCCCTGATGGCGGACAAGCTGTCGTTCACGGGCGCGGCCAGCGATCAGGTCGCCGTGCTGGTGGCGCAGATCGAAGCCGTGATCAAGGCGCACCCCGAGGCCGCGGCGTACGCGCCCGGGGCGATCCTCTGACACGCCGACCTCTGACACGCCGGCTCTGACGCACCGGTCCCTAACGCACCGGTCCCTAACGCACCGCGCGGTGCTCGCCCTTGCCCGACCTGCGGATCCGCAGCGCGACAAAGGTGAGCACCGCGAGCGCCGCCACGGCGAGTACGCCCTTGGAGTACAGGCCCACCAGATCCGTGACCTGGTGCCAGCGTGCGCCGAGGGCGTGGCCGATCAGGACGAACACGGCGTTCCAGATGAGGCTGCCCGCGGTCGTCAGGGCGAGGAAGACGGGCAGCCGCATCCGCTCGATGCCGGCCGGGACCGAGATCATGCTCCGGAAGATCGGCACCATCCGGCCGAAGAACACCGCCTTGGTGCCGTGCCGCCGGAACCACTCCTCCGTGCGGTCGATGTCGGAGACCTTCACCAGCGGCAGCCGCGCAGCGACCGCCACGATCCGGTCCCGGCCGAGCAGCGCGCCGATCGCGTAGAGCGCGAGCGCGCCGACGACGGAGCCCGCCGTCGTCCAGAACAGGACCTCCAAAAGGCCGAACTTCCCCTGGCTCGCGGCGAATCCGGCCAGCGGCAGGATCACCTCGCTGGGCAGCGGCGGGAAGAGGTTCTCCAGGGCGATGGCGGCGCCCGCCCCGGCCGCGCCGAGCGAGTCCATGAGGTCGGCCGCCCAGCCCGCGATGCCCCCGGTGGGCGCCTCGTCGGCGGCGAGAGTCACGTCGTACAGAGAGTCGAGGATCATGCCCTTGACGCTAGGAATCCGCGCCGCCCGGCGGTATGAGGGCGGCCACACGGCCCGGTGTGGGGGGCCGCAGCCGAACGCTGTGGTTTTCCGCAGTCCCGCCGGCCGGGACCCGCGGCTAGCGTGGTCGATCATGCGTACCTTTCTGCTCCGCCGGCTGCGGATGGCGGTGGGCCTCGCGGCGGGCGTGTTCAGCGCCGCCGTCGAGCTCGCCTTCACCGTCGTGGCCGGGATCTGGCTTCTCGTGACACTTCGGCGCGGCGACCGGGAGCGGCCGGGCGAGGCCCAGTTCCTGGGCACCGCCTGGCGGTTGGCCGACGCCGAGCGGCGCAGGCTGGCCGCCTTCTACGGCATCGAGACCGGGGCCGCCCCGTCCGGCAGGCGGGCGCTCGGCTATGTGGCGAGCCGGTGGGCGCTGGGGCTGCTCGGCGGCGTGGTGCTGCTGTGCGCCGTGATCGGCGGGGCGTACGGGTCGCTCCTGGTGTGGGGCTGGTTCGTGGCGGACCTGCAGCGGTCGGCGTTCACCCTGGTCGCCTCCGGGGGCGCCGGGCTCTTCCTGCTGTTCCTGTGCGTCCAGGGCGTGTACGCCGTGGCGCTGATGGAGGGGCGGCTCGCGCGGCACTTCCTCACGTCGGACGAGCGGGACGTCCTCGCGCGCCGCATCGGCGAGCTGGCCGAGAGCCGCGCCGGGGTGGTCGAGGCGGTGCACGACGAGCGGCGGCGCATCGAGCGCGATCTGCACGACGGCGTACAGCAGCGGCTCGTCGCCCTCGGCATGCTGCTCGGCCGGGCCCGCCGCAGCCCCGACCCCGACAAGGCCGCCGCGCTGCTCGCGCAGGCGCACGAGGAGAGCGGGCGCGCCCTCGTCGAACTGCGGGAGGTCGCCTGGCGGGTCTACCCGGCGGCGCTGGACGAGGGCGGTCTCGCCGCCGCACTGGAGACCGTCGCCGAGCGGGCCGGCATTCCCGTACGACTGGACTGCGCAGTGCGCGGGACTCCGCCCCCGACCGCGCACGCGGTCGCCTACTTCGTCGCCGCCGAGGCCGTCACCAACGCGGTCAAGCACTCGGGCGCCACGCTCGTCACCGTCCAGGCGGAGCAGCGCGGCGATCTGCTGTGGCTGCGGGTCGGGGACGACGGGCGCGGCGGCGCCGACCCGTCCGGCAGCGGACTGAACGGCCTCGCACGGCGCGTCGCCGCCCTCGACGGCACCCTCACCGTGGACAGCCCCGCGGGCGGGCCCACCCTTCTCACCGCGGAGCTCCCATGCGCGTAATGCTCGCCGACGACTCGACCCTGCTGCGGGAGGGCCTCGCCCGGCTCCTCGCCGACGAGGGGCACACGATCACGGCCTCCGTGGGCGACGCTAGGGCGCTGCTCGCCGCCGTGGCCGAGGATCCGCCGGACGCCGCGGTCATCGACGTACGCATGCCGCCGACGCACACCGACGAGGGGCTGCGCGCGGCCTTGGAGATCCGCGGGAGCTGGCCGCAGACGAGTGTGCTCGTGCTGTCCCAGTACGTCGAACGCCGGTATGCCACCGAGCTGTTGACCACCGCAACGGAGGGCGTCGGATATCTGCTGAAGGACCGGGTCGTCCAGGTCGACGAGTTCCTGGACGCGCTGGAGCGGGTCGGCTCGGGCCGGACCGCCTTCGACCCGGAGGTCGTACGGCAGTTGCTGGCCCGCAGCAGTCACACCGACCCGCTGCAGCGGCTCACCCCGCGCGAGCGCGAGGTGCTCGGCAAGATGGCGCAGGGGCACACGAACGCGGCGATCGCCGGGCAGCTGCACGTCTCGCAGAGTGCCGTCGAGAAGTACATCAACGCGATCTTCGACAAGCTGGAGCTGACCGGAACGAGCGGGTACAGCCGCCGTGTTCTCGCCGTCCTGCGCTATCTCGGTTCCTGAGAGCGGGAACTACAGGCCCACGTCCCTGCTGCGGAAGTCCTCCAGGGACTCGCGGCGCACCAGGAGCCGGGCGTGCCCGTCGGCCACCGCCACCACGGGCGGGCGGCCGACGAGGTTGTACCCGGAGGCCATGGAGAGGTGGTAGGCACCGGCGACCGGGACGCCGAGGATGTCACCGGGCCTGATGTCGCCGGGCAGTCGGACGTCCGAGGCGAGCACGTCGCCCGCCTCGCAGTGCCGTCCCACGACCGTCACGGGCGCGGACTGGGCCAGGGAGCGCCGGCCGATCAGCCGCGGCACATAGCTGACGCCGTACAGCGCGGGACGCGGGTTGTCGCTCATCCCGCCGTCCACGGCGACGAAGGTGCGCCCGCCGGTGCGCTTCACGGCGAGGACCCGGTAGAGGGCCACCCCGGCGGGTCCCGCGATGGCGCGCCCCGGCTCGATGAGCAGCCGTGGCACGGTGAGCCCGGCCGCCGCGCAGCTCTCGATCAGCTCGGCGCGCACCTTGCGGGCCAGCGCGGTGAGGTCGAGTGCCGCCTCTCCGGGGCGGTAGGCGATGCCGTGGCCGCCGCCGAGGTCCAGTTCGGGGAGGGTGACGCCGTGCTGCTCCTTGACGCGGGCCATCAGGCCGACCAGTCGGCGCACGGCCGCGATGAACGGCTTCTCCGCGGTGATCTGCGATCCCAAGTGGCAGTGCAGGCCCGTCAGTTCGAGTCCGGGCTGGCCGATGACGCGGGCGATGGCGTGCTGGGCGGAGCCGTCGGTGGTCGACAGGCCGAACTTCTGGTCGTCGGTCCCGGTGCGGATCTTGGCGTGGCCGCCGGCCGCGATGCCCGGCACCACCCGGATCAGCACCTTCTGCCGGCTGCCCGGCGGCACGGCCGCCGCAAGCCGGGCGATCTCCGACGCGCTGTCGATGACGATGCGCCCGACGCCGAGCCGGAGCGCGGCGGCCAGGTCGTAGGGGCTCTTGGCGTTGCCGTGCAGCACGATCCGCTCGGCGGGGAAGCCCGTGGTGACGGCGAGTTCCAGCTCACCGGCCGAGCAGACGTCGAGGCCGAGGCCCTCCTCCCCCACCCAGTGGGCCATCGCCCGGCACAGGAACGCCTTGGCGGCGTAGTGCACTTGGGCCTCGGGGAAGGCGTGCAGATAGGCGCGGCAGCGGGACCGTACGTCGGCCTCGTCGATGAGGTAGGCCGGGGTGCCGAAGCGTTCCGCGATCTCGGCGAGGGGAACGCCGCCGACGGCGAGGTCGCCGTGTGCGAGGCGGGTGGTGGTGGCGGGCCAGACGGTCAGCTCCTCGTCCGCGGCCTGGGCCGGTACGTCTCGCCGGGCGGGCGTCGCGGATACGTCCAAGGTGGTCATGACAGCCGCGCTCCTCGCCTCGTCATCAGCCGGTCCAGGTGGTCGGGGCGCCGGCCGGGGCCGTCGCCCGGATCGACGGTGACGCGGGTGACGCCGAGCGGTTCGGTGAGCGCGCGCAGGGCCGGTTCCGAGAGCCTGATCCAGGCCTGCCGGGAGCCGAGGGCCGCGGTCAGGCGCTGCGGGGTGCTGAAGGCGACGGCGGTCCTGCCGCCGACGGGTGTGCGGAACAGGCGGGCCACGCAGCCCGCGGGTCCCGGCCGGACGGGGACGAACAGCGGTCCGGCCGGGCCGGGTTCACAGGGCTCGGGGTCCTCGCCGCACTGAAGCTCTGTCATGGGATGCCTCCTTGAGGATCCTGTCGATCTCGGGGCTCTTGGCCACCTCGCGGATCCTGTCGATCCGCTCTGCTGACGGTATGCCCGGCACGGGGTGTCATCTCTCCCTCCATGACGCCGTGTTGACGCCTTTTGGCACAGGCTTGACACGGCACTCGGCCCGGCTGTCAGAGGACCGTCAATACGGGGCTTCACAGGACGTCCGACGGCTGCGGGGCGGTTACCTTCCTGATCGCACCCGGTCGCGCATGCCGTCCTGTCGTCGCGCGGCCGCGTTCGCGACGGGGCGGGGGGGGGCCCCGGGCCCCCGGGGGGCGCCCCGCCCCCCCCCCCCCCCCCCCCCCCCCCCCCCCCCGCCCCCCCCCCCCCCCCCCCCCCCCCCCCCCCCCCCCCCCCCCCCCCCCGTA
>NZ_JBITGM010000013.1:160443-307617 GCF_044457025.1 Streptomyces sp. NPDC050658
GGGGGGGGTGTTTTTAGCGGGGGGGCCGGGGGGGGGCGCGGGGGGGGGGGGGGGGGGGGGGGGGGGGGGGGGGGGGGGGGGGGCCGGGCGGGGGCCCCGGGGCCCCCCCCGGGCCCCACGACCACCGCGTTCCGACCAGAAGGTCCTCCCCCATGCTTCCCGCCGCTCCGCAGCAGGCTCCGCCACCGCCCACGCAGCCGCCGTCCGAACGTGGTCCGGCGTCCCCGGCCGCCGGGCGCAGACGTGTCCGCTCCGGGGCGCGCGTCGACCCCGTACAGGTGATGAGGTCGTTCCCGGAGGCGCTGCACAAGCTGCGTCCGCGGGCGCTCGTCAGGAAGCCCGTGCTGGCCGTCGTCGCCTGCGGATCCCTCCTCACCACGCTGTCCGCCCTGCTCGACCCGTCCGTCTTCGCCTGGGTGATCAGCGGCTGGCTCTGGCTGACGGTCGTCTTCGCGAATCTCGCGGAGGCGGTGGCCGAGGGCCGCGGCAAGGCCCAGGCGCGCGCCCTGCGCAAGACGCGAACGGACACGGTGGCGCTGCGACTGCGAGACAACTGGCGGGTGGGGACGGACCTCGCGGACGCGCGGACCGAGGCGGTGGCCGCCACCGACCTCAGGCCCTTCGACTTCGTCCTGGTCGAGGCGGGTGAGCTGATCCCGGCCGACGGCGATGTCGTCGACGGTGTCGCGGCCGTCGACGAGTCCGCCGTCACCGGTGAGTCGGCGCCCGTGATCCGCGAGTCCGGCGGCGACCGCAGTGGCGTCACGGGCGGTACGACGGTCCTCTCCGACCGCATCGTGGTGCGGGTGACCTCACGGGCCGGCGACTCCTTCCTGGACCGGATGATCGCGCTGGTCGAGGGCGCGGCGCGGCAGAAGACGCCGAACGAGATAGCGCTGAACATCCTGTTGTCCGCGCTCACCATCGTCTTCGTCCTGGTCGTCGTCGCGCTCCAGCCGATGGCCTCGTACGCCGATGCGGCGCAGTCCACGACCGTACTGGTCGCCCTGCTGGTCACCCTCATCCCGACCACGATCGGCGCCCTGCTCTCGGCCATCGGCATCGCGGGCATGGACCGGCTCGTGCAGCGCAACGTCCTCGCGATGTCCGGCCGGGCGGTGGAGGCGGCGGGCGACGTGAACACGCTGCTGCTCGACAAGACCGGCACCATCACCCTCGGCAACCGCGAGGCGACCGCGTTCGTGCCGCTGCCGGGGCAGGACGAACTCCACCTCGCCGACGCGGCCCAGCTGTCCTCACTGGCCGACGAGACGCCCGAGGGGCGCTCCGTCGTCGTACTCGCCAAGAACCGGTACGGCCTGCGCGAGCCGGTCCAGGGGGAGCTGGCCAACGCCACGTTCGTCGAGTTCAGCGCGCGGAGCCGGATGAGCGGCGTCGACCTGCGCTGGGACAACGGCGCGGGCTGCGCCATCCGCAAGGGCGCCGCGGCCCAGGTGATCGCCTGGGTGGAGCTGCGCGGCGGTCAAGTGCCGCACGAGGCACGGCTGTTCGCCGACTCGATCGCGGCATCCGGCGGTACGCCGCTGCTCGTCGCGGCGCACGACTGGGACGGGCCGCGCGTGCTCGGCCTGATCCATCTCAAGGACGTCGTCAAGGACGGGATCAGGGAGCGGTTCGCCGAACTGCGCCGGATGGGCATCCGCACCGTCATGATCACCGGCGACAATCCGCTGACGGCGCGGGCGATCGCCGCGGAGGCGGGCGTGGACGACTTCCTCGCCGAGGCCACGCCCGAGGACAAGCTCGGCCTGATCAAGCGCGAGCAGGCGGACGGCAAGCTCGTCGCGATGACCGGCGACGGCACGAACGACGCGCCCGCGCTCGCGCAGGCGGATGTCGGCGTGGCGATGAACACGGGGACCTCGGCCGCCAAGGAGGCCGGGAACATGGTGGACCTGGACTCCAACCCGACCAAGCTCATCGAGATCGTGGAGATCGGCAAGCAACTCCTCATCACACGGGGCGCGTTGACGACCTTCTCGATCACGAACGACGTGGCGAAGTACTTCGCGATCATCCCGGCGATGTTCACGGGCGCGTATCCCGGCCTGGAGGCGCTGAACATCATGGGGCTGCACAGCCCCACGTCGGCCATCACCTCGGCGATCATCTTCAACGCCCTGATCATCGTGGCGCTGATCCCGCTGGCGCTGCGGGGCGTGCGGTACACGCCCGCGTCGGCGCACGACCTGCTGCGCCGCAACCTCGCGCTGTACGGCCTCGGGGGGCTCGTCCTGCCGTTCGTCGGCATCAAGCTGATCGACCTGGTGATCTCGACGGTTCCGGGGCTCGGCTGAACCGTCCTCATCAGGGCACCGTCAAGGACCGCGGCGCCCTCTTGAGGGCCTGCCCGCCGCCGCACCTCTGAGCGGCGCCCCGCGCGCCCACCTCACCACCGCACGTCCGCCGCCCCCGCGAGGGGCCGCTCGGCGTGCTCCGAACCGAACCATGAAACCGGGATACCACCATGTCTTCAGCACCCCTGCCGCTGTCCGGACGCACCGCCCTGATCACCGGAGCCACCTCCGGCATCGGTCACGAGACCGCGCGGCTGCTCGCCGAGCGCGGGGCCACCGTGCTGGTGCACGGCCGCACCGCCGAGGAGGCACGGGCCGCGACCGGCCGGCTGATCGCCACCGCGGGCATCGACGCCGGCCGACTCCGCCCGTTCGCCGCCGACTTCACCCACCTCGACGAGGTGGAGCGGCTCGCCCACCGCGTGGTCACCGAGCACCCGCGGCTCGACGTCCTGGTGAACAACGCGGCCGTGGCCGCGCCCGAGCGGCACACGGTCACGGCGGACGGCAACGAGATCGCCTTCCAGGTGAACTTCCTGGCGCACTACCTCCTGACAGGACTTCTTGAGCCCGCGCTCACCAGCGAGCCCGGCGGCCGCGTCGTCAACGTCTCGTCCTCGCTGCACCGCACGGCGTCCATCCAGTGGAACGACCCCAACCGCTCCCGCCGTTACTCCCGGCTCGCCGCCTACGCCCAGTCGCAGCTCGCGCTCACCGTCTTCGCCGCCGACCCGCGCGTCACGGCGGTCTCGGTGCACCCCGGCGTCTGTGACACGGCCCTGCTCTCGCTGTACGCCGACGAGGGCGGCTCGGCGGCGCACGGCGCGGCCCATGTGGCCCGGCTCTGCGACCCGGCCACGGAGATCGTCAACGGCGCGCACTACGACCGTGCCGATCGGGTCGAACCGGCCGTGGCGGCGATGGAGGACCGCACGGTCAAGCGGCTCAACAAGCTCGCCGGCCTGCTGGTCGGCCAGGGCTGAGCCCGGCGGCGCGTCAGACGTCCGTCAAGGCCGCCGCGCGCCGCGTCAGCGAGCCGTCAACATTCGGCGCGGCCCGGCTCCGGCGCCCCGCAGATGCCTAGCGTCGCCCGCATGGCCCGACGCATGACGCGCCCCGCACGGCGCACACCCGGCGACCACGGCACGCCGCGCACCACGGGGGACGGCCCCTGGGCGCACGACCTCACCTGGGCCCAAGACGCCCGCTCGGCGGCGGGCTGCGCCGCGCTGCTCTTCGGGCTGCTGCTCGCGCTGGACGCGGCGACCGGGCGGCTCGACGCGCCGGGTGCGCTGCTGTGGCTGGGGCTCGGCCTGCTGCTGTGGGGCGTGCTGACGCCGCCGCGCGTCACGGCCCGCGCGGG
Organism: Streptomyces sp. NPDC050658; assembly: GCF_044457025.1. NCBI lineage: Bacteria > Bacillati > Actinomycetota > Actinomycetes > Kitasatosporales > Streptomycetaceae > Streptomyces > Streptomyces sp. NPDC050658. Next base: position 164,125 of record NZ_JBITGM010000013.1, read on the forward strand.
GACTCTCGTCTCGCGCGGCCTCTTCCGGCGGCGCTCCGTGCGGCTCGATCAGCTGGTCGCGGTCCGCAGGTCCGACGGCATCGCGCCGCGCCTGGTGCTGCGGGACGCGGCCGGCGGCCAGGTCCTCCTGGACCCCGACGTCCTGGCCGTCAATCCCCCGCTGTGGCGTCAGGTGAGCGACGGCGCCCGCACCTCCGTCGAGCGCGGATCGCTGCTGTGCGGTGCGACGGCGCTGCGCCGGCTCGCCGAACGGATCGACCGCGAGACGGCGGAGGAGGTCTTCCGGGTGTCGGGGCTCGACCAGCCATCGCTGCCCGACGGCCATGACTGCCCCAGCCGCCGCCGAACGGCACGTTCGCGCCGGTCAGCGCCCCCTTCGCCCTAGCCGTCCGCTCGTTTGAGATCAATAGCGTTCGGAAGAGGTCAAGGTCACAGCCCTATCCGGCACCGAGTGCCACGGGTTCCGCCCTAGCATCAGGGGCATGACGGTCCAGCCTGACGACGGGCTTTCGCTGGCCGCCGAGTTCCCTGATGCGACCCATGAGCAGTGGCAGCGCCTTGTGGAAGGCGTGCTGCGCAAGTCGGGTAAGGACGTATCGGGCTCGGCCGCCGAAGAAGCGCTGTCCACCGCGCTCGAGGACGGGCTCAGCACCCGCCCGCTGTACACCGCCCGAGAAGCCGCGCCCGACGCCGGATACCCGGGTTTCGCCCCCTTTGTCAGGGGCGGCACCGCCGCGGGCACCGCCCCGTCCGGCTGGGACGTACGGCAGCGGCACGCGACCGCCGATCCCGCGCTCACCAACGAGACAGTGCTCGCGGACCTGGAGAACGGCGTCACGTCGCTCTGGCTCGGCGTCGGCCCCGGCCGACTGCCGGTGTCCGCAATCGCCCGGGCGCTCGACGGCGTCTACCTCGACCTGGCCCCCGTCGCCCTGGACGCCGGTGCCGAATTCGGGCCCGCCGCCGCCGCGTTGTTCCGTCTGTACGAGGAGCGCGGTGTCCCGAAGGACGCGGCGCACGGCACCCTCGGCGCCGACCCGCTCGGCCACGAGGCCCGTACCGGCGAGCGGCTCGACCCCGCCGCCGCGGTGGAGCTGGCCCGCAAGTGCGCCGAGCGGTACCCGAACCTCCGCGCGCTGACCGTGGACGCCCTGCCGTACCACGAGGCGGGCGGCTCGGCCGCGCAGGAGCTCGGCGCCTCGCTGGCCACCGCGGTCGCTTATCTGCGTGAGCTGACCGAGACGGGGCTTTCGGTCGACGCGGCCTGCGCCCAGCTGGAGTTCCGCTACGCGGCCACCGCCGACCAGTTCCTGACCATCGCCAAGCTGCGCGCGGCCCGCCGCCTCTGGGCCCGCGTCGCCGAGGTCTGCGGCGCCCCCGCGGCCGGGGCCCAGCGGCAGCACGCCGTGACCTCGCCGGTGATGATGTCGCGCCGCGACCCGTGGGTGAACATGCTGCGCACCACGGTGGCGTGCCTCAGCGCGGGCGTGGGCGGCGCGGACGCCGTCACGGTCCTTCCGTTCGACCACTCGCTGGGCCTGCCGGACGCGTTCGCGCGCCGTATCGCCCGCAACACGTCCACGATCCTGCTCGACGAGTCGCACCTCGCCCGGGTCATCGACCCGGCGGGCGGCTCCTGGTACGTGGAGCGGCTCACGGACGAACTGGCCCACGCGGGCTGGGAGTTCTTCCAGGAGATCGAGCGCGCGGGCGGCCAGGCCGCGGCCCTGCGTTCGGGGATGACCGGCGAGCGGCTCGCCGCCACCTGGGCCGAGCGCAGCGCGAAGCTCGCCAAGCGGCGTGAACCCATCACCGGGGTCAGTGAGTTCCCGAATCTGACGGAGCGTCCGGTCGAGCGCGAGGCGTCCCCCGCCGAGCCGACGGGCGGTCTGCCGCGGGTGCGCCGCGACGAGGCGTACGAAACGCTGCGGGTCCGCTCAGACGCGCACCTCGCGGCGACCGGCGCGCGTCCCCGCGTGTTCCTCGCCGCGCTCGGCCCCGCCGCCGCGCACACGGCGCGGGCCTCCTTCGCCGCGAACCTCTTCCAGGCCGGCGGCATCGAGGCCGTCCACGACCCGGCGTCGGTGGACGCTTCGACGGCCGCCGAGGCATTCCGGGCGAGCGGCGCCACGGTGGCGTGCCTCTGCTCCAGCGACGCGCTCTACGCGGAGCAGGCCGCCGAGGTCGCCAAGGCCCTCAAGTCGGCAGGTGCCGAGCGGGTGTTCCTCGCGGGTCGCCCCGGTGAGCACACCGACGTCGACGCGTATGTCTTCGCGGGCTGCGACGCCGTGGCCGTGCTCTCCTCCACCCTCGACCAGATGGGAGTGGCGTAATGCGGATCCCCGACTTCTCCGGCGTCGGCCTGACGTCCGATGCCCCCGACGCCGCCTCGGCCTCCGCCGACCAGTGGCGTACGGCCGTCAAGGAGTCCACCGGCAAGGCCGACGACGACCTGCTGTGGGAGACCCCGGAAGGCATCGCGGTCAAGCCGCTCTACACGGGCGCCGACCTGGAGGGCCTGGACTTCCTGGGGACGTATCCCGGAGTCGCGCCCTATCTGCGCGGGCCGTACCCGACGATGTACGTCAACCAGCCCTGGACGATCCGGCAGTACGCGGGATTCTCCACGGCCGAGGAGTCCAACGCCTTCTACCGCCGCAACCTGGCGGCGGGCCAGAAGGGCCTCTCCGTCGCCTTCGACCTTCCCACGCACCGCGGTTACGACAGTGACCACCCGCGCGTGACGGGCGACGTCGGCATGGCGGGCGTGGCGATCGACTCCATCTACGACATGCGTCAGCTCTTCGACGGCATCCCGCTGGACAAGATGACGGTGTCGATGACGATGAACGGCGCGGTGCTGCCCGTGCTCGCGCTGTACATCGTGGCGGCGGAGGAACAGGGCGTACCGCCCGAGAAGTTGGCCGGGACCATCCAGAACGACATCCTCAAGGAGTTCATGGTCCGCAACACCTACATCTATCCGCCCAAGCCCTCGATGCGGATCATCTCCGACATCTTCGCGTACACCTCGCAGAAGATGCCGCGCTACAACTCCATCTCGATCTCCGGCTATCACATCCAAGAGGCGGGCGCGACGGCCGACTTGGAGCTGGCGTACACCCTCGCCGACGGCGTCGAGTATCTGCGGGCGGGTCAGGAGGCGGGCCTGGACGTCGACGCGTTCGCGCCCCGGCTCTCGTTCTTCTGGGCGATCGGCATGAACTTCTTCATGGAGGTCGCCAAGCTCCGCGCGGCGCGCCTCCTTTGGGCGAAACTTGTCAAACAGTTCGATCCGAAGAACGCCAAGTCCCTCTCCCTGCGCACCCATTCGCAGACCTCGGGCTGGTCGCTGACCGCGCAGGACGTGTTCAACAACGTCACGCGGACATGCGTCGAGGCGATGGCGGCGACGCAGGGCCACACCCAGTCGCTGCACACCAACGCCCTGGACGAGGCGCTCGCCCTGCCGACGGACTTCTCCGCGCGCATCGCCCGCAACACCCAGCTGCTCATCCAGCAGGAGTCGGGCACGACGCGGGTCATCGACCCGTGGGGCGGCAGCGCGTACGTCGAGAAGCTGACGCACGACCTGGCGCGCCGCGCCTGGCAGCACATCGAGGAGGTCGAGGCGGCCGGCGGCATGGCCAAGGCCATCGACGCGGGCATCCCGAAGCTGCGCGTCGAGGAGGCCGCGGCCCGCACCCAGGCCCGGATCGACTCCGGGCGCCAGCCGGTCATCGGCGTCAACAAGTACCGCGTCGAGAACGACGAGCAGATCGACGTACTCAAGGTCGACAACTCCTCCGTGCGCGCCCAGCAGATCGCCAAGCTGGAGCGGCTGCGCGCCGAGCGCGACGAGGCGGCCTGCCAGGACGCGTTGCGGGCGCTGACCGCGGCGGCCGAGCGCGATCCGGGTCCGGGCCTGGACGGCAATCTCCTCGCGCTCGCGGTGAACGCGGCCCGCGCGAAGGCGACGGTCGGCGAGATCTCGGACGCCCTGGAGGCCTCGTACGGCCGGCACGCGGGACAGATCCGTACGATCTCCGGTGTGTACCGCACCGAAGCAGGATCGTCCCCGTCCGTGGAGCGCACCCGCACCCTCGTCGAGTCCTTCGAGGACGCGGAGGGCCGCCGTCCGCGCATCCTGGTCGCCAAGATGGGCCAGGACGGCCACGACCGCGGCCAGAAGGTCATCGCGACCGCCTTCGCCGACCTCGGCTTCGACGTGGACGTCGGCCCGCTCTTCCAGACCCCGGCGGAGGTCGCGCGCCAGGCCGTCGAGGCGGACGTGCACATCGTCGGCGTCTCGTCGCTGGCGGCCGGGCACCTGACCCTCGTACCGGCGCTGCGCGCGGAACTGGCCGCCGAGGGGCGCGAGGACATCATGATCGTGGTGGGCGGCGTGATCCCGCCGCAGGACGTGCCGACGCTCCTGGAGATGGGCGCCGCGGCCGTCTTCCCGCCCGGCACGGTGATCCCGGACGCCGCGTACGACCTGGTGAAGCGACTGGCGGCCGACCTCGGCCACGAGCTGTGAGCCGGTGACGCGGATGGCGCCGACGATCGACATCGACTCGTACGTCAAGGGTGTGCTCGACGGGAAGCGCGCGCAGATCGCGCGCGCCATCACCCTCGTCGAGTCCACCCGGCCCGCGCACCGGGCGCTCGCGCAGGAGCTGCTGACCCAGCTGCTCCCGCACAGCGGGCGGGCGCGGCGGATCGGCATCAGCGGGGTGCCGGGCGTGGGCAAGTCCACGTTCATCGACGCGCTCGGCACGATGCTGACGGGGCTCGGGTACCGGGTCGCGGTCCTGGCCGTCGACCCGTCGTCGACGCGGACGGGCGGCTCCATCCTGGGCGACAAGACCCGCATGGAGCGCCTTTCGGTCGATCCTGCCGCATTCGTACGTCCTTCCCCCACCGCCGGCACGCTGGGCGGGGTCGCGAAGGCGACGCGGGAGTCCATCGTGGTGATGGAGGCGGCGGGGTACGACGTGGTCCTGGTGGAGACCGTGGGCGTCGGCCAGTCCGAGACGGCGGTCGCGAACATGGTCGACTCCTTCCTCCTGCTCTCCCTCGCCCGCACCGGCGACCAGCTCCAGGGCATCAAGAAGGGCGTCCTGGAACTTGCGGACGTCCTCGCGATCAACAAGGCGGACGGCCCGCACGAGCGGGACGCGCGCTCGGCGGCCCGTGAACTCGCGGGCGCGCTGCGGCTGATGCATCCTGCCGACGCCGCGTGGACTCCCCCGGTGCTGAGCTGCAGCGCCCGTGAGTCCAGCGGCCTGGACGAGGTGTGGGACCGCCTGGAACAGCACCGCACGCTCCTGGACTCCACGGGCCGCCTGGCCGCCAAGCGGCGCGACCAGCAGGTCGACTGGACGTGGACGATGGTCCGGGACGAGCTGTTGGACCGGCTGCGGGGACACGCGGCGGTACGGGGTCTGGCCCCTGGCCTCGAACAGCGGGTGCGGGAAGGGACGTTGACGGCCACGTCGGCGGCGGAACGGATCCTGGAGGCGTTCCAGGGGCTCGAAGGGACGGGACAGGCTTCAGCCGAGTAGCCCGACTGCGGGCGCGTCGTGGCTGGTCGCGCAGTTCCCCGCGCCCCTGCGGGGCGCTTAGGCTCGGGCGGTGCCGACCGCCCGCACGCGTGCCGGCACCCCCCAACGCTCAGCGAAGGAGCCCCCGCACCTCATGACGCCCGACTCCGTCGACGCCGCCGCCCCGGTTCTGCTGCACCGCGAGGGCCACGCGGGACACATCACCCTCAACCGGCCGCGTGCAATCAACGCCCTCACCCACGCCATGGTGCGGCTCGTGGACGGCGCGCTCAACGACTGGGAGCGGGACGACTCCGTACGGACCCTGGTGCTCACCGGAGCCGGTGAGCGGGGCCTGTGTGCCGGCGCCGACATCCGCTGGTTCCACGACGACATCCGCGCGACCGGCGGCGCCGCGACGGTGGACTTCTGGCGGGACGAGTACCGCCTCAACGCCCGGATCGCCCGCTGCCCGAAGCCGTACGTCGCGGTCATGGACGGCATCGTGATGGGCGGCGGAGTCGGTCTCTCCGCGCACGGCGGGGTGCGGATCGCCACCGAGCGGTCCAGGATCGGCATGCCGGAGACGGGAATCGGCTTCGTGCCGGACGTCGGCGGCACCTACCTCCTGACGCGGACGCCCGGCGAACTCGGCACCCACCTCGCGCTGACCGGGGCGGCGGTGGGCGCGGGCGACGCGCTGCTGTTGGGCCTCGCCGACCATTACGTGCCGTCGGAGCGGCTGCCGGAGTTCACGCGGGCGCTGGCCGACTCCGACGTGGACGAGGTGATCGGGCGCTATGCCACCACCGCCCCCGACGGCGAACTCGCCGCCCACCGCGAGTGGATCGACGCCTGCTACGCCGCCGACTCCGTGGAGGAGATCGTCGACCGGCTGTACAACTCCGGCGACCAGGCGGCGAAGGAGACGGCCGAGACCATCCTCGCCAAGTCCCCCACCTCCCTGAAGATCACCCTCGCCGCCCTGCGCCGGGCCCGTGCGCTCGACACCCTGGAGCAGGTCCTCGAGCAGGAGTACCGCGTGGTCCGTACGGCGATCACCGCGCCGGACATGGTGGAGGGCATCCGCGCCCAGGTCGTCGACAAGGACCGCAGTCCGCGGTGGTCGCCCGTCGAACTCACGCAGGTGACCGACGCGGAGGTGACCCGCCACTTCACGCGGCGCGACGACGCGGGCCTCGGCCTCGTGCCCGCGGACGCCGACGCGGATGCGGACGCCGACGCGGCGGACCCGCGATGACCACCCTGCACACGCCCCGCCTCGTCCTGCGGCGCTGGCGCGCGGCGGACGTCGCCCCCATGACCAGCATCAACTCCGACCCCGAGGTGATGCGCTGGATCGGCGACGGCTCCGTCCACGACGGGCAGGAGCAGACCCGGTCCACCATGGCCCTGTGGGAGCACGGATGGCAGACCGAGGGCTTCGGGCTCTTCGCGGTGGAGGTCCGCGCCACCGGCGAACTCGCCGGGTTCACGGGCCTTTCCGTGCCGCACTACCTGCCCGAGGTGCTGCCCGCCGTGGAGATCGGCTGGCGGCTCGGGCGCCGCTTCTGGGGGCAGGGCCTGGCCACCGAGGCGGCGCGCGCCGCCCTCGACTTCGGCCTGACCGTCCGCGGCCTGGAGCGGATCGTCAGCATCGTCCAGGTGGGCAACGACGCCTCGGAGCGCGTCATGAACAAGCTCGGCATGCACGTCGAGCGCGCCACCTACGACCCGCACTGCGGGCGCCCGCTGCGCATCCACGCCGTCGACGCGTCCGCTAGGGCGGATCGATCTCCGTGACGACGGCCAGGAGCTGGAACGGCAGCTCCTTGTCCCACTGGGCGACGCCGAGCGCCACCCATCGCCCGGCGGTCCGCCACAGGTGCAGATCCGGGGCCGCGGAGCTCAGCGAGCTCCACGGCTCCGGTATCTCCTCCCCCGGAATCTCCTCCCCGGTCTCCTCGTCCCAGTCGGTCAGCATCCGCTGGAAGACGCCGGAGAGGCTGAACACGTCGGGTGCGCCCCAGCGGGCCGTCAGGAGCACGGAGAGGCCGTCACGCTCGGCCTCGTACTGCTCCTCGACCGCCTCCCGGCGCGAGCCGTCGTCCTCCCAGAACTCCTCGCTCGTGAGCAACTCGGCGATGTGATAGCCGGGACCGCCGGAGACCGCGATCGACCTGCTGTGCTCCGCGGCGAACTCCCGGGAGCACAGCAGGTCGATCGTGGCGAGATGCTCTGCGGTACTCATGCCGTCCAGTAAACCGGCCGGCACTGACAACTGGTCCACCGTCAGGCCTCGGGGGTCGCGATCCGGACGCCCCGCCTCACGCGTCCCTGCGCCGCACCGCCCACCAGCCCGCGAGCAGCGCGGCCGCCGCCCACGCCGCCGACACGGCGAGTCCCGCCCAGGGGCCGAGCGCTCCGGTGGGGTCCTGGTGCAGCACCTGCTGTCCCGCCTTGTCGGGCAGGAACGCGGCGGCTCCGCTCGCCACGTCGCCGACCACGAAGGACACGATGAGCGTGAAGGGGATGAGGATGCTCAGGACGGCGACTCCGCTGCGCAGCACCATGGTCAGGCCCGCCGCGAGCAGCGCCATGAGGGTCAGGTAGATCCCGCCGCCGACACAGGCGCGTACGGCGCCCTCGTGGCCGAGCCCGATGGCCGCGTCCCCCATGAACGCCTGCCCGGACAGGAACGCCGCGAAGCTGGTGGCGAGCCCGGTCACGAGCGCCGCCGCGCCCACCACGGCGACCTTCGCGCCGTAGAACAGGCCGCGCTTGGGGACCGCGGCCAGGGAGATCCGCAGGGCGCCGTTCACGTACTCCGACGACATGGCCGTCGTACCGAAGCTGATGGCCGCGATCTGGCCGAAGTTGAGCGCGTAGAACGCCCCGAAGAGCGGTTCGAAGTCGGCGTTGTCCGATTCCGCCTCGCCGACGGCGGCGAACGCGAGGACCGTGATGGCGACGGTGGCGACGAAGACGGAGATCAGCGAACCGAGGCTGGCCCGCACCGACTTGATCTTGATCCACTCCGAGTGGAGCACGGCGGTCGTCGACATGGTCAGGCCTCCTGGCGGGGCTTGGGCGCGGTGGCCGCGAACTCGGTGTCGTCGGCCGTGAGGGCGAGATAGGCCTGCTCCAGGGAGGCCTGTTCGTCGGAGAGTTCGAGGAGCGGGATGCCGTGTCCCGCGGCGAGGGACCCGATCTCCCCGGCCTGCGCCCCGTCCACGGTCCAGCGGCCGTCGTCGCCCGCCACGAGCGCGTACCCCTTGCCCGCGAGGATGTCCCGCAGGCGGTCCTGCTCCGGTGTGCGCAGGCGGACGCGGGGGGTGCTGTGCGCCGCGATGAAGTCCCGCATCGGGGTGTCGGCGAGGAGCCGTCCCCTGCCGAGGACGACCAGGTCGTCGGCGAAGGTGGCCGTCTCGTTCATCAGATGGCTGGAGACCAGCACGGTGCGGCCCTCCGATGCGAGCCTGCGCAGCAGTTCGCGGATCCAGATGATGCCTTCGGGGTCGAGGCCGTTGGACGGTTCGTCCAGCATGACGACGCGCGGGTCGCCGAGCAGCGCCGCCGCGATGCCCAGGCGCTGGCGCATGCCCAGGGAGTACGTCTTGACGCGGCGTCCGGCGACCGCGGCGAGCCCCGTCTCCTCCAGGACCTCGTCGACACGGCGTACGGCGATGCGGTTGCTGACGGCGAGGGCGAGCAGGTGGTTGCGGGCGGTGCGTGAGCCGTGGGCCGCCTGGGCGTCGAGCAGCGCGCCCACGTGGCGCAGGGGTTCGTCGAGGGAGGCGTAGGGCCGGCCGCCCACCGTCGCGGTCCCGGAGGTGGGCCGGTCGAGGCCGAGGACGAGCCGCATGGTGGTGGACTTGCCGGCTCCGTTGGGGCCGAGGAATCCGGTGACCCGGCCGGGCCGGACGCCGAACGTCAGTCCGTCGACCGCGCGGGTGGTGCCGTACTCCTTGGTGAGCTGTCGGACGTCGATGCTGGTCATGGGGCAAGCCTCGCGGGCGGACCGGTGGCGGGGCTTCCCCCGCCAGGGGGCTGTCCCTCCCCCGCAAGGGGGAGCCGGTCGGCGGCGCTCACCTGGCACGATGACGCAATGCCCAGCTTCCTCAGGCCTCTCACGCGCGCGGTCACCTACACCCGGTGGCTGCACATGCTCATGGGCGCGAGCGTCGCGGTGATCTCCGCGTTCGCCTATCCGGGCCTGGACGAGCCCTCGTTCAGGGACTGGATGGTGATCGTGACGCTGCCCGTGCCGCTGGTCGCCGCGGCGGCGCTGCTGCCCGCGATGCGCAGGGCGGAGGGGCTGCAGGCGCGGCTGATGCTCATTCCGGGGCAGCACGCGCGCGTGCGGGACGACGGCGAGGACAGCGGCATCTCCGTGACGCCTTCCGTCTCGTGGAGCGACCGGGGCAGGACGGCGCTGTGGCTGGTGCTGCGCCTTGAGGCGGGCTGCGCGGCCTGTTTCGTGACCGTCCAGTGCATGGGGACCTCGCTGGGCCTGCTGGGGGCGTCCGGCGAACCTCCGGAGACCTCGGGCCTGCTCGTGCCGATCCCCGGCCAGAGCTGGACCAACGCCCTGCTCGTGCCGGTCCCGCTGATGGTGCTGATGGCGGTGGTCGTGGTGGCGGGCCGGATGATGACCGCCGCCGCCCGCAGGCTGCTGGGACCCTCGCCCTCCGAGCGGCTCGCCGCCCTGGAGGAGCGTACCGAGCAGCTGCTTGAGCGCACGCGTATCGCGCGGGAGCTGCACGACTCCATCGGTCACGCGCTGACCGTCGCGGTGGTGCAGGCGGGTGCCGCGCGGGCCGCCGGTGACGCGGAGTTCACCGACCGCGCCCTGGACGCGATCGAGGAGACGGGCCGGGCCGCGCTCGAAGACCTGGAGCGGGTGCTCCGGGTGCTGCGCGAGGACGAGCGGCCCGCGAGCCGGCGGCCCACGCTCGCCGACGCCGACCGGCTCCTGGAGTCCGCGCGGGCGTCGGGGGCGAAGGTCGACACAGAGGTGACGGGGCCGCTGGACAGCGTGCCCGGACCGGTCTCCCGCGAGGGCTATCGCATGCTCCAGGAGTCCCTCACCAACGTCCTGCGGCACTCCGGGCCCGTCCCGGTGCGGGTGCGGATCTCGGTGGACGACGGGGTGCTCGGCATGGAGGTGCGCAACGCGCTGCCCGACGGGACATCGGCCACCGGCCGGGGCGGCAGCGGACTGCGCGGCATCCGCGAACGGGCCACGCTGCTGGGCGGGCGGGCCGTCACGGGTCCCTGCGAGGGCGAGTGGCAGGTGCACGTAGAACTGCCGCTGGGGTGATCTAGGCTGACCGGATGCCGGTCACAGTCCTCCTGGTCGACGACGAACCCCTCGTACGCACGGGCCTGCGCGCCGTGTTGGAGGCACAGCCCGACATCGAGGTGGTCGGCGAGGCCGCGGACGGCGCGGCGGTGATCCCGCTGGTGCGGCAGCTGCGGCCCGACGTGGTCGCGATGGACGTACGCATGCCGCTCCTCGACGGCATCGAGGCCACGCGCGCGGTGCTGCGTACGGTGCAGGATCCGCCGAAGATCGTCGTGGTGACGACCTTCGAGAACGACGAGTACGTGTACGAGGCGCTGCGCGCGGGCGCGGACGGTTTCCTGCTGAAGCGCGCGAGGCCCGCCGAGATCGTCAACGCCGTCCGGCTCGTCGCGGAGGGCGAGTCGCTGCTGTTCCCGGCGGCGGTGCGGCAGCTCGCGGGCGAGTACGGGCGGCGGCCCGGCAACGCGGCGGCGCGGGAGGCGCTGGACCGGGCCGCGCTGACCGAGCGCGAGGAGGACGTGCTGCGGCTGATGACGCGGGGCCTGTCGAACGCGGAGATCGCCGCGGAGCTGATCGTCGGCGCCGAGACGGTCAAATCGCATGTGAGCGCCGTGCTCGCGAAGCTGGGGGCGCGGGACCGGACGCAGGCCGTGATCGCCGCGTACGAATCCGGTTTCGTCGCGCCGGGCTGAGCGCGGCCGAGATGAACTCTGCGTCACGGGCGGGCCCGGCACTCGCAGGGGTGCGCCCCGGCGAGTACGATCCGCCCATCACGCGCACGAGCTGGGAGGACGGACGTTGGGGCGGCTGACCGGCGGGGATCCCTCTCTGCTGCGGCGGATCAACTCCGCGGTGGTGCTGCACGCGCTGCGTGCGGCGGACTTCGCGACACTCACCGAGATCACCCGGGTGACCGGCCTGTCCAGGCCCACCGTCGAGGGGGTCGTCGAAGGGCTCATCGAGGCCGGGCTCGTGGTGGAGACCGCGGCCGAGGAGGGCGCTGCCCGGCGCCAGGGGCGGCCCGCGCGGAGGTTCCGCTTCCGCGCGGAGGCGGGGCATCTGCTCGGCCTGGAGATCGGCCCGCACCGGGTGGCGGCCGTCCTGTCGGACCTCGACGGCCGGATGATGGGCACAGCGGCCAGGGACGTGGCCGAGACGGCGTCCGCCGACGAGCGCATCGACCGGCTGCGCGCCGCGGTCGCCGAGCTGCTGCGGCGCGGCGGCATCGCCCGCAGTTCGCTGCGCGCGGTCGGCGTGGGCAGTCCCGGCATCGTGGAGGCGGACGGCACGGTCCGGCTCGGCACCGCCCTGCCGGAGTGGACGGGCCTGCCGCTGGGCGAACGCCTGCGGCGGTCGTTCAAGTGCCCGGTGCTGGTGGAGAACGACGCGAACGCGGCGGCGGTGGCCGAGCACTGGAAGGGTGCGGCGACCGAGTCGGACGACGTGGTGTTCGTCCTCGCCGGGCTGAGTCCGGGCGCCGGCGCGCTGATCGGCGGACGGCTGCACCGTGGCTATGGAGGCGCGGCCGGCGAGATCGGCGCCCTGCACCTCCTGGGCCGTGACGTGACGCCGGAGACGCTCCTCTCGACGACGGACGAACCGCTGCACCCGCTGGACGAGCAGGCGGTCGCCGAGGTCTTCGCGCACGCGCGGGGCGGCGACGAGCGGGCACAGGCGGCCGTGGAGCGGTTCATCCAGCGGCTGGTGCACGACGTGGCGGCACTGGTCCTCGCCCTCGACCCCGAGCTGGTCGTCGTGGGCGGCTGGGCGGCCGGCCTGGACGGCGTCCTGGAGCCACTGCGCCGCGAGTTGGCCCGCTACTGCCTGCGGCCGCCCAAGGTGGCCCTCTCGGTGCTCGGCGAAGCCGCCGTGTCAACGGGCGCCCTACGCCTCGCCCTCGACCATGTCGAGGAGCAACTGTTCGCGGTGGAGGGCACGGTGACGGCACGACGCTGAGGCCGGGGTGGTCAGCGGGCGGACGCTGCGGCTGGCGTGTTCAGCGGGCGCGGCACTGAGCCCGGGGTGAACGCGAACGCCCGGCCCCGGAGCAACCGGAGCCGGGCGGTGCGGAGTTCTGCGGGCGCGACGCTGCGGCTGGCATGTTCAGCGGGCGCGACGCTGCGGCCGGGGTGGTCAGCGGGCGCGGCACTGAGCCCGGGGTGAACGCGAACGCCCGGCCCCGGAGCAACCAGAGCCGGGCGGCGGGGTGTTCAGGAGGCGTGGCGATGAACACGGGGACCTCGGCCGCCGGCCCCGGAGCAACCGGAGCCGAGCGGTGCGGGGCTCAAGAGGCGCGGCGCTCAGGGCAGCGGGAACGCGAGCGCCCGGCCCCCGATCAACCGGAGCCGGGCGGTGCGGAGTTCTGCGGGCGCGGCGATGAAGTCGTTCAGGAAGCGCGGCGTTCCGGGCCGTGGTGGATTTCTACGCCGCCGGTGTCGCCGAAGGTGAGGCGGCAGGTGTCCGCGCGGTAGGTCGCGACGGAGACGGCGGCGGTGCGGCCCTCGCTGAAGAAGCGGGTCGTCACGACGAGGACGGGAGCGCCGGGGAGGCGGTCGAGCGCCTTGGCGTCGTCCGCGCGGGCCGAGCCGAGCTCGACGGCGCGGTCCTGCCCCTCGAAGCCGAGCCGCTGCAGCTCGCGCAGTACGGCACGCGCGCGTGACGGTCCCGAAGGGGCGTCGATGGCGGAGAGTTCGGGGACGGAGCTCATCGGTACGTAGAGCAGTTCCGCGGCGACGGGCTGGCCGTGCGAGACGCGGGTGCGGCGCACCACGTGCACCTGCTCGTCGGGGTCACAGGCCAGCACGCGTGCCACGTCGGCGGGCGGGACCGCCGGCGCGCAGTCCGCGGGCTGCCAGGCGTCGCCGACCGCGCCCGGCCACGTGCCCTGCGCCGATCCGACGGCCACGCCCATCCGCGGCGGGGCGACGGTCGTTCCGACCCCGCGGCGGCGCTGCAGCCTGCCTTCCAGTTCCAGTTGCTCGAGCGCCTGGCGGAGCGTGGCGCGCGCGACTCCGAAGCGGGCGGCCAGGTCACGCTCGTTCGGCAGGATCTCGCCCACGGCGAACTCGGAGTCGAGTGCCTCGCTGAGCACCGTCTTCAGGTGCCAGTACTTCGGCTCCGGCGCCGTCTCCAACTGCGTGGTCCCCACCCTGTCCTCCGCAATCGCCGTGTCCCGGCGGCGTTTAAGCGCCCTTGTTTATTAAAGGTTCCTGCACTATCTCTGCGACGATAGGGCCGCACCCACCCTTGGTCAAGACCAATCCTCGATCCGTTACAGCCCGCACAGGGGTGATGCCACAGAGCATTCACGCACTGTTGGCACCAGGTCACGCGGATGTCGCGAACAAGACAAAACCCCCGTCCCAGGAGGACGGGGGTTGGCCGAATGTCCGCTGGACGGTCATCTTCCGGTAACTATGAGGCGAGTCCCACGAGCTTGTCCGGGTTGCGGATGATGTACACGCTTCTGATCTGTCCGTCGGCGACGTCCAGCTGGAAGACGCTGTCCGGCTTCCCGTCGACCAGGAAGAGCAGCCCCGCGCCGCCGTTGACCTCGATGCGGCGGAACTCCTTCTCCTCGCCCGGCACGCCCTTGCGGGAGACGCCGTCGAGGAAGCGGCCCACCTTGGCGGCCGTCTCGATGATCCGCAGCGGCGCCTTGGTCTTGCCGCCGCTGTCGCCCACCAGGCGGACGTCCGGGGCGAGGAGGGTCATCAGGCCGTCCAGGTCGCCGTCCACCGCCGCGGCCAGGAACCGCTCCGTCAGGTCCCGGCGCTCGTCCGGGTCGACCTCGTAGCGCGGCCGCTTCTCGTCGACGTGCTTGCGGGCCCGCGCGGCCAGCTGCCGTACGGCGGGTTCGGCGCGGTCCAGCGTGGCGGCGATCTCCGAGAACGGGAACCCGAAGGCCTCCCGGAGCACGAACACCGCGCGCTCCAGGGGCGAGAGGGACTCCAGGACGACCAGCACCGCGAGCGACACGGAGTCGGCGAGGACCGCCTGCTCGGCGGTGTCGGGCACGGTCGGCCCGAAGTCCGTGACCATCGGCTCGGGCAGCCACGGCCCGACGTACGACTCGCGCCGGGACTGCACGTGCCGCAGCCGGTCGATGGCGAGCCGGGTCGTGACCCGCACCAAGTAGGCGCGCGGTTCGCGCACTTGGCCGTGCTCGGTCGTCGACCAGCGCAGCCAGGCGTCCTGCACGACGTCCTCCGCGTCGACCACCCGGCCGAGCATGCGGTAGGCCACACCCATCAGGACGGGGCGGTGTTCTTCGAAGACGCTGGTCGCGGTGTCCGTTGCCACCCCTCCATCCCAGCCGACGGAGCCCCGTGTGTCCAGGCGAAATCGGTGCGGCGCGGCACACACCGGAACAGCCCGCCGCGCAGGGCCTGCGCCCCACCCCTTGAACTGGGAGCTACTGAGCGGTAATTGTTGCTGACAAGGTGTCTACGAGGTGTGTCAGGGACCGTCGTCCGGCGGCGGGGACAGGAGCAGCAATGGCCGCAGAGGTGTCCTTCAGCGTCGAAACCCCCGACGGCCCCCGGCGGCTGTCCGTCGCCCACGAACGCGCGGGCACGGGAGAGCCGCTGCTCCTGCTGCACGGCATCGGCCACCATCTCCAGGCCTGGCACCCGGTGTTCGAGATCCTCGCCACCGAGTACGACGTGACGGCGGTCGACCTGCCGGGCTTCGGCGCCTCCGACCCGCTGCCGGACGGCCTGCCGTACAACATCGAGACCGTGGTGTCCGTGCTCGGCGCGCTGTGCGAGGCCCTGGAGATCGAACGCCCGCACGTGGCCGGCAACTCCCTGGGCGGTCTGCTCGCCATGGAGCTGGGCCGGGAGAAGCTGGTGCGCTCGGTCACCGCGCTGTCGCCCGCCGGGTTCTGGAACCAGGCGGAGCGGCGGTACGCGTTCACCACGCTGCTCGCGATGCGGCGCGGGGCGCGGCTGCTTCCGCTGCCCGCGATCGAGCGGCTCGCCGGGAGCGCGGCCGGGCGTGCGGCGCTCACCAGCACCATCTACGCCCGGCCCGGGCGCCGTTCACCCGACGCCGTGGTCGCCGAGACGCTCGCGCTGCGCGACGCCGCCGGGTTCGAGGAGACCCTGGCCGCCGGTCGCGACGTGCTATTCGCGGACGACGTCCCCGGACTTCCGGTCACCGTCGCCTGGGGCTCCAAGGACCGGATCCTGCTGCGCCGCCAGGGCATCCGGGCCAAGCACGCCGTGCCGGACGCCCGGCTCGTGCGGCTGCCCGGCTGCGGGCACGTCCCGATGAACGACGACCCGGCGCTGGTCGCCCGCGTCATCGCCGACACCTGCCGGCGCACCGCGGCGGCGTAGCACCCCGGAGCCGACGGCGACACCGGCGCCGACGAGCGCGCTGCCCACGGCCTGCGGGACGCCGTAGGCGCCGGTGCCGACCAGGGGCGCCGTCGCGGCCGCCGCCACCGGGATGAGCCCGGAGAAGAGGGTGGCCCGCTCGGCGCCGATGCGCTGGATGCCCGAGTACCAGAAGACGAAGCCGACGACGGTGACGATCACCGCCTGCCACAGCAGCGCGGCGGTCTCGGTGGTGTCCGGCATCCGCAGCCACTCCCCTCCGCCGCTCACGACTCCGATGAGCGCGGACTCGACGGCGGCGATCCCGCACGCCACCGCGGAGAGCAGCTTGGGGCCGAGCGGGCGCAGCACGGGGACGGCGAGCACCGCGAAGCCCACCTCGCCCGCGAGCGCGCACACCGAGAAGGCGATGCCCAGGGCGTCGGTGCGGCCCCAGCCCTGTACGGCGAAAGCCCCGACGGCGACGGTCAGCGCGCCGTACATGACGGCCCGTTGCGGCCGACGGCCCTCCAGGAGCGGGACGACGACCGCCACGACGACCGGGGCGCATCCTACGAAGACACCCGGTACGGCCGGTTCCGCCGTCCGTTCGGCGGCCAGGATCGCCAGGTTGAAGCCGACCATGCCGACGGCGGCGAGGAGCGCGACGCGCCCCCACTGGCGGCGCGTGAGGCGGCGCAGCGGCCGGGTCCCGCCGCGCCCCAGCAGCGGCAGGAGCAGCAGACAGGCGAGGCCGTAGCGGAGGAACTGGCCGCCAGCGTACGGATAGTCGCCGAGCAGGCTGTTGGCGGTAAAGGAGCCGCCCACGAGGAGGCAGGCCAGGGCGGCGAGCAGGGAGCCGCGGGTGTGGTTCGCGTTCATGCCCCTGACGCTAGGAACGGACGCGGACCGGTTTAAGGTCCACTTCCGGGGCCTGTTGGGGGACCACTTTTCGCGGACCGCCTTTCGCGGTCCTCCTTTCGCGGGCCCCTCCTGGTGGACCACTGTTCGCAGACGCTCTCCGGAGGTGCTTGTCCCATGACGTCGGGAGCCTGGGAGCTGCTGCTGCCCGTGGCCGCCGCCCCCGCCCGCAGCCGTGGCCGCAGCCTCCAGGCGGCACTGCGCGAGGCGGTCAGGTCCGGGCGGCTGGCTCCGGGGACCCGGCTGCCGTCGAGCCGCGCGCTCGCCGGGGACCTCGGCGTCTCGCGAGGGCTCGTCACGGAGGCGTACGAGCAGTTGACGGCCGAGGGCTATCTGCGCAGCGACCGCGGCTCGGGGACCTGGGTGGGCGGTGCGGCGCGGTCCGCGGCGCGCGGCGCCCGCGATCTGGCGCCGCGTCCCGTGCACGCGCGCGTGGACTTCATCGCCGGGACCCCCGACCTCTCGCTCTTCCCGCGCGCCGCCTGGTCCAGCGCGCACCGGGCCGTCCTGGCCGACCTGGAGCACGAGCAGCTCGGCTACCCGGACCCGCGCGGGCTGCCCCGGCTGCGTACGGCGCTCGCCGAACTCCTCACGCGCCGCAGGGGCGTGGTCGCGGACCCGGAGAGCGTCGTGGTGTGCTCCGGAGTGGCGCAGGCGATGGCGCTGCTCGGTTTCGTGCTGCACGCGCGCGGGGTGCGCGTCCTCGGTGTCGAGTCCCCCGGAAGCCCGCAGCACGACGAGCTGTTCGCGTCGGCGGGCGTCGACACGGTGCCGGTGCCGCTCGACGCGGAGGGCGTCGTCACCGACGTACTGCGCGATCGGGATGTGCGCGCGGTGGTCACCACACCCGCGCATCAATTCCCGCTGGGCATCGGATACTCGGCGCGGCGGCGTGCCGAACTCCTCGACTGGGCCCGGAGCGTGGACGGCCTGGTGGTGGAGGACGACTATGACGGTGACTTCCGGTACGACCGCACTCCGGTGGGCGCCTTGCAGGGGCTCGACCCCGGACGCGTCGCGTACGCGGGGTCGGTCAGCAAGTCGCTCGCTCCGGGACTGCGGCTCGGCTGGCTGATCGTGCCGGACGGCATGACCGAGGAGGTCGTCGCCCGCAAGCGCATGATGGACCTCGGCAATCCCGTGCTCGACCAGGCGGTGTTCGCGCGGTTCGTCGAGCGCGGGGACTACGACCGGCAGCTGCGCCGCTGCCAGCGCGCCTACCGGGAGCGGCGCGACGCCCTGGCCGCCGCGCTCGACCGGCACTTTCCCGGCACCGAGGTGAGCGGAATCGCCGCGGGGCTGCACGTCATCGCCCGGCTGCCCGGCCGCTGCGGACCGCAGGAGGCCTTCCTGCGCCGGGCCGCGGCGGCGGGCGTCGCCGTCCGGCCGCTGAGCGCGTACGAGGCGGATGCCGAGGCTCCGGCGGACGGCTCAGGCGTGGCGCTCGTCCTCGGGTACGCCCATCTGTCCCCGGCCCGGATCGCCGAGGGTGTACGGCTCCTGGCCGAAGCCGAAGACTGAGCGGACCCCTGAGCCGATGCCTGAGCCGGCCCTGATCAGGAGTTGGACCACGCGCGCGTGCACAGCACCAGGCGGTAGCCGTCGGGGTCCTCGATCGTGACGCCCCACTCGTTCCAGTAGGGGTTGGGCGACAGGACCCGCTTGCCGCCGTGCTCCTCCAGGCGGGCCACCAGTTCCTCAGGGACGGGCCCGTCGACGTACACGACGAGCAGGTCCTCCTCCGTGGGCTGCGGCAGGACGGGCCGGGCCGCCTCGTGGACGAGTTCCAGGTGCCAGGAGGCGTCCGGCCAGCCCACCATCAGCAGATCGTGCTCGCCGGGGACGTTTCCGCCCTCCGTGCGGTAGACGACGCCGAGGCCGAGGCCGCCCACCCAGAAGCGCTCCGCCGCCGCGAGATCGCGGGACGGGCGGGCGACGCGGAGATGGCTCTGGCCGTTGACGGGCATGGGACTCCCCCTTCGGCGCGGCACCCTCGGCCGCGCACCGTGCTCCCGAGCCTAGGCAGCGGTCGATCTTGCGGCCATCGGCCGTTCGCCCTCGGCCCGTCGTCCGGGGATGTACGACCGCGCTCCGGGGGCCTACGCCGCAAGGCCTAAGCCATACGGTGTTCGCACACCGGTTCCCTTGTCCCCATGGGCAGTTGTTCACTTGTGGTTTGCGTGTGCGCCGCGGCGCACCGTTAGTTGTGGCCCTGCACACTGGTCGGACCTGTCACTGGAGGCGCATTCATGTCACACCCGCTGCCGAGCCCGTCCCCCCGCCGCCGCAGCGTGCTGCGCGGTTCGCTCGCCGTGCCCGCGGCGCTCGCCGTGCCCGGCCTGGCCGGCGCCGCTCCCGCGCTCTCCCTGTCGGGACGCCCGCGGGCCGACTGGGGTGTGCAGGCCGGTGACGTGACCGCGCACGCGGGCCTGGTGTGGGTGCGGTCCGACCGCCCGGCCCGCATGATCGTCGAGACGTCCGCCACCGAGTCGTTCCGCAACCCCACCCGCTGGCACGGCCCGGTGCTCGGCCCGGACACGGACTTCACGGGGACGACGCGACTGCGCGGGCTGCCCGCGGGCGAGCAGATCCACTACCGCGTGCTGCTCGCCGACCCCGACGACCCGAGACGGACGGGCGAGCCGGTCACCGGCACCTTCCGTACGTCACCGAAGGGGCGCAAGGAGGGTGTGCGCTTCCTGTGGTCGGGTGACATCGCGGGCCAGGGCTGGGGCATCAACCCGGACCGGGGCGGCTTCCGCGTCTTCGAGGACATGCGCGCCAGGAACCCCGACTTCTTCCTGTGCAGCGGCGACAACATCTACGCGGACGGGCCCATCCTGCCGAGCGTGACGCTGCCCGACGGCAGGGTGTGGCGGAACGTGACCACGGAGGAGAAGTCGAAGGTCGCCGAGACGCTCAAGGAGTTCCGGGGCGCCTTCCGCTACAACCTGCTCGACGAGAACGTGCGCCGCTTCAACGCGCAGGTGCCCTCCATCGTGCAGTGGGACGACCACGAGGTGCGCAACAACTGGTACCCCGGCCAGATCCTGGACGACGCCCGCTACACCGAGAAGAACGTGGACGTGCTCGCGGGTCGCTCGCTGCGCGCGTTCAGCGAGTACTTCCCGATCTCCACGCTGCCGACGGGCGACAAGGACGGGCGGGTGTACCGGGTGCTGCGGCACGGTCCGCTCCTGGACGTGTTCGTGCTCGACATGCGTTCGTACCGGGGCGCCAACTCGCCCGGCAGGCAGCCCGACGACACCACGGGCATCCTCGGCGCCGAGCAGCTGCGCTGGCTGAAGCGGGAGTTGTCGCGCTCGCGCGCCGTGTGGAAGGTGATCGCCTCCGACATGCCGCTGGGCCTCGTGGTGCCGGACGGCAGGGTGAACTTCGAGGCGGTGGCGCAGGGCGATCCGGGCGCGCCGCTGGGGCGCGAGCTGCAGATCGCCGAGCTGCTGCGGCACATCAAGCACCGCGGGATCACGGGCACGCTCTGGCTGACGGCCGACGTGCACTACACCTCGGCGCAGCACTACGACCCCTCGCGTGCCGCGTTCCAGGACTTCGCGCCGTTCTGGGAGTTCGTCTCGGGGCCGCTGGCCGCGGGCGGTTTCCAGGCGCTGAAGCTCGACGGTACGTTCGGTCCCGAGCAGCGGTTCCTGAAGGCGCCGAACCGGGCGAACACCTCGCCGGCCGAGACCCCGCAGTACTTCGGTGAGGTCGACATCGACGGCGGGAGCGGTGAGCTGACGGTGCGGCTGCGGCAGGAGGGCGGCGAGGTGCTGTTCAGCAAGGTGCTGCGGCCGGGGCGGGTGGGACAGGACTGAGCGCAACCCGCGGACGGTCAGCCGGCGTCACCCAAGACGTCAGGTCCGGACACAAAGCGGGGGAGAAAAGTCATCAAAAGGACAAAGGGCGTCTTAACCCATCAGTCACAGAACGTTCGTGATCACGCAACACCCTTCCTTCACAGTGGCCGTATGAGCGCTGAGATGACTGATGTGACACGGACGAGGCACGGCCGGCCCGTCCACCACTGGCGGCGGGACCTGGTGGAGCTCGCCGCCCTCTTCACGGCCGTGGCCGTGGCCGACGCGGTGGCGAACCTGATCGGGCACGGCCCCGACGGCCCCGCCCTGCTCGTGATCTCGGCCGTGGTGCTGATCGCCACGGCCGGGTTCCACACATGGTGGGCACGGCGCCACACGCATGCCCCACCGGCGGCGCCCGATACCGGCGCCCGGCCGACCGTCACCGCGCGGACGGCCGGGACCACCACGGACACCGGCGAAGAGACCGCCGACGAAGAGGCCACCGGAGCGACCACGCTGTGGCGGATGCGCACCACCGTGCGGGACGCACCGGGCTCGCTCGCCGCGCTGTGCACGGCCCTGGCGCACGGCCGGGTCGACATCCTGAGCCTCCAGGCACACCCGCTGGCCGAGGGTACGGTCGACGAGTTCCTGCTGCGCGCACCCGGGGAACTCACCGCGGCCGAGATCACCCGGAGCATCGCGCGGGCCGGCGGCTCGGGCACCTGGATCGAGCGGGCCGACGCCCACGACCTGGTGGACGCCCCCACCCGGATCCTCGGCCTCGCCACCCGCACCGCCCTCGACGCCGCCGAACTTCCGCTCGCGCTGCGTCAGTTGCTGGGCCGCTGCACCATCCGCTCGCTGCCCGCCGGCGCGCGGCCCGCGCCCGCCGAGGACGCGCCCTCGACCGCCGACGGCGCTCCGGTCGAGGGCGTCCTCGAAGGGACCGTGCTGCGGCTGCGCGCCCCGGAGGGCGAGGTGATCACGGTCGAGCGGCCCTATCTGCCGTTCACGCCCACCGAGTTCGCCCGGGCCCGCGCCCTGGTGGAGCTCGACACCCGGCTCGGCCCGCGCATCCCGCGCAGCCAGGACGTCCTGACGCTCGCCGAGGGCAACTCCATCACCGTACGGCGAGCGGACACGGACGACGCCGACGCCGCGAAGGCCATGCACGACCGCTGCTCGCAGCGCACCCTGAGCATGCGCTACCACGGCCCCGTGCAGGACGCCGACCGCTACCTCAACCACCTGCTCAGCCCGCGCTTCGGCCGCACCCTGGCGGTGCAGACCGCCTCCGGCCGCGTCGTCGGCATCGGCCACCTCCTGTGGGACGGCGACGAGACGGAGATCGCGCTGCTCGTCGAGGACGACTGGCAGCGCCGCGGCATCGGCACCGAACTGCTGCGCCGCCTGGTGGGCCTGGCCGTCGAGGCGGGCTGCGAGAGCGTGTACGCGGTGACGCAGGCGTCCAACACCGGCATGGTCGCCGCGATGCGCGGGCTCGGGCTTCCGCTCGACTACCAGATCGAGGAGGGCACGCTGGTGATCACGGCCCGCCTGGAGGCGACTGAGGTGGTCTCACGGCCGCCGTACGACCAGCAGTGGCAGGACGTCAACTGCGGGCGGCGGCAGGGCGAGTAGCACCGGCCGAGGCACCGCTGGCCGAGGCACCGACCGCCACACCCGCCCTCGTACCCGTCGTCGCACCTTCCTTCGCCGCGGACTCGACGGGGCCCAGCGCCCCGTCGAGGTCCCGCCACAGGTCCTCGACGTCCTCGAGGCCGGCCGACAGCCGCAGCAGGCCGTCGCTCACGCCCGACGAGCGGCGGTCCGCCGCGTCCACGACGCGGTGGCTGATGGACGCCGGATGCTGGATGAGCGTGTCGACGCTGCCGAGACTCACCGCCGGGGTGATGAGGCGCACCCCTGCGGTCACCGCGTGCGGATCGCCGCGCACCTCGAAGGCGACCATGGCGCCGCCGATGCTCGGGTAGTGCACGCGCTCCACGCGCGGGTCGGCGGCAAGCCGGCGCGCCAGCTCCGCCGCCGTCGCGGAGGCGGCCCGGACCCGGACCGGCAGCGTGGCAAGGCCCCGCAGCAGCAGATAGCCGGCCAGCGGGTGCAGCACACCGCCGGTGGCGAAGCGGACCTGGCGCAGCTGCCGGGCGAACTCCTCGTCGCAGGCGACCACTCCGCCCAGGACGTCGCCGTGGCCGCCGAGGTACTTGGTGGCGCTGTGCAGCACGAGCCGGGCGCCGCTCTCCGCCGGGCGCTGCAGGACGGGCGTGGCGAAGGTGTTGTCCGCGAGCAGCGGCACGGTCCCGCAGGCGTGCGCCACCGCGCGCAGGTCCAGCTCGGCGAGGGTCGGGTTCGCGGGCGACTCCACCATCACCAGGCCCGTGTCGGGGCGGATGGCCTCCGCGATCCCCTTCCCCAAGCTCTCAGCTTCGTTCGAGCAGGGGAGGCCCCTTCGGTCGACCCAGGTCACCTCGGAGCCGAGGAGCCCCGCCGTCAGGAGGTGGTCGCTGCAGCCGTACAGCGGGCGGACGGCGACGACATGACGCAGACCGGCCGCTCCCCGTACGAGCAGGACCGCGGTGAGCGCCGCCATGCCGCTCGCGAAGGCGACCGCGCTCTCGGTGCCTTCGAGCCGGGCGAGCGCCGTCTCGAAACGCGCCACGGTCGGGTTGCCGAGGCGGGCGTAGACGGGCGGGGCGTCGTCCAGGACGCCGTCGGCGGCGAACGCGTCGAGCCGTGCGGCCTCGCCCCTGGTGTCGTACGAGGGATAGGTGGTGGACAGATCGATCGGTGCGGCGTGCAGACCGAGTCCCGCGAGGTCGTCGCGGCCGGCGTGCACCGCCTCGGTGGCCAGGGCACGCGCCGCGGACGGGTCTGGGTGGCCGGATCCGGCGGGGTGCTGCGTGTTCGTGTCCATGCCGCAGATCCTGAACAGCGGCCGATGACCGATCGTTGAATCCCGTGCTACGTTCGGCAGGTGGCCGAATCTGTCGTACTGGACGCGGTGGATCTCCGCATACTGCGGCTGTTGCAGAACGATGCCCGGACCACCTACCGGGATCTCGCGGCGCAGGTCGGCGTCGCGCCGTCGACCTGCCTTGACCGGGTGTCCCGGCTGCGGCGCGCCGGGGTGATCCTGGGCCATCAGCTGCGGCTCGACCCGGCGAAACTCGGCCGTGGCCTTCAGGCGCTGCTGTCCGTGCAGGTCCGGCCGCACCGCCGGGAGCTGGTCGGTCCGTTCGTGGAGCGGATCCGGGCGCTGCCCGAGTCCCGCTCAGTCTTCCATCTGACGGGCCCGGACGACTATCTGGTGCATGTGGCGGTCGCCGACACCGCCGATCTGCAGCGGCTCGTCCTGGACGAGTTCACGTCGCGGCGCGAAGTCGCGCGGGTGGAGACGAGGTTGATCTTCCAGCAGTGGGAGTGCGGGCCGCTGCTTCCGCCGGGCCCGGACGCCGGCCTCTCGGGCGAAGCCGCCAGTGAATCGTGATGACGCGGGCACGTCCCGCGTACGAGTATGTGCGCATGTCAGAGACAACGCTCCCGCCCCACAGCCCGCTGCCCCGCGAGATCGCCGACGCGTACGTGGACGAGTTCATCGCCCTCAACCCCATCGAGGGCACCTATCTCGGCGTCAAAGCGAGCCACAGCAAGCTCCCTGACGCCTCCCCCGCCGGTCTGGAGGCCGTCGCCGAACTGGCCCGCACCACGCTCGCCCGGCTCGACGAGGCCGAGCGCGCGCCGGGCGCCGACAGCGACGTCGAGCGGCGCTGCGCGCGTCTGCTGCGGGAGCGGCTCACCGCGGAACTCGCCGTGCACGACGCGGACGAGGGGCTGCGCGAGGTCGGCAATCTGCACCACTTCCCGCACGCCGTACGGGAGATCTTCACCGTGACGCCGACGGACACGGAGGAGGACTGGGCGGCGATCGCCGAACGGCTGCGGGCGGTCCCGGCCGCGTACGCCGGATACCGTGCGTCGCTCGAACTCGGCCTGGAGCGCAAGCTGTTCGCGGCGCCCCGGCCGACCGACACGTTCATCGGGCAGCTCGGCGAGTGGGCCGAGTCCGGCGGCGCGGGACGCGGCTGGTTCGAGGAGTTCGCGGCGGACGGCCCCGACGCGCTCCGTGCCGAGCTCGACGCCGCGGCGCGTGCCGCGACCGGAGCCGTCGTGGAGCTGCGGGACTGGATGCGGGACGTGTACGCGCCCGCGATCGAGGGCGCCCCCGACACCGTGGGCCGGGAGCGGTACGCCCGCTGGTCCCGCTACTTCAACGGCACCGACCTCGATCTGGACGAGGCGTACGCGTACGGCTGGTCCGAGTTCCACCGGCTGCTCGGCGAGATGAAGGCCGAGGCCGAGAAGATCCTGCCCGGCGCGGCCACGCCGTGGGTGGCGCTCGCGCACCTCGACGAGCACGGCGCGCACATCGAGGGCGTGGACGAGGTCCGGGTCTGGCTGCAGGAGCTGATGGACGAGGCGATCGAGGCGCTGGACGGCACGCACTTCGAACTCGCCGAGCGGGTACGGAAGGTGGAGTCCCGCATCGCCCCGCCCGGCGGCGCCGCGGCCCCCTACTACACGGGACCGTCCGAGGACTTCTCGCGCCCCGGCCGCACCTGGCTGCCGACGATGGGCGAGACCCGGTTCCCGGTCTACGACCTGGTCTCGACCTGGTACCACGAGGGCGTGCCGGGCCATCATCTCCAGCTCGCCCAGTGGGCGCACGTCGCCTCGGACCTCTCCCGCTACCAGGCGACGGTCGGCATCGTCAGCGCCAACGCGGAGGGCTGGGCGCTGTACGCGGAGCGGCTGATGGACGAGCTCGGCTTCCTGACCGAACCCGAGCGCAGGCTCGGCTATCTGGACGCCCAGATGATGCGCGCGCTGCGGGTCATCGTCGACATCGGCATGCACCTGGAGCTGGAGATCCCGGCGGACTCGCCCTTCCGGCCGGGCGAGCGCTGGACCCCGGACCTGGCCGAGGAGTTCTACGACGCGCACTGCAGCCGCCCCTCGGAGTACGTGGCCAGCGAGATGACCCGCTATCTCTCCATCCCCGGCCAGGCCATCGGCTACAAGCTGGGCGAGCGTGCCTGGCTGCTCGGCCGGGAGAACGCGCGCCGGCGGCACGGCGACGCGTTCGACGCGAAGGCGTGGCACATGGCCGCGCTGTCGCAGGGTTCGCTGGGCCTGGACGATCTGGTGGACGAGCTGTCCGCGCTCTGAGCGGGGTGGGCTCCGGCGGTCAGCGCCGGAACCCGCCCTCCGAGTCGATCACCTGCCCGGTGATCCACTCGGCTTCGTCCGTGGCCAGCCACGCGATGAGCCGGGCCGGATCATCGGGCATGCCCCAGCGTCCGCCGGGAAAGCGCGCGGCGACCGCAGCGTAGTCCTCGCCCGTGAGGTAATCCGTGTCCACGGGGCCGGGGTTGACCGCGTTCACGGTCACGGCGAGGTCGGCGAGCGTGGTCGCCAGGGAGCGCGTCGCGGAGGCGAGGGCTCCCTTCTGCAGGCTGTAGGCGATCTCGCCCGGCATGCCGCCCGCGATGTCCTGGCCGGACGTCATCATGACGACGCGGCCACCGGGCGTACGCGGCGGCAGCGCGGCCCGCAGCCGGGCGTAGGCCTGCACGAGCAGGATGACCGAGCGGGTGTCCACCGCCCAGTGGGTGTCGAGCATGGCGGCGTCGACATCGTCGAGGGTGCCGTCCTCGCCGCTGACGGCGTGATTGGCGACGAGGATGTCGATCCGCCCGCCGAGCGCGTCGGCCGCCGCGCCGATCAGCTCGCCGGGCGCCGCGGGATCGGCGAGATCGCCGGGCCCTTCGTGCACCCGCGCCGCCGGATCACCGAGTGCCTCGCGTACGCCGGAGACGACGTCGGCGGTCCGGTCGGCGCCCCAGGGCATCGCGGCGTCGTGCGGTACGTGGTGATGCAGATAGAGACTCGCGCCGTACGCGGCGAGCCGCCGGGCCACGGCATATCCGATGCCGCCCCGTCTGCTGGCCCCGGTGACCAGGGCGGTGCGTCCGCGCAGCGGCAGGGGGTCGCGGCGCAGGGCTTCGGGGGCTGGGGGCGGGAGTAGGGGCATGACAGATCATCATGGGTCCTCATGGGCCCGGGCGCACGGGAATTGACGCGGGCGCGCCCCGGCCGTCCTTCCCGCTCGGCGCCGTGCCCCCCCCTGCCTCAGCAGCCGCAGTCCTCCGCGTCCACCGGCGCGGTCAGCGGATCGCGCGTACGCCGCTCGCGGCCCTCCCAGGTCTCGAACTCGAAGCCCTCGCGCGCCCAGTACTCGAAGCCGCCCAGCATCTCCTTGACCTGGAAGCCCAGTTCGGCGAGGGCGAGGGCGGCGCGGGTCGCGCCGTTGCAGGCGGGACCCCAGCAGTAGGTGACCACGGGGACGGCCTTGTCGAGGAGTTGCCCGGCCTGCTCGGGGATGAGCGCGGTCGGGAGGTGGATCGCGCCGGGGACGTGCCCCTGGTCCCAGGACGCGGTCGAGCGGGTGTCGATGACGGTGAACCCGGGGTCGCCGTCGGCGGCGAGCGCGGCGGCGACGTCGGACACGTCGGCATGGAAGGCGAGGCTCGCGCCGAAGTACGCCGCCGCGGCGGCCGGGGCTGCGGGCGGCACGCGCAGCACGGGGTTCGGGGCGGCGGCCTGGGCCGGAGCGGCGGAAGTGGCCGGGGGCGGGGTCTGCGTCGTAGTGCTCATGGCAAGAAATCTACGGTCGATCCGGATCACCCTGAAGGTCCGTTCCCCGGCGTCACGCCCGATCGGCCGGGGATTTCCCGGCGGTCGGCGGGCTGG
This sequence comes from Streptomyces sp. NPDC050658, assembly GCF_044457025.1. Taxonomy (NCBI): domain Bacteria; kingdom Bacillati; phylum Actinomycetota; class Actinomycetes; order Kitasatosporales; family Streptomycetaceae; genus Streptomyces; species Streptomyces sp. NPDC050658. The sequence continues at coordinate 191,873 of NZ_JBITGM010000013.1, forward strand.
ACCGGGGATTGCCCCGCGCGGCACACGCACCGGTCCGATCCCCTGTCAACCCCTTGATCCGCCGGGGAATCCCCTGTTACCTCTCAGCCATGACGGGTTATTCCACCGACGCCACCGACTGGCGCATCCTCGACGTCCTCCAGCGGGAGGGCCGGTCCAGCTTTGCCGAGCTGGCGCGCGCCGTCTCCATGTCCCCGAGCGCCGTCACCGAACGGGTCCGGCGCCTGGAGGAGGCGGGCGTCATCCAGGGGTACGCGGCCGTGGTGGACCAGGAGCGGCTCGGCCTGCCCATCCTCGCGTTCGTCCGGCTGCGCTATCCGAACGGCAACTACAAGCCGTTCCACGATCTGATCGAGGTGACCCCCGAGATCCTGGAGGCGCACCACGTCACGGGCGACGACTGCTTCGTGATCAAGGTCGCGGCGCGTTCGATGAACCACCTGGAGGAGGTCGCCGGGCGGATCGGCGCGCTGGGCTCGGTGACCACCAGCGTCGTCTACTCCTCGCCCCTGCCCAGGCGCCCGCTGGGCCGCTGAGCCCTGAACCGGTCCCTCAGCCCCCGCCCCGCTGCCGTACGACCGACCCGGCACGCCCCTTCTCGACCTCCAGCTGCGCGTGGACGCGGCGTCGCAGATCGGCGACATGGCTGACGATGCCGACGCTGCGGTCCCGTTCGCGCAGCGAGTCCAGTACGTCGAGGACCTCGTCCAGCGTCTGGTCGTCAAGGCTGCCGAAGCCCTCGTCGATGAAGAGCGTGTCCAGGCGTACGCCGCCTGCCTCGTCGGTGACGACGTCGGCGAGGCCGAGCGCCAGCGCGAGCGAGGCGAAGAACGTCTCGCCGCCGGAGAGCGTCGACGTGTCGCGCTCGCGGCCGGTCCAGGCGTCCACGACGTGCAGTCCGAGCCCGGACCGGCCGCGTCCGGTGCGGTCGGCGGAGTGGACGAGGGTGTAGCGGCCCGACGACATGCGCAGCAGCCGCGCGGTCGCGGCGGCCGCGACCTGTTCGAGCCGGGCGGCCAGGACGTAGGACTCCAGGCGCATCTTGCGTTCGTTCTCCGCCGACGTGCCCGCCGCGAGTCCGGCGAGCCGCGCCACGCGGTCGTAGTCCGCGCGCAGCGGCGCGAGCCGCCGTGCGCCCGCCGCCGACTGGCGGGAGAGCCGGTCGAGTTCGCCGCAGCGGCGGTCCGCCGCGTCGAGCGCGGAGGCCGCCGCGCGTGCCCGCGCGTCCGCCCGGTCGGCGGCGTCCTGGGCGGTGCGGACGTCGGCGGGCGGCTGCTGTGCGGCGGCGGCCGTGTCCGCTTCGGCGAGCAGGGACCGCACGGCCGCCTCCTCGCTGCGCCATGCGTCGATCCGGTGCTGCAGTTCGCGGTGGCGCGCGTCGTCGAGGAGCGCTTCGGCCGCGTCCCCCGGCGTGTCGAACCCGGCGCGGAACGCGGCGTCGGCGAGTCGCGCGTCGGAGTCCTTGAGCCGCTGGGCGGTCTCGTCGGCGGCGCGGGCGGCGTCGGCGGCGGCGGTCAGGAGCTCCGCCTGCCGCGCCAGCTGCCCGGCGCGGGCGGCGACACTGGAGCTGACTCCGCGCGCCCGCGCCAACTCGGCCTCCAGGCCCTGCTGTTCGCGGTCGAGCGCCTCGCGGCGCGTGGCGCGGGACGAGGCCCTGAGCGCGGCCTCGTGCCGGGCGGCGACCCTGCGGTCGTGCTCGCGCTCGGCCAGCGCGAGGGCTTCCCTGGCCGCGTGCAGGTCGGAGGCGCGGCCGTGCGCCTCGGCGTGTTGCGCCCGCAACTGCTCGACGGCCGCGGCGAGTTCCTCGACGGAGGGGCCCTGTCCGGCGTCCGGCGCGGCCGTGGTCCCGGAGGCGGTGGCCGCCTCCCCCGCCAGCGCCTCCCGCAGCTCGGCGAGGCGCCCGTCGGCCCGTGTGCGCAGGTCGTCCGCCTGCCGGTAGGCGGCGAGGGCGGCCTCCTCCGTGGCGCGGTCGACGTGGCCCGCGGACTTCGGCGCGGGGGCCGGGTGTTCGGCCGAGCCGCAGACGGCACACGGGGTGCCGTCGGTGAGCCCGGCGGCCAGCTCGGCGGCGATGCCGTTGAGCCGCTGTTCCTTCAGGGCGAGCCAGTGTTCGTGCGCGGCACCGGCACGCTCCCCGGCGGCGAGGGCCTCCTCGCGCGCGCCGGCCGCTTCACGGGCGAGCCGGTCGCGGCGCCGCGCCGCCTCCAACCGGCTGCGGGCAGGCTCCAGTCGGCCCGCGACGTGTTCCGCGCGGGTGGCCGCTTCCTGGGCGGACTCGATACGGGCCTGGAGCCCGGCACGGGTCGTCTCCCACCCGTCGAGCCAGCCCGCCGCCTCCCGCAGCAGCTCGTCGTCGGCGCGCTCCTCGCGCTCCAACAGGCCGCGTTCCGTGCCGAGTTCACCGAGCCGCCGCTCGGCGCGCCGGGCCGATTCGAGGCCGCCGAGCTCTTCGGCCGCCTTGCGTGCGGCGGCGGCGAGACCGGCCGCTCCGGAGTCGGCGAACGTGGCGGGCAGCACGCCACGCGCGCGTGCCTCGTCGGCGGTGGCGCGCCGGTGCTCCTCCTCGGCGGCACGGCGCAGCCCGAGCGCGGGGGCGACCGTCTCGGCCTTGCGGGCCCGGTCCATCCGGTCCGTGTGCCGCCGGTGCTCCGCCGCGTGCTCCTGGAGCCGCCGGGACCGCTCCTCGGCCTGCGCGAACCGCCCCTGCAGCCGGTCCAGTTCGCGTACGTCGTCGAGGCGGCGCCCCGCGGCGGCCTGCGCGGACTCGGCGGCGGCGAGCGCGCACCCGGCGACGACACGCCGCTCGCGGGCCCCGGTGCGGGCCACGGCGGCCCAGGTCAGGACGGACTCGGCGAGCCCCGGGTCACCGGGCGCCAGATCAGGCAGGGGCAGCTCCCCGGCGTCGCTTCCCGCCGCCTGCTGCATCCGGTGCGCGTCGGCGAGCAGCGCCGCGTCGCCCTCGCGCACCGCGCCCTCGGCCGCGCGCCGCTGCTCGCCCAGGCGCTGCTCGACCGCGGCGAACCTACGGGTGTCGAAGAGCCGCCCGAGGAGCTTGCCGCGGGCCTCCGCGTCGGCCCGCAGGAAGCGCGCGAAATCTCCCTGGGGCAACAGGACGACCTGGCAGAACTGTTCCTTGCTCATGCCGAGGAGCTGGCTGATCTCCTCGCCGATCTCCTGGTGGGAGCGGCTGAGGTCCTTCCAGCCGCCGCCGTCACCAGGCTCGTACTCCCGCAGCCAGCTCTGCGCCTTCTCCATGGTCGTGCCGGTGCCGCGCTTCTTCGGGCGCTCCCAGGGCGGCTGCCGGGTGATCTCCAACCGGCGCCCCGCGACGGTGAGTTCGAGGCAGACCTCGGTCCTGGCGCCGGACTGCGCATGGTCGCTGCGCAGGGTCACGCCCTGGCCGCCGCCCTGCCGGGGCCCCGGCACCGAGCCGTACAGGCCGTAGCAGACGGCGTCCAGGACGGAGGTCTTCCCGGCGCCGGTCGGGCCGTGCAGCAGGAAGAGGCCCGCCGAGGAGAGCGCGTCGAAGTCGATGTCCTGGGTGGTGCCGAAGGGGCCGAACGCGGTGATCCGGAGCCGGTGCAGCCTCATCGGGCGACCTCCCGCAGGGTGTCATCGGTGCGGACGGCGTCGAACGCGGCCCCGAGGACCGCCCGTTCGGCCTCGTCCGGCCCCGCGCCGCGCACATGGGTCACGAAGTCGTCCGCGATCTCGTGGTCGCTGCGGCCCCGCAGGCGCTGCGCGTACGACACATCCGGGTCCTCGGGGGCCCGCTCCGGGTCGAAGACGAGGCTGAGGGTGTGCGGGAAGCGTTCGCAGAGCCGGGCCATGGGGTCGTCGGGGCGCACCGGATCGGTGAGCGTCGCCTCGACCCAGGACTCCTCGTGCCGGGCGAGGTCCGGGTCGGCGAGCAGCTCCGTGAGCCGTCCCCGGACACGGGCGAGCGGGCGCGGCACGGGGCAGTCGATCCGCTCGGCGTCGATCTCCCCGGCCGCTCCGAGGCCGATCAGCCACATGGTCTTGCGGTGGGCGGACTCCGAGAAGGAGTACGGCAGCGGGGAGCCCGAGTAGCGCACCCGGTCGCTGATCGCCTGGCTGCCGTGCAGATGGCCGAGTGCGGCGTAGTCGACACCGTCGAAGACCCCGGCGGGCACAGCGGCGACCCCGCCGATGGTGATGTCCCGCTCGCTGTCGCTGGCTTCGCCGCCGGTGACGAAGGCATGGGCGAGGACGACGGAGCGGGTGCCCGGGGCGCGCTCGGCGAGATCGGCCCGCACCCGCTCCATGGCTGCCCCGATGACCGCCTCGTGACCGGCCTTCGCCACCCCGAACTCGTCCTTCACCAGGGCGGGTTCGAGATAGGGCAGGCCGTAGAACGCCACGTCGCCGTGGTCGTCGGCGAGGACCACCGGTTCGTGGCAGGCGGCGGGCGAGGTGCGCAGATGGATGCCGGCCCGGCCGATGAGACCGGCGCCGACGCCGAGGCGGCGCGCCGAGTCGTGGTTCCCGGAGATCATCACGGTCGGCACGCCGAGGCCGGCGAGCCGGTGCAGCGCGTCGTCGAAGAGCTCGACGGCGGCGAGCGGCGGCACCGCCCTGTCGTACACGTCGCCGGAGACCACCACGACGTCCACCTCGCGCTCGCGCACGGTGGCGACGAGGTGCCCGATGAAGTCGGCCTGGGCCCCGAGCATGTTCACCCGGTGGAACGCCCGGCCCAGGTGCCAGTCGGACGTATGCAGAATTCTCAAGACGCCGCTCCGGCCCGCATGGATTCCCCTCCTATGCCGCCGGAGCCCGCACCGCCCCTGCACGGGCGGCCTCGCCGACAGCACCCACCACGCTAGCGCCTGCGGGCACCTGCTCGATCACGAACCGCCATCCGTCACCGGCGCCGACTCCGGCACGGGGGCATCGGAGGCGGGCGGCTGCTCCGGTTCGGAGGAGGGCGGCTGCGGCTCGGCCGAGGAGGCCTCGGTGGCCGGGGCGGACGACGGCGGGGACGTCGACGGGCAGGGGCTGGCCGAGCCGCCGGGCGAGGTCTGGGGCGAGGGGGAGCCGTCGGCGGGCGCCGACACGCACGGCGCAGGGCTGTCCGATTCGCCCTCGGACGGCGGGGGCGACAGGGACACGGAGGCGGTCGGCGTCGGCTCGTCCGTCGGCGGCGCGGTCGGCTCGTCCCCGGCTCCGGTGTCGCCCTTGTCACGCTCGAACCAGTCGCCGCTGCGCGGGTCGAACATCACGAATACGTTCACCACCTGCACGGACGGCGCCACGACCACGACGTTCGACGCGCGGTATCCGGGCCACGCCTCGCCCGTCCGCTTCGGGGTGCCCTGCTGGGCGACCGGCGGCAGCAGCGGATTTCCGCAGGCGCAGCGCACGCGGGGGACGCCCCGGTCGTCGACGAGGACGGCGGTCCCGGCCTGGAGGACGGCCTGGTAGGCGGTGGGCGCGCCGTCGCGGTAGCCGTGGTTGGTGACTCGGGTGTCGATGCGCAGCTGTACGGGGGTGAGCGACCGCAGGTAGGCGGGGACGGCGGACGGGTCGATGTCCTGGACGGAGGCGAACGCCTTGTTCTTCGCCGGGTCCTTCCGCAACGCCGCGACCTGCTTCTCCACGTCGCAGCTCGCGACGTTCCGCGTCCCTCCGTAGAGGCCGGGCGCCGATCCGTCGACGCCGCGCGTCACGTTCGCCGACGCCGACTGGCCGGGCAGTGCGGTCGGCGAGGGGGACGGGCCGTCGGAGTCCTTCCGGGCCGTCGACTCGGTGAAGGGGTCGGGCCCCGCCTTGCCCGCCGGCTGGAGGAGCACCTCACCCGCGGTGTCGGACGTTCCGTCGGGCCGGGTGAGGACGACGGTCAGGACGACCGCGGCGACGACCACGGCGGCGATCGCCGCGACCCGCGGCGCGGACCGCCACCAGGGCCGTTCGGGCTTACCGCCGGGACCCTCGCCGGAGTCGCCGCCCGGTCCCCCGCCCCGGCTCCCGCCGCCGCTGGGCGGACCGCCCGGCGGGCCGCTCGGCGGGCCCGAAGGCCGGTCGCCGGGCGGCGGTGTGCTCGCGCCGGGCCGGGTGGCGCCCGGCTGCGTGGGCCCGGAGAGCGGGCCTGACGGGGGGCCGGTGGGGCGGCCGGAAGACGGCGGTTCGACGCTCACGGACACTTCTTCCCTGCGGAGGGATCTACGACGTACGGCGATGGATGACGCTTTGTACCCGTACGCGCCTATTTTGTGCCCCGGTTCCGGGAGGCCCGCAAGCGGACGCCCGCGTGCTGACGCGGTCGGCCCTTCCCGAAGGGCGGACCGGCGTGCGGCTGCTTAGCGTGACAGCGTGAGCGAGCAGACACCGCGGGGACCGAAGGACGCCGGGCCCGCACAGGACCGGCGGGCCCCGCACGGCTGGCCGCATGCCGTCCTCGCGGTGCTCGCCCCTTTCCTGGTGATGGCCGTGGTCGCCGCGCTCGGCCTGTGGGCCGCGGGCGCCGCCGATCTGCCGGACGGGGCGTTCCCGAACGTCGTCGCGGCCGTGGTCGTGATGGCGGTGGGCGGCTCGGTCGACATCGCCGGGGACGCGGGCGGCATCGCCGCGACGAACGCGGACCTCTCCGTCCTCCCGCTCTCCGTCAGCCTCGCCGGTGCCCTGGTCGCCGCCGCGGGATTCCTCGGGCCACTGCGGCACCGGGCGGTCGCGGGAGCGAGCGAACTGGCCGGCTGGGCGGCCCGGATCGCGGTCCTGTGGGCGCTGCTCCTGATCGGCGTCGGACTGCTGGCCCGGCACCGCTTCGAGATCTCGCTCGGCGAGGGGGCCGCCGCCGACATCGGTGAACTCCTTGACGCCTCCCCGAAGGTGGGCTTCGAGACGGACGTGCCGCTGACCCTGCTCTACGGACTGCTGTGGCTCGCGGGCGTCCTGGCCGTGGCGCTGCTCGTCTCGCGCGGGGCGCCGCTGCCGGCCGGGCTGCTGCGCTTCCAGGAGTCGGTGCGGCCCGCCGCCTTCGCGATGGTGGTCCTGCTCCTTTCGTACGTCGCGCTGGGCCTGGTGGCCGGTCTGGTCGTGACGGCCACGCGGGGGCACGCCGCCGAGACGGTCGCGGTGCTGCTGCTCGGCCTGCCGAACCTCGTCTGGCCGGCCTTCACCCTCGGGCTCGGCGCGTCCTGGGAGGGCCACGTGGAGGGCCCGTTCGGCCTTCCGATGCCGCAGGTCCTCGACGACGTGCTGCGCACCCCGGAGGACTCCACGCTCAACCTGAGCACCCTCGCCGAGCACGATGGCCGGGTGTGGTGGCTGCTGCCGCTCGCCGCGGTCCTCGTGCTCGGGGCCGCCTTCCTGATGGCGGCGCGCTCACCGGCCCGGATGCGGGCCTGGCAGCACGCCGTACACATGGCGGTGGCCCTGACCCTCACGGTCCTCACCATCAGCCTCCTCTCCCGCGTCTCGGCCCATTACGGCCTCTCCCTCCTGGGCATCGGAGACCTGGGCGGCGACTTGTCGGGCCAGGTCCAGCTGCGGCCACGCCTGTGGACCGGGCTGGGGTTGGCGGTGGGGTGGGGCCTGGTCTCGGGCTTCATCGGCGGCTTCCTGGCACGGCGGGTCCGCAGACGGGGCGAAGTGGAGTAACCAACAAGGCTGCGCCCCGTCAGGAGCGCCCGGTCAAGCGCCCCGTAAGGGGCGCGGGGAACTGCGCGACAAGCCACAGACCGCCCGCAGGCGGCAACGAACCCCGGCCCCTCACCCCGGAAGCCGCCGAAAGACCGGCCGCGCCCACGCGGGCGGCGACGGCGGCACCCCGGGGTCCGCCACCCCCGGGACATCCACCCGAGTCGCCGGGTGCCCCTCCCCGCCCCCGGCGCCCACGCCAGAAGCCGCGCCACGCAACGCCGCGACGAACTCCAGGCAGGACCCGTACCGCTCCTCAGGACTCTTCGCCAGCGCTCTGGCCAGCACCGCGTCCACGCCGCCGGCGAGATCCGGCCGCAGCTCCGTGAGGGGAGGCGGCTGGTCGTACTGGTGGGCCCACAGCAGCGCCATGTCGTCGTCCCGCCGGAACGGCGGCCCTCCGGCCATCGTCTCGTGGACGACGCAGGCCAGGCTGTAGACGTCGCACCGCCCGTCCACCGGACGTCCGGAGATCTGCTCCGGGGCGACATAGTCCAGCGTCCCGACGAACTGGCCCACGGTCGTGAACCCGGTCAGCGAGAGCGACTTCTTCGTGAGGCCGAAGTCCGTGAGGTACACATGCTCGGGATGGTCGCTGTCGGTGCCCTTGGCGACGAGGATGTTGCCCGGTTTCACGTCCCGGTGGACCAGGCCGTGGTCGTGCGCCGCGTCCAGCGCCGACGCGACCTGCACGGCGATGCGCAGGGCCGTGCCGACGGGCAGCGGGCCCGAGCGGTCGAGCAGATGACGCAGGTCGAGCCCGGGAACGTACCGCATGGCGATGTACAGGACGCCGTCGGTCTCGCCCGCCTCGAAGACCGGCACGATGTGCGGGTGCTCGATGGACGCGGCGACGCGCGACTCGTGCGTGAAGCGGTTGCGGAAGGTGTCGTTGCGGGCGAGTTCGGGGGCGAGCAGCTTGAGGGCGACGGTGCGGTCGAGGCGCAGGTCCTTGGCGCGGTAGACGACGGCCATGCCGCCGCGGCCGATCTCCCGCTCGACGCGGTAGCCCGCGATCTGCCGGCCGATGAGGTCGGACGGCCGCCCGGAGTGCACGCTCCGGCCCGCCTCGCTCGGTCCGGGTGCCATCAGGCGTCACCGGGCCGTCGCAGGGCGTCGGCGTCGACGGGCGGGACCAGCTGGGTGGCTTCCGCGTCCGGCACCGGATCCACCACCCGCGTGGGCTCCGGACCGGCCACCACCCGCGTGGGCTCCGGACCCGCCGCCCCGCCGCCGTCCCCGGACCGCGCGCTCGGCCCCTCCCCCGCCGCGTACGTGCTCAGCCGGGTGCCGTCGCAGTACACCCACCGCTCGTGTTCCGCGTCGTAGAGCCAGACCGCCTCGCCGTCGACGACCATGCCCACGCGCAGCCCGTGCGTGCGCTGCCGGAAGGTCTCGCCGTCGCCGCCGTCCGCGAGTTCCTCCGCCGCACGCCGGTAGCGGCCCAGCGCCTCCTCGGCGCGGGCGAGCAGCGGCCGGGGGTCCGCCGTGCGGGACAGGGCGTGGCCGGCCGCCGGGGGGTCGCCCGGTACGGCGATCAGGAGCCGGCCGTCGACCCAGGCCGACCAGCCGTTGGCGCAGACGATCTGCCCCCAGTCGCCGAGCCGGTCGACGAGCTGGACGGGCAGCAGGGCGTCGAGCGGTGCCGTGGGCCGATTCACGTCGGGGGTCTCCCAGGCGGCCATCCCGTCCTGGGGGACGACGTGGGTGGGGCGGAAGTCCACGGGTGCGGATGTCATCGGACGTACTCCTTCTACTTCCGCATGACGGCGGGCTCGTGGCGGCGCAGCAGCCTGGCGACGACGAATCCGAAGACGGCGGAGAGGACGAGCAGCATCCCCATGTTGATCAGCCACATGCCCGCGGAGTGCCGGAACAGCGGATCGGCGGTCAGTTCGCCGGGGACGATCCGGCCGAGGCCGATGGTGCCCGCCATCGCGCCGAGCGCCCAGCGGGACGGCACGAGCCAGGCGAGCTGTTCGATGCCGGGTACGCCGTGCAGTTTCAGGAGGGCGCCGCAGAACACGACCTGGACGATGGCGAGGAGCACCAGGAGCGGCATCGTCACCTCCTCCTTGCGCACCAGCGCCGAGACGAGCAGGCCGAGCATCATCGCCGTGAACGCCAGCAGGGCGACGGCCGCGGTGATCTCCACGAGCGGCGGCATCAACACGCCTTCGCCACCCGGCGCGTTGAGGTCGACGCCGAGCAGCGCGACGAGGGTCAGCACGACGGCCTGGAGGACCGTGATGGTGCCGAGCACGACGACCTTGGACATCAGGTACGCCGATCTGGAGAGCCCGACGGCACGTTCGCGCCGGTAGATGACGCGTTCCTTGACCAACTCGCGTACGGCGTTGGCCGCGCCGGTCAGGACTCCGCCGACGCAGAGGATGAGCAGCGCGTTCATCGCCGTCTCCTGCGTCAGTCTGCCGCCGGCCAGCGCGCGGGCCATCGCGCCCATCACGAAGGGCAGCGCGATCATGATCGCGAGGAAGGTCCGGTCGGCGCCGAGCGCGGCCGCGTACCGCCGCACCAGGGTGCCCAGTTGGGAGCGCCGGCTGCGGGCCTTCGGCGGCGCGACGTATCCGGCCGCCGGGGCGGCGACGGCGCCTTGGGGCAGGTACGGCTGCGTGGCGGAGTTGACGATGTACTGCTGGTGGAAGGGCGAGGTCCGGTACTCCGCCGCCCAGTCCCGGTCGTGGTCCCCCTCGAAGGCCTCGAACGCCTCCGGCCACTCCTCGAAGCCGAAGAACGGCAGCGAGTCCTGCGGCGGCCCGTAGTAGGCGATCCGGCCGCCCGCCGCGAGCACCAGGAGCCGGTCGCAGACGTCGAGGCTGAGCACGCTGTGCGTGACGACGATGACGGTACGGCCGTCGTCGGCGAGGCCTCGCAGCATGTGCATGACGGAGCGGTCCATGCCGGGGTCGAGCCCGGAGGTGGGCTCGTCGAGGAAGAGCAGGGACGGTTTGGTGAGGAGTTCGAGGGCGACGCTGACGCGTTTGCGCTGTCCTCCGGAGAGGCTGTGGATGGGCTGGTCCACGCGCTGTTCCAGGCCGAGTTCGCGGATCACCTCGTCGACCCTGGCCCGGCGTTCCGCCTTCTCGGTGTCCTCGGGGAAGCGCAGTTCGGCGGCGTAGCCGAGGGCCCTGCGGACGGTGAGCTGGGCGTGCAGGATGTCGTCCTGCGGCACGAGCCCGATGCGTCGGCGCAGCTCGGCGTAGTCGCGGTAGAGGTCGCGGCCGTCGTAGAGGACGGTGCCGCCGTCGGCGGGGCGCAGTCCGGTGAGGGCGTTGAGCAGGGTGGACTTCCCGGCGCCGCTCGGGCCGACGACGGCGAGCAGGCACTTCTCGCCGACGGGGAACGAGATCCCGTCGAGGAGCCGCTTGCGGCCCCGGTCCACGTCGACCGTCAGCTCCTGTACGTCGAGGGAGACCTCGCCGGTGTCGACGTACTCCTGGAGTTCGTCGCCGATGAGGCAGTACGCGCTGTGGCCGACGCCGATGATGTCGCCGGGGGCGACCGGGGCGCGGGCGACGGGCTGGCCGTTGAGGTAGGTGCCGTTGTGGCTGCCGAGGTCGACGATCTCGTATCCGCCCTCCGGCAGGAACCGCAGCTCGGCGTGGCGGCGGGATACCACCAGGTCGTCGATGACCAGGTCGTTGTCGTGGGCGCGGCCGATGCGGACGGTGCGGGTGGGCAGCGGCCGTACGGTGGTGGGCTGCCGGAAGGTGCCGGTGGCCGACGGGGTGCGGACGGCGGACGGGCGTTCGGGAGCGGCGGGCGGGGGTGGCTCGCGGCCGACGAGGACCGCGCGCGGGCCGTCGGTGAGGTTGCCGAAGCGGATGACGCTGCCGGGTCCGACGCCCCACTCGTGGATGCGGCGCCCGTCGGCGTACGTGCCGTTCGTGCTGTGCTCGTCCTCGATGGTCCAGTGGTCGCGGTCGGCGTGCAGGACCGCGTGGTGCCAGGAGACGCGGGCGTCGTCGATGACGATGTCGCTGAGCGGGTCCCGCCCCACGTGGTAGTCGTGGCCCGGACTCATCACCGTGGAGCCGGTGTCGGTCTCGAGGACGAGTTCGGGCGCAGTCGGCACGGCGGACCGCTCTCCCATGCCCCGAATTCTACCTATTCACCCCCATTCACGCGTCCCCGTACGCCTCTCCCCCGAGCTCGAAGGCGGCGCTGCCCGCCGTGGCGTCCGCCAGCCAGGCCTCGAAGCTCTCGACGTCCGACTCGGGCAGGCCGATCTCGATGGTGACCGCGTCGCCGTAGCGCACGTCCCGCACCTCGCGCCCCGCCGACCGCAGATCGTTCTGGATCTTGCCCGCGCGCTGATGGTCGACGGTGACGGTGGCGAGCCTGAACCGCCTGCGGGTAAGCGTGCCGACCGCGTCCAGGGCCTCGCCCACGGCTCCTCCGTACGCCCTGATCAGGCCGCCCGCGCCCAGCTTGACCCCGCCGTAGTAGCGGGTCACGACGGCGACGACGTACCGCATGTCCCGGCGCAGCAGCATCTGCAGCATCGGCACCCCCGCGGTACCGCCTGGCTCCCCGTCGTCGCTCGCCTTCTGCACGCCGGCGTCGGCCCCGATGACGTACGCGAAGCAGTTGTGGGTCGCCGACGGGTGCTCCTTGCGGATCCGCGCGATGAACTCCTGGGCCTCCTCCTCGGTGGCCGCGGGGGCGAGGGCGCACAGGAAGCGCGAGCGGTTGACCTCGGTCTCGTGCACGGCCTCATGGGCCACTGTGCGGTACTCGTCCTGCATCGTGCCAGGGTAGGCGGTCGGCCGGGCGGAGCCGACGGGGAGGCCTGCCCGGGACGCGGCCCGCGCCTCGCCCCCAAAAACCGCACCCCCGTTCGCCCCGCCCCCGGTACGGTGATCCGTTGTGACGTCATCTACGCATCCCGTGCGCGAAGTCCCGGGCGGTACGGACGTGTTGGGGGAGCTGCTCGCGGCGGCGCCCGTCACCGTCGTGGAGACCCGTGCGGACTCCGCCGATCCCTTCCTGTTCCCGGAGGAGGCGGCCGCCGTGGCGAACGCCGTGGACCAGCGGCGCCGCGAGTTCGCCACGGTCCGGCACTGCGCCCGTACCGCGCTGGGCACGCTCGGGGTGCCGCCCGCGCCGATCGTGCCGGGCGACAAGGGGGCGCCGCGCTGGCCGGCCGGCTTCGTCGGCAGCATGACGCACTGCGCGGGCTACCGCGCGGCGGCGGTGGCCCGTGACGCGGCGGTCGTGTCGATCGGCATCGACGCGGAACCGGCCGCCCCTATCTCCGACCCCGGCGTGCTGCCGCTGATCTCGCACGAGTCGGAGCGCACGGCCCTGGCCGCCCTCGGCGAGCGGCATCCGCACGTCCCGTGGGACCGGCTGCTGTTCAGCGCCAAGGAGTCCGTCTACAAGACGTGGTTCCCGCTGACCGGGCTGTGGCTCGGCTTCGAGGAGGCGCGCCTCGACCTCGCGCCGGACGGCACGTTCACCGCGGAGCTTCTCGTTCCGGGGCCCACGGTCGCCGGTGAGCGGCTCGGCGGTTTCTCCGGGCGCTGGCTGATCCGTGACGGGATCGCCGTCACGGCCATCGTCCTGCCCGTCACTCCCCCGCCCGGTACGTAGGCGTCCCGCCCAGCCAGGTGCCCAGCACCCGGATGTGCCGCAGGGCCATCGGGTCGACGGTGCGCGGATCGGCGCAGAGGTGGACCAGGTCGGCGGGCGCTCCGGGTTCCAGGGCGAGCCGGTCGTCGGCGCCCGCCTGGTGGGCGACGCCGCTGGTGGCGGCCGTCAGCGCCTGCTCGACGGTGAGCCGCTGGTGCGGGGTCCAGCCGCCTTCCGGCATCCCGTCGAACGTACGCCTGGTGACGGCGACTTGGATGCCCTCCAGGGGTTCGTACGAGCTGACGGGCCAGTCGCTGCCGAAGGAGAGCCGCACTCCGTCACGCGCGAGCTGCCCCATCGGATACTGCAGATCGGAGCGTGCGACGCCGATCCTCGGCAGCGACAACTCGGTCTGCAGCGAGTCCGGCTGGGCCCACAGGGGTTCGAAGTTGGCGATGACGCCGAGTTCGGCGAAGCGCGGCAGGTCGGCCGGGTCGACGATCTGGACGTGGGTGATCACCGGCCGCCGGTCCCAGGCCGGGTTGGCCGCTCGCGCCGACTCGATCGCGTCGAGCGCCGCCCTTACGCCCGCGTCGCCGATGGCGTGGATGTGCGTCTGGAAGCCCTCGGCGTCGAACGCGCGCACCGCGTCGGCCAGTTGGCCCGGCTCCCACACGGGCATGCCGCAGCTGTGCGGCGCGTCCAGATAGGGGGCGAGCATGGCGGCCGTGCCGCCCTCCACCACTCCGTCGCCGAAGAACTTCACGGTGCGGGCGGAGAGCAGCGCGCCGCCCTCGGCGGCCACCCGCGCGCGTGCCTTGCCGAAGGCGCCCAGCTGTTCGCGCCAGCGGTCGGGGTCGGCGCGCTGGGCCAGGTCGACGCGGACGCTCAGGGCGCCGCGCCGGGCCGCCGCGAGGTAGGCGTCCACCATCTCCGGTTCGACCCAGGCGTCCTGGACCCAGGTGATGCCCGCGCGGGCGTACGCCTGTGCCGCCCGGCGCACCGCCTCGACCAGCTCGTCCTCGGCGCGGGCCGGCACCTGGTCGAGCACCAGGTCGCAGGCGTGCCATTCGCGCAGGGTACCCAGGGCGGTGCCGTCCGGGCGCCGGACGATCCAGCCGAGCCGCGGATCGGGCGTCGCGTCGGTCACGCCGGCCCGGCGCAGGGCCTCCGTGTTGCACCACACGGTGTGGTAGTCGTGGGCGCGCAGCACGACGGGCCGGTCGGGGACCGCCGCGTCCAGCCAGCGTGCGTCGAACTCCCCGTCGGGGGCGAGCGCGGGGTCGTAGGAGGCGCCGACGATCCACTCCGCGTCCGGGTGCGCCGCGGCCCAGCTCCCCACCTCCGCGACGATCGAGTCGACCGAGGTGAGCTCCTTGATCTGCGGGCCGAAGCTCTCCAGGCCGCCGAAGAGCGGATGCGCGTGGCCGTCTCCGAAGACGGCGAGCAGCAGCCCGTCGCCCAACTCGACGACCTCGTCGGCCCCTTCGGCCAGTGCGCGGGCCTCGTCGCCGAGGGCGAGCACGCGGCCGTCGCGCACGGCGAGCGCGGTGGTGTCCCCGTGGGTGTCGCTTCCGGTACGGACCGTTCCGAGGAACACCTGGGTCGCTGCTTCCTGGAACACCCGTGTGGCCGCCGCGTCCGTCATCTCTCCGCCGTCCTCCCTCACGCGCCGCACGTGTGCCTCACACGCTCTCCGCGTCCACCGTCGTCAGTCGTTCGTACGCTGCCGGATCCCGTCGCCTGATCCGCAGGGCCAGCGTCGCACCCGCCGCGAAGAGCACGGGCAGCGGGGCGATCAACGCCGCGTTGACGCTGCCCGAAGCGCCCGTCAGGAGATCGCGGCTGGCTCGGGGGCGGGTTCGGTCACGCGCGGCCCCGCCCGCCGCCCGCCGGCGCGGCGAGGGTCTGCCAGAACATCGCCTCGTAGTGCTGGAGCAGCCGCCCGTGGTGCAGCGCGTCCCGCTCCGAGCCGCGGCCGCGGTCCAGACCCGCCCGAACGGCGGCCAGCGACTGCCGGTCCAGTTCGGGCGCGGGCTCGGCGAAGAAGGCGAAGAACGCGCAGGCTTCGGCGGTGAAGCCGTAATGGGCGGGCAGGGCGCGGGCGAGCGTTCCGCAATAGCCGCCCCAGGCGGCGAAGTTGGCGGTCAGGGCGAGGACCACGTCGGCGGGTTCGCCGTTCAGGGCGAGCCAGGCGACGTAGGCGGGATAGGCCTGGCAGCCCGCCGTCGGTCGGTACGCCTCCGCCTCGGCCTTGTCGACGCCGCAGGCCGCGAGGAGCGCGCCGAGCCGGTCCTGGGCGAGGGTCTCGCCCTCGGCGAGGGTGCGGAAGAACGCGGCGCACTCCGGTTCGCCGGCGGCGATCGAGCGGGTGGCGAGGTGGGCGAAGGAGCGGCGGTCCGCCGGGATCACGGAGCGCTGCTCCAGAGCGAGAGCGGTGATGGCGGAACGGTCCGCGGTGCCGTCGGCGAGTCTCGGGACCAGCGGGTTGGCGGACGGATCGGGTGCGAGCTCCGCCCGTACGGAGTCGAGCAGTTCCTGTGCGGTCCGTGTCATCGTCCGGCCTCCTCGGGTTCGGCGGAACTTCTCGGGCGCTCTGCTAGTTTCTACATTGCTGTAGAAGTAAACGTACGGCGGCTGCACCGACGTACAACGACGTATCACAACGTATGGAGTTCCGATGGCCCTGTGGGACCGCGTCAAGGAATCGGCATCGACGATGCAGACCCAGCTGATGGCGAAGAAGAACGACCTCAAGAGCGGCGCCTTCCGCGACTCCAGCATGGCGATGTGCGCCCTCGTGGCGGCGGCCGACGGTTCCATCGATCCGGCCGAGCGGCAGCGCGTCGCCCAGCTGATCGCCACGAACGAGGTGCTGCAGAACTTCGACGCCGACGATCTGCGCCGCCGCTTCGACGAGAACATCGCCAAGCTGACGGCGGACTTCGCCTTCGGCAAGGTCAGCGTGATGCAGGAGGTGGCCAAGGCGAAGAAGAAGCCCGCGGAGGCCCGTGCCGTGATCCAGATCGGCATCGTGATCGGCGGCGCCGACGGCGACTTCGACAAGACGGAGCAGGCCGTCGTGCGGGAGGCGTGCTTCGCACTCGACCTGCCGCCGCACGAGTTCGACCTCTGAGCGGGCCCGGTTACAGGGGCGTCGCCGCCCGCAGGATCAGGACCATCGTGACGGCGGAGTTCGCGGAGGACATCGCGGAGACGGCGGTTCCGGCGGCGGCGCACCACACGGCGAGGCCCACCGCGGTGAACATGGAGGGCCGGATGCGGGCGGCGGGCGCCGGCTCCAGGAGCGCGGCCACCCGGCGCGGCACGGGACCCGGCGCGGCGAGGCCCGCGAACGTCGGCGCGGGAGCGGCCCCCGGACCCGGCCCGGCCTTGGCCGCCAGCGCGGCCCTGCCGATCGCACGCGCGACGACGCGGCGGTCCCGCACGGCACGCGCCGCGTCCTCGTCGGCCCAGCGTTCCGTCGTGTACGTCAGCGCCGTACGCAGCGGCCGCAGGAAGGGGTTGGCCCGCGCGGCGAGCTGCGCGACCAGCAGGAAGCGGTGGTGCCGGGCGGCGAGATGGGCCCGCTCGTGGGCGAACAGGGCGCGCCGCTCGGCGGGTCGGAGACCGGCGAGGAGCCCGGTGCTGACGACGATCCGGCCCCGGCCGCGCGGCCCGCTCCCGCCCCTTCCGGGCAGGGCATAGGCGTACGGGGCGTCGTCCGTCAGGACCGCCACCGGCGAGTCCGGCAGCCCGTCCAGCGCCCGCAGGCTCCGGCGGCGCACCCGGACGTGGTTGAGGAGCACCCGCGCGCAGGCCACGCACACCGCGATCAGCGCGGGGATCGCCGCCTTCCCCGCGAACTCGTCGTAGGGCACGGCCGCCCGCACCTCGGGGTCGGACCAGCCGTCCGGCAGTGGATTGCCCGGCAGTTGGGCCGTGCCGACGACCATCAGGAGGGCAAGGCAGAGCGTGCTGCACACCGCCATCACGCCCGCGACGGCGCCGAGCAGCCGGGTCGCGGCGCGCGGATGCAGCCGCTGCTCGGCGAGCCGGGCGATCGGCCACGCGGTGAGCGGCAGGACCAGCGGCAGGAAGACGAAGACGCCCATCGCGGGGTCAGGCCCCCGCTCCGGTCGCGTCCGGCCCGGCGGGATCCGCCCCCGTGGACCGCAGGAGGTCGCGCAGCAGCTGCTCGTCGTCGGCCGACAGCGTGGTGACGAAGCTGGCGAGCACGGCCTCGCGGTCGCGCTCGCCGTCGAGGACCTTGCGCATCCGCAGCGCCGCGAGCCCCGCCTCGTCCGCAGCCGACTTCCAGGCGAAGGAGCGGCCCGCGCGTTCGCGGGTCACCGTGTTCTTGGCGAGGAGCCGGGTGAGGATCGTCATCACCGTGGTGTAGGCGAGGTCGCCGCCGATCCGCTCCTGGACCCAGGCCGCGCTGACGGGACCCTGCGCGCCGTGCAGCGCGGCGAGCACCTGGGCCTCCAACTCGCCCTGCGCGCGCCGCCGGAGACGGGGCCGCCGCTCCCCGCGTTCCTGCTGGGCCATGCCCGTCTCCTTTCCCGTGCTCTCTCGACGTGCTCTCTCGACGTGCTCTCTTGACGTGCTCTCTTGACGGCCCCTCGCGGGGCGCCACATCGTAACGGGACGTGGTGTCGGTACCCAGCCGGCACCGCACCCCGCACCCCGCAACACTTCTACAGTGCTGTAGATTTTACTCCCCCCGGCCCTGACCACGGCCGGTCGGTACTACACCTCAGGACTCAGGAGGACATCGTGGGAGTTTCCCTGGCCAAGGGCGGCAACGTCTCGCTCAGCAAGGAGGCGCCCGGCCTCACCGCCGTCCTGGTCGGCCTCGGGTGGGACGTGCGCACGACCACCGGCACGGACTACGACCTGGACGCCAGCGCACTGCTCTGCGACGCGTCGGGCAAGGTCGCCTCCGACCAGCACTTCGTCTTCTACAACAACCTCACGAGCCCGGACGGTTCCGTCGAGCACACCGGCGACAACCTCACCGGTGAGGGCGAGGGCGACGACGAGGCCGTGAAGGTGAACCTCGCGCAGGTACCCGCCTCCATCACGAAGATCGTCTTCCCGGTCTCCATCCACGACGCCGAGAACCGTGGCCAGAGCTTCGGCCAGGTCCGCAACGCGTTCATCCGCGTGGTCAACCAGGCGGACAACGTGGAGATCGCCCGCTACGACCTGTCCGAGGACGCCTCCACCGAGACCGCCATGGTCTTCGGCGAGCTCTACCGCCACGGCGCGGAGTGGAAATTCCGCGCGGTCGGCCAGGGTTATGCCAGTGGGCTGCGGGGCATCGCGTCGGACTTCGGCGTGAACGTCTGACGCGGCCGCGACCCGACGGACTTAAGGAGCAGGGCGTGTACGGCGATCCGGCAACAGTGCGCAAGATTCTCACGGAACTCGGGGACACCTGGGCGGTCGTGGGCCTCTCCTCCAACCAGGAACGGGCCGCGTACGGGGTCGCGGGCGTCCTGCAGCGGTACGGCAAGCGCATCGTCCCCATCCACCCGAAGGCGGAGACGGTCCACGGCGAACAGGGCTATCCGTCGCTGTCCGCCGTGCCGTTCAAGATCGACGTGGTCGACGTGTTCCTCAACAGCGGCCTCGCGGGGAAAGCCGCCGACGAGGCCGTTGAGATAGGCGCCCGTGGGGTCTGGTTCCAGCTGGGGGTCGTCGACGAGCCCGCGTTCGAGCGGACGCGGGCGGCGGGCCTGGAGATGGTGATGGACCGCTGCCCGGCGATCGAACTGCCCATGCTGCGCTAGGGCCTGTCCGGCGGATCTGGCCGACTGCCTGTGGGCGGTGCCTTGTCTGTGCCGGTGAGCGGTGGTCTGGTGCGTGCAGCCGCAAGGCGGAGGATCGAGGCATCGCGGAGCGACGGCGATGGACGACAGCGATGGTGACTGACGACAACGCCGCAGATGCGCGTGCCCAGGCCGCCGCGTCCCGGGCAAGATCCGCCGGACAGTCCTAGGGGTTCGGGCCCCGCCCCAGTCCCGGTCCACCGGGGCGGGGCCCGACGCTCCCCCCCGGTCGGCTACCCCACCCGCCGCAGCGCCCGCTCCCGCCGCTCGGCCACGCTTGACCCCGACTCCCTGCGGGCCATCCGGCGCAGCACCACCGGCGCGACCAGCAGGCCCAGTACGGCCCAGCCGCCGAGCACGCCCGCGGTCTCCCAGTGCCGCCACGCCGCGTCGATCTCCACGTCGGCCGCGCCGTCCGGCAGCAGCGCCGACCGCATGCCGAGTCCCAGCCAGTAGACAGGGAACACCTGGGCGGTCCACTCCACCCACTGCGGCAGCGCGGTGACCGGATAGAAGATCCCGGAGATCGCGATCAGGCCGAGGACCGGCAGCTGGATCAGCCCCTGACTGCGCGTACTGGTGAAGACCGAGCCGAGTACGGCGCCGATGGGCAGCGTCGCCAGCATCCCGAGGACGAGCACCCAGGCCAGCGTCAGCCAGGAGCCCGCGCCGCCGACCGCGAGTCCGTCGATGAGCAGCAGGCCGGGGACGAGCAGGATCGCGAGGTCGGCGAGGAGTCCGCCCGCCACGGAGACGACCTTGCCGACGAGGTAGCCGCGCATCCCGTTCGGGGTGGACCTGGCCCGCAGCAGGGTGCCGTCCTCGCGCTCCGCGGTCAGCGCCTGGCTCATGCTGACCATGCCCATCGCGGCGTTCATGCCCAGGATGCTGGGCAGGGCGAGGGTGCCGAGCAGCAGTCCGCTCGTACCGAATGCCGTGTCCCGCATGAAGAACATGACGACGAGCATCAGGACCGGCCAGAGCAGATGGGACAGCAGGTCGGCGCCGTTGGTGAACGACTGCCGCAGCTCGATGAGGCCACGGGTCAGGCCGGCCCGCAGCACCACGCCCGTCGGTCGCGGGACGGCGGCCGCCTTCAGGACACTCGACGCGCTCATCGGGCCGCCGCCTCTCCCTCGCGCACCAGCGAGAGATACGTGTCCTCCAACGAGGCCCTGCGGACCTCCAGTTCGCCGATGGACTCGCCGTACCGGCCGAGGAGTTCGCGGACGAACGCCGTGGACTGGGGCGTGGCCGCCGCGAACCGCCGCCCGTCGCGCGTCCAGCGCACCTCGTCCTCACCCGCGATCCGGCGGGCGAGCTGGTCCGCGGAGCCGTCCGCGATGATCCGTCCGCCGGACAGGATCATGATGCGGTCGGCGAGCTTCTCCGCCTCGGTGAGGTCGTGCGTGGTGAGCAGGATCGTCGTGGCGTGGTCGGCCGCGAGGCGGTGCACGAGAGCGTGGAACTCCTGGCGGGCCTGCGGGTCGAAGCCCGCCGTCGGCTCGTCCAGGAAGAGCAGTTCGGGGCGGCCCACGATGCCGATCGCCACGTCGAGCCTGCGCCGCTGCCCGCCGGACAGCGTCTTGATCTTCTTGCCCGCGTGCGCGGTGAGGCCGACGGCGGCCACGAGGTCGTCGGTGTCCCACGGGCGGCGGCGCGCGGCGGTGGAGTAGGGGGCGTAGTACGTGCCGAGGTGGGCGAGCAGCTCGCGCACCCGCCACTTGCCGTGGTCCCGCCAGGACTGCAGGACGACCCCGATCCGGGCGCGCCACGCCTCGGAGCCGTGTGCCGGGTCGGTGCCGAGCACCGCGACCCGGCCCGCCGAGCGGATCCGGAAGCCCTCCAGGATCTCGATGGTGGTGCTCTTGCCCGCGCCGTTCGGGCCGAGCAGCGCCACCACCTCGCCGTGGTGCGCCCGGAACGTCACGTCGTGCAGGACGTCCGTGGGGCCGTACCGCATGCGCAGCCCCTGGACGTCGAGCACGACGTCCTCCCCGTTCGTGGTCACTTGCTTCAACTCCTCGCCGGATCGCTGTGGACCCTGGGTCTCTGTGGACCCCGGATCGCTGTGGACCCCAGATCTCTGTGGACACCGGCGAAGCTATGTTGCGTTCACTGCTCCTTCAACGTAAAAGTGGCCAAGTAGGCTGTTCCAACAAGGGATTCTCGGACATCATTGCAATGGGATTGCCGGGAAACGCAAGGAGAGGTGGTGCGGGTGCCCGGCGGCAGACTGACCCATCAGGACCGGCGCGACATCGGCGCGGGCCTCGCCGAGGGACTCGGATACGCCGAGATCGCACGGCGGCTCGGCCGGCCGACGTCCACCGTCAGCCGGGAGGTGTCCCGCAACGGCGGGCCCGCCGCGTACCGGGTGGACCACGCGCACCTCGCCACCGAACGGCGGGCGAGGCGGCGCGCGCCGCGTCCGGCCGCAAAGCCCCCTGCCGCTCCCGACGCATACGGGCGGGCGCCCGAGGTCGTGCGCGACTTCGCCGAGCGGCTCGCCGCGCTGATGGTCGAGACCGGCGTCCCGCGGATGGCGGCGCGCGTCCTCGCCGGGCTGATCACCGACGACTCCGGGAGCCTCACCGCCGCGGACCTCGTGCGGCGGCTGGGGGTCAGTCCCGCGTCGGTGTCCAAGGCCGTGGGCTATCTGGAGACGCTGGAGGTGATCCGCCGCGTACGGCCGCCCGGCCGGCGGCGCGAGCGGTACGTCATCGACGACGACGTCTGGCTCCAGGCCTGGCTGACGAGCGCCCAGCAGCACGCGATGTGGGCGGACATCGCGCAGCGGGGTGTCGACGTGCTCGACGCGGCGACGCCCGCGGGGGCCCGGCTCGCCCAGATGAGCCGGTTCTTCGCGACCCTCAGCGACGACATGAGCGGCGGCGGCACGGAAGCCGTCGACGACGCGCTGACCGTCCTCGCCGCGCTGCGGCACGCGGGCGCGGCTCTCACGGAGCCTCAGCTGGCCGCCGCCCTCGGCTGGCCCCCGGACCGCGTCGCCGGAGCCCTGCGCCGCGCCGGACCGGACCGGCTCGATCCGGCGCAGCTCGATGCCTTGGGGCGGGCCGCCGCTACGGGATGTCCGCGCGGAACTTCTTCGTCAGGTCGGCGCCCCTGATCACGCCGCCCGTGTGGTACTTGAGGCCCCACGCGTCGATCACCGATCCGTCGCCGAACATGCAGGCGGCGACGGTCTTCTCGGGGCTGGTCTCGCCCTTCTTGCCCCAGCCGCCACCGTCCGTCGCCTTCGGGCCGTACATGGCCGTGCCGTTGATGGACTTGCAGTAGCCGATGGACGGGTTGCCGGGGTGGCCGCCCGGGTCGGCGGGCTTGTGGACGTAGGCGAGCGCGGCCAGCGTGGGCTTGTCGGCGGCGAGTGTGTCGGCGCCGATCGTGATCTTCGTGCCGTCCTCGCCGGTGAACACGCACATCTCCCGCTCGCCGCCGAGCTGCACGATCTGGGTTCCGGTCTTGGTGTAGTACGGGACCTGCTTCTGCGCGGCGCCTCCTTGTTCCTCGCACCACTTGGCGTCGGCGGACTGCCGCGTTACGGCGGGCGCGGCGGGGCTGTCGGCGGCGTTGGCCGCCACGGCGGCACTGCCCGAGAGCAGCAGCGCGATGCCCACGACGAGGGCTCGGGAACGCTTCATGTTTCCTCCTGCGGGGGACACGGGTCGGCGGGGTGCTCGGAGATATCTTCAGGAGGCCTTCTGCGCAGGTCAACGCGGTGCGGCGGGCTCTGGGAGACTGCCGCGAAGTCGACGCGATCACACGCGGGGCACGCGTGTGACGTGCCGCGACGAGGGGCGAGTTCCGGCCAGTAATCCACCGGTAACAGGCCGGTGGGGGCAAGCGGTTACAGTGCTGCTCTCATGGGCGCCCCTCCGACTCTCCGCATCAGCCTGCTCGGCGGATTCCGCACGGAACGGGCCGCCGGGGTGCCGCCCGCCGAGCGGTGGCAGCGGCCGAGCGCCAGGACCGTCGTCAAGCTGCTCGCCCTCGCGCCGGGGCACCAGTTGCACCGCGAGCACCTGATGGCGCAGTGCTGGCCGCACGCCGAACTCCCGGCCGCCCAGCGGAGTCTGCGGGTGGCCCTGCACGCCGCGCGCCACGCCCTGGAGCCCGAACTCACTCCGCGCGCCGCATCGTCGTACGTCGTGACCGACGGGGCGTTGCTGCGCCTGGCCCCCGGGAGCGTCCTGATCGACACGGACCTGGCCGCCGCCCTCGCGGAGCGCGCCCTTTCGGACGGCGACCCGGCCCAACTGGCCGCAGCGCTGGGCTCGTTCACCGGCGAGCTGCTCCCCGAGGACCGCTACGCGCCCTGGACCGAGCCGCACCGCACCCGCCTGGCCGAGCTGCGGTCCCGAGTGGCGCTCGCCCTCGCGCAGGCCCGGCTCGAGGCGGGCGACGCGGAGGAAGCGGCGGCGACCGCGCGACTTCTCCTGGAGTCGAACCCCGCCGACGAGCGGGCCCACCGTGTGCTGATCGGGGCGTATCTACGGCAGGGGATGCGCGGCGAGGCGGCCCGTCAGTACGAGCGCTGCGCGACGGCCCTCGACGACGCCGAGCCCGGCGCACGCCCCGCCCCGGAGACGACCCGCCTGGCGCTCGGCCGCCCCGCGGAGCCGGAGCCGGAGGCGGACGCGGCACGGGTCCGGGTGACGCTGGCCAGAACCCTGGAGCGCTCGGGGCGTTACACCGACGCGATCCACGTCCTGCGAGAGGCACTCGCGTCGTACGAGCTCCAGCACAGCCCCGACGCCTGCACATTGACGGCCGCGCGGCTGGCGGAAGTCCTCTCACGCACAACGACACCCGAGAAGGCCCGCACGGCCCTCGTCGCCCATCCCCCACGCCCGAACGCCGCCCCGGAGGTACACGCCGCACACCGCATGGCCGAGTCGGTGATCCTCTTCAACGCGGGCGCGTACGAGGACGGCCTGTCGGCTGCGCGCGAGGCGGAGGAATTGCTGAGGACGGAGGAATTGCTAAGGACGGAGGAATCGCTGAGGGCGGAGGGCTTGCTGAGGGCCGGGGAGTCCCTGAGGGCGGCGGAGTCTCCGGCGACCGGGAAGTCGCCGACCGCCGAGAAGTCCCCGACGGCCGTGGAAGCCCGCACGGTCGAAGATCCCCGCACAGCCAACGATCCCCACACGGCCGAAGCCTCACCACCACCCCCGCACCCGACCGACAACCCCGCCCCGCACGCCGACAACCCCGCCCAACACACCGAGCACGCCGCCCTGCTCGCCCGGTCCCTCGCCCAACAGGCCGCCTGCCATGGGCTGTTGGGCCGCCACGAAGAAGCCATCGCGCCCGCCGAGCAGGCGCTCGCGCCGGCCGAGGAGTCCGGGGACCCGGCGCTGCTCGCCAACGTCCTCTCCGTGCTGCGCGAGAACGCCCGTCGCGCGGGGCAGCACCGCAAGGCGCTGGAGCACGGGCGGCGGGCCCTCGCCCTCGCCGAGCAGGCCGGGCGGCCCACGGCGACCGCCTTCGAGCGCGCCAATCTCGCCGAGCTGCATCTGCTGCTCGGCGAGGCGAACAAGGCCGAGCAGCTGGCGGGCGCGGCCGTCGGGCTCGCCGAGCCGTTCGGCGGGACCGTGCTCGCCTTCGCGCTGACGGCGCTCGCCCGGGTGCGGGCCGCGGCCGATCCGGACCGGGCCCGCGCCCTCCTCGACCGCGCCGAGCGGTGCGCCCACGAGGGCGGCCACCGGCAGGCGGTCGACGAGGTGCGGACGGCCCGCGCCGAGCTGGCCGCACGGCACGCGGGCTGACGGCCGCCGGGCAGCGGGTGCCCGGCGGCCGTCGCCGCCCTCAGGCCGCCGCGCCCGCCAGCGCGGGGCGTTCGGCGTCCCGCAGCCGCTCGATCAGCGACAGCCGGGCCCGCGCCACCCGTGAGCGGACGGTGCCCACCGGGCAGCCGGTGCGCAGCGCGGCCTCCGCGTAGGGCAGTCCGAGGAGCTGGGTGAGGACGAAGGCCTCACGCCGCTCGTCGGGCAGCGTCGCCAGCAGGTCGGCGAGGACCACACCGTCGTCGAACCCCGGCAGACCGCGCGGCTGGGCCCGCTCCGCGGCGGACTGCCAGTCGTCGGTGTCGGAGAGCCGCGGCCGTGCGGCGGCGTGCCGCAGGCTGTCGATCACCGCGCGCCGGGCGATGGACAGCAGCCAAGCACGGGCGGACGAGCGCCCCTCGAAGCGGTGCAGGCTGCCGAGGGCGCGCAGGAACGTGTCCTGCGTCAGGTCCTCCGCGGCCTGCGGGTCGCCCCCCAGGTACGTCACGTACCTGCGGACGTCGCGGTGCAGGGCGCGTACGAAATGCTCGACCGCTTCCGGGTCGCCGCCGCGCGCGGCGAGCGCCCAGGCGGTTATCGACTCGTCGGGTGAGGTGGAGCCGGGCAAGACAGGAATGATCACCTGGTGTCCTTCTCGGGAGTCCGGAGAACCGGGATTCCGGGATCCGGACCGGCCTCGCGTACGCAGCGGCGTACGCGGAGAGAGGCGGGTCCGGTGTTGGGGGTACGGCCGCACGGAGCTGTGCGGCCGATGCCCGAGCCGGCCGGGGCGCGCGGCACTGGGGCGCGGCGCGCGGGACGGCGTCGGGGAACCGGCTGTCAGGCGACAGCGGTCCCCGCGGGCGGACCCCGAGAAGTGATGGCGTGGACGAGCAGGAACTGCCGCGGCGTACGGACGGAGCGGCTGCGGCGCGGGCGGACCCGCGGCGGGCCGCCCGGCGCCGGAACCGCGACGGGCAGCCGCAGCGGGGCGGCTAGCCGCCCCACGAAGGCGCGCGCGACGCGGAAGACGGCGCGCTCGCCATGGGCGAGCCAGAGCCCGCACAGGAGCGCGGCGAGGAGGTGCGCGGCGAGCATGCCGATGGGCGACATGCCGCCCATGTGGTGCATGTGCCCGCCTTCCCCGGCGTGCCCCATGGCCGTCTCCATGGCCGTCTGCATGGACTCGGAGTGCCGCATCCCCGGCATGTCGCGCATGTGCTGCATGTGCTGCGCGTGCTGCAGGGCTCCGGACACGGCCGAGCCGTCGCCGCCCATGCCCATGCCCCTGGCGCCCGCGTCCGTGCCGCGCCCCATGCTCATGGCGCCGCCGTCCTCCGGTGGCAGGCACAGCACGGTGCGCACCCACTGCCGCAGGACGGACGTGCCGCCCGCCGGCGGCGACGCCAGGGTCTGCGCCAGGGAGAAGCCCGAGTGCAGCGCGGCCTGGGCGGCCACCGCGACGGAGACGACCAGCGGGAGACCCCGTTCACGCCCCGCGAGCACCCACGCGGCGCCGCCGGTAGCGGCGGCTCCGGCGCCCAGCGCCCACCAGGGCACCTGGGTCTGCGACATCATGACGTGCCCCAGGGCAGCGAGCAGCACACAGACGGCGGCGAACACCGCAGCCCGTGTCGCTCGACAACCCCAGCCAGCAGTCATGGCGGCTCATCCTTGCATCCGCGTCACTCTCTTCACGGAGGGGTACGCCCGTTTCACTCACCCCGCTCACATCTCCCCTCTTGTGAGTCACGCCACACCACTTCACGGGAACCCGGCGGCAGTTGATCCCGACTTACCGGGGAGCGGCCGAGTCCGCCAGCAGCTTCAGGGCCAGCGCCTCAAGATCGGCGTCGGCCTTCTCGGGGCTGCCGGTGTCGTACGGCGGATCGGGGTCGTACTCGACGGCGAGCTGCATGGCCTGGGCGACGCGCTCGTCGGCGAGCCTGGCGGCCAGGTGCAGGCCCATGTCGATGCCGGCGGAGACACCGGCCGCCGTGATGATCTTCCCCGTCTCGACGAAGCGGCCTGGCGTGTAGACGGCGCCGACCTCCTTCAGATACGGGCGCGACGCCCAGTACGTCGTCGCCGGGAGCCCGCGCAGGAGCCCCGCCGCGCCGAGGATCAGCGAGCCGGTACAGACAGAGGTGGTCCAGCGGCTGCGCCGGTGCACCGCGCGGATCCACCGGTGGACCCCGGCGTCCTCCATCATGGCGAGGGTCCCGCGGTTGCCGCCGCCGGGCACCAGCAGCACATCGGCCCCGGCGACCTCGCTCATCGCGCGTTCCGCCGTCAGCGCCAGCTCGCCGGTGTCGGTCCGGACGGGCCCCGCCTTCCGCGCGACCGTCGTCACGCGCACGCCGGGCAGCCGGCAGAGCACTTCGTACGGCCCCACGGCGTCGAGGGCGGTGAAACCGTCGTACAGCAGAATGGCGACGTCGAGCTGCTCCCCTCCCCTGTCTCCCGTGCTCCCGCCCCCGTCCCCGGCCTCGGCCGGAGCGGTCGACGCGGCGCTGAGACCGGCCGCGCCGAGCGTCCCAGCGACGGCGCCGCGCAGTAACCGCCGACGCCCCTCATTCCCCTCGAACTGCTCCACGCTCATCCTTCACATCCCTTTCCTGTACGGAGTTTCTTTACGGAGTTCCTGAACGGCATTCCTGTACGGCAGTTGATCTCCGGAACGGTCAATGGCCGCGGCCCGAGTGCTCGTCCACCCGGTGCTCTCGGGGCGCGTCCGGCGCGACGGCCACCCCGACGGCGTACGACACCGCGAAGACGAGGACGAGCAGCGCGAGGAAGCCGTAGAGGGCGAACAGTTGGGGGCGCTTGCTCATCGCCGCTCTCCTGACAGTCGTGAACGCGACGGCGCGGATCCGGTGGGACCGCGCCTGTTCAGGAGTCGGCCGCGCAGGGCCCCGAGTTCCCGTCCGTCGCCCTGCCGGGACATCTCCCTTGACCTCAAGCGGACTTGAGGTCGGAGTCTGATCGCATGAAGCAGCCGATGAAGCCGTCCGAGGCAGCGGTGGCCGCGTGGCTGACCCAGCACGCGCACCCCGTCGACGTCCTGGACCCCGAGGCCCCGACCGACGATCTGAGCCCGCTCGACGAGCTGGTGCGGAACGCCGAGATCGTCGCGCTCGGCGTCTCCTCGCGGGCGACCCGTGAACTGTCCGTCGCCCAGCACCGGTTGGTGCGCCGCCTGGTGGAGGAGCACGGCTTCCGCTCGCTCCTCCTCGAAGGGGACGATCCGGCGCGGCTCGGCCTGGACGCGTACGTCCTGACGGGCGCGGGTGATCCGGCGGCACTCCTGTCCGGGGCCCGCTCCTTCTGGCGGACCGAGGAGATCCTCGGCACGCTGCGGTGGCTGCGCGCCCGCAACGCGCGCCACCCCGACGACCCGGTGCGGCTCGCCGTCCCGCCGTCCGGGGCTGCCGTGCCCGCGACCGGGCTCGCGGAGATCGAGCGCGGTCTCGCGCGGGACGCGATCCGGTGGCGCGAGCAGGCGAAGGCGCCGGGCGGGACGGTCTACTGGGGCGGGACGGCCCACACCGCCGTCGGTGACCCGCGGACCGTGTCGGATCCCGGCCGCCAGACCCACCGCAACGCGGGCGGCCAGCTGCGCGAGCACTTCGGCCCCGCGTATGTGTCCGTCGGCCTGAGCTTCCACCACGGCGGTCAACACCCGGACCCGGCACCGGAGTTCGCCGAGTCTGCCCTCGGCCGGGCGGGGCTGCCCGCATACCTCCTGGATCTGCGCGCGCCGCGCCCCGCCGACGTCGACGCCTGGTTCCGGACGCCGACGCGGACCCGTCTCGTCGGCCCGGGTCACGACCCGCGCGATGACGCGGCCCACCATCTCTCCGGAGGTTCCCTCAGCGACTTCTTCGACGCCTTCGTCCACGTCCGCGAGGTGACCGGGGCGCGAGTTCTTACGGACCGGTGACACGGTGCCGCGACGCGTCGCCGAACCGGTCGGCCCGGCCTAGCGTGGGCGCCATGCGAGTACTGGTCACCGGCGGTGCCGGGTTCATCGGGTCCCAGATCGTCGACGCGCTCGCGGCGCGCGGGCACGAGGCTGTCGTCCTCGACGCGCTGCTCCCGTCGGCGCACTCCGGGCCGCCGCCCGGCCCCGGCCCGGCCGCGGAGCTGATCGTCGGCGACGTCCGCGACCCGGACGCCGTGGCCGGCGCGCTGCGCGGCGTCGACGCGGTGTGCCATCAGGCGGCGATGGTCGGCCTCGGCAAGGACTTCGCCGACGCGCCCGAGTACGTCGGCTGCAACGACCTCGGTACGGCGGTGCTGCTCGCCGGCATGGCGCGGGCGGGCGTGCCGGATCTGGTGCTCGCCGGTTCGATGGTGGTGTACGGGGAGGGCCGCTACATCTGCGAGGCGCGGCACGGTGTGGTGCGGCCCGGTCCGCGTGCCGAGTCAGACCTCCGGGCCGGCCGCTTCGAGCCCCGCTGCCCGTCCTGCGGCGCGGAGTTGACGCCGGGTCTGGTCGCCGAGGACGCGCCGGTCGACCCGCGCAATGTGTACGCGACGACGAAGCTCGCCCAGGAGCATCTGGCCGCCGCGTGGGCGCGGTCCACCGGCGGCCGGGCGGTGTCGCTGCGCTACCACAACGTCTACGGGCCCGGCATGCCGCGCGACACCCCGTACGCGGGCGTCGCCTCGTTCTTCCGCTCGTCCCTGGCCGCGGGAGAGGCCCCGCGCGTCTTCGAGGACGGCCGCCAGCGGCGGGACTTCGTGCACGTACGCGATGTGGCGGCCGCCAACGCGGTGGCACTGGAGGCGGTGCGCGGCCGGTCCGCCGGGGAGTTCACGGCGTACAACACGGGCAGCGGGGAACCGCACACGGTCGGCGAGATGGCCGGGACGCTGGCCGCCGCCTGCGGAGGTCCCGCGCCGGTGGTCACGGGCGAGTACCGGCTCGGCGACGTACGCCATGTGACGGCGGACTCGGCACGGCTGCGGGCCGATCTCGGCTGGAAGCCGGTGGTCGAATTCGCCTCCGGGATGCGGGAGTTCGCGGAGGCGGGGATGCGCGGATAGGACGGACGGCTCGGGGGCGGCCGGCTCGCCCGGTCAGCCCCTGGCCTCCGGCAGCATCACCTCGAAGCAGCAGCCGCCCGTCACATTGCGTACGGCGGCCCGGCCCTGGTGGGCCTCGACGATGCCGCGCACGATGGCGAGGCCGAGCCCCGCTCCGGCCGGGGGCGTACGGGCGTGGGTGCCGCGCCAGCCGGTGTCGAAGACGCGGGGCAGGTCCTCGTCGGGAATGCCGCCGCAGCCGTCCGTCACGGAGAGCACCACGCCGTCGGTGGAGCGCCGGGCCGCGACGGCGACGGTCCCGTCGGCGGGGGTCCGCCGGATCGCGTTGATCAGCAAATTGCCCAGCACCCGGCTCATCTCCTTACCGTCGACCTCGACGGGCACGGCGTCGATCCGGTCGCCCACGAGGCGGACGCCATGTTCGCGGGCGAGAGCGTCCGCGCCCGCGATGGCGTCGCCGACCAGGTCGTACGCGGACATCCGGGACGGAGTGAGGGCGAGGGCGCCCGCGTGGATGCGGGACAGCTCGAAAAGGTCGCCGACCATGCCGTTGAGCCGCTCGACCTCGGTGCGGATCTGCCGCAGATAGCGGTCGGGGTCGGCGGCCACGCCGTCCTCCAGGGCCTCGCTCATGGCGCGCAGTCCGGCCAGCGGAGTGCGCAGGTCGTGCGAGATCCACGCGACGAGTTCGCGGCGTGAGGTCTCCAGGGCGCGTTCCCGCTCGCGTGACTCGGCGAGTCTGGCGCTGGTGGACTCCAATTCGCGGGTGAGGGCGGCGAGTTCGGCGGTGGCGGGCACGCCGGGCGCGGCGAAGTCGCCGCCGTCGCCGAACGAACGGGCCGCGAGGGTCAGCGCCTTGCTCCGCGCCACCACCCACCGGCCGAGCAGCAGCGCGGTGGCCAGCGAGACCACGGCCGCCATCGCGACGACGGTGGTGACGACGGTCAGGTCGTGCGGCGAGAGGAACATCGCCCAGGCCACCACCAGCGTCCCGGCCAGCATCGCGGTCACGGCGACGAAGGCGACCACGGTCAGCGACACGACGAGCGACCGCCGCCGCAGGACGCGCAGCAGCAGAGCCCCGACCATCCCGGCCGCGGCGGCACCGAGGAAGGCATAGAGGGCGATGAGGAGGGTGTCACGCATGGGGGGCCGCCTCGGGGGTGACGGGAGGCTCCTCGGGGGCCTCGGGGGCGGCGGGGTCCGGGGGGCCGTCCTCGGCGGCGTCCGCCTCCGCCAGCCGGTACCCGACCCCCCACACTGTCTGGATGAGCCGGGGCCGTGCCGGGTCGTCCTCGACCTTGCCGCGCAGGCGGCGGACATGAACGGTGACCGTCGACAGGTCCCCGAAGTCCCAGCCCCAGACCTCCCGCATCAGCTCCTCGCGGCCGAACGCGCGGCCCGGATGGCGCAGGAAGAAGGCGAGCAGGTCGAACTCCCGGACGGTCAGGGCGAGTTCGGTGCCGTTCTTGGTCGCGCGGCGGGCCGGCGGGTCGAGCGCGAGGCCCGCCGCGCGCAGCAGCGTGCCGGTCCGGTCACCGGCGGCGGAGCCCGTGCGGCGCAGCACGGACTCGACGCGCAGCACCAGTTCGCGGGGGCTGAACGGCTTGGTGACGTAGTCGTCCGCGCCTATCTCCAGGCCGAGGATCCGGTCGTCCTCGTCGCCCCGCGCGGTGAGCATGATGACCGGCACCGGGCCCCGCGCCCGGAGTCTGCGGCAGACCTCAAGACCGTCCATGCCGGGCAGCATCAGGTCGAGCACGACCAGGTCGGGGCGGCGGGCGGCGGCCCGCTCCAGGGCCACGGGGCCGTCCCCGGCACGGTCGACGGCGTACCCGGCGCGTTCGAGGTAGCCGGTGACGACCTCGGCGACGGTGGCGTCGTCGTCCACGACGAGTACGCGCGGTGCGCCGCCCTGCGGTGGTGTCTCCATGCCGCCAGCCTCGCACCGCGCACGGGCGGGTGCCGCATCGCGGGCCCGCCCCGGCGGCCGACGTCCCCGTTTCGTAAGAACCTGAAGTCCGAAATGCCGCATTTCCCTTCGTAGGGTGAGTTGCGTGACCGACACTTCCCCTCCTCCTCCCCCTCTCCCGACCGGGACGTCGGCGGCCCCGCGGGCCGATGTCGTCCTGCCGTGTCTCGACGAGGCCGCCGCGCTCCCCTGGGTGCTGCGGCGGATCCCCGCGGGCTGGCGGGCGATCGTCGTGGACAACGGTTCCACCGACGGCTCGGCGGAGATCGCCCGCTCGCTGGGCGCCACCGTGGTGCACGAGCCGCGCCGGGGCTTCGGCGCCGCCTGCCACGCGGGGCTCACGGCCGCGACCGCCGAGTACGTCTGCTTCTGCGACTGCGACGCCTCGCTCGATCCGGGCCTGCTCGAACCTTTCGTACGTCAGGTCGACGCGGGCGGCGCCGACCTGGTCGTGGGGCGGCGGCGACCGCAGGGCCGGGGTGCCTGGCCGCCGCACGCCCGCGTCGGCAACGCGGTGCTCGCCCGGATGCTGCGGCGGCGCACCGGCGTGCGGCTGCACGACCTGGGGCCGATGCGGGCGGCCCGGCGCGAGGCGCTGCTCGGGCTCGGCCTCACCGACCGCCGCAGCGGCTATCCGCTGCAGATGGTCGTGCGGGCCGCCGACGCGGGCTGGCGGGTCGCGGAGCGGGACGTGCCGTATCTGCCGCGTACCGGAAAATCCAAGGTCACCGGCACCTGGCGGGGCACGTGGCACGCCGTGCGGGACATGCGCGGTGTGCTCGCCGAGCCGCCACGGACCGAGGCCGCCGCGCGCGGTGCCGGGGAGGCGCGATGAGGCGGCACACAGAGCGGCAGGCAGGCCGAGGGGCCACCACCCTCCTCGTCATCGCCAAGCAGCCGCTCCCCGGCCGCGTGAAGACCCGGCTCACCCCGCCCTACTCGCCGCGGGAGGCCGCCCAGTTGGCGGAGGCCGCGCTCCGCGACACCCTGGACGCCGTGCTCGCGGCGCCCGCCCGGCGGCGCGTCCTGGTGCTCGACGGGGACGCGGGCCCCTGGCTGCCGCCCGGCTTCGACGTCGTACCGCAGTGCGCTGGCGGCCTCGACGAGCGGCTCGCCGCGGCGTTCGGCGGCTGCGCCGGGCCCGCGCTCCTCATCGGAATGGACACCCCGCAGGTCACCCCCGCCCTGCTCGCCCCCGCCCTCGGCGGCGACGCCTGGCGGGACGCCGATGCCTGGTTCGGCCCCGCGACGGACGGCGGCTTCTGGGCGCTCGGCCTCGCCGAGCCCGACCCGGAGCTGCTGCGCGGTGTCCCGATGTCGACGCCGACCACGGGCGCGGCCCAGCGGGAGCGCCTGACGGCTGCGGGCCTGCGGGTCCGCGATCTGCCGCCGCTGCGTGACGTCGACACCGCGCGGGACGCCGCGCTGGTCGCCGCCGAGGCGCCGGACAGCCGGTTCGCCGCCGCCCTCGCCCGGCTCGCCCCGGCCGGCCGCCGATGAGCACCGCCGTGCCGTGGTGCGCCGACCCGTACGCCGACGCCCTGCGCAACGGCCGGGGCCCGCTGTTCCTGCGGCGCGCCGACGGCTGGCTGCTCCCCCTCGACGTCGAGCGCTGGTGCGCCGCCGCCGACGCCGCTGACCGCTCGGCGCTGCGCCGCTGCACGGGCCCGGTGCTCGACATCGGCTGCGGCCCCGGCCGCCTGGTCGCCGCGCTCACCGCGCTCGGCCACCGGACGCTCGGCATCGACATCAGCGAAGCCGCCGTCGCCCACACCCGGAGCCTGGGCGGCCCGGCACTGCGCCGCTCCGTCTTCGAGCCGCTGCCGGACGAGGGCCGGTGGGGTACGGCGCTGCTCATCGACGGAAACATCGGCATCGGCGGCGATCCCGCCGCGCTGCTCACCCGGACCGCGGGGCTCCTCGCGCCCGGCGGTCTGCTCGTCGCGGAGACCGCGCCGGTGGACGTCGACGAGCGGGTCCAGGTCCGGGTGGACGACGGCCGGGGCGCGGACGCGGCCCAGGAGACCTTCCCCTGGGCCCGGCTCGGCACCCCCGCGCTGCTGCGGCACGCCCGCCCGCTCGGCTGGCGGCCCGCCGATCAGTGGACCGTCGGCGGACGCTCCTTCGTCGCCCTGCGCCGGCGTCGCGACGTACGCAGCGCCCGGCACACGAGGCAGAGCGCGGAGGCCGCGAACAGTGCGGCCGTCACCAGGAGCCAGCGGGTGAGGAACACCCCGGCGGGCAGGCCGGTGGCGGACTCGTAGCGCTCGACCTGACGGGTGATCAGCGGGAACCACACCAGGAGGAGCAGCCCGGACAGTGCCGCAGGGACCCGGACGAAGTTGACCAGGTCCCTGCGGCGCCCGCCGAGCGCCTTCTGCAGGGCCCGGTCGGCGATCGCGTACACGGGAAGCAGCACGAGGTCGTGCAGCAGCGCCGCGCCGACGAACCAGGCCAGGGCCGCAGCCCAGTCGTCGGCGAGCAGCCGCACTCCGGCGTATCCCGCCAGGGCGAACGAGGCGAGGAGCAGAAGGAGTTGGAGCGGGCTCTCGCCGTACATACGACGGAACCGGCCGGGCACCGCATCGCTCGTCACAGCTCTCCAAAGGTCAGCCGGGCCACCCACTTGGTGTTCAGGACACCGGGCGCCGCCGGGACGATGACGCGCGCCGGATAGCCGTGGTCGGGCGACAGGTCCTCGCCGTTCACCCGGAGCGCGAGCAGCGAGCGCGGGTCGCGGACCTGGTTGTCGCGCAGCGCGGCCCTGCGGAACGAGCCGCGCACCTGAAGGGATTCGACGAGGACGCCGGGCGCCGCGCCCTCCTCGTGTCCGACGAGCGCGGCGAGGTCCCGCAGCCGGACTCCGCGCCACCACTGGTCGGACGTGGACCAGCCTTCGACGCACGCGATGGGCAACGCCGCGCTGTGCTGGGCCATGTCCAGCAACTCGGCGCGGTCCAGGGTGACTTCACGCCCGTCACGACCGGTGACGACGAGACGCCAGGCCGAGCCCGTGTCGACGGATCTGATGCCGACCCCCGCCGCGGTCTTGTTGATCTGGAAGCCGTTCGGTCCGGTGCCCGGCTCACCGCCCCCGTGCGGCGCGAGCAGCGCGGTGCGCCGCGCCGCCCCGTCGAAGCTCTGCCCCGCGGTCGTGGCGAGCAGCAGCAGCGAGCCACCGCCGACGAGACCGAGGGCGCCTCGCCGGGACATGGTCGATGTCTCGGACGGCTCGTCACGCGGGGTGTGACGCGACGCGCCTTGTGGTTTGTCGTGCGTACGAAGTTGCTCGCGCAGCCCGCGTTCCCGCAGCGTCCGCACGGCTCGCGGCAGCTTCAGCGCGGCGTGCGCCACGAACGCCCCGAAGAACACCCAGGCTCCGTAGAAGTGCAGCGGGTAGAAGGAGCCGGGGAAGAGGTACTCCAGCTGGACGTTGAGCACCCCGGTGGCGAACTCGAAGAGCGCCCCGCCCACGAGGAGCAGCAGCGAGAGCCGCTCCAGCGCATGCCCGACGGACCGCACGGGCGGCAGCTCGAACAGCTTCGGGATCACCGACCAGAGCTTGCCGAGCAGCACCGGGATCAGCGCGACGCCGACCGTGACGTGCAGGCCCTGGGTGAGGCGGTAGAGCCAGTGCGGATCGGTGGGCCAGGAGAAGAGATAGAAGCCGAGCAGCCCCTTGTCCGGGGTCTTGTCGTTCACCGGCGAGAGATCCGGGTTGTACGCGGCGTACGACAGGAGCCCCGTGACGAAGAGCAGCGTTATCCCGAAGAGCAGCACGAGGCCGAGCACGGAACTGAGCCAGGTCCCGCGCAACGGACTGCGCCAGAGGCGGCTGAACGGCTGACTCCGTGACGGAATCGCCGGCTGATCACCCATCATGCGTCCCCGAGGGTCACGAGCGACGGCGGATTCCGCGGCTCTGCCCCTGAAGGTAAGCGGCCTCCCCCGCCAAATCGGGCTCACGACTCATGACGAAACTCTGACGGCGGACGGGGGCGCCCCGAAGGGCCAAGATCTGACGGAACGATGACACCGACCCCGCCAAAGCCCCCCGCAGCGGCCCCGCCGCCTAGCGTGCACACGTGATCCCCCGAGAAAGACGTACCGACCTGCCACCACGCCGCGACCTCCTCACCGCCGCGGCCGCCGTACTCCTGGTGGCCCTGGCGGCAGCCATCGGTACGTACCTGGAGGGCACGTACGGCAACCTGCACGTCAACTGGCCGCCGCTGTACGCCAAATGGGACCCGCACCTCGGCCCCGGCACCCCCGCCGCCCTCGCCGTGGCGGCGGCGACGGTGGCGTACGGCCCGGCCCTTGCCGCCCGGCTGCCCTGGCGGTCGCTGGTGCTCGGCACCTCGGGCGCGTCACTCGCCTGGATCTGGTCCCTCGCGCTCGTGGACGGCTGGCATCAGGGTGTGGCCAGGCGGCTGACCACCAAGTACGAGTATCTCCAGGTCATCGACCGGTTCGACGACATCCCGGCGGCGCTGCGGGACTTCACCCGGCACATCCTGATCGACGCGCCGGACCACTGGCCCGCGCACACGGCGGGCCATCCGCCGGGCGCCACGCTCACCTTCGTCCTCCTGGACCGGGCAGGTCTCGGCGGCGGCGCCTGGGCGGGCGTCTGGTGCATCACGCTCGGCGCGAGCGTCGCGGCGGCGGTCCTGGTCACCGTGCGCGCGCTGGCCGACGAGACGCACGCGCGACGGGCGGCGCCGTTCCTGGTCCTGGCCCCGACGGCGGTGTGGACCGGCACGTCGGCGGACGGCTACTTCGCCGCCGTCGCCGCGTGGACCATCGCCCTGCTCGCGCTCGCCGCGACCCGCGCGACCCGCTTCCCGGCAGCAGCCGCCGTCGGCTCGGGCCTGCTGTTCGGTCTGCTCTGCTACCTCAGCTACGGCCTGACGCTGTTCGCGCTGATCGGCGCGGCGGTCCTGCTGCTCGGCAGGACGGCACGCCCGCTCCCGCTCTTCCTCGCCGGGGCGGTGGTCGTGCCGCTGGCGTTCACTCTGGCCGGCTTCGACTGGTGGGAGGCGTACCGGCTGCTCGTGGAGCGCTACCACCAAGGGGCGGGCGGCATCCGTCCGTACGCCTACTGGGTCTGGGCCAACCTCGCCTGCACGGTCCTGGTCGTCGGCCTCGCCACGGTCGCGGGCCTGGGCAGGACCCTGCCGGCCGTGCGGGGCTCCGTCCGCCGGCTGTGTGCGGGCGGGGACTCGGCCGCCGACCGGCTCGTCCTTCTCGTACTCGCCGCCCTGCTCTCCCTGGCCGTCGCCGACCTCTCCGGGATGAGCAAGGCGGAGACGGAGCGCATCTGGCTGCCGTTCGCGGCGTGGCTGCTGTGCGCGGCGGCGTTCTTGCCCGCACGGAACCGCCGGTTCTGGCTGACGGCACAGGCGGTGGTCTCGCTGCTGATCAACCACCTGCTGCACACGGGGTGGTGAGGGTCCGTCATGCCGCCGCTCAGACCTCAGACCTCAGACCTCAGACGTGTACGGGCAACTCCTCCTCTGCGCCGACGGCCGCCTGCGCCTCCGCCGCCAGCGCCCTGCGGTCGGAGCCGAACAGCGGCGCGTGCGCGGTGATGCGCACGCTCAGCCCGTCCGCGCACGCGACCCGGTGCAGCGAGGCCCCGAAGGTGTCGTCGCCGAGGAAGGCCGCGGCCGTGCTCGGGACTCCGTACTGCTCGTAGCGGATGGTCACCGGCCGTACGGGGGCGCCCGCGTCGGCCGCCGCCTGGAAGGTGGCCCGGCGGAACCGGCCGCCGGAGACGGAGCACCAGGTCGTCGCCTGGGGGAACACGGCGACCGACCGGCCGGAGCGCAGGGTCCGGGTCAACTCGGCGACCGCGTCCGGCAGTTGCCGCAGCCCCTCGCGGTCGATGAACCGCGTCCCGGCCCGCCGGGCGAGCGTGCCGACGACCGGCCACTGGCCCACCTCCCGCTTGGCGAGCACCGTCACCGGCTGCACGGCGAGCAGACCGATGACGTCGAGCCAGGAGATGTGGTTGGCGACGATGAGGGTGCCGGGACCGGAGCCCGAGCCCGAGCCGCCGACCGTCAGCGGCTCTGAATCCGGCTCCGAACCCGAATCCCCACCCGGCCCCGTCTCCAGTCCTACGCCGAGCGCGTCGAGCACGCCGAGGGCCCGCGCCCGCAGCTCGGCGGGCTCCGCGAGCCGCTCGCCCCGCGCGACGCCACGGCCGATCTGGTACGCCAACGCCGCGTACCGGTGGGCGAGTCGACCGGGCCGCACGGACGGCGCCGAGCGGGTGGCGCAGGCCGGGGTGCACGGGCTCACCGGAGCCCACGCGTTCATGCGGTCTCCCCCAGGAAAAAGCGGCGGTGGCGGTCGCTGAGCCGCTCCATGTCGAGCAGCACGAAGAAGTCGGCCACGTCGAACTCGGTGTCGTGCGCCGGCGCCCCGCACATCCACGCGCCGAGCCGGAGGTAGCCCCGCAGGAGCGGCGGAAGATCGGCGTAGGTGGGCCGCTCCACCGTCGGCGCGGTCGGCGTCCAGGGCCGCCGGGGGTGCACCCGCAGCTCGGGCGGCGACGCGTGCTTGGACGTGCCGAGCAGCCAGGCGCTGGACGCGGCCTTCCCGCCGTCGGACAGCGGCACGGAGGCGCAGCCCGCGAGATGGCGGTGGCCGGAGAGCAGGACGTACCGGGCAAGGGCCGACCACATCAGGTTGATCACCGCGCCGGACCGGTGGTCGGGGTGGACGCAGGAGCGGCCCGCCTCGATCGTCGACGACCGCAGCCCTTCCAGCGCCCGCAGATCGAACTCGCCGTCGGAGTAGGACCGGGACGAGCGGCCGGGCGGCAGCAGCCGGTAGGTGCCGACCACTTCGTCCGTGGCGGTGTCGGTGACGATCAGGTGGTCGACGAGGTCGTCGTAGTCGTCCACGTCGTGACCGGGCAGGGGCGTGTGGAGCGTGGCCCCCATCTCCTCGCCGAAGACGCGGTACCGCAGGCGCTGCGCGGCGCGTATCTGGTCCACGGAGTCGGCGATGGAGGTGACGTACGAGCCGGTGGAGACGGGGGACGTCGAGACGGGGGACGTCGAAGCAGCGGATGTCGAAGCAATGGGTGTCGAGGGCATGACAGTTCAGGTGCTCCGTTCGGCGTTCGGTGTTCGGGGACGGTGCTAGGCATCGCGGCGCCGCATGATCACCACGGCCAGCGTGAGGGAGGCGGCGACCCAGGCCGCGAGGAGCAGCAGCCCGGCAGTGGGTCCGTACAGATCCGCGTCGCCCGTGAGGTACTGCGTGCCCGCCGCCTGGGGCAGGAACTGCGCCAGCTTCGAGGTGAGGTCGAGGGGAATCGATTGCAGGATCGTCGGCACGATGAGCAGCAGCACGAACAGCACGGTGAGGGCACCGGCTGAACTGCGCACGATGGCCGCAAGGCCGATGGTCAGGACACTCATGAGCATCAGGTGAACGGCGATCGCAAACATCCGGCCCACGACCTGTGCGGCATCGAACGTCGACTCGTCCATGGCGGCCGCGCCCGCCGCCGTTCCGAGCCCGGCCAGCACGATTCCGGCGGCGAAGGCGACGGCCCCCAGCGTGACGCTCTTCGCGATCAGCAGGCGCGCCCGGTCCGGCACGCACTGGAGGCTATTGACGATGCTGCCGGTGGCGTACTCGCCCGTGACGCTCAGCATGGCCAGGGCGGCGACGACGAACTCGACCCCGTAGACGGTGGCGAGCGTCGCGGGATCGGCGGGTGAGGCGCCCGCGTCGTGGGTGACGGCACCGACACACCCGGCGGTCACGCCCATCACGGCAGCCGCCGTGAGCAGGAAGTACCAGGTCGAGCGGAGCGAGAACAGCTTGGTCCGCTCGGCGGCGACGGCACCGCGCAGGCCGCCGCTCCGCGCGTTCCCGGTCAGATCAAAGGTCCTCACAGCCGTGCCTCCCCGTACTCGACGCTGCTCGCGGTCAGTTCCATGTAGGCCTCTTCCAGCGACGCCTCGACGGCGCGCAGTTCGTGGATGCGTACGTGCTGTTCGTGCGCGAGATCACCGACGCG
This sequence comes from Streptomyces sp. NPDC050658, assembly GCF_044457025.1. Classification (NCBI taxonomy): domain Bacteria; kingdom Bacillati; phylum Actinomycetota; class Actinomycetes; order Kitasatosporales; family Streptomycetaceae; genus Streptomyces; species Streptomyces sp. NPDC050658. Next base: position 231,821 of record NZ_JBITGM010000013.1, read on the forward strand.
GTCCGCGCCGATCCCGCGGACGAGGAGTTCCTCGCGGGACACCCACTCGACGTCGTACGCCAGGTCGGCGAGGCGGGTCGCCAGGGCGTGCAGCCCCTCTGGCTCGGGTCCCCGCACCTTCACGGCGTTGCGGGAGCCGCGCGCGATGATCTCCGCCATCGGGGCGTCCGCGATGAGCCGTCCCTTGCCGATGACGACGAGCCGGTCGGCGGTGACCTCCATCTCGCTCATCAGATGGCTGGAGACGAAGACCGTCCTGCCCTGTTCGGCAAGGGACCGCAAGAAGCCGCGGATCCAGCGCACGCCGTCCGGGTCGAGGCCGTTGACCGGCTCGTCGAGCATCAGTACCTCCGGGTCGCCGAGCAGCGCCCCCGCGATGCCGAGCCGCTGCCCCATGCCGAGCGAGAACGCCCCGGCCCGCTTGCCCGCCACCTCGCCGAGGCCGGTCGCCTCCAGCACCTCGTCGACCCGGCGTGCGGGGATGCCGTGGCTGTGCGCCATGGCGAGCAGATGCCGGTACGCGCTGCGCCGGGGATGCACGGCCTTCGCGTCGAGCAGCGCCCCGACCTCCCGCAGCGGGTGGGTGTGGTCGGCGTACCGCTTGCCCTTGATGAGGGCGGTGCCGGAAGTGGGGTGGTCGAGGCCGAGGATCATCCGCATCGTCGTGGACTTGCCCGCGCCGTTCGGTCCGAGGAAGCCCGTGATCTTCCCTGGGGCCACGTCCAGGGTGAGCCGGTCGACGGCGGTCTTCTCGCCGTATCGCTTGGTCAGGTTCCGCAGTGTGAGCATCGTTCCCCAAGTCGCCTTCGTCGTCTGTGCCGTTGGGCGCCGCGTCGGTGCACGTCGGCGGGTACGACAGGGACGCTACGAAGCGGCGCGGCCGGGGGCAGGGGACCTTGGTCACCGACCGCCCTGCACTTTCGTCAGGGGTCGGGCGGCCGGGTAGCGTGCTCGCATGATCCGAGTGCTGCTGGCCGACGACGAGGCGATGATCCGGGCCGGCGTCGGCGCGATCCTCGCCACCGCGGGGGACATCGAGGTCGTCGCGGAGGCCGCCGACGGGCGCGAGGCGATCGACCTGACGCTCCGGCACCGGCCCGACGTCTGCCTGCTCGACATCCGGATGCCGCGGCTCGACGGCCTCGCGGCGGCGGACGAGCTGCGCCGGGTCGCGCCGGACACGGCCGTCGCGATGCTCACGACGTTCTCCGAGGACGAGTACATCGCGAGCGCGCTCGGTTCGGGCGCGGCCGGTTTCCTCCTCAAGTCCGGCAATCCGCGTGAACTGATCGCCGGGGTGCAGGCCGTCGCCGAAGGCGGCGCGTATCTCTCCCCGGCCATCGCACGCCGGGTCATCTCGCATCTCGGCGCGGGGCAGCTCGGCAAGCAGGCGGCGGCCCGCGCCCGGGTCGACGAGCTGACGGGGCGAGAGCGCGAGGTGCTCGCCCTGGTCGGGGCCGGCCTGTCGAACGCGGAGATCGCGGGGCGGCTGCATGTCGTCGAGGGCACGGTGAAGGCGTATGTGAGCCAGGTCCTGGCCCGGCTCGGCTTCAGGAACCGGGTGCAGGCCGCGATCCTCGCGTACGAGGCGGGACTCGTCGGCGGGGAGTGAGCCGGGCCTCCCGAGATCCCCTACTTTCGTCAGGGGCGCCCACCGGCCCTGATCGGCGATCCTTGGGCGATGCGCTCAGTACCCGGCCGGTTCACCCGGCTCTACGGCATCGGGCTGTGGCTCCTGGTGTGCGCGCCGCCCGTCGCGGCGGCGGTCCGGCTCGACGGACGTGCCGCGGTGGTGGCGGTCGTGGCCGTCCCGCTGCTCACGGCCGCCGTGGCGCTGCGCCGCCGGTGGCCGCTCGCGGCGCTCGCGGTGCCGGTCGCGCTGAGCCTGCTGACGAGTACGCAGATGCTGACGCCCGCGTACTGGCCGGCGGTCGCCGTCTTCGGATACCTCGCCGGGAGCCGGCTCCCTGTCGTGCGCCCGGCCCTGTGGTTCTTCGGGACGGTCGCGCTCGCCGGTCTTGCCCTGAGCGCGCTCGCCGCGGACGACCTGTGGGACTGGCCCTCGATGCTGCTCACCCTGCTGATCAGCGGGGTGCTGCCATGGCTGGTCGGCCGCTACCGCCATCAGTACGCCGAACTCGTCGCCACCGGCTGGCGCCTCGCCGAGCGCATGGAGCGGGAGCAGCGGGCCGTCGCGGACCGCACCCGCGTCCGCGAACGGGCCCGTATCGCGAGCGACATGCACGACTCGCTCGGCCACGACCTGACGCTCATCGCGGTCCGCGCGGGCGCGCTGGAGGTCGACCCGACCCTGGACGCCCGCCGGCAGGCGGCGGTGGGCGAGCTGCGCGAGGCGGCAGCGGCGGCGACCGAACGGCTCCGGGAGATCATCGGCGTACTGCGGGTGAACGAGGAGCCGCCACCGCGCGCTCCCTCCGAGGAGACACCGCGGGCGCAGGTGGAGCGGGCGCGGGCTTCGGGGATCGCGGTCACCCTCGAACGCGACGGCTGCACCGACGACATGGGCGGCAAGGGCGACACCGCTCCGATGGTCGCCCTCGCCGTCCACCGCGTCCTCCAGGAATCCCTGACGAACGCGGCGAAGCACGCTCCGGGCGCGGCGGTCCGGGTCCGGCTCGCCCGCGAGGGGGCCGCGCTGCGCCTCACCGTGGCCAATGACCCGGCCCCGGCGGGCCCGCTGGACTCCGTGGCGTCCAGCGGCAGCGGTCTGGTCGGCCTCGACGAGCGGGTACGCCTCGCGGGCGGCACCCTGCGGGCGGGCCCTACGGACGACGGCGGCTTCGAGGTGGCCGCCGAGCTGCCGGCCGCCGGAGCGGCGCCCCGCACCGCCGATACCCCGCGGCCGACCGCGTCCGCGCAGGAGCTTGCGCACGCCAAGCGACAGGTGCGGCGGCGGCTCACCGAGACCCTGGTGGCCCCGCTGGCGGTGGTCGCCGGGATTCTGCTCCTGATGATCCCGGTCGGTCTGGTCAGCTCCGCCCTTTCGGTGCTCGACCGGGACGTGTACGACGGACTGACCGAGGGCGAGCCGCGCGGCGAGGTGGAGTCCCGGATGCCCCGGTTCACCCGCGACGCCCCGCCGGAGGGCGCGCCGCCGACGCCGCGCGGCCAGGAATGCGCGTACTACAGCACCGGACTCATGTCGGGCGACGGCTACCGCCTGTGCTTCGCCGACGGACGGCTCGTCTCCAAGGCGGTCGTGGGCCGCCACGGCTGAGCGGGCCACCACGGCTGACCGGGCCACCGCGGCTGACCGGACCGCCACGGCTGAGCGCACCGCCCGCCCTGCGCCCGGAACGTGACCATGGCCATGGAGACTCACAGGCGCAGGCACAGGCAGAGTCGCAGGCACAGGCAGCGACACCCGCACAGGCGTACGTCCGACGAGAGGCACCCATGGCGACCGCACGACAGACACCCGGCCCGCTCCCCCTGGACGGCATCACCGTGGTCAGCCTGGAGCAGGCCGTGGCCGCGCCCTTCGCCACCCGGCAGCTCGCCGACCTCGGTGCCCGTGTCATCAAGGTCGAGCGCCCCGGCGGCGGCGACTTCGCGCGCCGCTACGACACCACGGTGCACGGCCAGGCCAGCTATTTCGTCTGGCTCAACCGCTCCAAGGAGTCGCTCACCCTGGACCTCAAGTCCGCCGATGGCCTGGCGATCCTGCACCAACTCCTCGCGGAAGCCGACGTGTTCGTGCAGAACCTCGCGCCGGGCGCGGCCGACCGCCTGGGCCTCGGCGCCGATGAACTCCAGGCCAGCTACCCGTCGTTGATCCCCTGTACCGTCAGCGGCTACGGCACCAGCGGCTCCTGGGCCGACCGCAAGGCGTACGACCTGCTGGTGCAGTGCCAGACCGGACTCCTTTCGCTGACCGGGACGCCCGACGAGGCGGTGCGGGCGGGCATCTCGGTCGCCGACATCGCGGGCGGCATGTACGCCTACAGCGGGGTACTGTCCGCGCTGTTCACCCGGGAGCGGACCGGGCACGCGCCGGCCGTCGAGGTCTCCCTGTTCGACGCGCTCGCCGAGTGGATGAGCCAGCCCGCGTACTACACGCGCTACGGCGGCACCCAGCCGCCGCGCGTCGGCGCCCGGCACGCGACGGTCGCGCCCTACGGCCCGTTCACCGCGTCCGACGGCAAGGACGTGCTGCTGTCCGTGCAGAACGAACGCGAGTGGGCCGCGCTGTGCGAGCGGGTCATCGGGCGCCCCGAGCTGACCGACGACCCGCGCTTCGCCACCGGCTCCGACCGGGTGGCGCACCGTGAGGAGCTCGACGCGATCATCGCCGTACGCTTCGCCGAACTCGGCAGCGACGAGGCGATGGAGCTGCTCGACGAGGCCAGCATCGCGAACGCGGGCGTCAATTCGGTCACCGAGTTCCTGGACCACCCGGCGCTGAGCGAGCGCGAGCGCTGGCGGGAGGTCGCGATTCCGGGCACCGCGTCGCCGGTGCAGGCGCTGCTGCCGCCCGCCGATCTGAGCGGCGTGAGCCCGCGCATGGACGCCGTGCCGTCGGCGGGCGAGCACACCGAGCGCATCCTCGCCGAACTGGGCCACGGCCCGGCCGACATCGCCCGGCTGCGCGCGCCGGGCGGTGCCTGCGGCTGAGCGGCGTCAGGCGACGCCGAGCCCTTCGAGGACGACCGCGTTCGGCAGCCCCGCGAACGCCTTGCCGGGCACGATCAGCTTGCCCCGGCGGCTGCCGCTGCCGATCAGGACGTACGGCAGGTCGACGACGGCGGCGTCCACCAGGAGCGGCCAGTGCGCGGGCAGGCCGATCGGGGTGATGCCGCCGTACTCCATGCCGGTCTCGCCGGTCGCGGTGTCCATGGGCGCGAACGAGGCCTTGCGGGCGCCGAGTTGGCGGCGTACGACACCATTGACGTCGACGCGGGTCGAGGAGAGGACCACACACGCGGCGAGCGTGGACTCGCCGCCGCGTTTCCCGGCGACGACGACACAGTTCGCGGACTGCTCCAGGATGTCCTGGCCGTAGTGCTCCACGAAGGTGGCGGTGTCGGCCCACTGCGGGTCGGTGTCGACATGGATCAACTGCCCGGCGGGGACGTCCGCCTGCCAGCCGCGCACGGCGTCGGCGACAGGGGCCACCAGGAGGTCGAGGGCCTCGGCGGCCGGGCGGACGTCGTCGAAATCTCCCATGGGTGCACGCATGGCCGCACGCTAACAGCGTTGCGTACGCGGCGAATCGACCGTCTCAGAAGGCGGGCACCCAAGCGTCAGAAGGCAGGCACCGAAGCGTCAGTAGGACGCGGCGTGCGCGGGCGGCACGGACACCGACATGGTCATCTCGACCGGCTCGGAGCCCTTGTTGTGGTAGCCGTGCGGGACGTTCGCCTCGAAGCTGGCGGCCGACCCGGCGGCCACCACATGCTCCACCCCGTCGACGAGCAGCGTCAGTTCGCCGGCCGCGACATGCAGCAGCTCCATCGTCCCCGGCGGGTGCGCGTCGGAGTCGCTGCCCTCGCCGGGCATCAGCTTCCAGGCCCACAGCTCGAAGGGGCCGCGCGCCTCGGTGCCGACCAGGAGGGTCGTGCTGCTGCCCGCGTCCGTCGACCACATCCGGACGGCCTGCTCGGCCGGCACGAGCCGGACGTGCGAGCCCTGTTCGTAGTCGAGCAGCGTGGTGATGCTGACGCCGAGCGCGTCGGCGAGCTTCACCGTGATGCCGACGCTGGGGTTGGTCCTTGCCTGCTCGATCTGGATGATCATGCCGCGACTGACGCCCGCGCGGGCCGCGAGCGCGTCGAGCGTGAAGCCGCGCTCGGTGCGCCAGCGCTTGAGGTTGCGGGCGAGCGACTGGGTGAGCTGGTCGAGGTCCGACACATTCCGTCCAATATATTGGATGACAGAGTTCACTATCCTGAACTACGGTGTGGTGCACCTGAAGGTTCACCACACTGTACTGCGAGGATCATCGATGACAGCACTGTTCGCCCTGGCCACGAGCCTGATGTGGGGCCTTGCCGACTTCGGCGGCGGACTGCTGACCCGACGCATCCCCGCGCTCACGGTGGTCGTCGCCTCGCAGGCCGTCGCCGTGGTCGTCCTCGGCGTCATCGTGGTCGCCTCGGGCGGCTGGACGGAGTGGGGGCCGCAGCTGTGGTTCGCGGTCGGCGCGGGCCTCGTCGGGCCGGTCGCGATGCTCTCGTTCTACAAGGCCCTCGCCCTCGGCCCGATGGGCGTCGTCTCGCCGCTCGGCTCGCTGGGCGTCGTCGTGCCGGTGGGCGTCGGACTCTTCCTGGGCGAGCGGCCGGGAACGGCGCAGTTCGCCGGGATCGCCGTCGCGGTCGTCGGCATCGTCCTGGCGGGCGGGCCCGAGCTGCGCGGGGCTCCCGTGCAGCGGCGTGCGGTGCTGCTCACCCTGCTCGCGGCGTTCGGATTCGGGGCGGTGATGGCCCTCATCTCCGAGGCGTCCAGCAACCTCACCGGCCTGTTCCTCGCGCTGTTCGTGCAGCGCGTGACGAACGTGGCGGCGGGCGGCCTCGCCCTGTTCGTCTCCGTGAAGCGCGGCGGCGCGGCACTGCCCGAGGGCGCGGGGATGCGGGTGATCTGGGCCTCGCTCCCGGCACTCGCCTTCGTCGGACTGGCCGATGTCGCCGCCAACGGCACGTACTCGATCGCGGCCCAGAACGGCCCGGTCACGGTGGCCGCCGTACTCGCCTCGCTCTACCCGGTGGTGACGGCGCTGGCGGCACGGATGGTCCTCAACGAACGCCTGCGGGGGATCCAGGCGGCGGGGGCGGGGTTGGCGCTGGTGGGGACGGTGCTGCTGGCGAGTTGAGTCATCGCCGCGAGCCAAGTCGCGCCCCGAAGGGGCGCGGGGAAGTGCGCGACCAGCACAACACACCCGCAGACGAGGGAATGGGCGACCTACCCCTCCCCCAACTCCCCCAGAGCAAGCAGCTGCTCCGGCGTAACCCCCTCCGGGATAGGAGTCGGCGCCGGCGTCCGCAGCGGCGGCTGCCAACCGCCCTCCGGATCCCACGTCCGCACCACACGCGCCGGCGCCCCCGCCACCACCGCATGATCGGGGACCTGTCCCCGGACGACCGCCCCGGCCGCGACGACCACGTTGCGGCCGATCCGCGCCCCCGGAAGGATCACCGCGTTGGTGCCGATCCAGCAGCCGGGCCCGATCTCGACCGGCTCCATGCGGGGCCACTGCTTGCCGATGGGCGTGTGGGGATCGTCGTACGAGTGATTGGTGGACGTCACGTACACCGTGGGCCCGAAGTAGCAGTCGTCGCCGATCGTCACCGTCGTGTCGGCGATGACATGGCTGCCGCGGCCGAGCACGACGCCGTTGCCGATGCGCAGGATCGGGTCGGGGCCGAGGTCCAGGCCGGGCATCATCCCGGCGGTCAACGTGACCTGCTCGCCGATGATGCAGTGGTCGCCGATGCGGATCCACGGCTCACCGAAGACCGTCCCCTGCGGGAAGGCCAGCTTCGTGTTCTCGCCGAGCGCGCCGAACCGCAGCCGCCCCGGCCGTTGCGCCGTCACCGCGCCCGTCCGCTGGACCCACGCCCAGCCCGCGTGGACGGCGCGCTGGGTCGCGCGGCGCCGCCAGTCGGCGACCGCGGATGAGAACGTGTTCCTGTTCTTCGGCACGCGCTCACGTTACTCAGCCACAAGCCCCCTGGTGAGCCCGGGTCCCTGTGATCTTCACCCCACAGGGCGGCGGAGCCGCCGCCGTCCCGTACGGTTCCGGCAGGCGCGAGTCACGTACGAATGGAGACTTCCGATGGGCCACGAGGCACTCATCACCGGGATCGGCGGCAAGGACCCGAAGATCGACCCGGACGCCTTCACCGCGCCGACGTCCGTCGTCATCGGCGAGGTGACGCTGCACGCGGGCGCGAGCACCTGGTACGGGGCGGTGCTCCGCGCTGACGGCGGGCCGATCGTGGTGGGCGCCGACAGCAACATCCAGGACAACTGCAGCCTCCACGTCGACCTGGGCTTCCCGATGACCATCGGCGAGCGCGTCTCGGTCGGCCACAACGCCGTCCTGCACGGCTGCACCGTCGAGGACGACTGCCTGATCGGCATGGGCGCCACGGTCCTCAACGGCGCGGTGATCGGCGCCGGTTCACTGGTCGCGGCGCAGGCCCTGGTGCCGCAGGGGATGGTCGTGCCGCCGGGCTCGCTGGTGGCGGGCGTACCGGCGAAGGTCCGCAGGCCCCTCACCGAGGAGGAGCGCGCGGGCGTCACGCTCAACGGCACGATGTACGTCGAGCTGGCCAAGGCCCACAAGGACGCCCACGCGCAGTGAGTCAGTCGGCGGCCGGGACGGGCACCGGCTCGGCCGCCGGGACGACGCCCTCTGCCGCCGCACCGCCGGCCCCCGCGCCCTCGGCCCCCGCGCCCTCGGCCGACTTCTTGGCGCGGCGCTTGACGAACAGCATCGAGCCGACGCCGACCAGGACGGCGATGGCGAGACCGAGGTACGAGAACCGCTTGAGCCAGTCCTCGGCGACCACACCGACGTAGTAGATGACGGCCGTGGTGCCGCCCGCCCAGACGATGCCGCCCAGGACGTTGGCGATCAGGAACTTCCAGTACGGCATGCGCAGGACGCCCGCGAGCGGTCCGGCGAAGATCCGGAGCAGGGCGACGAAGCGGCCGAAGAAGACCGCCCACATGCCCCACTTCTGGAAGGACCGCTCGGCGCTGCCGACGTTCGCGGCGCTGAAATGCTTGGGGAACTTCCGTTCAAGCCGGGCGAGCAGCGGCCTGCCGCCCTTGCGGCCGATCGCGTAGCCGATGGAGTCGCCGATGATGGCGCCCGCGGTGGCGCAGATGCCGAGGATCACCGGGTTGAGCTCGCCGTGCTGCGAGGACAGCAGCGCGGCGGAGACGAGGACGATCTCACCCGGCAGCGGGATGCCCAGGCTCTCCAGACCGATGACCACGCCCACCAGCGCGTAGATACTGACGGCCGGTACGGTCTCCAGCCATTCCTGGACGTGCAACGCCGGTTCCTCCTGTGCTGATGTGCGTGTACCCGGCGTGCGCGTTCCCCCCAAGATCGCGCACGCCGGGCAGCCTACCCGCTCACCCGGCACCGGCCGGGGCGGAGTCCCAGAGGTCGCACTGGTGCTCATCGGCCACAGAGGTACTGAGCACGTTCCCGCCCGCCGAGGCGGTGCGCAGCGAGAGCACCTGCCCCGGCCGGGTGCGCTGGTCGGGCGCGGCGGGCTGCCCTTCGGCGCGCGGCACCCCGCCGTGGACGAAGGTGCCCCAGTACTGGACCATCTGCCGCGACAGGGCCCGCTGCCCGGCGTCGAAGGGCGCGTCGAGCCCGAAGTGCCGGAAGAGGTACTGCACTTCATTCACATGGGTGGCCCCGAAGTCGAACGTCCGGCCCGCGTCGCGGATCGAGGCGAAGGGCGGCGAGGTGCGGTCGGCGAACTCATAGGCGTAGACGGGGCCCCGCTCCGCGAGCGCCCGGTCCATGCGCAGCGCCGAGCAGGCGAACATCCGGTCCCCGAGCGCTGCGGCGTAGGCGTGCGTGGGCGACGTGTGCGCGGACGCCGGGTAGCGGTCGAGGACTCGGGCGCCCAGTTCACCGCCGTACGCCTTGGTGAGCGCGCCCGGATACTGCTCGGCGGTGAGCGGCTTGCCCTGCCCGTCGAACTGCGAGTAGGCGAAGAGCCGCCCCTCGTCGCGGTTCGCCCCGTTGAGCACGGGCACGCGGGACGCACTCCCGTTCCGGTACGCCGTCGTGGGCTGGACCGGCAGGAAGTCGCCGCCCACGACGGGGCCCCAGGCGAACCCGGCCTGCGCGGCGAGGATCTTCTCGGCGGGCTTCTTCCGCAGACAGTCGAGGGCGGTCGCGGCGTCCGGACAGCCCGCCTTCGCGGCGAACTCGGCGCCCTGCGCGACGGCTTGCTGCTGCTCGCGGGCCGCGCAGTCGTCGTACGCGCCGCTCTCGATGATCGCCGCGCGGTAGAGGCCCTTGGCGGCGGGCGAGGCGAGCTGGGAGCAGACGGAGCGGCCGCCCGCGGACTCGCCCGCGACGGTGACGCGGTGCCGGTCGCCGCCGAACGCGCCGATGTTGGCGCGCACCCAGCGCAGGGCCGCCTGCTGGTCGAGCATGCCGTAGTTGCCGGAGACACCGTCGGCGGCCTCGCCGTCGAGCCCGTCCGTGGCGAGGAACCCCATCGCGCCGAGGCGGTAGTTGACGGTCACGACGACCGTGCCGGTCTGCCGCGCGAAGACGTCGGGGACGATGTCCTCGCCCGCTCCCCCGGTGAGCCCGCCGCCGTGCAGCCAGACCAGGACGGGGCGCCGCTCGCGCCCTTCGGGGGCGTAGACGTTGAGGTCGAGGCAGTCCTCGGTGTGACTGGGGTTCTCGTAGCCGGGGTCCCAACTGGCGTTCTGTACGCACCTGTTGCCGAAGCCGGTCGCCGCGCGCACGCCCCGCCACGGCTCGACCGGCCGGGGTTCCTTCCACCGCAGGTCGCCGACGGGCTGCCGGGCGTAGGGAACACCGAGGAACTGCCGCCCCTCGGCGGTGGACTCACCGCGTAACCAGCCGGCTTCGGTACGGACGAGGGGCGCACGCTCCTCGGCCGCCCGCACGGGAGCCGACTGCGCGGGAGCCGACTGCGCGGGAGCCGACTGCGCGGCGAACGCGGCAGCGAGGGCGGCGCACACGGACAGGACACGGCGCGTACGGCTGGAGCTCCTCATGCGGCGACCTCTCTGCTGACGTCGACCTGCTGGCGGCGAGGAAACTATGACCGGAGTTGACTCGTGTCAATGACATGCACAGAGAAAGTTGAAAGGAGAACAGCAAAGAAGAACAGCAACGCCGAGCCGACCGACCCTCCAGGCCCGGCCCGCCCGGCGCCACCCGCCCCGCAGCTCAGCTGTTGGGACGCAGCGTCCAGACGACCGTCATCTCGCCGGTCACGGCGCCGTCCTCCCGCGTGATCGCGATCGCGACCGGGAACTCGGGCCGCTTCCCCGCGTCCAGTTCGGCGACCACGTCGGCGGCCGGGCGGCCGAGCGTCGCGGTGGCGGTGACCGGGCCCATGGCGAGCTTCTTGTACGCGATGTCGGCGCGGACGGCCAGCGGCACGGCGCGCGCGAGCTGCTCCCCGAAGGCGGCGAGCACGATGGCGCCGCTCGCGGACTCGCCGAGCGTGAACATGGCTCCGGCGTGCGGCCCGCCGACGTGGTTGTGGTAGTCCGCCTGGTCGGGCAGGGCGACCACGGCCTTCTCGGGCGTGGTCTCGCGGAACTCGAGGTTCAGGGTCCGGGCCATCGGCACGGTGGCGGCGAGCATCTCGCCGATCGTCATCTGGTCTGCGCTCATGGCGGAATGTTACCCACCGGTAGCCTGCTTTGGCCAGGACTGTCCGCACGGTGGATCAAGCTCCCCTATCGTTGCGGCCATGTGGCCAGGAGAGCAGCAGCCCGGGGGCGGGCACAGCGGGCAGCCGAATCCATATCAGCAGCCTTATCAGCAGCCGTATCAGCAGCCAGGACCGCCTCGGCGGGACCGGACGAAGGTCGTCGCGATCGTCGCGTCCGCCGCCGTCGTGGTGGCCGCCGGAGTCACCGGCTTCCTGGTCCTCGGCGGCGACAAGGACGGCAAGGACGGCAAGGCGGACTCGAAGCCGTCCAAGTCGGCGTCCGCCTCGCCGAGCCCGGCCCCCTCCGACGAACGCGGGAAGAACCGCGGCCAGAAGCCGACCGTCCCCGGCTGGCAGACCGTCGTGAACCCGAAGCGCGGCCTCGCCTTCGACGTGCCCGCCGACTGGAGCCTGCAGTCGACGGACTGGATCAGCTGGGTCGCGAAGGACGGCGACCCCGAGGACAAGCCGCTGGTCGCCATGGCCGCACCGGCGTTCCTCAAGGAGAAGTGGTGCGGATCCGACGGGGACCGGGACGGCACCAAGGACTACTCGCCCCTGGCGGCCACCGGCAGCAAGGGCAACCGCGGCGCCAGAAGCACCGAGGAGGCCGCCCGCAAGGACGCCGAACTCTGGGTCTACGGCGGCTACGCCCAGCCGGAGAGGGCGAAGGTCACGACCGGGGCGGCACGGTCGTACACCACGAAGTCGGGACTCACCGGCAGCGTGGTGACGGCCTCGTCGAGCGGTGTGGCCAAGAAGGACAAGTGCGACTCGGACGGCAAGGCGACGGTGTTCGCCTTCAGGGACTCGGAGGGCGAGTTCGCCTCGTGGTCCTTCCACGGCGCCAGGGGGGTGAGCGACGAGGTCCCCGACGCGACGGTGCAGAAGATCCTCGGCACGGTGCGTGAGATCGGGACGTCACCCAAGTCCTGAGCGCCGGGTCCGCCGGAATCTTCACCGTCTCCGCCCCTCCCACCAGGGGTTGGCGGGCCGTCCGCGCCCGACGACCCCGTATCGTTTCCCGCCATGTGGCAAGGACAGCAGCCGCCCGGGGGCGAGCAGAACCCGAAGGACCAGAACCCGTACCAGCAGCCGGGGTACCAGCAGCCGAACCCGTATCAGCAGCCGGGATACCAGCAGCCCAACCCCTACCAGCAGGCGCCCGGACAGCCGGGCCAGCAGCAGGGGCAGTGGAGCGCGCCGACCGCGCCGATGGGCGTCACGCCGTCGCCCTCCGGTGGCGGCAACGGCGACGGCAACAAGACGAAGGTCGTCGCGATCGTCGCGGCGCTCGCCGTGGTGGTGGCCGCTGGTGTCACCGGCTTCCTGGTCCTCGGCGGCGACAAGGACGACGAGGCGGACTCGAAGCCGTCCAAGTCGCCCGCCGCGTCCGCGTCGAAGAAGCCGAGCAGCGATCCGGCGACCGGCGGCGGCACCGAGCGCGGCACGGGCAACGGCCCGAAGCCGGTCGTCGACGGCTGGCAGGTCGTGGTGAACCCCAAGTGGGGCACCGCCTTCGACGTCCCCGCCGACTGGGAGGTGCAGACCCCCGGCACCTTCATCGGCTTCGAGGACGCCAAGAAGGGTGACGGCAGCCCGCTCATCGGCATGTCGGCACCGGCGTACTACAAGTCCAAGTGGTGCTCGTCCGACGACGACAAGGACGGCACCAAGGACGACACCGCGCTCGGCGCCGTCGGCACCAAGGGCGCGAACGGCGCGAAGAGCACCGACGAGGTCGCGGTCAACCAGGTGCCGTGGTGGGTCTTCGGCGGCTACACGCAGCCGGACCGGAAGAGCATCACCACCGACAAGAAGGCGAAGCCCTTCACCACGAAGACCGGCATCAAGGGCAGCATCGCCCGCGCCCACTCGACGAACACGCCGCAGAACGGCAAGTGCGACTCGGACGGCAAGGCGATCACCTTCGGCTTCAAGAACTCCGAGGGCGACTACGTGGCGTGGTCGCTGTACGGCGCCAAGGGAGTCAAGGACGAGATCCCGGAGGAGACGGTCATGAAGATCCTCAACACCGTCCGGCTGCACGGGGACCCCGAAGAGTCCTGATTCGTTTCGTACGCCTCCGGGGCTTGTGACCCGATGTGTCGACCGCTCCGCGAGGGCAGCGATGACATCAGGCCACAAGCCCCTCTATGGTTACTGCCCATGTGGCCAGGACAGCAGCCGCCCGGGGGCGAGCAGAACCCGCAGGACCAGAATCCCAATCCGTACCAGCAGCCGGGGTACCAGCAGCCGAACCCGTACCAGCAGCCCGGCTACCAGCAGCCGCCGCAGCCGCAGCCGGGTTCCTTCTCGCAGCCCGAGCAGGCTCAGTGGGCCGCGCCCACTCCGCCGCCGATGCCGCCCCAGGGCGGCGGCCAGGGCGGGGACGGAAACAAGACGAAGATCACGGCGATCGTCGCGGCGCTCGCGGTCGTGGTGGCCGCCGGTGTCACGGGGTTCCTGGTCCTCGGCGGCGACAAGGACGACGAGGCGGACGGGAAGCCGGGCAAGAAGACGCCCTCCAAGTCGGCGTCGCCGAAGCCGAGCCCGACCAAGGACGAGGGCACCGAGCGCGGCACGGGCAACGGCCCGAAGCCGACGATCGACGGCTGGCAGGTCGTGGTGAACCCCAAGTGGGGCACCGCCTTCGACGTCCCCGCCGACTGGGAGGTGCAGACCCCCGACACGTTCATCGGCTTCGAGGACAGCGAGAAGGGTGACGGCAGCGCGCTCATCGGCATGTCGGCACCGGCGTACTACAAGTCCAAGTGGTGCTCGTCCGACGACGACAAGGACGGCACGAAGGACGACACCGCGCTCGGCGCGGTCGGCACCAAGGGTCAGAACGGCGCGAAGAACACCGAGGACGTCGCGCGCAACGACTCCGCGTGGTGGGTCTTCGGCGGTTACACCGGCCAGAAGAAGGCCGACAAGAAGAAGATCAAGATCGGCAAGATCAAGGACTTCACCACCGACTCCGGCATCAAGGGCAGCGTCGCCACCTCCACGACCTCCGGCGTCGCCAAGGAGGACAAGTGCGACTCGGACGGCAAGGCCACCACGTTCGCCTTCAAGAACTCCGAGGGTGACTACGTGGCCTGGACCCTGTACGGCGCCAAGGGCGTCAAGGACGAGATCCCCGACGCGATGGTGCAGAAGATCCTCAAGACGGTACGTCTGCACGGCGACCCCGAGGAGTCCTGAACCACCGGGTGCGGCGCGGAAACGGTTTGGCAAGCGGGTACCCCTGAGGGGATAGTCCCGGGGTGACCACTCCCCCCGCCGCGCGCCGCCCCGCCTGGGCCGGCCGCAACTACACGCTGCTGACCGCCGCCGCGATCGTGACCAACCTGGGCAGCCACGGCGCCCTGATCGCGGCGGCGTTCGCGGTGCTCGAATCGGGCGGCGACGGCGGGGACGTCGGTCTGGTCGCCGCGGCGCGCACGCTGCCGCTCGTGCTGTTCCTGCTGATCGCCGGCGCCGTCGCCGACCGGCTTCCGCGGCACCATGTGATGGTCGCGGCCAACGCCCTCAACTGCCTCTCGCAGGCGGTCTTCGCGGTGCTGGTCCTGGCCGGCTCACCCCCGCTGTGGTCGATGATGCTGCTGACCGCTCTCGGCGGCATCGGCCAGGCGTTCTTCGGTCCGGCCGCCGAGGGCATGCTGATGTCGACGGTCAGCGGCGAGCAGGCGAGCCGTGCCTTCGCCCTCTACCGGCTCGCGATGCAGGGCGCGGGCCTCGGCGGCGCCGCGCTCGGCGGTCTGATGGTCGCCGTGCTCGGTCCGGGCTGGGTGCTCGCGGTGGACGCGGCGGCGTTCGCGGTGGCGGGGGCGATGCGGTCGTTCCTCGACGTGAGTCATGTCCCGGCGCGCGAGCCGGGCGGCGGGCTGCTCTCCGACATGCGGGAGGGCTGGCGGGAGTTCATCGGCCGGCCCTGGCTGTGGGCGATCGTCGCGCAGTTCTCCGTGGTGGTGGCGGTGGTCGGCGCGGCCGAGGCGGTGTTCGGCCCGCTGGTGGCCCGCGACGAGCTGGGCGGTGCCGGGCCCTGGGGACTCGCGCTCGGCGCGTTCGGCGCGGGCACGGTCGGCGGTGCCGTCCTGATGATGCGGTGGAAGCCGCGGCGCCTGCTGCTCGCGGGCACGCTCTGCGTCTTCCCGCTCGGCGCGCCCTCGGCGGCGCTCGCGGTGCCGTTGCCGGTGTGGGGCCTGGCCGCGGTGATGTTCGTCAGCGGCGTGGCGATCGAGGTGTTCAGCGTCTCCTGGATGACGGCCATGCACCAGGAGATCCCCGAGGACAAGCTCTCCCGCGTCGCCGCCTATGACTGGTTCGGCTCGATCGCGATGGTGCCGCTGGCCACCGCGCTCGCCGGTCCCGCCGAGACCGCCTTCGGACGTTCGGCCTCGCTGTGGGGGTGCGCGGCCCTGGTGGTCGTCATGACGGCGCTGGTCCTCCTGGTGCCCGACGTACGGAACCTGACGCGGCGCACGCCGTCGAAGCAGGTCGCGAAGGCGGCCGACCTGCCCGGTCCCGCGTCAGCCGATACTGAAGGCCCCGTCGGGCGGCTCGGGTGACGCCACCGCGTCCTCGTCCCGCACCACCGGCCGCGCGTCGCCGATGAACTTCCGCAGTGCGCTGCCGTGTTCGACCCGTGCGGGGAAGACGTCGCCCGCCGCCCGCCGGGCCAGCGCGTCGACGTCGATGCGGCCGTGCGAGGCAACGAGGACCGCGTTGCCGAAGCGCCGGCCGCGCAGCACCGCGGGCTCGGCGATCAGCGCGACCTCCTCGAAGACCTCGGCGAACGTGGCGAGTTGGGAGCGGAGGAAGCCGAAGGGCGCGCCGTCCGCGAGGTTCGCCGCGTAGAGCCCGCCCGCGCGCAGGACCCGGTCCGCGGCGCGCGCGTAGGCCACGGAAGTCAGATGCGCGGGCACCCGCGAGCCGCCGAACACATCGGCCACCAGTACGTCGGTGCTGTCGGGCGCCGCCGCCTCCAGCCACTGCCGGGCGTCCGCGCCGTGCACGGCGACCCCCGATCCGGCCGGCAGCGGCAGATGCTCGCCCACCAGGTCGAGCAGCCCCCGGTCCGCCTCCACCACGTGCTGGCGCGAGCCGGGCCGGGCCGCGGCGACATAGCGGGGCAGGGTGAGCGCACCGCCGCCGAGATGGATCACGTCGAGCGGGGTGTCCGGTTCCGCCGCGGTGTCCAGGACATGGGCGAGGCGCTGCGCGTACTCGAACTCCAGGTAGGTGGGCGCGTCCAGGTCGACGTACGACTGGGGCGCCCCGTCGACCGTGAGCAGCCAGGCGCGCGGCCGGTCCACGTCCGGCATCAGCTTGGCGGTGCCGTGGTCCACGTCCTTGACGACGGGTATGGCCTCGCCGTCCACGACCGGTGTCGCCTCGTCCGCGCGTTCGTCATCCGTCACCGCTCCATTGTGCCCGCCTCCCACAGGGGTGGATCCCCCGCGGGAGGCGGGCACCGCAGCTCAGCCGACCTCGGTCACCGTGCCCGCGCCGACGGTCCGTCCGCCCTCACGGATGGCGAAGCCGAGCCCCGTCTCCAGGGGCATGTCCCGGCCCAGCTCGACCGTCATGGTGACGGTGTCGCCGGGCCGGGCGACGGCGGCCCCGCCCAGGTCGACGTCGCCGACGACATCCGCCGTGCGGAGGTAGAACTGCGGCCGGTAGCCGGTCGCGATCGGCGTCGACCGGCCGCCCTCCTTCGTCGACAGGACGTACACCTGGGCGGTGAAGCGGCGACTGGGACTGACGCTCCCCGGCTCCGCGACGACATGCCCGCGCCGCACGGCGTCGCGCGGCACCCCGCGAAGGAGCAGCGCCACGTTGTCGCCGGCCTGCGCGGACTCCATGGGCTTGCCGAAGGTCTCGAGCCCGGTGACGACCGTCTCCGTCTCCGCGCCGAGCACCTCGACACGGTCACCGACCTTGACGGTGCCGCGCTCGACGGCCCCGGTGACGACGGTCCCGCGTCCGGTGATGGTGAGCACGTTCTCCACCGGAAGCAGAAAGGGCGCGTCGACATACCGCTCGGGCATGGGCACATACGTGTCCACGGCGTCGAGCAGCGCCTCGATGGCGGCGGCCCAGCGCGGGTCGCCCTCCAGCGCCCTCAGCCCCGAGACCCGTACGACGGGGACGGAGTCGCCCCCGTACCCGTGCGCGGAGAGCAGTTCGCGCACGTCCAGTTCGACGAGGTCGGTGAGCTCCTCGTCGCCCGCGTCGGCCTTGTTCAGCGCCACGACGATGTGGTCGACGCCGACCTGCCGGGCGAGCAGCACGTGCTCGGCGGTCTGCGGCATGATCCCGTCGAGCGCCGATACGACGAGGATCGCGCCGTCCAGTTGGGCGGCGCCGGTGACCATGTTCTTGACGTAGTCGGCGTGGCCCGGCATGTCCACGTGCGCGTAGTGCCGGGTGTCGGTCTCGTACTCGACGTGCGCGATGTTGATGGTGATGCCGCGCTGGGCCTCCTCGGGGGCGCGGTCGATGCGGTCGAAGGGCACGAACGTGCCGGTGCCGCGCTCGTTGAGGACCTTGGTGATGGCGGCGGTCAGGGTGGTCTTGCCGTGGTCGACGTGGCCCATCGTGCCGATGTTGAGATGCGGTTTCGTGCGGATGTACGCCGTCTTGGACATGGGTTGCTTACTCCGGGACTCGAAGCTGGGGTCCCGGCCGTACGTCGTCGCGTACGCGCTCGGGACGGGGACCCCGGGGCCGAACCGACCCTCCCCCTATGGGGTCCGCCGGAGTGTCCGGGGAGGGTCAGCTTCGGGCGCCGTCGACAGAAGGTGCGGCGCTGAGGAAAGCGGCAGCCTGCGCAGCGACCGCGACTGCGGCCGTGACTGCGGGAAAGGCGTACCGGAACATGTCGCAGATCATCGCCGACGGGCCGCGGCACGTCGAATGGTTTTCCGCGTACGGCAGTTGGGGGCGCGGGCCGGTCAGAGGTTCTTCAGGGCCTCGCGCACGGAGAGCGGCGCGAGGCGGCCGCGCTGCCGCTCGACGAAGGCGCGCACGGCGTCCGGGTCGGTCTTGGCGTACTCGCGCAGGCACCAGCCGACGGCTTTGCGGACGAAGAAGTCGGGGTGTTCGGCCTGCCGCTCGCAGTAGGCGAAGAGGCGTGCGGCGTCGGTGGCTTCCTTGTGGCGGAGCTGATGGAGCAGGGCGGTGCGGGCCACCCACAGGTTCTCGTCCTCGATCCAGGCGTCCATGTCCGCCGTGAGCCGCGGATCGGCGGCGACGAGCCCGCCGACGACGTGCGCGGCGAGCAGGTCGACTGTGTCCCACCAGGAGACGGTGGTGACGAGGTGCCGGGCGACGGGCAGGAAGCCGGACGAGCAGCGCCGCACGTGCCGACGCAGATAGTCGACGGCGAAGTACTGGTACTCGCGCTCGGGCAGCCGCCAGCAGCGCAGTGCGATCGCCGTGCAGTCGGCCTCGTCGGGGCGCGGGGTCCCGGCGAGCACGGTGCGGGAGAGGGTGCGGCGCAGGGGCGTCGGCAGGCCGAGGAAGGGTGCGACGTCCTTCATGTACGCCTGTGCCTGCGCGGCCCGCGCGGGATCGGCCGCCGCCGGGTACGTGGCGGTGAGCCGCTCCATGACGGTGTCGGCGAGGTCGCTGGGCGGGACGGTGCCGCCCGGACCCGTTCCTGTGACGTTCGCTCCACCTGTGACGCTCATGAGACGCACCCTACGGCGATCACACACATATGTCGGTTAGTCTCCCCGGATGTTCGACACCGCCGCCGCCCGTCCGCAGGGCCTCGCCGTGCGCTGCGCCAGGGCGCTGCTCTCGCCGTGGTCGCGGCTTTCACTCCTGGTGGTGCTGCTCGCGGCGGCCGGTGCGTGCGTGCTGGTCTTCGAGCCCCAGCGGCTCCTCTCCGACGGGTTTCCCCGGCAGCTCGGCGGGGCGGCCGCGGTGGTGGTGTTCGCCGCCGCGTACGGGCTGTGCACGGCGGCGTTCGTGCCGCGCCCGCTGCTCAATCTGGCGGCGGGGGCCCTGTTCGGTTCGCAGGCGGGGCTCGCCGCGGCGATCGCCGGCACGGTGTTCGGTGCCGGGATCGCCTTCGGCCTGGGCCGGGTCCTCGGCCAGGACGCGCTGCGTCCGCTGCTCCGGGGCCGCTGGCTGAACGCCGCCGACGGCCAGCTCAGCCGGCACGGCTTCCGTTCGATGCTCGCGGTGCGCCTGTTCCCCGGGGTCCCGTTCGCGGCCGCCAACTACTGCGCGGCGGTCTCCCGGATGGGCTGGCTCCCGTTCCTCCTGGCCACGGCCATCGGTTCGGTCCCCAACACGGCGGCGTACGTCATCGCGGGCGCCCGCGCGTCGACACCGACGTCCCCCGTCTTCCTGGTCGCGATGGGGTTCATCGCGGTGACGGGTCTTGCGGGGGCTGCGGTGGCGTGGCGCAAGCGGCACCATTTGCGGGGCCGGTAGGGATCTACAGCGCCTCCAGAATCGTCGCGTTGGCGAGGCCTCCCGCCTCGCACATGGTCTGCAGCCCGAACCGCGCCCCGCGCGCCCGCATGGCGTGCACCAGGGTGGTCATCAGCCGGGTCCCGCTCGCCCCGAGCGGATGCCCCAGCGAGATCGCGCCGCCGTGCACGTTCACCCGCTCCGGGTCGGCGCCCGTCTCCTGGAGCCATGCGAGGACCACACTCGCGAACGCCTCGTTGACCTCGAAGAGGTCGATGTCGTCGAGGCTCAACGAGGCGTTCCGCAGCACCTTCTCGGTGGCCGGCAGCACGCCGGTGAGCATCAGCAGCGGATCGGAACCGGCGA
This sequence comes from Streptomyces sp. NPDC050658, assembly GCF_044457025.1. Classification (NCBI taxonomy): domain Bacteria; kingdom Bacillati; phylum Actinomycetota; class Actinomycetes; order Kitasatosporales; family Streptomycetaceae; genus Streptomyces; species Streptomyces sp. NPDC050658. The sequence goes on from NZ_JBITGM010000013.1 coordinate 252,037, forward strand.
CGGCGAAGCTGTGCAGCCGGGCCAGCGGGCGCAGGCCGAGGCGTGCCGCGTTCTCGCTGGTGGTGATGAGGACGGCGGAGGCCCCGTCGTTGATGGGGCTGGTGTTGCCCGCCGTGACGGACCAGTCGATCTGCGGGAAGCGCTCGGCGAAGGCGGGGTCTTCGTAGGCGGGCTTCAGGCCGGCGAGGATCTCCGGAGTGGTGGTCGCACGTACGGACTCGTCACGGGTGACGCCGTCGATCGGGGCGACCTCCGCGTCGAAGAGCCCGGTGTCCCGGGCACGCGCCGCGCGCTGGTGCGACGTGGTGGCGAAGGCATCCATCTCCGCACGCCCGATGGACCACTTCGCGGCGATGAGCTCGGCGCTGATGCCCTGCGGGACAAGCCCTTCGGGGAACCGCTCGGCGACGCCGGGCCCGAAGGGATCGGCGCCCGGGGGGACGTTGGACCACATCGGTACGCGGCTCATGGACTCGACGCCGCAGGCGACGGCCATGTCGTACGCACCGGAGATGACGCCCTGGGCGGCGAAGTGCACGGCCTGCTGGGAGGAGCCGCACTGGCGGTCCACGGTGGTGGCGGGCACGGAGTCCGGGAATCCGGCGGACAGGACGGCGTACCGGGTGGTGTTCATGGCCTGCTCGGCGACCTGGTCGACGCAGCCGCCGATCACGTCGTCGATGCGGGCGGGGTCGACACCGCTGCGCTCGACGAGGCTGCGCAGCGTGTGGGCGAGGAGCTCGACCGGGTGGATGTGGGCGAGGGAGCCGTTGGGCTTGCCCTTGCCGACCGGGGTGCGTACGGCTTCGACGATGACGGCGTCACGCATGGTGCGGTCCTCCTAGAGGGCCGTGGAGGGGCACGGAACGGCACTCCCCCAGGGCGATTACCAGTGAGTAGGAAATCTGGACTCACCATAACCTCGTCAGTTGGAAAATCAAACCCTCTGCCTCGCGCCCCCTAGACTGCCCGCATGAAGGATGCGCGCCCCTGCTCGATCGCCGACGCCCTCGCCCTAGTCGGCGAGAAGTACTCCCTGCTCGTCCTGCGCGAGGTCTGCCTCGGCAACGGACGCTTCGACCAGCTGGTGCGCAACATCGGCGCCCCGCGCGACATCCTCGCCACGCGGCTGCGCCGCCTGGTGGAGGCGGGCGTCCTGGAGAAGACCGCCTACAGCGAGCGCCCGCAGCGGTTCCAGTACCGCCCGACCCAGGCGGGCCTGGAGCTGGAGCCGGTCCTGATGACGCTGATGGCGTGGGGCGACCGCCACCTCCGCGAGGACGAGGACCGCCCGATGGTGATCGAACACGTCTGCGGCAACGAGATGGTGCCCGTGGTGACATGCGGATCCTGCGGCGACCAGGTCAGGCACGACGACCTCACGGCGCACCCGCAGGCGCCGGGGTGGACCACGGCAGGACCTTCGGCGGCCTAGCGCGCGGCCCTCCGGCGGCTTCTTCATCAAGTGACGCTACGCTGCCCCACGGCAAGGGCTTGATCACCCCTCGCGCACGCACGACCGGCATCCCCTCATCCGACGTACCCGCACGCACCTGACCGCACCCGCAGCCCATGATCAGTACTTGGACGGCGCAGTTTCATGTCTTGGCTTGAATCCTTCATCCTCGGGCTCGTCCAGGGGCTGACCGAGTTCCTCCCGATCTCGTCCAGCGCGCATCTGCGGCTGACCGCGGCGTTCGCGGGCTGGCACGATCCGGGGGCCGCGTTCACCGCGATCACCCAGATCGGCACCGAGGCCGCCGTGCTGATCTACTTCCGCAAGGACATCGGGCGGATCATCTCCGCGTGGTTCGGCTCGCTCTTCGGCAAGGTGCCGCGCTCGGACCACGACGCGCAGATGGGCTGGCTCGTCATTGTCGGCTCGATCCCGATCGGGGTACTGGGCGTCACGTTCAAGGACCAGATCGAGGGCCCCTTCCGCGACCTGCGCCTGATCGCCACGACCCTCATCGTGATGGGCATCGTCCTCGGCATCGCCGACCGCCTCGCGGCCCGCGACGAGACCGGCGGCAAGCACCGTGCCGTACGGGAACGCAAGAGCCTGCGGGAGCTGGGCGTCCGCGACGGCCTGATCTTCGGCATCTGCCAGGCGATGGCCCTGATCCCGGGCGTCTCCCGCTCCGGCGCCACGATCAGCGGCGGCCTCCTCATGGGCTACACCCGCGAGGCCGCGGCCCGCTACTCGTTCCTGCTCGCCATCCCGGCCGTACTGGCCTCCGGCGTCTTCGAGCTGAAGGACGCGACCGAGGGCGGGCATGTGTCGTGGGGCCCGACGATCTTCGCGACGATCATCGCCTTCGTCGTCGGCTACGCGGTCATCGCCTGGTTCATGAAGTTCATCACGACGAAGTCCTTCATGCCGTTCGTGTACTACCGCATCCTGCTCGGCATCGTCCTGTTCATCCTCGTCGGCACCGGGGCGCTCAGCCCGCACGCGGGGGAGTCGGCGGGCTGAGGCGCCCGGCGGATCAACGCGTCAGCGCATCAACGCATCAGGGAACGATGAGCGAGAAGGGTGCGTCCACCGCGTCTCCCGCGGCGTTGCCGGTGTACACCGTGATCGTGTTCGGGGCGTCGCAGACAGGGGTCCGGTCGCTGGCGGCGAACGCGTTCACGTTCGTGGAGACGCCCGAGCCGTACACACTGACGACGGGGACGGTCTCGTTCACGCGGAGCCCCGGCACCTGCGTGGCTTCGACGCAGTAGCGTCCGGTGCCGACCTTGCACACCGACTCGACGCCCTTGGCGCGCGCGACGGATCCGTCGCGCTCGACGACAGCGGCCACCTGCGAGCGGTAGGCGTTGGCGGGACCCCGAAGGAGCTTGCGTTGCCGCACCTGCTCCCGTTGTTATAGGCGCGGACGCCGGCGTCCCTGTAGCCACCGATCAGGCTGGCGACCGGGACGGACTCGGCGCGCCTGATGCTGCTGTCGGCGACCTTGATGCAGTAGACGCCGCCCTCCGGCTTGGTGACGCTGTCGATGCCCTTGGCCGTCAGGATGTCTCCGTTCGAGTTGACCTTCACCGCCGCCTGGGCATGCGGCGCGCTCGCGGTGTCCGCCGCCGCGAAGGCCACACCCGAGGCGGCCGCGATGGAGACGATGCCCGCGCCGACCAGCAGCGCGCGCTTACGGAAGGGGAAAGAGATTCCACTTCTCGGACAGCGCTTGGCGCCGGTGTCGTCGCCCACCACCCCGATGGCCGCACGGGGGCGCCACGGCGCCGAACCGGCCGCCCGAGTCAGGCCCTTCGCGCGCCGCGCTGTGACCAAGCACATGACGAAAGGCCCTCTTCAGGAGGGTGTGTCCGGCTTACCGTGAAGGAATGTCGCCGCTCGCCCGCATCAGCACCGCCTACGCGCCGCGCTTCGCGGAGTTCGCCTTCGAACCCGGATTCACGGCCGCGGTGGACCAGCATGTCGCGGAGCTGCGCGACCGGCTGGAGGTGCGCGGGGCGGGACTCGTGCCGCCGGCGCCGGACGCGGAGCTGCTCGCCGACTACGCGCTCGGGTTCCTCGACGCCCTGGACGAGAACGGCTGGCGTGAGCCCGTCGGGCACGACTACGCGGTGTGCCGCCTCACCGCCATCAGCTGGCTGGTGAAGCGGCACGAACTGATCCCGCGTCCCTCCGGACCCGCCGAGTCCTGAGGCGGCGGCCCGGCTCACATGTCGTTGCGTTCGCGCTCCTGCACGGGCTGGTTGGCCATCGCGTCCTCCCGGCCCGCCTGGTAGGCGCTGACGCTGCCACGGGCCTTGGCCGTCTCCTGCTCGGCCGTGTTCAGCCAGCGCTCCCAGCGCTGCCGCATCGGGCCGATGAGACCGCCGCCCACACCGACGATCAGGATTCCGGCGCCGGCCGCCAGCGCCGCGTACAGCACCGGCTGGGTGACCGACGTGGCGATGCCCGCCTGGCCGAGCGCCGCGAAGGCGCCGAGGGCCACGATGCAGGCCCAGGCGATCGTGCCGACGGTCTTCCCGTACGACATCGAGGACAGCGCGTTGCTGACGATGTCGCGTACGAGATTGGCGACGGCCATGGCGACCACGATCAGGACGATGGCGACGATGCCGCGCGGCAGCCAGGAGACGATCCCGTTGAGCATCGTGGAGACCGGATTGCTGCCGAAGACGCCGAAGCCGAGCTGGAGCGTGATCAGGAGCAGGGCGAAGTAGACGACCTTGCAGATGATCGCCGTCATGTCGTACTTGGAGCCCTCGAGGAGCCCGGACGCCCCCGCCCGGTCGGCGAGCTTCTCGGAGCCGACCTTCCGCAGGACCCGGTCCAGGACCCGCGCGATCATCTTCGAGACGAACCAGCCGATGGCCAGGACTATGAGGAAGCCGATCAGCTTCGGCACGAACTGCGCGACCTTGGACCAGGCGTCGTTGAGGCCCTGGGTGAAGTCCACCGAGAGAACGATGTGCTGGGTCATGAGTGGTCCTCCACTCGCTGTGGTCCGCGCGCCGTGGCGGCGGCCCGATGAACCCCCCGTGGCGCGCACCGCACGGCGCGTCTTCCTCCCTGGATACCAGGGGCCACGGGCGGGGACGCGGCACTGCTAGGCCGTATGGGTGACGCCGGTCGGCACGGGCCCCGCCTGCGCGGGGATGCGCCACACCCCGTTCGCCACACCCCGTTCACCCCGTTCGCCACACCCCGTTCGCCGCGACGGAGAGCGCGTACGGCGAGACCGTGTACGGCGAGATCGGCGGACCCGCCCCCCCGACGGCTGCTCACCGATGAGTGATCCATCACAGCCTCCCCGCCCACAACCCCCAACACCAGCCCCGCAACGCTCACTTGGAGGATCTGCCCAGTAGCTGACAGTTCCGATTGTCGTAGCTATCCCCTAGGCTTGACTCCATGCCCTTAACCCCTCAGCCCTCTGGTTCCGTGCGGTCTGCCGCCGAGTTGAACGAGCGGATCCGCGGCCTGTGGCTGCGCGCCGACGGCCGTCTCTCGGCCGAACAGCGGCGGGAGTACGAGCAGTTGGTGACGGAGTGGGCGGCAGCCGTGCGCGACGAGGTCGTGAAGGCGGCGTAGCGGGCACCCGAATCGCGGCCCCGGTTCACTCCCCGGCGACGAACTTCCCGATGCGGGCCAGCGTCGACGCCGTCTCCGTGTGTACGTGACCGGCCAGCCCCAGCGCCCGCGCGGCACTGACATTGGCGGGTACGTCGTCGATGAACAGCGCCCGCTCCGGCTCGGCGCCGAGCCGCCCGAGCGCGATCTCGTAGATCCGCCGGCCGGGTTTGGCGCAGCCGACCTCGCAGGACAGGACCAGGTGGTCGGCGATGTCCGTCAGGCCGCCGCGTGTCATCCGTTCCCGCAGCCCGGGCCAGGTGTTGCTGACGACCGCCGTCGGCACGCCCGCGCCGCGCAGGGCCCGCAGCGCCGCCACGAGCTGCTCGTCCCAGGTCTCCCGCGCCTCAAGATCGCCCCGCAGCTCCCGGATCGCCTCGGGCCCCACCCGAAGCCGCTCCCGGACGATGTCCCACCACGCGTCCAGACCGACGCGGCCGATGAGCACCCCGGAGTCGTTCCCCTCGTACAGGGCGGCCAGGAACGCGGCGGGCGCGAGCCCCAGCCGCTCGCCCCACCGCGCCGCCACGCCGGGCAGATACTCGGGGACGAGCACGCCACCGGCGTCGATCAGTACGCTGCGGTCATGCGGCCTCATGAGCAGTACCTTCGCCATCGACAGGACGCGACGCTACTCGCCACGCTCGACGACCACCTCGCCCGCCGGGCCGGTACATCCCGGCCGGACGAGCGGACGGGGCGGATCACCGTGCGGCTGCCGCGCGGCCTCGCCGAGGGGGCCGTCCGGGCATGGCGGCGCGACGAGACCGACCGGATCGGGGACGAGACCCCCGAGCAGGCTCAACTGAGGGATCAGGCCGCCGAGTTGGCGCTGATCGGTCTCGCCGTGGAGGAACGCGGCCGTTACGAGGGCGACGAACTCGTCGTCGACCTCGACCCGGCCGCGCTGACGGCGGCGCGACGCCGCGCGGGGCGGCGATAGCGGAGCGCTTCCGCTCAGCCCTTCCCCTGCCGCGCCTTCTTCGCGATCCGCCGCTTCTGACGTCCCGTCAATTCCTTGCGGCCGCCCTGCTTCTTGTACACCTCGACGCGCTGCTCGTTCTTCACCGGACCTCCCCTGTTCGGCTCCCGCGCACGGCCGCCCCAGAGGGCCTCCGCGCCATGGACTGCCGTGCATCGTACGACGTATGACATCGCGAACCCAGGGTTCGTCGCTGCACGACCCTTGGCTGTGCACCCCCCGTGCCCAACACTGAGCCGATGACGCAGCGTGCCGAACTCGCCGCCGTGCTCGACCGGTTGGCCGTGGATGCCCTGATCACCGAGTACGCGGTCACCGTCGACGACGGCGACTGGGACGCGTACCGCGAACTGTTCGCCGCGGACGGCCGCGCCGACTACCGCTCGGCCGGCGGCATCGAGGGCGGAGCCGCCGAGATCGCCGCGTGGCTGGCCGACACCATGCGGCTCTTCCCGATGCGCCAGCACCTGATCGTCAACCGGAAGCTCCGCTTCGGGACGCTGGAACAGGACACCGGCGACACCGCTCACATACAGGCCGACTATGTGAACCCCATGCGGTTCGCACGGGACGGCGCGGCGGCGTCCACCGCGCCGGACTTCGTGTGCGGCGGGCGCTACGCGTTCACGGCGCTGCGCACGCACGCGGGCTGGCGGCTGCGCCGGGTGGTCGTCGAGGAGAAGTGGCGGCAGACCCCCGTGCTGCAGGACCAGCGCACGACCGGAGCCTGACGCGTTCGGCGGCACGCCGCGCAGGCCCCCTGTCCTAGATCGTCCCGGGCGCGCACACTGGAAGGACGACCGGGCGTCGAGGACCGAGGAGGCGCTGCATGGAGGCAGTCGGCGACGGCCGGAACAGGCGGTGGGCCCTCCCCCGGGGTGGCGGACTGCTCGCCTCCGCCCGATGGCGCGGCGCCCTCGCCGTCCTCGCCGGCGCGCTGCCCGCCCTGGCCTTCCCCGCCCCCTCGCTGTGGTGGTTCGCGTATGTGGCGCTCGTGCCGTGGATGCTGCTCGCCCGCTCGGCGGGGACGGGCCGCCGGGCCGCGCTGGACGGCTGGCTCGGCGGTCTCGGGTTCATGGTGGCCGTGCACCACTGGCTGCTGCCGAGCCTGCATGTGTTCACCCTGGTCATCGCCGCGCTCCTCGGCCTGTTGTGGGCGCCGTGGGGCTGGCTGGTGCGGCGCCTCCTCGGCGGCGCCCTGACGCCGCGGCGGACGTCGGCCGCGCTGCTCGTGCTGCCGTCGGGCTGGCTCATGGTCGAACTGGCAAGGTCCTGGGAGGGCTTGGGCGGTCCGTGGGGACTGCTCGGCTCCAGCCAGTGGCAGGTCGGTCCGGCCCTGCGGCTCGCTTCGGTGGGCGGAGTGTGGCTGGTCAGCGCCTTCGTCGTCGCCGTCAACACCGGTGTCGCGGTACTCGTCGTGGCGCAGGCGGCACGGGCGCCCGGTACCTCCCGCATCCCCGCGGTCGCCGGGCTCGTGACCGTCGCCGCCGTCACCACCTCCGCCTGGGCCTGGGCGCCGCGCCCCGAGCCCGCGGGACGCGTCAAGGTCGCCGTCGTCCAGCCCGGCGTCATCGACGGCGTCGGCGGCGCCGAGAAGCGGTTCGCGCGCCAGGAGGAGCTGACCCGCACCCTGGTGGGCCAGGACCTGGATCTCGTCGTCTGGGGCGAGAGCAGTGTCGGGTACGACCTGACGCGGCGCCCCGATGTCGCGCGCCGGACGGCGGCGCTCTCCCGCGAGGTCGGCGCGGACATCCTGGTGAACGTGGACGCCCGCCGCGCCGACCGGCCCGGCATCTTCAAGAGTTCCGTCCTGGTGGGCCCGCAGGGCCCCACCGGCGACCGCTACGACAAGATGCGGCTCGTCCCCTTCGGCGAGTATGTCCCGGCGCGCTCGCTGCTCGGCTGGGCGACCTCCGTGGGCAAGGCGGCGGGCGAGGACCGGATGCGGGGCGAGCGGCCGGTGGTGATGGACGTCGGGACCGGTCGGGGGGACGGTCGGGGGGACAGTCGAGGCGAGGGCCTCAAGGTCGGCCCGCTGGTCTGCTTCGAGTCGGCGTTCCCCGACATGAGCCGCCATCTGACGCGCGAGGGCGCCCAGTTGCTGCTCGCCCAGTCGGCGACCTCGACGTTCCAGTCCAGCTGGGCGCCCGAGCAGCACGCCTCGCTCGCGGCGGTGCGGGCCGCCGAGACCGGCCGCCCCATGGTGCACGCGACGCTCACCGGCGTCTCCGCGGTGTACGACGCGCGGGGCGAGCGCGTGGGGGCGCCGCTCGGCACATCGGCGAGCGCCACGGCGACGTACGAGATACCGCTGGCCAAGGGCGTCACTCCGTACGTGAGGTTCGGCGACTGGCCCGTGCACGCGGCGCTCGGCGTGCTCGCCGCCCTCTGCGCGACGGAGGGCGTGCGCGCGCTCAGGCGGCCTGCTCCCGAGCGGCGCGGACCACGCGCTCGCACAGCTCATGGGTCGCCAGCGCATCCCGGGCACTGAGCAGCTTGCCCGCGCGCACGGCGTCGAGGAAGGCGTGCACGACCTGCTCGATGCCGCGCTGCCTGGCCACCGGCACCCAGTCGCCGCGCCGGCGCACGGTGGGCTGGCCCTTGTGGTCGACGACCTCGGCGAGGTTGAGCACCTGCCGCTTGGTGTCCTGGCCGGATACCTCGAGGATCTCCTCGGTGGAGCCGTTCATCCGGTTCATCATGCCGATGGCCGTGAATCCGTCGCCCGCGAGCTGCAGCACGACGTGCTCCAGGAGTCCGTCCGCGATCCGGGTCCGCACGCCGACATGGTCGATCGGGCCCGGCGCCAGGAAGCGCAGCGTGTCGATGACGTGGATGAAGTCGTCGAGGACGAGGGTGCGCGCGTCCTCGGGAAGCCCGACTCGGTTCTTCTGCATCAGGATCAGCTCGCGCGGGTGGTCCAGGCACTGCGCGTAGCCGGGCGCGAAGCGGCGGTTGAAGCCGACGGCGAGGCTGGTGCCGCGCTCCTCGGCGAGCCGCACGAGCCGCTCCGAGTCGGCGAGTTCGTACGCGAGGGGCTTGTCGACGTAGACGGGGACGCCCGCTTCGAGCAGCCGCGTCACGATCTCGGGGTGCACGGAGGTCGGCGCGTGCACGAAGGCCGCGTCGAGGTCCTGGGCGAGCAGCGCGTCCAGGTCGGTGTGGCAGCGCTCCTGGGGGATGTGGTGGACGCCCGCGACTCGGGCGAGGGTCGAGGGCGTACGCGTCTGCAGGTGCAGCTCGACCCCAGGCAGCGTGGTGAGCACCGGCAGATACGCCTTCTGCGCGATGTCCCCGAGTCCGATGCAGCCGACCTTCACCACTGTCTCCTCTACCGCCGTGCGCCGCGCTCCCGCTCCGCGCGTTCCGTTCCCGCAGCATACGGGGGCTGCGGGGGCCGCCAGTCGGCGATCGAGGCGAAGCTGCGCAGGATGAGGTTCGGGCCGAGCCGCGCCGCCGCGCGGATGAGCGTGTTGCGTACGGCGATGACGGGGGCGCTCGTCACATGGTTCAGCCGGGCCGCGCGCGCCGCCTGCCCGACGATCGCCGTGGTGCGCGGCACCCGCACCGCGCTGTAGGCGGCGAGCCCCGCCGCGAGGTCGCCGCCGGGGGCGGTGTGGTGGGCGAGGACGACGGCGTCCTCGATGGCCTGGTTGCCGCCCTGGCCGAGCGTGGGCGCCATGGCGTGCGCGGCGTCGCCGATCAGCGCGGTGCGGCCCCGGTGGTAGGCGGCGAGGGGTGTGGTCAGGTGGCGTACGTCGTTGCGGAGGATGTCCTCGGGGCGTGCGGCGTCGATGATCGCGGGGATCGGGTCGTGCCAGTCGGCGAAGCGGCGGGCCAGCTCGGCCTGCTCGCCGTCGGGGCTGTGGCCGCCCTCGGGCACCCTCGCGGTGCCGTACGCGTAGATCCTGCCGTCCTTGAGCGGATGAGTGCCCCAGACACCGCCGCGCCCCCAGGTCTCGTGCGGGGCGAAGGTGCGGCCGAGGGAGGGGACGACGAGGCGCCAGGCGGTGAATCCCGCGTACGACGGCTGCGGATGAGCCGGGAAGAGGGCGGTGCGCACGGCGGAGTTGATGCCGTCGGCGCCGACGACGAGGTCCGCCTCGATGTCACCCGCGTCGGTCCTGACGACGGCCCCGCGGTCGGCCGATCCGGGGTCCGCCAGCTCCGCGCGCACCCCGGTGCGCAGGGCGTCCTCCGGCAGTGCGGAGACGAGCAGGTCGACGAGGGTCGCCCGGTGCAGCATCACGAGCGAGCCGCCGAACTCCTCCGTGGCGGCCGTGGCACTGGTCCGCACGAGCCAGCGCCCGTTCTGCGCCCGCATGCCGCCCGCGCCCTCCCAGGCGGCGAGTTCGCGCACCCGGTCGCCGAGGCCCAGGACGTCGAGGGCGCGCTGGGAGTTGGGGGCGAGTCCGATGCCGGAGCCGACGGGTTCCAGCGTGGCCGCGCGCTCCAGGACGGTGACCCGCCAGCCGGCCAGGCGCAGTCCGATGGCGGCGGTGAGGCCGCCAATGCCGCCGCCGACCACGACCGCGTGAGGCGTCCGCCCCGTCCGCCGGGCCTGCTGTTCCTGTGCCATGGCTCCTCCTCGACGCGCCCCTCACTACAGCTGTAGTGAGCGATGGAGCGACCGTACTACAGCTGTAGTGATCGCGGTAGGGTGGCCCTCATGTCCGAACGCAGCACGGGGTCGCCCCGCACCGCACGCATCGCCGACACGGCGCTCGCCCTGCTCGCCGAGCGCGGGATGCGGGGGCTCACGCACCGGGCCGTGGACGAGGCGGCGGGACTGCCGCAGGGCTCGACGTCGAACCACGCGCGCACCCGGCTCGCGCTCCTGGAGGCGGCGGTACGCAGACAGGCGGAGCGCGAGGGCGAGGTCCTCGCCCCGGCCGGACTTCCGGACCCGGCCGGCGACCGCGAGGCCCTGATCACCTCGCTCGCCCTGGCCCTGCACCGCTATCTCTCGGGCGACTACCGCCCACTGCTGGTCTCGCGCTACGAACTGGCCCTGGAGGCGACCCGCAGACCGGAGCTCCGGGCCTATTACGACGCTACGGGGGCGCAGTTCAGGGAGCCGCTGACGGCGATGCTGCGGGCCGCGGGGTCATCGGACCCGGAGCGGCACACCCTGTCCCTGGTGGCGTTCAGCGACGGGCTGCTCTTCTCCTGTGTGGCCGGTTCGTACCACTCCACGGTGCCGACCGAGGAGGAACTGCGGACGGCCTTCCGCGAACTGCTGCGGGGGATGCTGGGCGGGGAGTGAGTGCGGGGGATGCCGGGCGAGGAGTGACGCACGTACCCCTTGCTGACGCGTCTCTCCTCCCACCGGACGCGCCCCTTCACCCATGCGGGGCATCCTGCGCCCGATCCCTTCCCGAAGGGTGCGGGGACGCACCAGAGTTGCGCGAATGCACCGAACCACGACCACCGCGACGCTCCTGGTCTCCGTGGCGGTCACCGCCGTCTCCGGCTGTGTGAGCGTCGAGCGGCAGCCCGCGCGGGGACCGTCCGCCGCGTCCGCCCCGCCCCCGGCGCCGCGCCCGGACGGCAGCGCACGCCCGAGGGTCGTGGAGGCCCCCGCGCGGGAGGCACTCGAACTGATCGGGCCGCCCCGCAGGCCCGCCCCCAGCACCACCGGCACCGCACCGACCGTCCCCGCGGCGCCGTCCGGCACACCCCGCCCCCAGCAGCCGGAACGCTCCGCCTCTCCCCCGCACCGCCACGGCGACCGCCCCGAGCGCGCCGCCCTGCCCGACCTGCCGTCCGCGGCGCCCACGATCCTGGACGTCTGCGCCCTGGGCGAGGAGTACGGCAAGTGGGAGCCGGGCAGCCCCGAGGCCGTCATCTGCGAGGGCACCTACGGCCGTTGACCCCACGGCCGCAGCGCCTCACCCCACCTCACCTCACCCCACCTCACCCCACCTCACTCCACCTCACTCCACCTCACTCCCCTCCCCGAGCCGCAGCTCAAGCCGGCCGATGGCCGCCCTGATCCCGTCCCCGTACCCGTCGTCCCCCAGCGCCCCCACCGCGGCACGCGCCCGGCGGATATGGCTGCGCGCCGCCTCGGGGCGGTCCAGCTTCACGTAGTCCGCCGCCAGGTTGAGGTGCAGGGACGGGTAGAAGCCGCGGACCGCGATCGAACCGTGGTGCTCGTGCAGCCGCTCGTCGGTCAGCTCGTCCGCCGCCGACAACGCCCGCAGATCCCACGCCAGTTCGTCCGTGGGGTCCTCCTGGGTGTCCGCCATGTAGTGCGCGAGCGTGCAGCGGTGCAGCGGGTCGCCGGCCTCGCCGATCTGCGACCACAGGTCGAGGAAACGGCCCTGCGCCTCCTCGCGGTCGCCGCCGTGGTGCAGCATGACCGCCTGCCCGATCCGCGTCATCATGGCGTCGTCCGCCGCCTGCTCCCGCTGCTCCGCCACCGGATCCTCCACACTCGTACGACCGTCGTGCAAACCGATCACGACGCTATCCGCACGGACTGACAATCACCGTCAGGCGCGATCGGGGGCGGGGGCACTCACGCGTACCGCTGGGCCAGCCCGGTGACGGTCCTCGCCAGCTCCGCGCGCAGTTCGGGCGGGCCGAGCACCTCGGCCTCGACGCCGAGCCTGAGCAGATCGCTCACGGCCACGGGCAGCGTCTCCACCTCCAGGTCGACCGCCCGCCAGCCGTCCTGGTCCGGCTCGCCCGCCGTCTCGACGGCGCGGGTCCCGGCCGCCCCGAACAGTACGGGCAGCAGCCGGAGCCCGGCCGGGGAGACCCGGACGTGCGCCGTGCCCCGCAGCACGCGGGCCTGCAGCTCCTTTGCCGCCGTCGCCCAGTAGGCGGCCAGGTCGAACCCCGCGGGGCGGTCGGCGGGCTCGTCGCGGTCGGGCACCGTCACATCCAGGAGGCGCGAGACGCCGTAGGTGCGCACGGAGCCTTCGGCGGACGCCACCAGGTACCAGTTGCCCGCCTTGAGGACGAGCCCCAGGGGATGCAGTTCGCGGCGCACCTCGCCGCCCCAGCGCCGGTAGTGCACCCGCAGGACCCGTCGGCGCCACACGGCGTCGGCGACGACCGGCAGCAGCGGCGCGGGATCGGCCGTACGGAACCAGCCCTCGGCGTCCAGCAGGAACCGCTCCTGGATGCGCCGGGACCGCTCGCCGAGTCCGGACGGCAGGGCCGCGCCCAACTTGAGCTGCGCGGTGACCAGTTCCGCGCCCAGGCCGAGATCGGCCGCGGCCGCCGGCATCCCCGCGAGGGCCAGGGAGTCGGCCTCGTCGTCCGTGAGCCCGGTGAGCCGGGTGCGGTAGCCGTCCATCAGCCGGAAGCCGCCCGCGGGACCGCGCTCGGCGTAGACGGGGACTCCGGAGGCGGCCAGCGCCTCCACGTCCCGGTAGACGGTCCGCACCGACACCTCCAGCTCGGCGGCGAGTTCGGGCGCGGTCATGCGCCCGCGGTTCTGGAGCAGCAGGAGGAGGGCCAGAAGCCGGTCGGCGCGCATGGCCCCAAGTCTGCACCGGTACCTGACAGAAGATGTCAGGTACCGCTGACAGGCTCCTCTCGTCAGCCGGCACCGAGCCGGACAGCGCAGTCCCCCGAAGGGCCATCCATGACGACGAAGACCACCACCGTGACCGGCAGCTTCACCTTCTCCCGGTGGGACGAGAAGCCCGTCGCGGACACCGACGGCGGCGCACGCATCGCGCACGCCGCCGTCACGAACGACTTCACCGGTGCCGTCGAGGCGACCGGCACCTCCTGCGAGTACACCCTGGTGTACGCAGACGAGACCACCGGTGCCTTCGTCGGCTACGAGCTGATCGAGGGGACCCTGGACGGCCGCCGCGGCTCGTTCGTCCTGGAGCAGCGCGGTTCGTTCGGCGCCGACGGCACCATCAGCTGCGAGCTGACCGTCCTGCCCGGATCGGGGGCGGGCGAACTTGCCGGGCTGAGCGGCACCGGCTCGTTCACCACGGGCCACGGCGCTTCCACGGTGCCGTACACCCTCACGTACGCCATCGGATGACGTGCGTCTTCGGCGGGCGATGCCTTCGGCCGATCTCAGCCGAGGTCCGGGATGCGCCAGTCGATCGGCTCGTGCCCCTGCGCCGCCACCGCCTCGTCGATCTGGGTGAAGGGGTGCGAGCCGAAGAACTTCTTCGCGGAGAGCGGCGAGGGGTGCGCGCCCTTCACCACGACGTGCCGCTCCTCGTCGATGAGGGGGAGCTTCTTCTGGGCGTAGTTGCCCCACAGGACGAAGACGGCCGGGTCGGGCCGGTCCGCCACCGCGCGGATCACCGCGTCCGTGAACTTCTCCCAGCCCTTGCCCTTGTGGGAGTTGGCCTCGCCCGCGCGGACGGTGAGCACCGCGTTCAGGAGCAGGACGCCCTGCTCGGCCCACGGCATCAGATAGCCGTTGTCCGGCACCGGGTGGCCGAGCTCTTCCTTCATCTCCTTGTAGATGTTCCGCAGCGAGGGCGGCGTCTTCACGCCGGGGCGCACGGAGAAGCAGAGGCCGTGGCCCTGTCCCTCGCCGTGGTACGGATCCTGGCCGAGGACGAGGACCTTGACCTTGTCGTACGGCGTCGCGTCCAGGGCGGCGAAGACCTCGTCGCGCGGAGGGTAGACGGGGCCCTTCTCCCGCTCTTCCTCGACGAACTCGGTGAGCTCCTTGAAGTAGGGCTTCTGCAGCTCCTCGCCGAGGACTCCACGCCAGGACGCGGGCAGCATGGCTGTGTTCAAGGGGTCCGTCACGTCAACAACCTCCGGTGTGCGGTCACTTCTCACCACAGAACCTACCGGCGGCCACTGACAATCGGTCCGCTCGCCCTGCTGCCCGCGAAGACCCGCGCTACCAGCTGGTCTTGCGCTGGAGCTCCCACATCATCATGATCGCCGAGGGGTCGAGGGCGCGTTCGCCGCCCGCGATCTCCTCGCTCGCCATGATGTACTGCTTGCCCTGCCACAGCGGCAGCAGCCTGGCGTCGTCGACGAGCAGTTGCTGGGCCCGCTCGAAGTCGTCGGCCACGGCGCCCCGGTCGGCCTCGCGGCGCGAGTGCGGAAGCACCTCTTCGGTGATCTCGCGTGACGGGTAGGGCGTGTTGAGCACGTTCTTCTCGCCGATGAACGGCGCGATGAAGTTCTCCGCGTCGGGGAAGTCGGGGAACCAGCCACGGCCGAAGACCGGGTACTCGCCCTTCTTGGTGCCCGCGTCGAACTCGGTCCAGGGACGGCTCTTGAGCGTGATCTTGAACAGGCCGGAGGCCTCCAGCTGCCGCTTGATCTCGGCGAACTCCGGTGCGGTCGCCGAGCCGTAGCGGTCGGTCGTGTACCAGAGCGTCAGCGGCACGGGTGCGGTGATGCCCGCCTCCTGGAGGATCTGCTTCGCCTTGGCGGTGCTGGGGTCTCCGTAGTCGTCGAAGAAGCCCGTGCCGTGTCCGGCGAGGCCCTGCGGGACCATGGAGTAGAGCGGCTCGACGGTGTCCTGGTAGATCTTGTGGGCGATCGCCCCACGGTCGATGACCTGGGCGAAGGCCTGCCGGACCGGCTTCTTCCTGGCCCAGGGGTCCTTGGGGTTGAACACCAGGTAGCGGATCTCGGTGCCCGCGCCCTCCACCAGCTGGATGCCCTCGCGCCGGTGCTTGCCCTGCATCTCGACGATGTCCTCGGCCGCGAGACCGCGGAAGGTCACGTCGATCTGCTTCTTCTTGAGGGCGTCGACCATGGCGGACGACTTCTTGAAGTAGCGGATCGTGACGGCGTCGTTCTGGCGCTCGGCCGAGCCCTTGTAGTGGTCGTTCTTGATCAGCTCGGCCCGCTCGCCCGGCTTGTACGAATTCAGGGCGTACGGTCCCGAGCCACCGATGGCGTTGCCCTCGCGGAGCTTGTCGGCCGGGTACTCCTGCGGGTCGACGATCGACATGGCGGGCGTCGAGAGCACGAACGGGAACGTGGCGTCCGACTTCTTGAGCCGGAAGGTGACCGTGCGCTCACCCTTGGTCTCGACCCGGTCGAGCGAGCCGAGCAGCCCCATGGGTCCGCCCTTGACGTCGATGCGCCGCATCCGGTCGAAGGTGTACTTGACCGCCTTGGCGTCGAGGTCGTGCCCGTCGGAGAACTTCAGGCCCTCGCGCAGTTCGCAGGTGAAGACCGTGTTGGTCGCGTCGGTGAACTTGCAGGACTCGGCCGCGTCCGGCTCGGGCTCCGCCGCGCCGGTGGGGAAGCTCAGCAGCGTCTGGAAGACGTTGCGGTACAGCTCCCAGGAGCTGTCCCAGGCCGCCGCCGGGTCAAGGGTGCTGGGGGCACTCATCGTGCCGACGGTGATCTGCTGCTCCTCGTCCTCCCCGTCGGAGGAGATGATCCCGCATCCAGCGAGCAGGGATATGGACAGCAGCCCCGCCGCCGGCCGCAGGCCCCGGCGGGACAGACCGGCCAGGCCTCGGAGACCGGCCGCCGCCACCGGGCGAACTTCACTGAACACGCGCACGCTCCTCGATCGGCCATGCCATGGGTCGGGAGACAATATCGCAATGCCCCGCCGGGCCAACTCATGGCGCCGACGGGGCACTTGATGCGCATGTACGTCCCGTTAGATGTCGTACATCAGGGTTGTGCGTTTTCGTCGCACATCACGGTTGTGCGGGGTTCGTCAGCCGACGCCCGCATTGAGGAAGATGCCGCCGTCGACCACGAGCGTCTGGCCGGTGATCCAGTCGGACTGGTCCGAGGTGAGGAACGCGGCGGCGCCGCCGATGTCCTCCGGCACACCGAGCCGCCCCAGGGGGTACGCGGCGGCGGCCTCCGCCTCACGGCCCTCGTACAGCGCCTGGGCGAACTTGGTCTTGACCACAGCGGGCGCGATCGAGTTCACCCGGACCTTGGGCGCGAACTCGTGCGCCAGCTGCAGGGTGAGGTTGACCATGGCGGCCTTGCTCATCCCGTACGCGCCGATGAACGGCGAGGCGGAGACGCCCGCGACGGAGGCGATGTTGACGATCGCGCCGCCGTTCTCGCTCTGCCAGGCCTTCCAGGTCTGCTGGGCGAAGCCGAGCGCCGAGATCACGTTGGTCTCGAAGACCTTGCGCGCCACATTGAGGTCGAGCTCGGCGATCGGCCCGAAGACCGGGTTCGTACCGGCGTTGTTGACCAGGAAGTCGACCCGGCCGAACGCCTCCATCGTGCGCTCGACGGCCACCGCCTGGTGCGCCTCGTCGTGGGCCTTGCCCGCGACGCCGATCACCCGGTCGGCGCCGAGCTTCTCGACGGCCTCCTTGAGGGCGTCCTCGTTGCGTCCGGTGATGCAGACCCGGTCACCGCGGGCGACGAGCGCCTCCGCGATGCCGTAGCCGATCCCGCGGCTCGCGCCCGTGACGAGCGCGGCCTTTCCGCTGTCCTGCACTGCCATCTCGCGATCCCTCCGGGCTAGTTGAGCGGGCCGCCGGCCACGTACATGACCTGACCGGAGACAAAGCCCGCCGCGTCGCCGGTGAAGAAGGCGATGGCGTTGGCGATGTCCTCGGGGCGGCCCACGCGCTGCACCGGGATCTGGCTGGCGGCAGCGGCCTGGAAGTCCTCGAAGCCCATGCCGACGCGGTCGGCGGTGGCCTTGGTCATCTCGGTGACGATGAAGCCGGGCGCGACCGAGTTGGCGGTGACGCCGAACTTGCCGAGCTCCTTGGCGAGGGTCTTGGTGAAGCCCTGCAGACCGGCCTTGGCCGCCGCGTAGTTGACCTGGCCGCGGTTGCCGAGGGCGGAGGACGAGGAGAGGTTCACGATGCGGCCGAACTTGGCGTCGACCATGTGCTTCTGGATGGCGCGGGACATCAGGAAGGCGCCGCGCAGGTGCACGTTCATGACCGTGTCCCAGTCGCTCGCGCTCATCTTGAAGAGCAGGTTGTCGCGGAGCACACCGGCGTTGTTCACCAGGATCGTGGGCGCGCCCAGCTCCTCGGCGATCCGGGCGATGGCCGCCTCGACCTGGGCCTCGTCGGACACGTCGCAGCCGACCGCGATCGCCTTGCCACCGGCGGCGGTGATCTGCCCGACGGTGTCCTTGCAGGCGGCCTCGTCGAGGTCGATCACCGCGACGGCGCGGCCCTCGGCGGCCAGGCGCACGGCGGTCGCCGCGCCGATGCCTCGCGCTGCTCCGGTCACGACCGCGACGCGCTGCTCAGTGGTGGACATGCTGGTTCTCCTCGCCCTTGGATACGGCTCATGGGGTGCGGTCCACGGTACGCCCCGATGGTGAGCGACCGCTTAGTACCTTCAGCTGAACGAGACGCTAGAAGCCCTGGCACCCGGTGTCAACGGCACACCGGGGCCTGTGATTCTTTACCTCACCAGCAGGTCGAGCAGCCGGTCCAGCTCCGCGGCGGGATCGGCCGTGAGTCCCGTGTGCACGGGGCCCGGCTGGACGACGGTCGAGCGGGGCGCGATCAGCCACCGGAAACGCCGCCCGGCATCGTCGCGCTCGGCCTGACCTGCGGCTTCGCCGCCCGCGCAGATCCGCTCCACGGCGCCGAGCGCCGCCCGGACACCGTCCACGTCGGCCGCCGGGTCCAGCGCCCGCAGCTTGCCCTCGTCCAGATGCGTCCGCGCGGCCACGAAGGACTTGGCGCGGCAGTAGACCACGACACCGGCGTTGAACTGCTCCCCGCGCTCCACCCGCGGCACGACGCGCACCAGGGCGTACTCGAAGACGTCACGCTCGATCGACGGCTGCTCGGTCACTGGGTGGCGCCCTTCCGCTGCGGCTCGGGCAGCTGGATCCGTTCGTGAATGGTCTTGGCACGCGGCAGCAGCGCCGCCACATAGGCGCGGCGCACGTCGTCGGGGCCCTCGAAGCCCGGCTCGTCCACGAGCCACTCGTCGGGTACGTCGGCTGCCGCGTCGGCGAGGAGTTCTTCGGTCACGAGCGGCGCGAGTTCGGCGGCGGCCGCCGCGACGTCGGGACCGAAGGGCGCGAGGGCGTGGTCGGATGCGTCGTAAGGCTTGGCGGCGGCGGTCTCGGCGGTGCGCCAGTTGTGGTGCCAGATCATGCTCGCGCCGTGGTCGATGAGCCACAGCTCGCCGTTCCTGATCAGCATGTTGGGGTTGCGCCAGGAGCGGTCGACGTTGTTGATCAGCGCGTCGAACCAGACGACGCGGCCCGCCTCGGCCGGGTCCACGGCGTGGGCCAGCGGGTCGAAGCCGAGGGCCCGCGACAGGAAGTCCATGCCCAGGTTGAGGCCGCCGCTCGCCTTGAGCAGCTCCTGCACCTGCTGGTCGGGCTCGCCGAGGCCGATCACGGGGTCGAGCCGGATCCGCGTGAGGCGCGGCACCCGCAGTCCGAGTGCGCGCGCGAGCTGTCCGCAGATCACCTCGGCGACGAGCGTCTTGCGGCCCTGTCCGGCGCCGGTGAACTTCATGACGTACGCGGCGTACGTTCCTTCGTCGTCGACCGCCTCGACGAGGCCGGGGAGCGAACCGCCCTCGCGCAGGGGCGTGACGTAGCGGACCGCGGTGACTTCGGTGAGCATTGCCCCAGGTTAATGCCGGTTCCGGGGCGAGCCTTCATGCCGGTGCGGGAGCGCGCCGGGGCTGACGCAGGAGTATGTCGGCTCCGGCGCGGGAGCGCGCCGGAGCCGACGTACAAGAAATGCTTGAGCGTTTGAACACGGTGGCGCCGCGCCTCGTACCACCCTGCATGAACGTTTCCAGGGAAACCCTGCCCACCCCGTCCCGTCGTTCCGTCGTCGCCGCGGCGGGCGTCGTCAGTCTGGCCGTCGCGCTCACCGCCTGCGGAGACGGCGGAGACGGCGGCGACCAGTACGGCAACGGCGACGCACCGGCCGAGAAGAAGACCCCGGACGGTGCCGCCGGTGGTGCGGTGCTCGCCAAGACGTCGGAGATCCCCGTCGGCGGCGGCAAGATCTTCAAGGCCGAGGGAGTGGTGGTGACGCAGCCGACGAAGGGCGAGTTCAAGGCCTTCTCGAACCGCTGCACGCACAAGCAGTGCCCGGTGACGAGCGTCGCGGACGGCACCATCAACTGCCCGTGCCACGGCAGCAAGTTCGACATCGCCGACGGCAGCGTGAAGGCCTCCCCCGCGCCCGCGCCGCTGCCCACCGCCGAGATCAGCGTGGACGGGGACTCGATCAAGCTGGCCTAGGCTGGCGGGGCCGGCGGCCACGGGATGTCGGCGAGGAGCGGCAGCACGACGTCTTCCTCGTACGCGAGATGGGCGAGCAACTCGTCCGACATCCGGGCCAGTTCGGCACGGAACCGGTCGGGGTCGGCCGTACCGACGTCGGCGAGCAGGGAGACGAGTTCGGCCTGGATGCGCCCGACGGCGCGATGCTCCTCCTGGATGCGCTCCATGGCGTCCTTCAGGTGGGGATGGTGATGCGCGACGACGGGGAAGACATGCCCGTCCTCGCTGCCGTGGTGGAACTCCAGGGTCTGGCAGAACGCGAGGCAGTGCTGCCGGATCTGCAGCCCGAGGCCGGGCGCGGGCACCTCGCCGGGTCCCTGATGTGCCGCTCGCGCGGCGAAATGGGCGTCGGACTCGGCGCGTACGTACCGCAGTTGGTGCCGCAGCCAGGTGTGGATCTCCAGGATCTTGTCGGCGAGGCTGGTGATCTCGCGGGGGCCCTCGCCCGGAGCGGGTTCGGACCGTTCCAGGGCGACGACCGGCAGGATGCGGGTGGTCCGCTCCTGGTAGTCGAGGTAGCCGGGGGCCGCGTCGACGCACCGACGGAAGAGCCGGTCGCGCCGGGCCCCTTCGGCGGGCACGGCGATCGCCTCGAAGGCATCGTCGCCGATCTCGACGGTCACCGCGGGGTGGGCGAGGAGGTTGTGGTACCAGGCGGGGTGCCGGGACGAGCCGAGGTTGGACCCGACGACGAGCAGCAGTTCGCCGTCGCGCACGTACCCGAGGGGAACGGTGGTCTGCTCCCCCGACCTGGCCCCGACGGTGGTGAGCAGCAGGAGATCGCCGCCTTCGAAGGGGCCGCCGACCTTCCCTCCGTTGGCGCGGAACTCCTCGATGACGGACTGGTTGAACGACATGGGCGCGGACGTGGACATACGGGTGTGACCCTCCAGGCAGGGTGATGCGTCCGCGCGGGACAGCGACCGCGCCGCACGGGGCGGCCGGGCGTCGGCGCAGGACGGGAAACGACGAGAAAGACGTGAAAGTCGAGAAAGACGAGAAGACAAGAAAGGGGACGACGTTGCGCCACCGAGTACGGTGCTACGTCAGATATGGGATGCGGAGTATGACCTCATGACACGTCCCTGATTCAGGGTGCTCGCCCGGCATCCGGCCCGCCCACTGCTCTTTGGCCGGTGCCACGCGGCACGCGTCCCTATTACAGGCGCCCGGACCTCACGTGTCAAACGAACTGCCCTTGTCAGCCACGGGACCCCGGCCGCTTCCAGGCCCCGAGCACATCCTCCGTGGTGGTCACGGTCGCCACCAGCGCCAGCGTGTTGCGGATCATCGCCGGCGTGTAGTCGGCGGGAACTCCCGCGATCGCGTCCGCGGGGACGACCGCGGTGTAGCCGCGGTTCACCGCGTCGAAGACGGCGTTGGGGATCGCCACGTTCGCGGAGACTCCCGTCACCAGGAGGGTGCGGCAGCCCAGGTTGCGCAGGAGCGGGTCGACGTCCGTGCCCGTGATGGGCGAGAGACCGTGCAACCGCCGTACGACGAGGTCCTCTTCGAGCACCTCGATGGGCGGCGCGATCCGTACCGCCTCCGTCCCGGAGAGCTGCTGCACGGGCAGCCGGCCCGCGGCGCGGAAGAGGCGGGCATTGTGGTTGGCGCCCCGGCCGTCCGGGCGGCGTTCGGCGACGGCGTGCAGGACCTGGGTACCGGACTGATGTGCCGCGGCGACGAGCCGGGCGACATTGACGAGGGCGCCCGAAGTCCGTGCCTGTTCGGCGAGTTCGGGCAGCGCGCTCTCGGTCCCCACGACGCCCTGCTGGCACTCGACGGTCATCAGGACGGTGGTGGCGGGGTCGAGGAGTTCCCTGAGCTGTTCGTACGACGGCATGGCTCCCCCTGTCGCGATCCGGACGCCCGAGGGGCCCTCCGCCCGGGTTGCGCGGAGGCTAGCCGCCATTGCGTCAGGGCGGAAGAGGCCGCATTCTTTTCTGACGCCGACATCTGACACAGCATCAGCTACGGATGCGGATGCGGATGCGGATGCGGCGAAGGTATGCACGATGCCACTTAGGTACGGAGGACGCATGACCGTCACACAGCGCCGGGGCCGCCGGATCATGATGTCGCCTGCCGAGCTCGACGCGTTCCTCGCCACGGAACGCACCTGCCGGGTCGCGACCGTGTCCCGCGACGGCGCGCCGCACGTCAGCGCCCTCTGGTTCGTCTGGGACGGCACCTCCCTGTGGCTGTTCTCCATCACCCGCAGCAAGCGCTGGGCCGATCTGCGGCGCGACCAGCGGATCGCCGTGCTGATCGACTCCGGCGAGGAGTACGGGGAGTTGCGGGGCGCGGAGCTCTCCGGGACGGCGGTCTTCGTCGCCGAGGCGCCCCGCACGGGCGAGCCGTGCCCCGAACTGGAGACGCCTGAGCGGCTGTTCACCCAGAAGTACTTCGGGATGGACTCGATGCCGTACGACGGGAAGCACGCCTGGATCAGGCTGACGCCGGACGCGGTCGCCTCCTGGGACTTCCGGAAGCTGGGGCAGCTGCGGGGCTAGGTCCCGGCCCGGGGCGTGTGCGCAGGTGGGACGGCCGGTGTCGTAGGCTGGCCTTCCATGGCAATAAGCACTTCGCTGTGGTCCTTCGCCCTGGTCGTAGGGCTTCTCACGCTGACCCCCGGTCTCGACACCGCCCTGATCCTGCGCACCTCCGCCCTCGGTCAGCGCCGCAGGGCCTGGGGGGTCGTCCTCGGAATCCAGTCGGGCACCCTGCTGTGGGGTGCGCTCACCTCCCTGGGCGTGACCGCGCTCTTCACGGCCTCGCACGTCGCCTATGTGGCGTTGCGCTGGGTCGGCGCCGCGTAT
Organism: Streptomyces sp. NPDC050658; assembly: GCF_044457025.1. Classification (NCBI taxonomy): domain Bacteria; kingdom Bacillati; phylum Actinomycetota; class Actinomycetes; order Kitasatosporales; family Streptomycetaceae; genus Streptomyces; species Streptomyces sp. NPDC050658. The sequence continues at coordinate 275,127 of NZ_JBITGM010000013.1, forward strand.
CTCGTCTGGATGGGCGTCCGCATGGTGCTGGACGCCTTCCGGGGCCTGCCCGCGACCGGCGCCGGTGAGCCCGAGCCGCCCGCCGGGAAGGACTCGCTCACCGGTGGCTGGCGGCAGGGGACGCTCACCAACCTCCTCAACCCGAAGATGGGCGCGTTCTACGTCGCCGTCCTGCCCCAGTTCATCCCGGCCGGCGCAGACCACTTCACCACGGGGCTGCTCCTCACCGCGGTGCACATCCTGCTCGGTCTGCTGTGGTCGGCCGCCCTCATCGGATTCGCCCGCGTGCTGCACCGCTGGCTGCGCAGGCCCCGGGCCCGCCGCCTGCTCGACCGGATCACCGGGACCGTCATCGTCGCCTTCGGCGTCCGGCTCGCCGTCAGCGACTGAGCGCCCCGCGCGTCACACTGAGCACCCCTGCGCGTCATGACGGGGCGCCCCGCCCCACCTCCTGGAGCGCCTCGACGGCCGCCCTGATCGACGGGCGTCGGTCGGCGTCCGCGCGCCACACCACGTACACATGACGCCGCACCCGATGCCGCACCGGGACCGCCTTGACCCCGGCCGGCATCGGGTCGCGCCCCAACTGGGGTGCCACGCACACGCCGAGGCCCGCAGCGACCAGGGCGAGCTGGGTGTGATGCTCCTCCGCACGGTGCGCGATACGCGGTTCGATGCCCTTGGCGCGCAGCGTGAACATCAGCCACTCGTGGCAGAACTCCCCCTCCGCCCAGGTGATCCACTCGTCGTCCGCGAAGTCGTCCAGGTCCACCTCGGCGCGGTCGGCCAGCGGATGGGCGGCCGGCATCGCGACATCGGCGGGGTCGTCCAGGAGGGAGGCCTTGACGAGGCCGTCGGGCAGCGGCAGCGGCTTGTTGTACCAGTCCAGGACCACCGCCATGTCGACGTCGCCGCGCACCACTCCGGCGACGGCCGGCTGCGGCTCCAACTCCTGGGAACTGACCCGCAGTCCGGGGTGCCGGGCCCGGAGCGCGGAGAGCGTGGCGGGCAGCAGTCCCCGCATCGCCGTGGGGAACGCCGCGAGCCGCAGCTCGCCGACCGCCTTGCCGCGCTGCTCCTCCAGGTCGGACTGGGCCAGCTCGACCTGGGAGAGGATCCGCGCGGCGTGGTCGGCGAGCAGCCGTCCGGCGTCCGTGAGGCGCACGCCCCGGCCGTTCTTGGCGAGCAGCTGCTGCCCCACCTCCCGCTCCAGCTTGGTCATCTGCTGCGAGACGGCCGACGTCGTGACGTGCAGCCCCGCAGCGGCCCCGCTGACCGAGCCGTGCCGGGCGAGCGCGTCGAGGGTGCGCAGGCGCTCCAGGTTCAGCATGTGTGCTCCAGCCTCACTGCGTGTGCCTCAGCTTCAACATGTAAGCGATGCTACGCGATATTCGGCATTTAATCTCGCTTGTGCTACGAGATTGACTCGCCCATCGTTGCGTACATGAGCGTCACCACCACCTCCCCGGGCACCACGCCCCTGGCCGCCGCGCCCAAGCGCCGCCCCGCCCGCGGCTGGCACCTCCGCTTCGCCGTCCTCGCGCTGATCTGGGGCTTCAGCTTCCTGCTCATCAAGGTCGGCACGCAGGGGTACGCGCCGTTCCAAGTCACCCTGGGGCGGCTCCTGTTCGGCACCGCGGTCGTGGCGGCCGTCCTCGTCGTCAAGCGCGAGCGGCTGCCGCGCGGGGCACGGACCTGGGGTCATCTCGCGGTCGCGGCGCTGCTGCTCAATGCCCTGCCGTTCTCGCTGTTCGCGTACGCGGAGCTGACCATCCCGTCCACGCTGGCCGGGATCTGCAACGCGACCTCGCCCCTGTGGGGCATGGCGCTCTCCCTGGTCGCGCTCTCCGAGGACCGCCCGACGCGGCGCAGGGTCGCGGGCCTGGGCATCGGCTTCTTCGGGGTGCTCACGGTGCTCGGCGCCTGGCAGGGCTTCAGCGGGCTCGACCTCAAGGGCACGGCGATGGCGCTGCTCGCCTCGCTGAGCTATCCGATCGGCTGGATCTATGTGCGGCGCACCCTGGCCGGTTCGGGCCACTCGAACCTCTCGCTCTCGGGGGCCCAGCTGCTGGTCGCGACCGGCGAACTCGCCGTGGTGACCCCGCTGTTCACGTCCCTGCCGACGCGCTTCCCGGTCGTGCCGCTCCTCGCGGTCGTGGCCCTGGGCGCGCTGGGCACCGGGCTCGCCTTCCTGATCCAGTACGGCCTTGTCGCCGAGGTCGGGCCGACGACGGCCCAGATGGTCACGTACTTCATCCCGGTCATCGCCACGGCCGCGGGCGTCGCCCTGCTCGGCGAGTCCCTGAGCTGGTCGACGCCGGTCGGCGCCGTGATCGTCCTGGCGGGGGCCGCCCTCACCCAGTCGAAGCCCCGGCCCGCGAGCCCACGCCCCGCACCGATCCCTCGTGACATCGCACCGATCCCTCGTGACGCCGCACCGATCCCTCGCGACACCGCACCGGAGTCAGCCGTAACGCCCCACCAGAGTCACCCGTAACACCGCACCAGAGTCACTCGTACCTCCGCACCGGAGCCGGCCCCGTGGCGGAGGCCACCGCGTCCGCCACCGTCTCGATGTCCTCGTCCCCGAGCGTCGAGACCGTGATCCGCACCCCCTGGGGCGCGTTCATCCGGAACCGCGCCCCAGGAGCGACGGCCCATCCCGCGTGCAGCAGCCTCGCGACCGCGCCGGTCTCGTCCGGCACGGGCACCCAGACGTTCATCCCGCTGCGCCCGTGCGCCACGACGCCCCGCTCGGCGAGCGCCGCGATCAGCGCGTCACGCCGCCGCCCGTAGGAACCGGCCACCCGCGCCGCGTCCACCGCCCCCTCCCGCCACAGCCGCACCACGGCCCGCTGCGACACATGACTCACCCAGCCGGGCCCGAGGCGCTGGCGCCCCTGGACTCGGTCGACGGTCACCGGGTCCCCGGTGAGCAGGGCCAGCCGCAGGTCGGGGCCGTACGCCTTGGCGGTGGAGCGGACGAACGCCCAGGAGCGGGTCACACCGGCGAGCGGGTGCAGCGGCAGGTCGACGATGCTGTGCCCGTGGTCGTCCTCGACGAGCAGCACCTCCGGGTGCGCGGCGAGGACCTCGCGCAGGGCACGCGCGCGTGGAGCGCTGATCGCGGCGCCGGTCGGGTTCTGCGCCCGGTCGGTGACGACGATGGCGCGGGCGCCGCCCCGCACCGCCCGCTCCACGTCGGCGGGCAGCGGCCCGTCGTCGTCGACGCCCACCGGGACGGTCTGCAGCCCGAGCACCGGCATCAGGTCGAGCAGGCTGCCCCACCCCGGATCCTCGACCGCCACCGCGTCGCCGGGCTTCAGATGGGCGGCGAGCACGCGCTCGATGGCGTCCAGCGATCCGGAGGTGACGGCCACCGGGCCGTCGGGCACGCCGTCCGCGTCGAAGGCCACGCGCGCGTGGCGCTCCATGACCGGGTCCACGGCCGCCTCTCCGTAGAGCACGGGCCGCCGGTCGCCTTCGGCGGCCGCCGCCGCGAACGCCTCGGCGAGCGGGGGCAGCAGGGCGGTGTCCGGATTGCCGTTGGAGACGTCCCGCACGCCGGGCGGCACGTCCACCCGGATCAGCTCACGCACCGTCGTCGCCGGTTTCGGCCGTACGCGACTGCCGCGCCGCCCCGCCGTCTCGATGACGCCCCTTTCCCGCAGCGTGCGGTAGGCGGCGGCAACGGTATTGGGATTCACTCCGAGCTGCTGCGCCAACTCCCGCATCGGCGGCAGGAGTTGCCCCGGCGCAAGGCCGCCGTCACCGACCGCGCGCTCCACGCTGGCCGCGATCTCGGCTGCGCGCCGACCTTCGATCCGATACTCTCCTAGCACAAAGCAGATTATGCACTAGTGCAATGGAGTAGGCAAAATGAGCGTCGCATCCGAGCCCGGCATCGAGACCGCTGCCAACACCGCGTCCGACACCGCCTCGTACGCGCCGACCGACCGCACCGTCCCCACCCGCGCCCGCGAGCGAGCCTCGTACGACCAGGCGTTGGTGCACGCGATACTCGACGAGACCTACGTCTGCCATCTCGGCTTCGTCCGTGACGGCGCCCCGATCGTCCTGCCCACGCTGTACGGCCGGGTGGGCGAGCGCCTCTACGTACACGGTTCGACGGGATCGCGTCCGCTGCGGATGGCGGGGAGCGCGCCGGAGGAGGACCCGGGGCTCGAGGTCTGCCTGACGGTCACCCACGTCGACGGCCTGGTCCTCGCCCGGTCCCACTTCCACCACTCGATCAACTACCGCTCCGTGATGATCCACGGCACCGCGCACCAGGTCACGGACCCCGAGGAGAAGCGCACCGCCCTCGACGCGTTCGTCGACCACGTCGTGCCGGGCCGCTCGGGCGACTCCCGCCCGGCGAACGCGAAGGAGCTCGCGGCGACCGCCGTGCTCAGCCTCGACCTCAACGAGGTGTCGGCCAAGGTCCGCTCCGGCGGCGTGAACGACGAGCCGGAGGACATGGATCTGCCGCACTGGGCCGGCGTGGTGCCGGTGCGCAAGGGTTACGACGCACCGGTCCCGGCCGAGGACCTCACCCCCGGCATCGCGCTCCCGGACTACCTGATCGAGCTGTGATGCTGATCCACCCCTGGGACGCGCCGCACTCCGACGCGGAGTGGCGGCAGTGGCTGGCGGGCCACGACTTCGGGCAGCTCGCGGTCAACGGCCTGCCCGGGGAGCCGCCGCACGTCCAGCCCGCACATTTCGCCTACGACGCCGGGCACGGCCCGCACGGCCGGGTGATCCTGCATCTGGCCCGCCCCAACCCGCTGTGGCCCGCGCTCGAGGCCGACCCGGACGTGCTGCTCAGCGTGGTGGACGACTACGTGTACGTGCCCGGCCCCTGGCAGGCGCCCCCGGACACCCCGCCCGAGCACGGCGTCCCGACCAGCCTCTACGCCGCCGTCCAGCTCCGCTGCACGGCCCGCGTCGTGGACGACCCGGAGGAGAAGGCCGAGCTGCTCAACCTCCAGGTCGACCACTTCCAGCCCGAGGGCGGATCGGCGAAGGCCGCCGTGGGCGAGGCCCCGTACGGCCGCATGCTCTCCGGTATCCGGGGCCTGATCCTCGAAGTCACCGACGTACGCGCGAAGTTCAAGTACGCCGGCCACAAGCCGGCCGAGGTGCGGCACCGGATCACCGGAGAGCTCATCGCGCGGGGCGGCCCCGGCGACTCGGCGGCACGCGCCCACCAGCGGCGCCGAGACCCGCAGGCCGGGGCGGCGCTGACGTGACCCCACGGGGGGGGGCGGCTGCCCGCACAGGCCGCGCCCCCGCGCCCCACTCACACCGCGTCCGCCACCGGCTCCGGCCCCCGCCGGGCCGCCACCGCCCCGCGCGTCTCCGCCACCGCGAGGCCCGTCACCGCGGCCAGCATGAGCAGCGTGCCGACGACGGTGGGCAGGGTGAGCCGCTCGCCCAGCAGGACGACCGCGATGACCGCGGCACTCAGCGGCTCCAGGAGCGTGATCACCGAGACGGTCGCGGACCTGATGACCGCGGCGCCCGCGAAGTACAGGGCGTAGGCGACGGCCGTCGGGATCGCCGCGATGTACAGCAGGTACAGGCCCATGCGGGCGGGCTCGGCGGCATGCGGGACCAGGCCCTCCACCGCGGCGAGCGGCAGCAGGCAGACGGCGACCACGGCGAACGACCAGATCGTCGTGTCGGCCGAGTCGGCGCTTCCGTCCCGCCCCCACCAGCGCGTGAGCAGCGTCATCGCGGCGTACGCGGCCGCCGAGACAAGACCCCACACGACACCCGGCATCCGCACGCTGGCACCGCCGCCGCCGAGGACCAGCACCACGAGACCGGCGAGCGCCCCCGCCACCGCGACGGCCCCGCCTCGCCCGAGCCGCTCCCCCATGGTGAACCGCGCCCCGAGCGCGATGAGGACGGGCCCCGCGCCCATCGTGACGACCGTGCCGACCGCGAGCCCGGTCGACTCGACGGACGCGAAGTAGGCGGTCTGGAAGACGGCGAGGGCCAGACCGGTCGCCACGATCCGCGGCAGCCTGCGCCGCAGCGGCAGACCGGCGCCGGCGGCCGGGGACCGCCGGCGCGGACGCACGAGACGGGCCGCGAACATCAGGGCGAAACCGCCCACGCAACGCCAGAAGGAGAGGCTCACCGGCCCCATGTCGCTGACCTGGAAGACCAGCGCGGCAGCGGCACCGGCGGTGCCCCAGGCCGTACCGGCCACGATCAGATAGAGCAGGCCTCGTCCGACGGACAGACCGGACGCGGCATGTGAGACGTCGGCATGCGAGACGTCGGCATGCGAGACGTCGGCATGTGAGAGGTCGGCATGCGACCCGTTCGAAACGTGAACGTTCGATGAGGCATGAGCATTCGACGAAACGTGAGCATTCGACACGTTGTGTTCTCCGCAGAAAGAAAGAAGGTCCCTGGGCTCCGTCTGCGGGCAGCGTCGTTCCACCCGGCGACCGGCCGGGTGTGATCCGGGAAGTGCCCGCGCCTAGGCGGCCGGGGGCGGAAGAACGAGCGCGCGTGAATGCATGATCGTCACCTTAGACAGCGCTGCCGGTCGACGACAAGCGCGTATCGGACTCCGGAACCCCGCCCGCGGTTGGCCCGTCCTTGGGCTTCGCGGGCGTGGACGACTGGGCGATGAACGCACCGGCGAGCACCACCGCGCCGCCGATGATCTGCGGCGCCGACAGGTGTTCGCCCAGCATGACCCAGGCGAGCACGGTCGCGATGACCGCCTCCAGGCAGGCCACGACGCCCGCCACCTGCGGGGAGAGCCGGCGCACCGACAGGACCCCGGTGACGTACGCGACGACGGTCGCGACGAGCACGATCCAGCCGATGAGCACCCACGCGGGCACGGCCGAACCGTCCATGTCGGCACTGCCCCCGAGCACCGACCAGTCCATGCCCCAGGGCCGGGCCACGACGGTCAGCACGACGGCACCGATCAGCAGTCCGTACGCGATGACGCCGAGCGGGTCCGGGGCCTCGTCGCCCGCGTCGCTGCCCTGGTCGGACAGGACGAAGTAGCCGACCTGGCAGCAGGCCGCGCCGAGCGCGAGCAGCAGCCCGACGGCGTCGAAGCTCAGCCCGGCCCACACCTCGACGACGCAGGCGAGCCCGCCGACCGCGAGCACCACACCGACCGCGGCGGCACGCGTCACGGGCCGCCGCTGCACGAAGCGCACCCAGCCGAGGACGAGCGCGGGCGCCAGATACTCGACGAGCAGCGCGACGCCGACGGGGATCCGGGATATCGCCGCGAAGTAGCAGGCCTGGACGCCGGCCACGGCGAGCAGGCCGAAGCCGAGGAGCAGCGCGGGCCTGCGCAGGACGAGGTCGCGGTGGCGCCAGGCGACCGGCAGCATCACCAGGGCGGCGCCCGCCACCCGCAGCCACACCACATGGAGCGGGTCGAGTCCCGCCTCGATCAGCGGCTTCGCCGCGACGCCCGATCCACCGAAGGCGATCGCCGAACCGAGGGCGAGCCCCAGGCCGACGCCCCTTCCCCGGCTCGCCCGCGAGCCTGCCTGATTCCCCTGAGACGCTTGCACCGGCACATCATGACAGGGCATGTCATGAGCGTCACCCCCAATAGACCCTGTCTCAATCGGCGGACGCCCGGGCCCTCGAATTCGGCCCGCGGAAATCCGGGCTTGCGGACTCGGCCCGCGGACACCGGGCCCGCGAACTCACTCCGCGGACGCCTCGGCGTACGGATCCGCCTGCCAGCCCGCGTCTCCCGTCCCGCGCGTCCCTCCCGTCCCGTCCATCTCGATCCTCCGCAGCAGCGCGTTCGCGTCGGCGCCCGCCCGGCCGAGCACCTCGACCGCGCGGCAGTCCGGATCGGCGAGAAGCGTCGCGAGGAGGTCGACGCCGACGGCACGCGGCTCGCCGCGCCGGGCGGCCCGTGCGACGGCCGCCTCCATGGCGGTGGCCGCAGCGGGCGACCAGCCCGTCTCCTTCGCGCAGGCCACCACCGGCACCGCCCCGGAGTCCTCGACCGTGCCCTGCCACTGCAGGCCGTAGCCGATACTGCGCTGCACGAGATAGCCGAGGAGCCGCACGACCTGCGCGCCGTCGTCGATGACCGCCCGCACGTCGGGTTCGGTCTCCAGGAGCGAGTGCAGCAGGTGCGCGGTGTCGATCTGCCGGTCCCCGTCACGCACCGCGCGCCGGCGCGCGCCCGCCACGACCGACGCCAGCGCGACGCTGAGCCGGGATTCGATGTCTGCGCGGGTCGGGCCGGGCTCGGCGCCCTGCGGTGTACGGCTTTGCACATCTCCCACCCCATCAGTCCCCGGAGGCGGAGTCATCGGCGGCGGGAAGCATCTTCGCGTCCGACACAGGTTGGGTACGCCTGACTGGGTTCTCCTCCTTACGGATGAGATCTGACCGTTTTCCCCGGAGGGCGCGCGCCGCCTTGATTCGCGCCGCAACCATCGGGCACCCGCCGTTCGTCTTGGAGGCATGGAGAGCAGGTGCTGGATGGTCGCGCTGCCCGCGATCGACGGCAGGCAGTACGTGTACCGGGTGTACGCCCCGGACGACGCGCTGCCCGCCGACCTGTTCTGGGAGGCCTGGCACTGCCACGACGAGGGCCCGTTCCCCCGGGCCTGCGATCTGTTCGACGCGGCGGTGATCAGCAAGGTCGGCTGACCACAGGGGCCCACGCCTCCGGCTAGGCCCGCCGCCCGGCGACGACGACCGTCGCGTACAGCTCCTCGTCGCTCACCACCCGCGCCACGAGACCGCCCGCCGCGACCGCCTCGACGGCGTTCGGCACCTGCCGCTCACTCGTCTCGAACAGCAGCAGACCGCCGGGAGCCAGCCAGCTCGCGGCGTCGGCGGTCACCCGGCGCAGCACGTCGAGCCCGTCGGCGCCGCCGTCGAGCGCCACCCGCGCCTCGTGGATCCGGGCTTCGGGCGGGAGCAGACCGACCTCTTCGGTGGGTACGTAGGGGACGTTGGCCAGCAGGATGTCGACGCGGCCCCTGAGCGCGGCGGGCAGCGGCCCGTACAGATCCCCCTCGTAGACCTCGCCCCCTATGCCGGCGACATTGCGCCGGGCGCACCGCACCGCGGCGGGGTCGATGTCGGCGGCGTGCAGCTCGACGCCGTCCACGGCGGCACCCAGCGCGGCGCCCAACGCGCCCGAGCCGCAGCACAGGTCGACGACGACCGCCTCGGGCGCGGCGAGCGCGGCGGCCTGCCGGACGAGGAACTCGGTGCGCCGTCGCGGGACGAAGACCCCGGCGTCCACGGCGATCCGCGATCCGCAGAACTCCGCCCAGCCCAGGACGTGTTCGAGCGGGAGCCCGCTGACGCGCCGCTGCACCATGGCGGCGAGCTCGGCGGGGCCATGAGCGGTGGAGACGAGCAACTCCGCCTCGTCCTCGGCGAAGACGCAGCCTGCGGCACGCAGCCGGGCCACGACGGCGGGGAACTCGGAGGGTGCGGAAGCACGGGACGGTGAAGCGGCTGAGAACGATGAAGCCGACATGAAGAAGAAAACCTCTCGGGATGCCTGTGGGGCTCCCTCGGTCACCTATGCCGGGTGAACCGTGCGGTCGCGAGAGGGGAGCACCCGACCTGCCACTGCGGTAATGGGTCTCACCTCCTCGTTCCGTCTGCCTGCGTCGGTCGCAGGAGACGGCAACAGTACCCGACCCGCACAGGGACGGCAGCGGCGGCACCTCCACCGTTTCTGACGGTTCATCAGTATTGAATGTTCGAGGCCCTGCGGCTACGTTCCGCGACACCGCAGCTGCGCCCCGCCGCAGCGCCCAACGAGAAGGGGTCGTCGCATGGCCGAAGTCAGCGCGGAAGCACGGATCGAGGCGCCCGCCGAGAAGGTCTGGGCCCAACTGACCGACTTCTCCTCGTACGGCGAATGGAACGCCACGCACACCAGCTTCCCGAAGGGCGGCCCCAGCGCGCTGGAGGTGGGCGGCACCTTCGCGGAGAACATGAAGCTGATGGGCTTCCCCGCGGAGGTCGAGTGGACCATCGAGGAGCTGGAGAGCGCCCGCACCCTGGCGATCCGCGGCAAGGGCCCGATGGGCGTGAACGTGGGCACCCGCTACACCCTCACTCCGGACGGCGACGCGACGACGATGCGGATCGACGGCTCGTTCACGGGCGCCGCGGTCTCGCTGATGGCGGGCAAGCTGAAGGACTCGGCGACGGCGGCGCTGAACGAGTCGCTGCGGAAACTGGGCGGCCTGGTGACCTGAGGTACCGGACGAGCACACACGAAGAGGCGCCCCGCAGTTCGGACATGCGGGGCGCCTCAGCTACGGCAGGGGTCGGCGACCCCCACCTCCTCAGTCCTCATCGGCGAGGATCAGATACAGCTTCTTGCGGGCGTCGTTGATGACCGTGAGCGCCTTCTCGCGCTGGTCCTTGCTGCCGGTCTTCCAGACCTGGCCGAACGCCTCCATCAGACCGAAGCCGGCCTGCCGGATCTCGTTCAGCGTCTCCCAGTCGACCCCGCGCCCGGCCTCTTCCCAGGGCGCGTCGGGACCCTCGTCGGCCGCCTCGCGACCGGCGTCGGTCAGCGAGAAGAGCTTCTTGCCGCCCTCGCTGGCGCTGCTGATCAGCCCCTCGTCCTCCAGGAGCTGGAGGGTCGGGTAGACCGAACCGGGACTGGGCTTCCACGCCCCGCCGCTGCGCTCGGCGATCTCCTGGATCATTTCGTAGCCGTGCATGGGCCGGTCCTTCAGGAGGGCCAGGATGGAAGCGCGTACATCACCGCGCCGCGCCCTGCCCCGCGGACCGCCCCTGCCGCCGCGCCCGCCGCCCCAGGGACCACCGGGCCCACCGAAGCCGGGCCCGAAGGGCCCGAACGCCGCGCGCCGCCCCTCGAAACCGCCCCGACCCTCATGGCCGGGGCCGCACCTGCCCTGTCCGTGCTCGTGTTCATAACCGTGGGAACGCATCGCCATCACTCCTCTTGTGTGATCTGTGTCGTCGACTCGCGTGCCATCGATCAACTGTCTTATCGTTGATCAGTCGCGATGCGTCAACGATATATCGGAACACTTCGCCTGGCAAGCCTCTTCCCGTGGGTCGGTCCACGCACCCCCGATTGGCCTTGGCCGCCCCCCGGATTGGCCCGCTAGCGTCGGCGTCATGCCGACTTCCCACCGCATCCGCGTCGTCGACGCCTTCACCGACCGCCCGTTCTCCGGCAATCCCGCAGGAGTCCTGCTCCTGGACGCCTTCCCGGACGACGAGTGGCTCCAGAACGTGGCCGCGGAGGTCAACCACGCCGAGACCGCCTTCGCGCACCGCCTCCCCGCGCACGGCGAAGCGGACTGGGCCCTGCGCTGGTTCACCCCGGCCACCGAGGTCGACCTCTGCGGCCATGCCACGCTCGCCACGGCGCACGTCCTGCACACCACGGGCGCCGCGACGGGCTCCGTCCGCTTCGCCACCCGCAGCGGCGTCCTCACCACGACCGCGCACGCCGACTCCACCATCACCATGGACTTCCCCACCGCCCCGCTCACCGAGGCGGAGATCCCCGACGGCGTCGCCGAGGCCCTGGGCGCCCGGCCCCTGGCGGCGTACGACACCGGGCCGCACCTCGGCGACCTGCTGGTGGAGCTCGCGGACGAGAAGACCGTGCGCGCCCTGAACCCGGACCACAAGGCCCTGGTCCGGCACTCCGAGCGCGGCATCATCGCCACCGCCCGCGCCGAGGACCCCGCCGCCGGCCACGACTTCGTCTCCCGCTGCTTCTTCCCGCGGGTCGGCATCGACGAGGACCCGGTGACGGGCAGCGCGCACACGGCCCTCGCCCCCTACTGGGCCCAGCGCATCGGCCGCACGGAACTGACCGGCCTCCAGGCATCGGCCCGCAGCGGCCTCGTCCGCCTCGAACTGCGCGGCGAGCGCACCCTGCTGACGGGCAGCGCGGTCACGGTCGTCGACGGCGAGCTGCTCGCCTGACAGCACTGTGGGGACGTACGGAGAAATCTCTCGTACGTCCCCACGGCGAGGCCGCTAAGGAGTGGGCAGCCACCCGACCTTGCCCGCGAGCAGGGCGTATCCGACGAACGCCCCGATGTCGAGCAGCGAATGCGCGACCACCAGCGGTCCCACCCGGCCCCACCGGCGGTACAGCAGCACGAAGACGACCCCCATCGCCATGTTCCCGATGAACCCGCCGATGCCCTGGTAGAGGTGGTAGGAGCCGCGCAGCACCGAGCTGCCGACCAGCGCGGCCATCGGCGTCCAGCCCAACTGGCCGAACCTGCGCAGCAGATAGCCGACGACGATCACTTCCTCAAGCACCGCGTTCTGCACCGCGGACAGCACGAGCACCGGGTACTTCCACCACACGTCGGGCAGGTCCTCCGGCACCACCGTGAGGTTGAACCCGAGGCCCCGCGCCGCCAGATAGAAGGCGATCCCGGTGCTGCCGATCACCGCGGCGATCGCCGCCCCGCGCCCCAGATCGGGCCACGGCCGGCTCCGGTCGAAGCCGATCGTGCGAAGCCCGGCACCCTCCCTCAGCAGGAAGTGCGCGACCAGCGCCACCGGCACCAACGCGGTGCTGATCCCGAACAATTGCCACGCGAGATCAAGCCATGGACGCCCCGGCGCGGCCGATGCGTTCATCGTCGCCGCCTGATCCTTCAGACCGCCCGGTTTGGTGACCGATCCGACAAAGCTGATCAGCGCGGACACACCGCTCGCTCCGAGCGAGAGCGCCAGGACGAGCAGCGTCTCGTCCCGGAAGATCCGCCGTGACGGCACCTCCGGACGAAAAGAACCGGCCAACGACCCGGGCTCCGCTTGCACTGCGCCTCCAGTTGAGTATTCCCGCCTCATCCTCACCCGCGCCCCGCTAGGGTCTCGAAAGAAGTTACGAAGATCGTGCGCGACAGGCCGAGGGGGACGGACGCCGACTGCGGTCATACCACCCCCTCTTTCCTTGCTTCATCAATCAAGGAGGGGCACCACCGCCATGGGACGTCACAGCTTGCCCGATGAGTACGGGAAGGTCGCACCCGACCCACGGCCGCATACCCGCGGCCGCACCGTGGCCATCGCGACGGCGCTCGTCCTGGCGGTCGCCGCGGGCACCGCGTTCGCCGTCCGCAGCGACCTGTTCGACTTCGGCGGATCGTGCGGCGACGACGCGGTACGCCTCGATGTCGTCGCCGCTCCGGACGTGACCCCGGCGCTGCGCGCCGCCGCCGACGACGCCCGCGAGAAGCAGGTGATGTCCGACGGGCACTGCATCGACGTGCGGGTCACCGCCCGCGAGTCGTCCAAGGTCGCCGACGAACTCCGCTCCGGCAAGGGCGATCCGGGGTACGACGTGTGGGTGCCCGACTCGGATCTGTGGGTGCAGCGCGTCGGCCTCGGCGGCAAGCAGACCAAGGTGTCCCCGGCGGGCAACATCGCCTCGTCGCCGGTCGGCGTGGCCATGGTGCCGTCCGCCGCCGAATCCCTGGGCTGGCCCAAGAAGACGTACGACTGGCAGGAATTGGCCGGCGCCGCGATGAAGGGCGACAAGCTGCGGCTCGGCGCCGCCGACCCGGCGCGCAGCGCGACGGGCCTGCTGGCCCTCACCAAACTCAGCGCCTCGGCACGGAAATCGGGCGGCGACGACGGCGACAGCCAGGCCGCGGGCATGGCCAAGGCCCTCTCGGCCCGCACCACCGACAGCGACAGCCAGCTCCTGGACACCCTGGCCCGCGACTCCTCCGGCACCGAGCAGGGCAACCCTCGCCGCAATCAGGCGCTGATCCTCTCCGAGCAGGCCGCGTTCCGGCACAACGCGTCGGCGGGCGAGGAGAACAGCCTTGACATGTTCTATCCGAAGGACGGCTCGCCCCGCCTCGACTACCCGTACACGCTGGTCGATGAGGACCGGCTGTCCACGGACGAGAGCCGGGCCGCGCTGCGCTTCATGACCCTGTTCGGCGACGACGACGGTCAGAGGATCCTGGAGAAACACGGCTTCAGGACGGACGACGAGCGGCCCTCCGAGAAGCTCGTCACGGCCGCCGGCGGCCGCACCCCGCAGCCGTACGCGGGCGAGGCGACCGAGCCGCCGTCGGACAAGCAGCTCGACGAGACGCTGGGCATGTGGACGATCACGGTGCAGAGCGCCCGGCTCAGCACGGTCGTCGACGTGTCGGACTCCATGGGCGAATTCGTGCCGGGCACGGACCAGTCCCGTATGGAGGTCACCAAGTCCTCGCTGCTCCAGGGGCTCGCGGGGTTCACCGACGAGGACGAGATCGGGCTCTGGGAGTTCGCCACGACGCTCGACGGCACCCGTGACTACCGCAAGCTCGTGCCGACCGAACGGCTCGGCGACCGCAAGGGCGACGGCACCCAACGGGACAAGATCTCCAAGGCGTTCAGCGGTCTGCGGCCCATTCCGGGAGGTGCGACGGGTCTGTACGACACCACACTCGCCGCCTACAAGGAGGCGACGTCGACGTACGCGAGCGGCAAGTTCAACGCGCTCGTGGTGCTCACCGACGGCGTCAACCAGGACACCGACTCCATCTCGCGCTCCAGCCTCGTCTCCCAGCTGGAGGGCCTCGCCGACCCCAAGCGCCCGGTGCCGCTCATCGCGATCGCCGTCGGTCCGAACACGGACAAGGAGGAGGTCAAGCAGATCGCCGAGGCGACCGGCGGCTCCGGCCACCAGGTCGACGACCCGGCACAGATCCACGCGGTCATCCTCAAGGCCATCATGGAGGCGGGCAGCCAGGTCTGACGCCCGCCTCCCGAGGCCGGGTTCAGCTCAGTACGGCGGGTTCGGGCAGCCCCACCGGCCAGGTGTGCACCGGCTCCCCCGAGTGCATCAGCTCGGCGTACCGCCGGGTGGTGGCGGCGAGCGCGGTCTCCCGGTCGAGGCCGGTCTCCAATGCCTGGTGGTACGTCGCGGCCTGCCAGGACGCCCCGTTCACGCGCCGCCTGCACCGCTCCTCGATCACCCCCAGGTAGAAGTCCCGGTCGGCGGGCTCGACACCCCACGCGTCGAGTCCCGCGGCGGCCAGCGGCAGCAGTTCGTCGCGGACCAGTGAGGTCGCGGACACCTCGACGAGCCCGCCGTATCTGCCGCGCCGGGGCCACTTCAGGCGGGCCTCGATGCCGTGCCGGCACGCGGTGTCGAAGTTGGCGGCGGCGGCCTCGAAGGGCAGCCGGGTCCACACCGGCCGCGACTCCTCGGCGAGGGCGCGCACCAGACCGTAGTAGAAGGCGGCGTTGGCGATGACGTCGGTGACGGTGGGGCCGGCCGGCAGCACGCGGTTCTCCACGCGCAGGTGCGGGACGCCGTCCGCGATGCCGTACACCGGGCGGTTCCAGCGGTAGACGGTGCCGTTGTGCAGGACCAGTTCGCCAAGACGCGGCACCAGGCCCTCGTCGATCGCCCGCAGCGGGTCCTCCTCGTCCATCAGGGGGAGCAGCGCGGGAAAGTAGCGCAGATTCTCCTCGAACAGCTCGTACGCGTCCGAGATCCACCGCTCCCCGAACCAGGTGCGCGGCCGTACGCCCTGCGCCTGCAGCTCAGGCGGGCGGGTGTCGGTGGACTGCAGGAACAGCGGCGGCCGGGACTCGCGCCACAGCTCGCGGCCGAACAGGAACGGGGCGTTGGCGCCCACGGCGATCTGCGCGGCGGCGATGGACTGCGCCGCGTTCCACACGTCGGCGAACCGTCCCGGGGTCACCTGGAGGTGCAACTGCACGGAGGTGCACGCCGCTTCGGGTGCTATGGACGTGGACGTGCAGGTCAGCCGCTCGACCCCGGTGATGTCCAGGACGAACTCCTCGCCGCGCGCCGCCACGATCTGGTCGTTGAGCAGCACATAGCGGTCGACGTCGGAGAGGTTCCCGGAGACCAGGTCCTGGTGCGCGAGGGTCGGCAGAATGCCGATCATGACAATGCCGGCGTTCACCTCGTTCGCCTTCCGGTGGGCATATGCGAGACCGGTGCGCAGCTCCTCCGCGAGCCGGTCGAGAACGCGGCCGCCCAATCGGTGCGGGGCGATATTGACTTCGAGATTGAACATTCCGAGTTCCGTCTGGAAGTCGCGGCTCGCGATGCGCTCGAGAACTTGCGCATTCATCATTCTCGGCATCCCGTCGGGCCCCGCGAGATTCAGCTCGATCTCCACGCCCATCAGATTCTTGGGCCGGTCGAACCGCTCGTCGTCCAACAGCCTCCGCAGTCCCGCCAGACACTCCCTGAGCTTGCTCCGGTACCGGTTCCGCTCGGACAGGTCAAACGTTCCTGCCACGACCTTCTCCCCCATCGAAGCGTCCCCTCCTCGGATGGGCAGCCAATGATCCGGCCGCTGTGTCACGGGGGATGATGCCCGCCAATATGATCGATAACGCCCCGCACATGCCCCCGGCCCAGTACGCTCGACAGGGTCGTCACTCGGCACATTCGCGAGGCATGACACACAGCAGAAAATCCCCGCACCCGCGTCTGGTGAAAAACACCGACGAGAATCGGCCGTCCGCTCCCGGGAAGTGACCCGAGGTCAGCCGAAGACGTGCCATGTGGAATCGGGATAAAGCGCGCAGAAGCGCGACCGGTAAGCGACTTGCGGGCAATATTGGGCCCGGTTAGACGAAACACCGTCTGAACACGTGTCGTATAAACTCCGCGAACGAGGCAGAGAGTTGGCGCTCGCGGTCCCCCTGCCCCCGCCCCTCTGACCCCAGAGCAGACAGCGCCGTCCGCACCTGTCCTCGATCCACCGTGCCTGTCGAATGAGAGAGGCGACCCACCATGCCGCTGCAAGTCCCCCCGGCTCCCGCGCCCGCCCTGCGCAGCGTCCTCGCGGCACTCGGTTCCCCCACGGCCGTACGCGAAGCCCGCACCCCGTCCCTGCGTTCCGCCCAGGGACCCGCGACACCCGAACTCCCGCTGCCGGTCCACGTCCTGGACCGCATCACCCCGTCGGGCGGTACGCCCACCCGGCTCGCGGGGTGGCGGTTCCTGATCCGCTGCGGCGAGCGTGCGGTGGCCGCGGCGGACACGATGCTGACGCCTGACGGATGGACGTTCTCGCACTTCTTCGAAGGCCCGTACATAGCGGCCACCGAGCGCGCCCTGCGGCACGCCGAGGCGATGCCGCTGCCGTACCAGCCGCGCCTCCTTTCGGTGCCCGAGCTCTACATGCTCACGCTGTGGCTGCACGGCGACTGCACCGCGGACGGCGCGAGCGGCCATCTGGACCCGACCGACATCCTCGTGCCGCTGGCACCTGCCCCGCCCGGCATCGCCGCCCATCGCCCGCACCGCGCCGCCGAACTGCTCAAGGTCCTCACCCACCGGCTGACCCCGGCGCCGCTGCTCGGCTCGCCCGCCTGACCTCGCCGTCCGCGCCGTGCCCCGCCGCGGGGCACGGCGCGCTGTGCTGCCCAGACGGACTAGCCCGGTATGACCACCCCGAACCACCCGAAGAGACAGTGCAGTTGGGCTGAACCGTCCGGGCGGGTGATACGTCATTAAGCAGTAGGAAGCGCTGCCGCAAAATCCCTGCGGATTGACGCCCGTAGGGCAACACTGGGAACGGACCGAACTAACCACGGGGGGCGGTCATGAACACCGCATCGAGCCGCAGGACAGACGTCACAGCCATCACATCGCAGCGAAAGAACCCTTCCATGTGCCAGCACCAACCACCGTGCCCGACAGCCGACTCCGCCGACCGGGAAGCCGCTCTCCTCATGGCGAGCCACCCGGAGCAGGGCTGGAGCCTGCTGTGCAACGGCGTCCTTCTCTTCGAGGACACCGGTGAGCTGCTGCCGGACGGCCAGATCATCGCCCCGCACCGACCGCTGGGCACCGACGAGATCATGACGGCCGCCTGACGCGGCGCCACGGCACGGACAACACAAAGGGGCCGACCCGGAGAATCAACCTCCGGACCGGCCCCCACGCATGTGCCAGGCCGCTTGTCCTGGACCGCGTATCAGTCCTCGTACGCATCCAGCGGCGGGCAGGAGCAGACCAGGTTCCGGTCGCCGTACGCCTGGTCGATGCGGCGCACCGGCGGCCAGTACTTGTCCGCGGCCGAGACACCGGCCGGGAAGACGGCCTCCTCGCGGCTGTACGCGTGCTCCCAGTCACCGCCGAGCGCGGCAGCGGTGTGCGGCGCGTTGCGCAGCGGGTTGTCGTCCGCGGCCCACTCGCCGTTCCCGACCTTCTCGATCTCCCGGCGGATGGCGATCATCGCCTCGCAGAACCGGTCGATCTCGACGATGTCCTCGCTCTCCGTCGGCTCGATCATCAGCGTCCCCGCGACCGGGAACGACATGGTCGGCGCGTGGAAGCCGTAGTCGATGAGGCGCTTGGCGATGTCGTCGACGCTGACGCCGGTCTCCTTGGAGAGCGGCCGCAGATCGATGATGCACTCGTGCGCGACGAGGTCGCCGGGGCCGGTGTAGAGCACCGGGAAGTGCGGCTCGAGCCGCTTGGCGATGTAGTTCGCCGACAGAACGGCGACCTGGGTGGCGCGCTTGAGCCCCTCGCCGCCCATGAGGCGTACGTACGCCCAGGAGATCGGCAGGATCCCGGCCGAGCCCCACGGCGCTGCGGAGATCGGTCCGACACCGGTCTCGGGACCGGCCGCGGGCTGCAGCGGGTGGTTGGGCAGGTACGGCGCGAGGTGCTCGCGGACACCGACCGGGCCGACGCCGGGGCCACCGCCGCCGTGCGGGATGCAGAAGGTCTTGTGCAGGTTCAGGTGCGAGACGTCGCCGCCGAAGTGGCCCGGCTTGGCCAGGCCCACCAGGGCGTTGAGGTTGGCGCCGTCGACGTAGACCTGGCCGCCGGCCTCGTGCACCTCGGCGCAGATGTCGGCGACGTGCTCCTCGAAAACACCGTGCGTCGAGGGGTACGTGATCATCAGCACGGACAGCTCGTCGCGGTGCTTCTCGATCTTGGCACGCAGATCGGCGACATCGATCTCGCCGTCGTCGGCGGTCTTCACGACAACGACCTTCATGCCGGCCATCACGGCGCTCGCGGCGTTGGTGCCGTGCGCGGAGGACGGGATGAGGCAGACGGTGCGCTGCTCGTCGCCGTTGGCACGGTGGTAGCCGCGTACGGCGAGCAGACCCGCCAGCTCGCCCTGCGACCCGGCGTTGGGCTGCAGCGAGACCTTGTCGTACCCGGTGACCTCGGCGAGCCGCTCCTCCAGCTCACGGATGAGCGTGAGGTAGCCCTGCACCTGCTGGGCGGGCGCGAAGGGGTGCAGCTGGCCGAACTCGGGCCAGGTGACCGGCTCCATCTCGGTGGTCGCGTTGAGCTTCATGGTGCAGGAGCCCAGCGGGATCATGCCGCGGTCGAGCGCGTAGTCGCGGTCGGCCAGCTTGCGCAGGTAGCGCAGCATCGCGGTCTCGGAGCGGTACTGGTGGAAGACCGGGTGCGTGAGGTAGTCGTCGGAGCGCAGCAGCCCGGCGGGCAGGGTGTCCTCGCTGGCCGCGTCGAGCGCCTCGACGTCGGCCTCGACCCCGAAGGCACTCCATACGGCGGCCAGTTGCTTGCGCGTGGTGGTCTCGTCGCAGGCGAGGGAGACGTGGTCGGCGTCGACGAGGTGGATGTTCACGCCGCCTTCGCGGGCGGCGGTCACGAGCTCCTCGGCCTTGCCCTCGACGCGCACGGTCAGCGTGTCGAAGTACGCGCCGTGGACGACCTCGACGCCGCCGGCGGTGAGCCCCGCGGCGAGCAGCGTCGCGTAGCGGTGGGTGCGCCGCGCGATGGACTTGAGCCCCTCGGGCCCGTGGTAGACGGCGTACATACCGGCCATGACGGCGAGCAGTACCTGGGCCGTACAGATGTTGCTGGTCGCCTTCTCGCGGCGGATGTGCTGCTCACGGGTCTGCAGCGCGAGGCGGTAGGCCTTGTTGCCGTCGGCGTCGACGGAGACGCCGACGAGCCGCCCGGGCAGGCTGCGGGCGAACTTCTCGCGGACCGCCATGTAGCCGGCGTGCGGACCGCCGAAGCCCATCGGGACGCCGAAGCGCTGGGTGGTGCCGACGGCGATGTCGGCGCCGAGCTCGCCGGGCGAGGTGAGCAGGGTGAGCGCGAGCAGATCGGCGGCGACGGTGACCACGGCACCGATCTCGTGCGCCTGGTCGACGACGGGCTTGATGTCGCGTACGACACCGGAGGCGCCCGGGTACTGGATCAGTACGCCCACGACGCCGCGCTCGGCGACCTCGGCGGGGATGCCGTCGCTCAGGTCGGCGACGACGATCTCGACGCCGGTGGGCTCGGCACGGGTCTGGATGACGGCAATGGTCTGCGGCAGCGCATCGGCATCAACAACGAAAACCCCGTCCTTGACCTTGCTCATGCGCCGCGAAAGGGCCATGGCCTCGGCGGCGGCGGTCCCCTCGTCGAGCAGCGAGGCACCGGAGGTGGGCAGCCCGGTCAGCTCGGCGACGACGGTCTGGAAATTGAGCAGGGCCTCGAGCCGCCCCTGGGAGATCTCGGGCTGGTACGGCGTGTAGGCGGTGTACCAGGCAGGGTTCTCCATGACATTGCGCAGGATGACGGGCGGCGTGAAGGTCCCGTAGTACCCGAGCCCGATCATGGAATCGAGCACCTGATTGCGATCGGCGAGGGAGCGCAGCTCCGCGAGCACCTCGGCCTCGGTGCGCGCTCCGGGCAGGTTCAGCGCTTCGGCGTTCTTGATCACATCCGGCACCGCGGCGGCGGTCAGCTCGTCGAGCGAGCCGTACCCGACCTGGGCGAGCATTTTGGCCCGCGCTTCCGCATCGGGCCCGATGTGCCGCTGCTCGAAGGGGATGCCCTGCTCGAGCTCGGAGAGCGGGATGCGATGGGTGGTGGTCATTGCGGAGGCCTCCTGGTCTGCACGACCTGCGAGGGGTACCACGGCGCGGGTACCCGGACGGCCTCCCCCTCTGTCATCTCAACCTGAGAGCTTCACAGGCCCGCCCAGTCCTGGACAGATCTGCTTTCACCGTCGGTGAGGAAGGGTCCCGAACGTGCCCGCCCGACGCCCGCCCTGCTTTCCAGAGTGACCTCGTCCGTGCGGTACAGGTGCCTGAGAGATTCCGGGGAGGATTTGCTCCTTCGGCGCCTCCGAGAACCAGGTTCCGGAGAGCTCTCCCGCACGGGGTCGACAGCCACCGCCAGCCTACCAGCGAGGACCGCGCCCGATCCCTCGAGTGGCCGCCTGCCCCGATGTGCTCTTTCGTAGTGATTACGAGCGAATAAGGATGAGTTACGCGCCATTTCGACAAACTGCGACCAGTTGGAGGGCCCGTGCAGACCGACATCGATCCGCGCAACCTGATCGGCCGCAAGGCGTTCGACCGGAACGGGGCCAAGATCGGCACGATCGACGAGGTCTACCTCGACGATGCCACCGGCGCCCCGGAGTGGGCCGCGATACGCACGGGCCTGTTCAGCCGCGACGCCTTCGTCCCCCTGGAACCCAGCGAGGTCACGACGGAGGGCACCCTGCGCATCCCCTTCGAACGCTCCTTGATCAAGGACGCCCCCGACTTCGGAGTAGGCCGCCACCTCTCCCCCGAACAAGAACTCCAGCTCTACCACCACTACGGCCTGGACATCACCCCTCCCCCACCCCCGGACAAAGACTTCGGCAACATCGCAGGCGAGGACACCCTCTAACCCAGGCCCCACACCCACCCTCCGCCGCCCCCAGCCACTCCCCACATCCCCAGGCCACGGCCGTCACGGACAGACCTCCCACACAACTCCCCCACCCCCTAGCCCGCCACCCTCGCTGCGGACCGCCGCTCCACACAGCTCCCCACCCCACCCCGCCGCCCTCGCTGCGGCCAGCCCACTCCGCACGGCTCTCCCCCACCCCCTAGGCCCCCGCACTCACCCGCGGGCAACCGTTCCGCACAGCTCCCCCCACCCCCTAGGCCCCCGCCCTCGTTGTGGGACGCCGCTCCGCACAGCTCCCCCCACCCCCTAGCCCGCCGCCCTCGTTGCGGAACGCCGCTCCGCACGGCTCTCCCAACCCCCAGGCCCCCGCCCTCACTGTGGGCAACCGTTCAGCACAGCTCCCCCCCACCCCCTAGGCCCCGCCCTCGTTGTGGGCAGGCGTTCCGCACGGCGGAACGGGTGGGCACAACGCACAGCGCCGAGCGCCGACGAAAGCGGCAGCACGCACACGCCGACCGCAGGTCACCCCAAGCCACAGCCCAGCCGACCGCAGGTCACCCCAAACCCCGGCCCAGCCGACCGCAGGTCACCCCAAACCGACCAACGGCAACGGATCCGCCGCCTCCAACTCCGCATCATCGACCCGAAACGTCCGCACCCGCCCCGGCGCAGACCCCGGCGTCTCGAACCGCACAGTCACCCGCCCAAGCCCGCTCCCCTGCACCCACCCATGCCCGAACCGCGCATGCCGAACATCGTGCCCCGCAGCAAACCGCCGCTCCCCAAGCGGCACCTCCTCGACAACCCCGGCCTCCTCCACGACGGCCTCCGCCACCTCCACCCCCGAGGAAGCCTCCCGCTCAAGGCCCCCGGCCAGAGCCTGCGCCTGCGCCTGCGCGAACAAATCCTCCTGCGTGTAATCCGCAAGCCCCGTAACCCCCACCCCCAGCAACCGCACCCCACCCGTAGTGTCCACAGACTCCAGCAGCCGAGCAGCGGCCTCCCGCACGACCCCCGCATCATCCGTAGGCCCCCGCAACGTCTCCGACCGCGTAAGCGTCGAAAAATCGAACCGCCGCACCTTCAGCACGATCGTCCGCCCCGAATGCCCCGCCCCCCGCAACCGCTCCACACACCGATCCGCGAGCCGAGCCACCTCCCCCCGAACCCGCACCCGGTCATGGATGTCCACGTCGTACGTGTCCTCGACGCTCACCGACTTCGTGTCCCGCTCGGCCACCACAGGCCGCTCGTCCCGCGCCAGCGCCATCGCGTACAGCGCACCCCCATGCGCCTTCCCCAGGAGCCGTACGAGCTCGTCCTCGCCCGCCTCGGCGATCTCCTCCACCGTGGTGATCCCGGCCCGCCGCAGATGGTCCCCCGTGGCCGGCCCGACCCCCGGCAGCGTCCGCACCGTCATCGGCCCCAGCAACGCCCGCTCGGTCCCCGGCACTATCAGCCGCAGCCCGTCCGGCTTGGCCTCCTCCGAGGCGATCTTGGCCAGCATCTTGGACGCGGCGAGCCCCACCGACCCGGTGAGCCCGGTGACCGCCTTGATGTCCGACCGCAGCCGCTCCCCCACCGCCCGCGCCGACGCCTCGTCGTCCGCGACGCCGCCCGCCTCCAGATCCACGAAGGCCTCGTCCAGACTGAGCGGCTCCACCAGCGGCGACAGCTCACGCAGCAGCGTCATCACCTGCTCGCTGATGTCCCGGTAGAGCCCGAAGCGCGGAACCAGATACGCCGCGTTTGGCGCCAGCCGCCGCGCCTGCCCCATGGGCATCGCCGAATGCACCCCGAACGCCCGCGCCTCGTACGACGCCGTGGCCACCACACCCCGCGGCCCGAGCCCGCCCACGACCACGGCCTTCCCGCGCAGGCTCGGCTTCGCGGCCTGCTCGGCAGACGCGTAGAAGGCATCCATGTCCAGATGCAGGATCGTCGGCGCGGTTCTCACACCCCTGATGCTGCCCTACGCCACTGACAACGGACCGGAAGCACCACACCGGCCCCAGTGCCCACAGCCGCCCCGGAACGCCTCACACAGCCCGATTACGCCGCCGCGCCAGCTCATCCGCCGGGTTCTGCCGCAGCAGCGTCTCCCCCGTGTCGACCCGCTCCCCGTGCAACTGCGAGAGCGCCGCCTCCACGTCCCGCCACACGACCCCCACGGCGATCCCGAAGACCCCCTGGCCGCCCTGGAGCAGATCGTGGACCTCGTCGGGCGACGTGCACTCGTAGACGGTCGCACCGTCGCTCATGAGAGTCATCCGCTCCAGATCCCGGAACCCGCGGTCCCGCAGATGCTGGACCGTGGTCCGGATGTTCTGCAGGGACACCCCGGTGTCCAGGAACCGCTTCACGACCTTGAGGACGACGACGTCCCGGAAGCTGTAGAGGCGCTGCGTCCCCGACCCGCCCGCGGCCCGCACACTCGGCTCGACGAGCCCCGTACGGGCCCAGTAGTCGAGCTGGCGGTACGTGATCCCGGCGGCCGCGCACGCGGTCGGCCCCCGGTAGCCGATCTGTTCCTGTTCGGTCTGTCCGGACGTCCCGTCCCCGCTCCCCTGAACCGCCACCGGCCGCTTCGGAGAGTGATCGGCCGAGCTGCCGTGAAGCGGATACGGTCCGCCCATCGCCGTACCGTCGCCGCTGCTTCTCACGCCGACCTCCGTCCTTGACCTGCCTTCTCGACGGTAGGCAGTCACCAGGGGCTCGTCAACGATCGCCACACTCGGCACGCCGAGTGATAATCACCCTGAGAGTGGTTTGCCGTACCTCACCGCCGGGAAAGGCTAGCCGAATGGCCCGCGGGGACCCTCCGGAGCCGTCGTTTCACTGGCTGTTGGTGCCGAAGTCCTCGGGCGAGATCTGGTCGAGGAACTCGCGGAACTTCTCCACCTCGTCCTCCTGCTCGTCCGGAATCGCGATGCCGGCGTCGTCGAGGACACCGTCGCTGCCGTAGATCGGCGTTCCGGTCCGCAGGGCGAGCGCTATGGCATCGGACGGCCTCGCGCTCACCTCGACTCCACTGGCGAAGACCAGCTCCGCGTAGAAGACCCCCTCACGGAGGTCCGTGATGCGCACCTCGGTGAGCTCCTGACCCACCGCCTCCAGCACGTCCTTGAACAGGTCGTGGGTCAGCGGCCGCGCGGGCGCCATCCCCTGCTGTGCGAAGGCGATCGCGGTCGCCTCCCCTGGTCCGATCCAGATGGGGAGGTACCGATCGCCTCCCACTTCACGCAGGAGCACGATCGGTTGGTTGGAGGGCATTTCGACCCGGACACCTACGACGTCGAGCTCGTTCACACAGCAACCCTAGGACGTGCCCGGCAGGTTTGGGTAGTCGGGCACCCCCTGAGTCAGGGCAGCCGCACCCCGAGAGCGGTCTGCAGGAGCGCCGAATGCAGCTTTCCCGTGAGCCCCGCCAGCTCCTTCGTGCGGGCTTCCGCATGCGCCCTGGTCTGCGGATTGCGGTGCCTGCGCAGCGGCGCCACGACCTGCTCGACCAGACCGGCCTCGCGGTCGGCGGCGGCCTTCATGGCGCGCAGATGACGTGGCTCGATCCCGAACCTGCCGAGTTCGACCACGAGCGCGGCGACCGTCACGGCCTCGGCGTCGTAACCACCTTCCGGCAGCGGCGCGATGAGTCCGTACGTCTCCCACTCCTCGAGCTGCTCCGCCCCGATCTCGGCGGCGGCGAGCAGCTCGGCCCTGCCCACACGGGCAGCGGTGGGCCCATCGGCCTCAGCGGGCTCCCAGGCATCCCCGGGCTCCCTCGGCTGCCCCAGGGACGGCAGCTGGACCCGCTCGCCGCGCTCCAGGGCGTCAAGGTGGCCCCTGATGACCTTGAGCGGCAGATAGTGGTCCCGCTGCATCCGCAGGACGTGACCGAGCCGCTCGACGTCCTCAGGGCTGAATTTCCGGTACCCGGACGGCGTGCGCTCCGGCTCGATGAGCCCTTCCGACTCCAGGAAGCGGATCTTGGAGATCGTGACCTCGGGAAACTCGTCACGCAGCGCGTTCAGCACAGCGCCGATGCTCATCAGCCGACGGTCCTCGGCGGCGGTGCCGTTCCCGGCACCGCCCCTCGGTGTTTGAAGCATGGACCTTCCTGACGGATCAGATACGGGTCAGATGCCGACGCCCCGCTGGCTCGCGTAGAAGACCAGCCGGTACTTGCCGATCTGCACCTCGTCGCCGTTCGACAGCGCGACGGAGTCGATGCGCTCCCGGTTGACGTACGTGCCGTTGAGGCTGCCCACGTCCGCGACGGTGAAGGAACCGTCCTGGACGCGACGGAACTCCACGTGACGGCGTGACACGGTCACGTCGTCGAGGAAGATGTCGCTCTGCGGGTGACGCCCCGCCGTGGTCAGCTCGCCGTCCAGCAGGAAGCGGCTGCCCGAGTTCGGCCCGCGGCGAACGACGAGGAGCGCCGAACCGAGCGGCAACGCGTCGACGGCGGCCTGGGCCTCCGGCGAGAGGGCGGGCGACGCGGTCTGGCCCGTCACCTCCGCGTCATAGGCCTCGAGGCCCGAGATGGAGATCGTCGAGGTCGTCTCGGACGCGCGCTCCGGCGCGGCCCCGGCCCGCAGCGGCGCACCGCAGTTGGAGCAGAACCGGCTCGCCTCGGCGTTGCGGTTCCCGCACCTCGTACACACCAGGGCCATGGACGGATCCTCCTGCCGCGGCTGCCCCGCGGGGGCATTGGATGCGTACGGATCGGGGGTAAACCCTCCACCCGTACTTGAGGTTGACGGTTCTCCGAAACCTATGCGGCCCGGACCGGCAGGGTCAACAGACGACGCGCCCTGTCCGCCCGAAATGTCTCCGCCCGGTCCACCGACCTGATCACGGAACATCGGGCGCTCGGCGCCCTGCCCCTCGGCATCTGACTGGCGCGGCGCACGGTGCCGGGCAGTGGCGGGATTGCCACTGTCCTCGCGCGAACGCTTGCCGAACAACTTCTCAAACAACTTCACGGGCGATTCCCCTTGACCGAAACAGACCCGCCCGTGGGGCAGGACGAACCCTGATTGCACACACCGGCGTACAGCGGCTTACCAGACATCCTCACAACGTCCGTATCCGCCAAACAGTTTCCACCACGCACCACGCTTCCAGTGCGCCGACCCCCCGCAACCTCATGCCCTCCCACAACGGCCCCCATGCGCCCCCGCCTCACTGGGAGGACGACCGAGCGTAGTCAGGCCGCTTCGCAGGTCGCAAGGCGTCCACCACGATCTTCTCCGCTCGCGCCACGGTCACGGTGGCCTGCTCCTTCTCCAGAGTCTGCACCACCCCACCGGGGATGTTCAGCGCCGGCTCCAGATCCTGCGGCTTGCCGATCACCTTGAAGCGGTAGGGCTTACCGACCTTCTGCCCGTCCACGCGGACACCCCCACCGTCCGTGTCCGAAAGATAGGTATTCGCCACCACCCGGACATCATTGATCTGGATGGCCTCGGCCCCCGCGGCGCGCAGCTCCTGAATGGCGTCGAGCAGCATGTCAGCCTCTACCGACCCCTTCTTGTCGTCGATGGTCAGCGTGATGCCAGGACCCTGCGCGGCCACGGTGCCCGCCAGAATGCCGAGTTGACGCTCCTTCTCGACCGTCTGCTTGCGGGCCTCCTCGGCCTGGTCCGAGCTGTTCTCGAGACCGGTGCGCTGATCCTCCAGACGCTGCTTCTCATCTTCCAGACGCTGTGTACGGTCATCCAGTTCATCGAGGATGCGTACAAGATCTTCCTGACGTGCCCCGCGCAGCGCGCTGCTGTCGTTGTTGGAGCGCACCTGGATGGCCAGGCCGAGCCCCAGCACGAACAGCAGCAGGGCCACGATGAGTTGCGGGCGCGTGACCCGCGGCGGCCACAGCGCCTCCCGCAGCCGCTTACGGCCCGTCAGCTGCGGCTGCTCGCCCCGCGCGCGCTCGGCGCCGTCCGCCGGCTCCACGGGCGTGCTCGGCACCTCCGCGGGCAGCTCCTTGTGCCGGTCGTCGTTCCCGGGCGTCCCGTCCGTCCCCATGGCCGTCACGCCCGGAAGACGTGTCGGCGGATGGCGGCGGCGTTCGAGAAGATCCGGATGCCGAGCACCACGACGACGCCGGTGGAGAGTTGGGCGCCGACGCCCAACTTGTCGCCCAGGAAGACGATCAGGGCGGCCACCACGACGTTCGACAGGAACGACACCACGAAGACCTTGTCGTCGAAGATCCCGTCGAGCATCGCGCGCAGGCCTCCGAACACCGCGTCGAGTGCCGCGACGACGGCGATCGGAAGATACGGCTCGACCACCGCCGGAACCTCGGGCCGGACCAACAATCCGGCCACGACTCCCACGACGAGGCCCAGTACGGCGATCACTATGTGCCCTTTCCTGCCTTCGGCTCTGCTGTACGTACGGTCACACTCGGTGCTGCCGGGATCCGGAGGCTCTCCTGGACGGAAATGCTGGTCCTGACCCCGAAGTTCTCCTGCAGAGCATGCAGATACTGACCGTCGCGACTGTTCTGGAATCTCGTGCTCAAGCGCTGCCCGTCCCCCACGGCAAGCACCGTATACGGCGGCACGAGCGGCTTGTTGTCGACCAGTATCGCGTCACCCGCGGCCCTGATCGCCGACAGTGCCGTCAGCCGCTGGTCGTTGATGGAGATCGCCTCCGCGCCCGACTGCCACAGGCCGTTGACCACCCGCTGCATGTCGCGGTCCCGCACCCGTCCGGTGTCGGAGAAACCCGCGCTCTCCCGCGGCCCGCCACCGCCCTGGTCGGCTTCCTTGGCATCGTCCACGACCAGCTTCACGCCCGGCCCCTGCACCTCGGTGGCACCGGAAAGGAGGGCCACCAACTCGCCCTGGCTGCCGCCGTGCTTCTTCAGGGCCTCACGCTGCCGCTCGCTGACGTCGTCGCGGAGCGTCTCGACGTCATCCTCGAGGCTGTCCGCGTCCGAAGTCGCCGACTCGATACGGTCGATGAGCTCGGCGCGCTCCTTGGCGACGACCGGTGCCGCTATCCGCGCCTGCGCGGCGCCCACGGTCACCACCAGGGCGGCGAGCACGAGACCGAGCGCGAGACCGAGCTTGGCGCGCAACGGACGCGGCACACCGCCGTCACCCTTCGCCCGCTTCCGGGCCGCCGCCTCCGCGTACCCCTCGTCCAGGCTGTGGTCCATGACGGTGGTGAGCAGCGACATGGAGGCGTCCGGGCGCCGGGGGCGCGAGGGGGTGCTCCGAACGGGGGGCTGCTGCGGCATGCCGCACATCGTCGCACGTCGCGGGCGTTACCTCCGAATGGCCCCACCGGCGAGCCGGACGCCACCTCTCCCGTGTGCCGTCCGGCCCCCGCGCACGGTCAGTGACCCGCGCTGTCCACCACGGCCGACCACTCGTCGAGCAGCGCCTGGGCGGACGCGTCGTCGGGCCCCTCGGCCCACAGATGAGTGACCGCCTCGGCGGGGTCGGGCAGCACGAGCACCCACCGCCCGTCGGCCTCCACGACCCGTACACCGTCGGTGGTGTCCACCGAACGCTCCCCCGCGGCCTCCACGACACGGCGCATCACAAGCCCCTTGACCGCCCAGGGAGTCGCGAGGTCCCGCCGCAGCACATGGGCCCGCGGGATCCGCGCGTCGATCTGGCTGAGCGTGAGCTGCGTCCGTGCCACCAGACCGAGGAGCCGCACGAACGCCGCCGTACCGTCGAAGACGCTGCTGAACTCGGGAATGATGAAGCCGCCGCGGCCGTCACCCCCGAAGATCGTCGACTCGTCGCGCCCGACGCGGGTCAGATCGTCCGGCGAAGTCGTCGTCCAGTCGACCTGCGTCCCGTGATACGCCGCCACCTGCTCGGCGATGCGTGTCGTCGTCACCGGCAGCGCCACGCGCCCACTGCGCCGCTCGGCGGCGACCAGGTCGAGCATGACCAGCAGCGCCCGGTCGTCCTCGACGATCCGCCCCTTCTCGTCGACGAGCGAGAGCCGCTCGCCCACCGGGTCGAAGCGCACCCCGAACGCGGCCCGCGCGGACGCCACGATCTCGCCGAGCCGCACAAGCCCGGACCTGCGCGCCTCATAGGTCTCGGTCGGACGCGACTCGTCGAGCCCCGGATTGATGGTCAACGCGTCGACACCGAGCCGCCCGAGCAGGCTCGGCAGCACAAGCCCCGCACTGCCGTTGGACGCGTCGACGACCACCTTCAGCTCCGACTCGGCCACACCCGTCGTGTCGACATTGCGCAGCAACGAGCCGGTGTACGAATCGAAGACACTCGACGGGAAGTGCAGATCCCCGATCTCACCGGGGAAGGCACGCCGGTACTCCTGACGCGCGTACACCCGGTCAAGCTTCCGCTGACTCCCCTGCGACAGATCCGCCCCACGCCCGTCGAAGAACATGATGTCGACGGAGTCCGGCACCCCGGTGGTCGTCCGGATCATGATCCCGCCGGCACTGCCGCGCGCGGTCTGCTGCCGTGCCACGGGCAGCGGGACATTCTCCAGATCGCGTACGTCGATGGCGCTGGCCTGCAGTGCCGAGATGACGGCCCGCTTCAGCGCCCGGGCGCCCCGGGAGTGGTCGCGCGCGGTGGTGACCGTGGAACCCTTCTTCAGGGTCGTCGCATACGCCCCCGCGAGCCGCACCGCCAGCTCCGGAGTGATCTCCACGTTCAGGATCCCGGACACTCCGCGCGCGCCGAAGAGATGGGCCTGGCCCCGCGACTCCCAGATGACGGACGTATTGACGAAGGCGCCGGCCTCGATCGTCTTGAACGGATAGACGCGCACATTGCCCTGGATGATCGATTCCTCACCGACCAGGCACTCGTCCCCGATGACCGCACCGTCCTCGATCCGGGCAGCCCGCATGATGTCGGTGTTCTTGCCGATCACACAGCCCCGCAGATTGCTGTGCTGCCCGATGTAGACGTTGTCGTGTACGACGGCCCGGTGCAGGAAGCCGCCGCTCTTCACCACGACGTTGGAGCCGACGACGGTGTGCTCCCGGATCTCGGCGCCGGCCTCGACCTTGGCGTAGTCACCGATGTAGAGCGGCCCGCGCAGCACGGCGTCCGGGTGCACCTCTGCGCCTTCGGCCACCCACACGCCGGGCGAGATCTCGAAGCCGTCGAGCTCGACGTCGACCTTCCGCTCCAACACGTCGGCCTGCGCCTTGACGTAGCTCTCGTGGGTGCCGACGTCTTCCCAGTACCCCTCGGCGACATACCCGTAGACCGGCTTGCCCTCCTTCATCAGCTGAGGGAAGACATCACCGGACCAGTCCACCGACACATCGGCCTCGACATAGTCGAAGACCTCGGGCTCCATCACATAGATGCCCGTATTCACCGTGTCCGAGAAGACCTGCCCCCAGGTCGGCTTCTCGAGGAAGCGCTCGACCTTTCCTTCTTCGTCCACGATGGTGATGCCGAATTCCAGCGGATTGGGCACGCGCGTCAGACAGACGGTGACAAGCGCGCCCTTTTCCTTGTGGAAGTTGATGAGCTCGGTGAGGTCGAAATCAGTGAGAGCATCACCGGAGATCACGAGGAATGCATCGTCCTTCAGCGCTTCCTCAGCGTTCTTCACACTCCCAGCAGTGCCGAGTGGCTTCTCCTCATTGGCATAGGTGAGCTCCATCCCGAGCTCTTCACCATCGCCGAAGTAATTCTTGACCAGAGAGGCCAGAAACTGCACGGTCACTACGGTCTCGGTGAGCCCATGCCGCTTGAGCAGCCGCAGCACATGCTCCATGATCGGCCTATTGGCCACGGGCAGGAGCGGCTTGGGCATGCTCGAGGTCATGGGGCGAAGGCGCGTGCCTTCGCCTCCGGCCATTACGACGGCCTTCATGTCGGAAGCGTCCTCCTCAATAGACGACGATCTAGCCGACTTAGCCCGCCCGGATAGGCCCGCATATGTCAGTCACGGACCTGCAAGCCTCTGCAACTGCCGAATCGGCAAGCTCAATCGGCCGTGGCGTCCGCCCGGACAAGTCTGCGGACCTGAACCACGTAGAGGATCCCTGCCCACCAGTACAGCGTTGTACCCCATCCGGCGAACGCCCATCCGAAAATAGCAGCGAGCGTGTTGATCCAGCCACTTCCATCGCTGAGCAGCAGTAGTGGAAAGGCGTACATCAGGTTGAAGGTGGCCGCCTTGCCGAGGAAGTTCACCTGCGGCGGCGGATAGCCGTGACGCCTGAGGATCCCGACCATCACCAGCAGAACCAGCTCGCGCAGGAGCAGCACCGCGGTCAGCCAGAGCGGAAGAATCTCCCGCCACGTGAGTCCGACCAATGTGGACAAAATATAGAGCCGGTCAGCAGCCGGGTCGAGTAGCCGCCCGAGGTTGCTGATCTGGTTCCAGCGGCGGGCCAACTTGCCGTCGAGATAGTCGCTGATGCCGCTCAGCATCAGCACCAACAGCGCCCAGTGGTCGCTCTTGGGGCCACCGAACTCCGGCCTGAGGATCAACCACAGGAAGAGGGGTACGCCGACGAGGCGCGCCATGCTGAGGATGTTCGGGATGGTGAGGACTCGGTCCGTCTGGACACGCGTCTCCTGGACCTCCACCCGGGGGCCTCCTGTGGGAAACGAGCCGATGATGCCCCCTGACCTTACCCTCAGTTGTCGGCCGGCGGTGCAGAGGGGTGGTCCGGGGCCAGAAACACAAAAAGCCGTGGTTCCCGGAATCAATTGATTCCGGGAACCACGGCTATAAGTAAAGTTCGGCGGCGTCCTACTCTCCCACAGGGTCCCCCCTGCAGTACCATCGGCGCTGTGAGGCTTAGCTTCCGGGTTCGGAATGTAACCGGGCGTT